>NZ_CP115841.1:1443333-2165000 GCF_013318015.2 Agrobacterium tumefaciens | reverse complement strand
AGGTAGGAAGGATCGCTTGTCCGAGGCATTTTTGTTGTTGGAGCTTTTGCTCCTCTGATGGGAATGCTGGATTGATGTTGCCTGACCGCGCATCACCGGATGATATCTCGAGAAGCTGGTCTTAATGATACGACCTCGAAGTGCACCGGCGTGCCTTCAAAGAGGATTGTATCGAACACGTCGATGTCATCAGGAGATGATCTGGTTGTAAAAGGTAACCGGATTGCCGTTCCTTTGGAACGGCTATGGATGAGCATAGACAATGAGAACGAAGAAGTGAATTAAGGGCATTTGGTGGATGCCTTGGCATGCACAGGCGAAGAAGGACGTGATACGCTGCGAAAAGCCGTGGGGAGCTGCGAATAAGCTTTGATCCATGGATCTCCGAATGGGGCAACCCACCTTAAATGCTTGGAAAATCCAGTCTGTTTTATGAACGGCCTGGGTTTCCAAGCATTGTGATAAGGTATCTTACTTTCGAATACATAGGGGTAAGAAGCGAACGCAGGGAACTGAAACATCTAAGTACCTGCAGGAAAGGACATCAACCGAGACTCCGTAAGTAGTGGCGAGCGAACGCGGACCAGGCCAGTGGCAATGATGAATAAAGCGGAACGATTTGGAAAAGTCGGCCATAGAGGGTGATAGCCCCTTACGCGTAGAACAGTCATTGTCCTTGAGTAGGGCGGGGCACGTGAAATCCTGTCTGAACATGGGGAGACCACTCTCCAAGCCTAAGTACTCGTGCATGACCGATAGCGAACAAGTACCGTGAGGGAAAGGTGAAAAGCACCCCGACGAGGGGAGTGAAATAGAACCTGAAACCGGATGCCTACAAACAGTCGGAGCCCGCAAGGGTGACGGCGTACCTTTTGTATAATGGGTCAACGACTTAGTGTAACTAGCAAGCTTAAGCCGGTAGGTGTAGGCGCAGCGAAAGCGAGTCTGAATAGGGCGATTGAGTTAGTTGCATTAGACCCGAAACCGAGTGATCTAGCCATGAGCAGGCTGAAGGTTGGGTAACACCAACTGGAGGGCCGAACCCGTATCTGTTGCAATAGATTGGGATGACTTGTGGCTAGGGGTGAAAGGCCAATCAAACTCGGAAATAGCTGGTTCTCCGCGAAATCTATTTAGGTAGAGCGTCGACCGAATACCCTCGGGGGTAGAGCACTGGATGGGCTATGGGGACTCACCGTCTTACTGATCCTAACCAAACTCCGAATACCGAGGAGTACTAGTCGGCAGACACACGGCGGGTGCTAACGTCCGTCGTGAAAAGGGCAACAACCCTGACCTCCAGCTAAGGTCCCCAAGTCATGGCTAAGTGGGAAAGGATGTGAGGATCCCAAAACAACCAGGATGTTGGCTTAGAAGCAGCCATCATTTAAAGAAAGCGTAACAGCTCACTGGTCTAAATAAGGGTCTTTGCGCCGAAAATGTAACGGGGCTAAAGCCATGCACCGAAGCTGAGGATGTGACAGTTGTAGTGACTGTTGCGTGGTAGCGGAGCGTTCCGTAAGTCTGTGAAGGCGGACCCGTGAGGGCTGCTGGAGATATCGGAAGTGCGAATGTTGACATGAGTAACGATAAAGGGAGTGAGAGACTCCCTCGCCGAAAGACCAAGGGTTCCTGCTTAAAGTTAATCTGAGCAGGGTTAGCCGGCCCCTAAGACGAGGCGGACACGCGTAGTCGATGGGAACCACGTTAATATTCGTGGGCCTGGTGGTAGTGACGGATCTCGTGTGTTGTACATTCTTACTGGATTGAATGTGCGGCGAAGAGGTTCCAGGAAATAGCTCCACCGTATAGACCGTACCCGAAACCGACACAGGTGGTCAGGTAGAGTATACCAAGGCGCTTGAGAGAACTATGTTGAAGGAACTCGGCAAATTGCACGCGTAACTTCGGAAGAAGCGTGACCCCATTTTACGCAAGTATGATGGGGTGGCACAGACCAGGGGGTAGCGACTGTTTATCAAAAACACAGGGCTCTGCGAAGTAGCAATACGACGTATAGGGTCTGACGCCTGCCCGGTGCTGGAAGGTTAAAGGGAGGGGTGCAAGCTCTGAACTGAAGCCCCAGTAAACGGCGGCCGTAACTATAACGGTCCTAAGGTAGCGAAATTCCTTGTCGGGTAAGTTCCGACCTGCACGAATGGCGTAACGACTTCCCCGCTGTCTCCAACATAGACTCAGTGAAATTGAATTCCCCGTGAAGATGCGGGGTTCCTGCGGTCAGACGGAAAGACCCCGTGCACCTTTACTATAGCTTTACACTGGCATTCGCCAAGGCATGTGTAGGATAGGTGGTAGGCTTTGAAGCAGGGACGCCAGTTCTTGTGGAGCCATCCTTGAAATACCACCCTTATCTTCGTGGATGTCTAACCGCGGTCCGTTATCCGGATCCGGGACAGTGTATGGTGGGTAGTTTGACTGGGGCGGTCGCCTCCGAAAGAGTAACGGAGGCGCGCGATGGTGGGCTCAGACCGGTCGGAAATCGGTCGTCGAGTGCAATGGCATAAGCCCGCCTGACTGCGAGACTGACAAGTCGAGCAGAGACGAAAGTCGGTCATAGTGATCCGGTGGTCCCGTGTGGAAGGGCCATCGCTCAACGGATAAAAGGTACGCCGGGGATAACAGGCTGATGACCCCCAAGAGTCCATATCGACGGGGTTGTTTGGCACCTCGATGTCGACTCATCGCATCCTGGGGCTGGAGCAGGTCCCAAGGGTATGGCTGTTCGCCATTTAAAGCGGTACGTGAGTTGGGTTCAGAACGTCGTGAGACAGTTCGGTCCCTATCTGCCGTGGGTGTAGGAATATTGACAGGATCTGTCCCTAGTACGAGAGGACCGGGATGGACGTATCTCTGGTGGATCTGTTGTCCTGCCAAGGGCATAGCAGAGTAGCTATATACGGAATGGATAACCGCTGAAGGCATCTAAGCGGGAAACCAACCTGAAAACGAGTGTTCCCTATCAGAGCCGTGGAAGACGACCACGTTGATAGGACGGGTGTGGAAGCATGGCAACATGTGAAGCTTACCGTTACTAATAGCTCGATCGACTTCTTCGTTCCCATTGTTCATGCTCATCAAAGATGAGCATCATCTGTTCTGTCCTGACGCGCATAGCGCTCCGGACGGGCCGCGCCACAGGTATTTTGCTTGAAAGCAAAAACCGGAAGGCGCGACGACCTCTGGTCTGTATGGCAAACATACGGGAAGGGTCGCAGAAAGACGTGTTAAATTAAATGAAGCGCAAGCTTCCCAGCTTCTCGAAACAACACTCATGTGAAAACATGAACTGTGTTGCGTTTTGCCGACCTGGTGGTTATCGCGGGGCGGCTGCACCCGTTCCCATTCCGAACACGGCCGTGAAACGCCCCAGCGCCAATGGTACTCCGTCTCAAGACGCGGGAGAGTAGGTCGCTGCCAGGTCTGCAAAACGCAACAAATATCTTCTCAAGCAAACTCTTCGGCCCAGCCGATACAAAGGGCCGCTCAAAGCGGCCTTTTTGCATTACGGAACATGAAAACATAAGGAAAACGCCTCGTGCGTCCCTTAAAGGAGACAAATCGCCTTCGGCAATTTGCTCCGGCAATATACATCACAGCTTCCCTGTGATGCAGTCGCGATAAATCCAATACGGATTTACGCTGGTCGCGATAAATCCCATAGGGATTTACGCTGGTAACGCGGGGTGGAGCAGCCCGGTAGCTCGTCAGGCTCATAACCTGAAGGCCGCAGGTTCAAATCCTGCCCCCGCAACCAATCTTCACAAAAACCCCGTAGCTTAACTTGCTGGCGGTATAGCCCCGTGGGGCTCTGGTAGCGTGCAGCTAGGCCTGTATCCTGCTCCCGGAGCACTCTGCAACTATCTAACGATTGGTTCTGAAGATCACGTTCTGTTTTGGCGTATCCCAGTGAAAAACGAGGGCGCAAATCCAGAGTTGCTCGCGCCAATTCAAACCCCCTTAGTTTAGCTTTTCTAAACAAAAACGCATCTGTGGCGGGATTGTCTCTCTTTGTTGACGCGCAAATAATGAGATTTGTCAGAGGGATAAATTGAGGTGGGGCCTTGGGGCTGCAAATTGGTGAAGACCAAATTGCCAGCGAGTTTTTGAGGAAGTTCTGCCTCCCGCGAAACCCTTTGATCGTCTGCAGGTTGACGCAAGCCTTGAGCGATCTCACGGGGAGAGCTCTCGAGGCGATCTGCGGATTTCCGGATATTGCAATCATCAGGACAAGCAAATCATGACGACCCGCCTGGATCCACGTTTTCGCCCGTTCGAGGTAAAGCGCAAGGTGCGCGAGAGTGCCACGATCACGTCATTTTACCTCACGCCTGTCGATCCTGCGGATTGGTGTACTTTTGAGGCGGGCCAGTTTCTGACGATCCAGATACCGCATCCCGAAGGCAAAGAACCGCTTGTCCGGAATTACACGGTTTCGTCAGGACCAAATGAGATCGGAGTCTATCGTATTACCGTGAAACGGGAGGCCGCTTTAGCGCCCGATATGGCCGATGGTCTTGTTTCGTGCTGGCTCCATGACGCCGTAGAAGAGGGTGCGGTCATCCATATTGACAGGCCGCGTGGTGCCTTCAAACTCGACAAGGCCAGTCAGCGACCGGTTATTCTCTTGTCCGGTGGCGTCGGGCTGACACCTACGATATCCATGTTGAAGGTCTTGGTTGCGGAAAGCGATCGGCCCGTCTGGTTCGTCCATGCCTGCGACGGGGCTGCTACCCATGCGCTGCGTGAAGAAGTACGGGTGCTCGCTGAACAGCGCAGCAACGTCCATATTCATTACTGTTATCGTTTTCCGACCGACGAGGATGCTAAAGCCGGGCTGTTCCATTCCGCCGGTTTCATCACGCGGGAGACCTTGCAGTCGTTTCTGCCGCTGGACGATTACGAAGTCTATATGTGCGGACCACCGCCGTTCATGCAGGCGATGTATGACCTGCTCCTCTCCCTCGGCTTGGAGAAAAGCAAGATTGCCTACGAGTTTTTCGGGCCTGCCTCCCTGCTTTCGCCATCGCAGCCGAAGAAGGAAGCAAACCTCAGCCTCACTGTTGCTCCGGTGGCGTCAGAGCCTGAGTACTCCGGCATCGAGATCGTTCTTGGAAAGTCAAATGCCAGATTCGAGTGGGATTCAGCCTCGGAATCCATCCTGAGCTTTCTGGAGAGCCGGGGTATTGAGCCAGCATTCTCCTGTCGCGCGGGTGTCTGCGGCAGCTGTGTCCAAAACCTTGTGTCCGGCGACGTTGAATATGTGGAAGAGCCGCTGGATGACGTGCCGTCCGGGCAGATTCTCCTCTGTTGTTCCAAGCCCGTGAGTTCAGTCGTACTCGACCTCTGAAACCAGATTCCAGCGTTTATCCAAATCAGCGAGATCAACCCATGGCCGATACACTCAGACTCAACCCGCACGTTGCTGAACTCCCGCCTTATAATGCTGGAATGAATATCGCCGTTGCGCGAAGCAAGACGGGTTTGACCGATATTGCGGCCCTTGCCAGCAATGAGAATCCATATGGTTGCTCTCCGAAGGTAACCGCTGCGCTGGCCAGTCTCGACCCTTCACGCTATGCGGATCCTGCCTGTGTGATCTTGCGTGATGCGCTTAGTCGAAAGCTCGGCGTTGCCGGAAACCGGATTGTCATTGGAAACGGCTCCGAAGAGATGATCGCTGCCGTTTGTCGCGCGGTCCTGCGTCCGGATGCTACCGTGGTCGCGATGATACCTGGTTTCGGCCTTCACGAAATCGAGCCTAGAGCAAATGGTGCGAAAATCATCAAGATACCGATGACGAAGGATCTTCGGTTCGATCTTGAGGCGATGACGACCGCATTGCGCGAAAAGCCATCGATATTCTTCATCTCCTCGCCTTCCAATCCCGTGGGCCCGGCGTTGCGACAGGATCAGCTCTCAAGCCTCATTGCAGCTGTCCCGAAAGAGACGTTGCTTGTTTTCGACGAAGCATATTTCGAATTCTGCGACGGGAATACGCCAGATGGGCTTAAGACACTGGCTGACAGCGCTATCTCCTGGGTCGTGCTCAGAACCTTCTCGAAGGCCTATGGGCTGGCTGGGTTGCGCGTCGGATATGCCGTGGCTTCCGATGAGCGGCTGGCACAGGCCATGTCATCTGCAAAGACACCGTTCAACGTCAATGCGGCCGCGCAATTGGCCGCAGTTGCCGCGCTCGATGACGAAAACTGGATGCGGGTTTCCGTCGAAAGCGTCGTCAAGGAGCGCAGGCGCATGGCTGCGGCAATCGCCTCGCTTGATCTTTTCGTTCCGGACTCTGAGACGAATTTTCTCTTCATCGATGTTGGTTGCGACAGTTCGATCGCTTTCGATCATTTCCTGTCCCATGGCGTCATCGTCAAACCCTGGAAAGAACCGGAGTTCGCCAGCTTCATTCGTGTGACCGTCGGGCTTCCTGCGGAAAACGACCGTTTTCTCGAAGCGTTACGCTCACTCAAAGATAAGCTTCGTGAGGCAAAAGTCGCGTCATGATCGAACACAATACCGCCTTAACACGGGATTTGTCCGCCGCGTTTCTTAATGAAATCGACCAGATTATCGGCCTGTCGAACCTGAAACGCGGTGATGCCGTTGCCAATCTCGATTATGGCGTAACGCCTGCGAATTTCGGTGCGGATGCGGTTGCTTTCCCTTCATCTCCGCACGAGGTTGCGTCGATCATAAAAACTGCGGTTGCCCATGGTATATCGGTTGTACCACAGGGTGGCCGAACCGGGCTTGTTGGCGGGGGTGTGTCCGTCCCCGGTCAAATCGTGGTGTCGACCGCCCGGCTGAACCGGATCGTGGAAATCTATCCAGATGAGCGGGTTGCCGTTGTGGAGGCGGGCGTTACGCTTCAAGCGTTGCAGGCGGCCGCATCGGAGCATTGTCTCGAGCCAGGCATCGACTTGCCATCGCGTGGTTCTGCCACGATTGGCGGAATGGTCTCGACCAATGCCGGCGGGATTTCTGCCTTTCGATATGGGGTGATGCGACATCGCGTGCTCGGGCTGGAAGTCGTATTGCCTGATGGCTCGATATATTCCGACCTGACACGCGTGGTGAAGAACGCCGCAGGATACGATCTCAAGCATCTCTTCATCGGGGCCGAGGGTACGCTTGGTATTGTGACCAGGGTTGCCATCAAGCTGGAGCCGGTTCCCGCAGCAACCGCAACCGCACTTTTTGGGCTTCCCTCCGTTGAAGCGGCTCTTGAGGCGACCAGGCTGGGGTTGACCGTGAGGTATGGCCACATGCGTGCGGCGGAAGCGATCTGGAATTCGTTTTTCTCCCTGACGGCGGGCGAGCACCTTTGGTCGGCGCCAGATTATGCCCCTGACTATCCCGTCAACCTCATCGTGTCTCTGGCCGGCGGTGACGAGGAACAGCTTCAGATGGAGCTCGGCCGGATTTACGAGGAGCTGTATGAAACCTATCCGAACGTGTCCGCTGTCGTCGCAACATCGAAGGCGCAGGAAGCAGAGTTGTGGCGTCTGAGGGAGGACACGGACCTTATCTATCGCAGATATCCGGCTGCGCCGTCCTTTGATGTCTCCGTCCCCTTGTCGCAGATCGGAGAATATGTGGCTCGCTGCGTACCGGAGCTTCGGTCAATCGATCCTCTCCTCGATCCCTACCTCTTCGGCCACATTGCCGATGGCAATCTTCACATTGTTCTCAATGCAGCCGGGACAGCTCTGACGCCCGCCAAGATTGCTGCCATCGAATCCGTTCTCTACCGCGACCTGACGCAATCGGGTGGTTCGTTCTCGGCGGAACATGGGATCGGCTCCAAACGCATTCATGCGTTGCGGGAGACAGCGAACCCGGTAAAATTTGCCCTGATGACGCAGATCAAGGCCGCAATCGATGGCGGATACACTCTTAACCCCGGCAAAGTCACCGGCTGACATGACAACGCCGCGCTCTCTAGGCGCGCGGCGCGGACACGATATAGGCGACTACGTTTCAGAACGCCATTTTTTTGGCTGTCCAGGCGGCGATATAGTCCATAAATGCGCGTGACAGGCAGTCGTAAGGTTCGAGTCTAATGGCCTTCAGCGCGCTTCGTGACGCATCAGATGTGCCTCAAGCATGCGGATGAGCATGACGAGGGTGAGGTTGATGACGAGGTAGATGGCACCGGCCAGAGCGAAAACCTCGAAAATCGCGAATGTCTGGCTCATCAGGCGCTTTGCATATCCCGTGATCTCGAGAACCGTGATTGTCGAGGCAAGGCTCGTACCCTTGACGACGAGGATCAGCTCATTGCCGTAAGCCGGCAGAGCCTGGCGAATGGCGAGCGGGAATTCGATCCGGCGGAAACGCATAAATGGTGACATTCCCGTGGCTTTGGCCGCTTCCTTGAGACCCGCGGGAACCGATAATAATCCGCCTCGCAGAATCTCCGATGTATAGGCGGCTGTGTTGAGCGCCATCGCCATGACCGCGCAGCGCGCACCATCACTAATCACCCACCACGTTATGGCATTGCCTTTGATAAATCCAATTTGGCCAAGCCCGTAGTAAAACAGGAACAGTTGTACAAGCAGCGGTGTACCGCGAAAGACCATGCTGTAATATTTTGCAAACCCGGCAAGGAAGCGGTTTTCGGACAGCCGCATGAGCGCAAGACCAAGGCCGAGATTGAAACCGATCGCGACAGATATCGCGGTTATGGTCGCCGTTGTGGAAAGTCCTTTCAAGAGGAAAGGCATCGATGTTTTCAGGAATTCGATATCCATCGCGTTACTTCCTCGCCCTTAGTCTCACCAGGCGTTCGACCCTGTCGAATCCAGCCTGGCTTATGATGGTGATCGCGAAATACACGACGGCTGCGATAAGAAAGAAAATCAGGGGATTGCGGGTGCTACCGGCGCCAACCGAGGCGGCGCGCATCAGTTCCTGCAGCCCGACAACCGATACCAGTGCCGTGTCCTTGATGGTTGTCTGCCAGACATTGTTCATGCCGGGGATGGCAATGCGTAGCATTTGCGGGATGATGATGCGCCTGAAGATGCGGCGCCCGGGAATCCCCAGTGCACGCGCAGCTTCGATGTGTCCCGTCGGAATGGAAGCCAATGCTCCCCTGATAACCTCGGTCGAGTAGGCGCCTGAAATCGTACCGATGGCAATGATGGCAATGATGAAGGCATATCCGCTGTCCGCAAGGGCAGCATATCCGAAAGCTGTGGCAACCTGTGTCACGAATTGCACGGAAGAAAAGAACAGCAGATAGATGATAAGCAGTTCCGGCACCCCCCGCACGAGAGAGGTATAGGCGTCTACCACAAGTGTCAGCGGGAATATCCGCGCCCACTTGATGACCCCGCACAAGGTTCCGATCAACGCACCGACAAGCATGCTGACCGTACCGACGGCAATCGTTATTGCGGCCCCCTGCAGAATGGCTCTTATCCAACCACCCTGCCAAACTAGGATCAGACTAGACTCCATTGGATTTGCCTTGGTTTTGCTGCGCACTCCCTTGCCTTTTTGGCAGCAGGCATCGTCAGCGTCTTCGACCGTGCGCACCCTGTCAGGTTGCGATTGAGTGGTTGCCCCGCACTTCTGGGAAGAGCGGGGCAGGCGTCTTAGTTGCAGGGTCTGGAGATATCCATCTTGAACCACTTCTGGCTCGCTTTGCCGATCGAACCATCCGCGACGAGCTCGCACAGTGCCTTGTCGATCTTCGTCTTCAGTTCGGTGTTCTCCTTGGCAATTCCGACGCCGATCCCTTCGCCGAGGGTGGAATCGAATTTGCTCTGAACTTTCACGTCGACAAACTGAAAGTCCTTGCCTTCGGGCTTGGCGAGAAAATCCTGAAGTGCAGAGGCGTCTGCAAATGCTGCCTCAACGCGGCCGCTTGCGAGATCGATCTGCATATTATCGAGCGTGTCGTAGGTTTTGAGATTGGCATTCGGCACCCGCTTTTCGATGAAATGGGCGTGCGTCGTGCCGGTTTGAACGCCGATCGTCTTGCCGTCCAAGCCTTTCAACAAAGTGTCGATATCCTTGATGCCGGAGAGATCGGACGTCTTGGGAACGAGGAACATGTTTGCCAGCTCAGCATATCCGACCGAAAAATTGATTTCCTTTTTTCGATCCTGGGTAATCGACATCCCGGAGATGATGACGTCGAAGCGCTTCGCCTTGAGGGCAGGGATCAGGCCATCAAAGGCCTGCACGACGAACCGGCACTTCACGGCGAGCTTCGTGCAGAGCAGGTTGCCGACATCGGCGTCGAAGCCGGTTACATTGCCGGCAGCATCGGCCATGCTCCATGGTGGATAGGCACCTTCGGTGCCGATCGACAATTCGCCTTCGGCAGCGTGCGCCGTGCTGACGCCTGCAAGAAGCAGGGCGAGTGACAGGACTTTCAGATTCATATGCGAATTCCCCTATTTGGTTATTTGTTGGGTTTGATTTGCCGGACACAGCGCCGGCACAGCGGATCACGTCATAACGTTCGCGACAGAAACTGACGCAGGCGTTCCGATCGCGGATTGGTGAACAATTCCGCCGGGGTACTCTCTTCCTCCACCTTTCCTTTGTGTAAGAAGAGAATCTTGTGAGATACCTCGCGCGCAAACTGCATTTCATGCGTCACGAGGATCATGGTATTGCCCTCTTCTGCCAGCTGACGGATCACGCGCAGGACCTCTCCCACAAGTTCGGGGTCGAGAGCGGATGTCGGTTCGTCACAGAGGATGACTTTTGGCCGCATGGCCAGTGTTCTTGCGATGGCCGCACGTTGCTGCTGGCCGCCGGAGAGCTGCCCGGGATATTGGGCATGCTTTTCCGACAGTCCCACTTTCTTCAACAACTGATGGGCATGGTCGATTGCATCCTGGCGACGCTCGCCAAGAACATGGACGGGAGCCTCGATGATGTTCTCAAGCACGGACATGTGGGGCCAGAGATTGAAGTTCTGGAATACCATTCCCACGCGGGCGCGAATTCTTTCGACCTGGCGCATGTCTGCTGGCTGCGAACGGCCATTCGCTCCGCCCTTCATTCGTATTTCCTCGCCATCAACGACGATCGTTCCACTGCTGGGCTGTTCGAGCAGGTTTATACAGCGCAAAAACGTGCTCTTGCCGGAACCTGACGAGCCGATCATCGAAACGACTTCACCGGGATCGGCACTCAGCCCCACGCCCGACAGGACTTCGTGCGTGCCGAAGCTTTTGTGGAGATCATGAACTTCAACGGCTGGCCGTTCATGGCGTTTGGTGTTGACAGGCACGGCCGGTGGCCAGTCGCTCACCAAAGCCGGAGCGGTTGCGCCCTTTGAAGCCGGGGGAGTAACCGAGGCAAGTGCGGTCAGCGCGCGGTCGAAATATCGCAAGCTTGTCCCAAGACAGTTCTGCTGCCATTCGGGATCGTCAGGAATGAACGCAGTTCTCAGCGTCTTCTTGATTTTCTGCCCAAGCGGAGATTCGATATTCCCGAAAAGATGCAGCCAGTTATCCGCCTGCACGGCGTCCATCACCACCGGGCCTTCAAGGGTTCCGCATTCGATTACCAGCGGCAATACGCGGCTGTCCGGCAAGGATTTGCAGACCGCTGCTGAAACGTAGCCCGTGGCCGTTGCCGCAATGCCGGTATCGGTCGTTGCGCCCTTGCCGGTCATCACGACCGCGAGTGCGTGGCCATAGGTTTTTCTGCCCCATTCCAGACCGGCATGGTCCTCTTCCGCCACGGATAGCAGCGCGGGATATCCGTAAGGGCCTGCACCGGTGTGAAGATCGAAGACGACGACATCCGACGCGCCGCTGACGAAAGTGCTCAAGATATCGTTGAGGGTGCGGTTCGACCATGTCGGGCCGTTGCCGCCATAAAACAGTCCGTCTGGAAAGTCGTATTGGCCTGCTTCGATAATCGCGGCGATACCGGCGTGACCGTTTAATGCGGCCTTGGCATCTCTCAGCAGTTGATCGGCACGGTCACGATCGGGTCCATCCCACTCGGCGCAGACAAATGCATTGTGCAGTGGGGCGTATCGTTCGTTTCGTGGAACGGCTCTCTTCCAGTCAACGAAGTTTCGGTTGAGATCGACATTGTCCTCGTTGACCCGTCGGCTCCATGCTGTTCCCCACGGGTTGATCAGATGGATCATCACCACAGCCGTATCGGGAGGAAGCGGTAACGGGTTATTTGCGGCAAGCCATTCAGCCTGGCAAGCCGATCCGAATTGCCCCTCAACTCCGTGCGTGCCGGACAAGATGACGAGTTTTTTTGACGCGTTGCGTTCGCCCAGATATGCAACATCCGTGAAAAGGTGCTCTCCACCTGGGCCATGCAATGGATGCTTATATTCGAACAACGCAGCATTCGACCGGCGCGCGGCGGAAAGAAAACGTTGCCGCAGCACATTATAGTCCACTGAATAGAGCTCAGGCTGCCTGATGTGGCGCATCAAGGATACTCCCGATTTGTGGCGGGCGTCGGCTTTTGCCGATCACCAGCTATGTTCCCGGTTATTATTTTTTTGCCATCTCCGCCTGACCATTTGAGCAGGCGAAGACCATATCGTTAGTCATTCCGGCGCAGGCGCTTACTCCGCGGCAGCGACGACATTCATGGTCTCGCTATCGATCATCTGTGAAAGCTTGCGTCTGAACCGCAGCGGTCCGACATCGATCTTCAGATCGAGGTTTGGAGTCTTCTTGTTCGCGATCCCGTGGTGGACCGCCTCCAGCACGACACGGTCTTCCTCGAATGCGCCGCGTACGGATGTTGCGAAGCGCGCTGAAACTTCCGGGTCGTCGGGCGCGAAATTTCGCATCTGAAACCAGTAATACTTCGTGCGGTTCTCATCGACTGGCGTCATGAAATTGTAGCTGTCCATCAAGAACGTATTGGCTGGCAATTCGCGGCCTTCGCCGCCGGAGCCTGATGGTGCAAAGATGGCCTTGATGATGGCATTGCTGGGGTAGCGAACCTCGTAATGCTGTTTTCGATCGCATTTCCCCTCAAATTGCAGGAACGGTGCGTAGAAGGGGGCTGGATCTGAATCCAGCATCCAGCGCCAGACGACGACGCCATCGCTTTTCACCGTTGTTTCCAATGGCGTTTCTTCGCAGGCGGAACTGGCGAACGAGCTCTGATGTACCCATGCGACGTGGGATGGGTCCAGCAGATTGTCCGTCATGTAGAGGTAATTGCAGTTGATCGTCATCGACTCGCCGCGATTGACGCCCCAGGACGGATCACCGAAATGTTCGACATGGAAAATCTCTGCAGGATCGGCTTTCGCGGCCTCACCCATCCAGACCCAGACGAGCCCGTAACGTTCCTCCACCGGGTAGGAGCGGACGCAGGCCACATGTGGAATACGCTCTGCACCCGGCACGCGGGTGCAGGCGCCGGAACAGTCGAAGGTCAGTCCGTGATAGCCGCATTCGACGTCGTCGCCCTTGATACGCCCCATGGACAAGGGGAGCTTGCGATGGGGACAGGCATCTTCGAGCGCTGCAAGCTTGCCATTCTGAAGACGATAAAGAACGATATTTTCGCCGAGCATCGTTACGGGTGTCAGGTCTCGTCCGATTTCGTGATCCCAGGTGGCGACGTACCAAGCATTCTTGAGAAACATTTTCTTCCCCCGTTCTCGCTTTAATCGGATCAGTATTTTCCTTGTTGCGATGCGGAACAAGCGGATTTTCGTTGCGTTTTTGTTTAGAAAAACTTAACAAAAAGCAGAACTGGAGATACTCTATTGGCTATGCCCCCACTCCATGCCCTGCAAGCTTTCGAAGCCGTAGGAAGGTGCGGCACGATGAGCACGGCCGCCAAAGAACTGGGCGTAACACCCAGTGCCATCAGCCAACAGGTGCGCAAGCTTGAGAACCATCTCGGCGTTACGCTCCTCGAACGTATCGGACGCCGTGTGGAACTGACGTCGTGGGGTGTTCTTCTTCACAAGGAAGTCGCCAAAGGCTTCAGCCAGCTCAATCATTCCGTCGATGTTCTCGAACGGGCGCGGAGCCAGACCGGCATCGTGCTGACTGCGCTCAGCTCGGTGGTGAACAAGTGGATCGGCCGCAAGATCTTCGAGTGGCAGGCTCTCTATCCGGAAGCCAATGTCCGTATCATCGGCAAGGATGACGAACCCAGCCTGTCGGGCGGCCAGAGCGATTTTCGCATAACCTATGGAAAGCGGGCAGAGGTGCACGCGCATTTCGTGCCGCTTTATACGGATTGGGTGGTTCCCGCATGTTCGCCGCGTTTGCTCGGGGGACGGACATTATCGGCGCCCGCCGACCTTCTCAAATTCCCTTTGCTCAATATCGAGTGGGAAGCCCATTACAGCCGTCCGCCACAATGGAGCGAGTGGGCGCAGCTGGTTGGCGCGACCGTGAATGAAAAACTCTCGAGCCTGTTTTTCGCGCTGTCGAGCAACGCAATCGACGCTGCGGTCAACGGACACGGCTTCGTGCTGGCTCAGGTCTCGATGATCGAGGACGAGTTGCAGGCCGGTACACTTGTTGTTCCTTTCGACATCCGCCTTCCGCTTCCCGAGAGCTACTATCTGGCATGGGATCGTTCCGTTTTCGATAAGCCCTACGGAAGAGAATTTCACATGTGGGTGATGGGGATCGCGAAAAAGCAGTCTGTCGCATCGTCCCCGAACCGCAGTGCGTGAATAAGGGCCTACCGCTCGGGATATCACCTTCTGATGTGTTGATATTCTCCGCGCCAGTACAGAAGTGGCCGGGCATCGTCATGTGTCCTTATCGACCGGACGAGGCCGATCAGGATCACATGAGATCGATGGATGATCGCGTCTTCGAGTTCGCAGTCCAGACTTGCCAGAGCGCCATCCAGCGCAAGGCCGCCTGACGCCATCGTGTGCCAGACGGCGCCATCGTAGCGGCTGGCACCCTTAAGGCCATTAAAACCCGAGAATGAGTGGGCGACGTTTTCCTGACCTTCAGCGACGACGTTGACGCAAAACCGTCTGGCTTTCTCGACGATTTCCCAGGACGAGGATCCACGATTGAGTGCGACCATCACCGTCGGGCCATCCGCAGAAAGTGCTGTGACGGATGTTGCGGTGAAGCCGGTTCGTGTTTCACCCGTGCCTGTCGTGATGACGCAAACGGCACCCGCCAGATTCCGCATGGAGGATTTGAAGAGGTCAGCGCCCGGAGACGGCACCTGCATTTTCATCTGGTCCACCATGATTGGCTCCTTCAGATGCGCTCTTTATCGCCTTTGGCGGCCGTGTAACGGTTGGCAGGCATCGAAAGCCCCAGGTTCTCGCGCAGCGTCGATCCTTCATATTCCTCACGAAACAGTCCGCGTCGCCGCAACTCCGGCAAGACAAGGCGGACGAAATCTTCCAGGCTTGCGGGAAGTGTCGGGAACATAAGAATGAAACCGTCGGCGGCACGGGTTTCGAACCACTCTTCCATGTAGTCTGCGATCTGTTTTGGTGTCCCGGTTATTCCGTTTCCGGTGTGGCGTTCTGCGTAGTGGCGGATCAATTGTCCCACTGTCTGTCCTTGTTTGACGAACTCGACGAGCTGGTCAAACATCTTGCGCGAGCCTTTCGGCTCGGCGGGCAGCCGGTCCATCGGAAATGGTTGATCGAGGGGAACGCCACGAAGGTCGGCTTCGAGGAACTCCGAAAGCATCAAGCGACCCACGTCCGGATGCAGGCTGTCGATGAGAAAATCGACTTTTGCCTTCGCCTCGGCCTCGGTCTCCCCGACATTGACGACAATGCCCGGCATGACCTTGAGATCTTCGGGATCGCGACCGAATGCCGGCATACGTCCTTTGACGTTCTGGTAGAAAGCCCTGTTGCTCTCGATGTTGGATGCCAGGCTGAAGACGATTTCAGACGTCCGTGCAGCAAGGTTCATTCCGGCCTCGGAGCCGCCGGCCTGAGCAATAACAGGCCGCCCCTGCTCGGAAGGCGCAATGTTGAGGGGGCCGCGCACCTGAAAATGCTTGCCGACATGATTGAGGGTATGGTGCTTGGCCTTGTCATAATAAACGCCGCTTTCGCGATCGAGCAGCAAGGCGTCGCGTTCAAAGCTGTCCCATAGGCCGAACACTACGTCGATGAATTCCTGCGCGCGCTCGTAACGGACGGCGTGAGGATCGAGACCCTGACGATTGAAGTTGTAGCCGGTCTCGTCATGATCGGAGGTGACGACATTCCAGCACGCGCGTCCCCGGCTCAGCTGATCGATAGACGCGAAAATCCGGGCGACATTGAAGGGTTCATAATAGCTCGTCGATACCGTCGAGACCAGGCCCAGTCTTTCCGTCATCACTGAAAGTGCCGAGATGAGAGAAAGCGGTTCGAACCGGTTCTGCTTGGTCGGGCTGCGCGCCAGGGCGTCGGGGTCACCAACGGCAGCCGCAGCGGAATCGGCGAGGAACATGAAATCGAATTTGGCAGCTTCAGAAATTCTGGCCACATTCAACATGTGGCTGAAGTCGGTTGCTGCCGTTACCTTGCTTGCCGGGTGCCGCCATGCGGCTGCATGGAAGCCGAACGTGTAAACAAAGGTTCCGAGCTTGATCTTGTCCTGCCGTTTCGACATCGTTCCCTCTTTTGACTGATACCAATTCTGGTCTCAGGCTATTCGAGGATCAACGCTGCAACAATCGGCCGAAATCTTCTCCGTAGGTTAGAAATACTAACAAGGCTTAGTGGCGCGTCTGCGCATCAGCCCGAGAGGCTGCGGCGCCACGCCACGGGATCACATTCCCGTTGGGAGGCCTGATGATGGCGCTTCACTATAAGTATTCATAAGTCACACTTAAGTCGCTGTTAACCAACATCTGGTCAATTTATTCATATAAGAAGTTGTCTTCGCAGGCGAATTTCGCGCAGGCGCTTCATTTTTATGACCACATGACGCGGTCGTCTTTTCCCAAAAAAATGTTTCCAGATCCGTTGAATTCGCTCGGTAAAAGCCGAGGAGTTCGCGCGTCTATTCGCCCGCAATCCAATGATAGCGAGGACAAGTGCAAATCGTATTGGTCGATGACAGCAAGTCGATTCTTGTTGCCCTGAAAGCGACGGTCCGCGGGCTTCCGGATGTCGGCACCATCGTGGGCTTCACCGATCCCACGGAGGCGTTGGAATTCTGCCGCAACAATGCGGTCGATCTGCTTGTGGTGGATTATACGATGCCGAAATATAACGGCATACAGCTCCTCAAGGCACTGAATACGTATGAGCATTTCGCGCATGTGCCTGTCATCATGATCACATCGGAAAGAGGCCGGCCTGTCCTTATCGAAGCGATAGAGAGCGGTGTCACGGAATTCATCCACAAGCCCTTTGACCCGGTGGAGCTGAAGGCGCGGGTGCGCAACCTTCTCGCCTTGCGCAAGGCGCAGCGCGATCTTGCCGGACAGGCGCGCAGCCTTGTGGATGAGGTGCGCAAGGCCACCCGGCAACTCGCGGCCCGCGAAGAAGAAATCATCTGGCGCCTGGCGCGGGCCATCGAATTCCGCGACGGCCACACCGGCGACCATATTTCCCGCGTCGCGCAAATCAGCATGCTGATGGCAAAGGATATCGGCCTCGATGACGAGCATTGCCGCATGATCTATCTCGCGGCACCCTTGCACGATGTCGGCAAGATTGGAATTTCCGACAGCGTGCTGCTGAAGCCGGGTCGCCTGACGCCTGATGAGATCACCGAAATGCGAAAACATGTCGGTATCGGCGTGCAGATTCTCGAAAACGGTTCATCCGACCTGCTGCGCATAGCCGAGGCGATTGCAGGTGGCCATCACGAAAAATGGGATGGAACGGGATATCCGCACGGCTTGTCGGGCGATGGCATTCCGCTGGAAGCCCGTATCGTCGCCATTGCGGACGTCTTTGAGGCTCTCTGCTCCGAGCGCCCTTACAAGAAGGCGTGGTCGACCCAAGAGGCCTATGCGCATGTTGTCGCGCAGAGCGGCAGCCATTTCGATCCCGCTTGCGTCGCGGCGTTCCAGCGCCAATGGACGCTGATCGAGAGGCTCATGACGGGCCACGGCGTTCTGGAGATCGAAGTGCCGAGCCTCGAAACACCGGAAGAACAACCGATCAGGGCGGATGGCGGCATGCAAGCCGCAGCCGTTCGGGAGACTCCCCATGTTTTTTGATGAAACCACGAACGACACACTGAAGATGCCGCAAGCGCTTTCCATACGGTCGATTGCGTCGGCACATGGTCTTCTTCTCGACCGTCTCAAAGACACCGACAGGCTGGTGGTCGAGGTGCCCAAGGATGCGGATGCGGATTTGAGCTTCGTGCAGCTGATGGAAGCCTCGCGCAATTTCGCGGCGCAGAACAACAAGACGATAACATTGAAAGAGCCGGCTGACGGTCAGGTTTTGCAGACATTGCGGCGGGGCGGTTTCCTGTCGCGGATGGATGAAGCCTCCCGCCAGTTCTGGTTGCATGGAAAGGACATATGATGAGCGCACATATTTTAACGGTCGACGATTCCGCCAGCATTCGCATGACGACGAAGATCGCCCTCACAGGCGCGGGCTACCAGATTACCGAGGCCGTTGATGGGCAGGACGGTCTTGCCAAGGCGAAGGCCGCGAATTTCGACCTCATCGTCACTGATCTCAACATGCCGAACATGAATGGTCTCGAGATGATTGAGGCGCTTCGGCAATCTCCGGCTCATACCGGCATTCCGATCATCTTTTTGACGACGGAATCCGATGCGGACATGAAGGCGCGCGCCAAGGCCGCCGGTGCCACCGGCTGGCTGACCAAGCCCTTCGATGCCGAACATCTGGTCAAGATCGTCAGAAAGGTCCTCGGAAAATGACGACGCTGGACCCTATTCAGGTTTTCAGAACGGAGGCTGCGGAGCTTTTCGAGCAAATCGAGGGTGGCCTTCTCGATCTGCTTCACGATTTGACCGATCAGGATCAGATCGACGCCGTTTTCCGCGGACTGCATACATTGAAGGGGTCCGGGGCAATGTTCGGGTTCGAGGCGCTTGCCGCTTTCACCCACCATTGCGAAACCGCCTTTGACCGGGTGCGCAAGGGCGAGGTTCCGGCAACCAGCGAACTGGTCGCAGCCGTTCTTGAAGCGCAGGATCATATGCAGGCGCTGGTCGACAATCCGCACGGTGTGCAGGGTGATGTTGGAGAGCAGCTGCTCGCCAAGCTTCGTGCGGCAGTCGGCACTCGTGGCGATGGCGGTGTCCTGACACATGTTCCGGCGCAGAATCTCGCCAGGAAGCAGGCAAAGGCAAAAGCCGCCACCTGGGAAATCCGGTTCCGGTTGCCCGTCAATGCCATGGCAAACGGAACCAATCCCCTTGGTCTTCTCGATGAGCTGGCCGAACTCGGCGATTGTGAAATCGTTGCCGACACCTCGACGGTGCCGTCTCTCGATGCACTCAATCCGAGCGATCTCCATCTGGGCTGGACAGTCCGGCTGACGACCGAGCAGCCGCAATCGGCAATCGACGACGTTTTCATCTTCGTGATGGATGACATGGAGATCGATATCCGCGCAATCGAAGCGGTTGTCGAAGAAGAGCTCCCCGTTTCCGAAATCCTGCCGGAAGCCAGAAAGGTCGCCGCCGATCCGAAGGGCGGCAAGGCGGCCGAAAACGTGCGGGTGCCTGCTGAAAGACTTGACGAGTTGATGGATCGGGTCGGTGAACTCGTCATTGCCCAGTCCCGACTTTCGCAGCTGGCGGGTAGCAGCGTCGATATTCTTTTGCGCTCTGTTTCGGAGGATGTCGAGCGTCTTTCCGGAGAACTTCGCGATACGATGATGGTCCTGCGAATGGTGCCGATCGCCCAGCTTTTTGGTCGGTTCCGCCGTCTGATCCATGACCTGGCGCGGGAAACGGGCA
Organism: Agrobacterium tumefaciens; assembly: GCF_013318015.2. Taxonomy (NCBI): domain Bacteria; kingdom Pseudomonadati; phylum Pseudomonadota; class Alphaproteobacteria; order Hyphomicrobiales; family Rhizobiaceae; genus Agrobacterium; species Agrobacterium tumefaciens. The sequence continues at coordinate 2,145,101 of NZ_CP115841.1, read as the reverse complement.
AACAGATCGAGCTGGAGACCGAGGGCGAAGGCACAGAGGTCGACAAGGCGGTGATCGAACGCCTGGCTGATCCACTTGTGCACCTTGTCCGTAACTCCTGCGACCATGGACTCGAAAAAAGCGATGAGCGTGTGGCGGCCGGCAAACCGGCGACGGGGCGGATCACCCTCATTGCCCGCCAGTCGGGCGGTGATGTGACGATCACCATCCGTGACGATGGCCGTGGCATTGATCGCCAGCGCGTCCGGGCAAAAGCTGAGGCTTCCGGCCTTTTGGCTCCGAACGCGCAGGTCAGCGATCAGGAACTGCTGCAGATGATCTTCCAGCCGGGCTTTTCGACAGCCTCTGAAGTTACCAGTCTTTCCGGCCGTGGTGTCGGCATGGATGTGGTGAAAAAGAGTGTCGAGGCCCTTCGCGGCACGATCAGCGTTACCAGCACGCCGGGCGCGGGTTCGGAAGTTTCGCTGGCGATCCCGTTGACTCTGGCCATCATCGACGGCCTGCTGGTGCGGGTCGGCAATGGTTGTTACGTCATTCCGCTGCCGGCGGTGGAGGAATGCCTGGAACTGTCGCCTGACGACGATATTCGTTCGCGGGGCCGGTCCTTCATTTCACTGCGCGAGAGCCTCGTTCCCTTCATTCGCCTGCGCGAATTGTTCAACACCGGAACCAAGCCGGATCAGTTCCAGAAGATCGTCGTCATTTCCACCGGCTCCGAGCGGGTCGGGCTTGTGGTCGACCAGATCATCGGTGACCACCAGACGGTCATCAAGGCCATGTCGAAACTGCACCATGACGTCGCGACATTCTCCGGCGCGACCATCCTCGGTGACGGCAATGTCGCCCTTATCCTCGATGTCGCACATCTGGTGATGGCGGGGCAACAACAGGAGGCGCGATTGCGGGCCGCGGGATGAACCAGTCTCTCTTGAAGCAGACGGACGAATTTTGGGGCGTGTCCGACGCCGTGGAAGTTCTGACCTTCAACATCGCGGGCGAGACCTTCGCCATCGAGGCGGTGAAGGTCCGGGAAATTCTGGATCTTCTGCCCGAAACCGCCGTTCCCGGTGCTAAAGCCTTTGTGGCGAGTGTTATCAACTTCCGGGGCAAGGTCATCCCTCTGGCCGATATCCGTCTTGCCTTTGGCATGGAAGCCACCGAGCGAACCATTGATAGCCGTATCGTCGTCATAGAACTGCCGTTTGATGGCGAGCCGGCATTGATCGGCATCAGGACCGATAAGGTCAACGAGGTGACCACGTTCAGCCGGGCAGCCAGCGAACCGCCGCCGAGCGTCGGCATGCGGTGGCGGGCGGATTACATCCATTGCCTCATCAAACGCGGCAGCGAGTTCGTCATTCTTCCAAATCTGACAGCAATTTTCACGGGGCATCGCGAGTCCGGACCGGTTTCGTCCGGCGCGCGTGGCAACGTCATCGAACTTTCCAAGGAGCATTGAGATGCGATTTACAATCAAGATGAAGCTGGCGGTTGCCTTCGGCTTTCTGATCCTGATGCTTGCCGGAACGGCCGGCTACGGCATCTACAGCCTCGGTATCGCCAAGAATGCCATGGACGATGTGGTCGATGGCACTGTCGTGCGCCTCGACAAGGTTCACCAGATGAACGCACTGGCGCTGGCAACTGTCCGGTCGCAGAAGAATATCATCCTTGCTGCTTCGCCGGAGGAAACCCAGCTTTTCAAGGCGGCAGGTAACGAAAGTCGCGACCAGTTGACGGCCATGCTGAATGATATGGCAGCCACCGCCAGCGCCGAGACGCGTGCGTTCTGGACGGATCTGCAGGCCATCACCAAGGCTTTCGAGGCCAGTGATGATCACGTCCGGGAACTGGTTGCGCAGGGCAATACGTCGCTCGCCGCGTCGTACTCGTCCGGCAAGGGCCGTGACGCTGCCAATGCCCTGACCGGGAAACTGGGCGAGGGCGTCAAGATGAACCGCGACCGTCTTGAAGAATCGAAGCAATTGGCGGCTGATGACTATGAGCAGACCCGCACCCTGCTGGTCAGTGCATCGGTCGTTGCCGTACTCATCGCCATCGCGACAGCATTCTGGATCGCGCTCGGCATCAGCAGCGGATTGCGCAAGATCATGACCGTGGCGGAGGCGGTTGCGATCGGCGATCTTGATCAGAATGTCGAGATCAAGACCAATGACGAGATCAAGGATCTCGTTGCGCGCATCAACACGATGACGGGCAATCTGCGCAATACCGCAGGCATTGCCGACAGGATTGCGGATGGCGATCTTACCGTCATGCCGAAACCCCTGTCCGACAGGGATACTCTCGGCCTTGCGCTGGAACGGATGGTTGAGCGCCTGCGCGGCATTGTCGCCGATGCGCTTTCCGCTTCCGACAATGTGTCCTCCGGCAGCCAGGAACTGTCGGCCAGCTCCGAACAGCTGAGCCAGGGCGCGACCGAGCAGGCATCGTCTGCCGAAGAGGCCTCGGCCTCGATGGAAGAGATGGCTGCCAACATCAAGCAGAATGCCGACAATGCCGCGCAAACGGAAAAGATCGCGCGTCAGTCGTCCAAGGACGCCGAAGCCAGCGGTGAAGCCGTCAACCGCGCTGTGGTCGCCATGCGCACCATCGCCGAGAAGATTTCCATCGTGCAGGAAATTGCCCGCCAGACCGATCTTCTGGCGCTGAACGCCGCCGTTGAGGCGGCGCGCGCTGGGGAACACGGCAAGGGTTTTGCTGTCGTGGCATCGGAAGTGCGCAAGCTCGCCGAACGCAGCCAGGCTGCTGCCAGCGAGATCAGCTCGCTTTCCGGCGAGACCGTGCAGGTGGCAACCGAAGCGGGCGACATGCTGAACCGTCTGGTGCCGGACATTCGCAAGACCGCCGAGCTGGTCGCCGAAATCTCCGCCGCCTGCCGTGAGCAGGATATCGGCGCCTCGCAGATCAACGAGGCAATCCAGCAGCTTGACAAGGTGACGCAGCAGAACTCCGGCGCTTCGGAAGAAATGTCGGCGACTTCAGAAGAGCTGGCAGCGCAGGCCGAAGAGTTGCAGAGCAGTATCGCCTTCTTCAAGGTGGATACCTCAAGCGTCTCGTCGCGCCCCGCACAGGCTGCACATCGGCCTGCCGCAAAGCCTGCTGCGACGCGTCCGGCGATGAAGCCGGCCCCCGTTCGCAAACCGCAGACGGGCAATACCGTCAGCGCCCAGCAAGCCCGCGTCAAAGGTTTCGCACTGGATATGTCCATGGGCGGTCCCGATGCTGACGACGCGGATTTCCGCGAAAGCGCCTGACCATGACCAGCACATCTTCAGAAGGCCAGTTCGTGACATTCAGCCTCGGTGAGGAGGTCTTTGCGGTATCCGTCGCGGTCGTCCGTGAAATCCTCGACTATGAGGACACGTTCAAGATTCCGCATAGTCCTGAATATCTGCTGGGTCTGAGAGATGTGCGCGGGCAGGGTGTGCCCATCATCGATCTGCGGCTGCGGCTCGGAATGAGCCGCAGCGTGCGGACACCCCATACCCGCGTGCTGGTGCTGGATATTCCGTTTCCATCCCGCACGCTGGCGATAGGTCTCGTGGCGGACAAGGTGTTCGAGGTGACGCCGTTCCGTCGCGACCAGATGGAAACGGCACCCGATATCGGCGTTCACTGGAACTCCGACTACATTGCAGGTGTGGTTCGCCGGGAAGGTGATTTCGTCGTCATCATCGATCTTGCAAAGCTTTTCTCGAACGAAGAAAACGCCATTGCCCGCCAGGGCGGCACACCGGTTCAGGCGGCATGAGGAGAGCCCTTTCCGTGGATGCCTCAATTGCTGCCAGCTCCGCGCATGATGGCCTGAGTCAGCGGGATTTCCGGCTGCTCGCCGAATACATCTACAATTACAGCGGCATAAAGATGCCGGACAGCAAGCGCACCATGCTGGAAGGGCGTCTTCGCAAGCGCCTTCGCGCCACGGGGCATGCCACCTTCGCTCAATATTGCAATTTCCTCTTCCGCGAAGACGGGCTGGAAGAGGAAGCGATCTACCTGATTGACGTGGTGACGACCAACAAGACGGATTTTTTCCGTGAACCGAACCATTTCGACTACATGGAGAAATTCGCTTTGCCTGCACTTGCGGGTGAAGGCCATGGGCGTATCCGCGCCTGGAGTTCCGCCTGTTCGACGGGTGCGGAACCCTATACCATGGCGATGGTGCTGGCCGAAGCGGCCGAGAAACAGGTCATCAACAATTTCAGCATCCTTGCGACCGACCTTTCCACTGATGTGCTCAGGAAAGCCCATAGCGGTATCTATGCCCGTGAACTGCTCGAACCGGTTCCGGCCGACATGATGCGCAAATATGTCATGCGGTCGGTCGATGCCGGACGACGGGAGGTTCGGATCGTGCCGCGGCTGCGTTCCAAGATCGGTTTTGCCCGCCTCAACCTCATGGACCCGACCTACCAGATCGGCGATGCGGTGCACCTTCTCTTCTGCCGTAACGTTCTCATCTACTTTGATAAAAAAACGCAGGTGCACGTCCTGACTCAATTGTGCAAGCGCCTGGTGCCGGGCGGTTACCTTTTCATCGGTCATTCCGAAACGATAACCGGTATCGACCTGCCCCTGCGGCAGGTCGCCAATACCGTTTTCAAGAAGCAATAGCGGCAGAGAGCCATGTCGAAAAAAATCCGCGTTCTTATCGTCGACGATTCCGCCAGCGTCCGGCAGACCCTGACGGAGGTTCTCGAAAGCGATCCCGGCATTGAGGTGATCGGGGCCGCTGCCGATCCGTTTGTTGCGGCCAAGCGCATTCAGGAAGAAATTCCCGATGTCATCACGCTTGATGTGGAAATGCCGCGCATGGACGGCATCACCTTCCTGCGCAAGATCATGTCGCAGAAACCGATCCCTGTAGTCATGTGCTCGTCGCTGACCGAGGCCGGATCGGAAACCCTGCTTCAGGCACTGGAGGCGGGGGCGGTCGACATCATCCTGAAGCCGAGGATAGGCGCTGCGGATCATCTGGCGGAGCAGGCCACGCGCATCTGCGAGGTCGTCAAAAGTGCGGCGCACGCCCGCGTCGGCAATGCGCGGGCGGTGCTGCGTTCGGCTGCCGCAAGCGGTCCGCAGGCCAAGCTGACCGCCGATGCCGTGCTGCCGCCGCCTTCGGGCAAGGCCATGGCACGCACTACTGAAATGGTGGTCTGTGTCGGTGCATCCACCGGCGGCACAGAAGCGTTGCGCGCAATGCTGATGAAGCTGCCAGCCAATTCACCCGGCATCGTGATCGTTCAGCATATGCCGGAAAAATTTACCGCCGCATTTGCAAAACGCCTGAACAGTCTCTGCGATGTCGAGATCAAGGAGGCCGAGGACGGCGATCCGGTGCTGCGCGGCCATGTGCTGATTGCGCCGGGCGACAGACATATGCTGCTGGAGCGGCAGGGTGCACGTTATCGCGTTTCGGTCCGCACCGGGCCACTGGTTTCGCGACACCGGCCTTCAGTGGACGTTCTGTTTCGTTCTTCCGCGCGTGCCGCCGGTGCCAACGCTATGGGCATCATCATGACAGGCATGGGTGATGATGGCGCACGCGGCATGCTGGAAATGCATCAGGCCGGCGCCTTCACGGTGGCGCAGGACGAAGCATCCTCTGTTGTCTTCGGCATGCCGAAGGAAGCGATCGCCCATGGCGGTGTCGACAAGGTTCTGCCACTCGACAGGATCGCGCTGGAAATTCAGGCCGAAGACCGCCGCCGCTGATGGCGCGACCCTTTTTTACCCGGCATTAACCAAACTCGCCAATGATGGCGGTAACACCATGCGACAGGTGCGTTCCGCGAGGCATGACCGTCTCCGCCCAGTTTTCCGGATCATGCCATGCCAGTTATCACCTTCGCGAATACCAAGGGCGGCGCCGGGAAAACCACGGCGGTTCTTCTCCTGGCGTCCGAACTGGCGCGGCGCGGATCACGGGTTTGCGTCATCGATACCGATCCACAGCGCTGGATTTCCCGCTGGCGTGAAAAGGCCGATGCGCGTGTCGATTTTTCAGTCATCACCTATGTGACGGCGGCTACGTTACAGCAGCATGTCATCGACAGCCGCCGTGCATTCGATCATGTGATCATCGACCTGCCCGGTGCGCAATCGCCCCTGCTCGCGACTGCGATCGGTCTCTCCAACCATGTGCTGATACCCGTTCAGGGCAGCACCATGGATGCGCAGGGCGGGGCGCAGGTGCTGGAGCTGCTGCGTTATCTCGATGAAAAGGCGAATATCCGGATCGACCATTCCGTCGTGCTGACCCGCGTCAATCCGCTGGTCACGACCCGCGCGCTTCTGGCCGCACGGGAACTGCTGGCGCAAAGGAATGTACGTGTTCTCGATACGCCCATTTTCGAACGTTCTGCGTTTCGCGATATGTTCGAATTCGATGGATGCCTGCATATGATGAAAGCCAGCCATGTCAGCAATCTCGACAAAGCTCTGCAGAATGCCGAAGCTTTTGCCGCCGAGGTTCTCCGTCTCCTTGAGGCCTCCAGCAAGAAAAGCCCTGGCAAACTGATGCAGGCGGCCTGACGCCGGGAACCCGGCGCAGTAAAAGCGCCCCATCGATCCTGTTTAGATCGGGTACGCTCTAGAAAAGCGCGTCGGCAAACAGATCGTCGTCATCTTCGACGGCGGCGGGTGCTTTCTGCCCGGGCGCAAAATCGACCGGCAAGTAGCGAAGATGCACGTCGCGCTCCTGCGCCATCGTGTAGATCTTGTAGATGCGTGTCGAAAACGGCTGGATTTTCTCTGCGAAGCCGGAAATGTCTCCGGCGCCGCCGGCGGCCAGCCCGCTTGCCACGTGATGGCATTCTTTCAGGACATCGCCGAGTTCGCTTTCGAAATCGAGCTTGATCACGGCTGCACTGATGCGGCTGAAAACGGCCTGACCTTCCGTGGCGAGATTCTGAAGACCGGTTTCCATCTGACCCTTGGCGTGGCTTATGGCTTCCAGTGCTTCGTTCAATGGTTCCCGCAGGTCACCGGCGCTCCGGTTCTCAGCCGTCTTCAGATTTGTAATGACGCTTTCGATCCGGTGGAGATCGGCAACGATCGAATCCGCCGGGCTTTCCAGCTTGTCGGCAAAGACCCGCAGCTCGCCGCTGACGACATTGACCGACCGGCCTTCGTCGCCCAGTTTCGAGCAGCGCAGGTTTGAGTTCAGCGCCATATAATGGATTTCAGTCTTGATCGAGCGCAGCACTTCAATGCCGTGCAACAGGTCCTGTGCGGTACCGGTAACGGAAGCGACGACCGCATTGGCATCCGCCATGCCTTCCTGAACGCGCCCGGCCAGATCGCACGCCTTTGCTATGTCCTTCTCAAGCAGCTGCAACGCGCTGCCGCCATCATTGGCAGCATCTTCCACCAAGGTGTCGCGCAGTGAAAGAATGGTTGCGGCATCGTCGGCGAAACTTGAGATGCCTGCAAAAATCTTGCGGCAATCCTGCTGGAAGGTGGTTGCCATCTCGTCGATCTGGGCGCTGACCATCTCGAAAACGGTGTCGTAAAGAGCGTCCATTTCGGCGGAATTTAACGCCTGCGCCTCTTCGGAATTCAGATAATCGCTGAACAGGGCGAGTGTCGTCTGCACATGTTCGACACGTTGGCGGGTGATGTCGCCGATCTGGAGGGAGGACAGCGTTGCCGCTATCTTGCCCTGCACGCCCTGCGCGACGGATTTCACCTTGGCAGCCATGGCCGTCATGGCGCGATGCTGTTCGCCGATGCGACCGGAATTTGTCTTCAAACCTCCGACGATGCCGGGGATCGTTGCTTCGAAATCGGCGCCGATGGCGGAGGAGACGTCGCGCGCTCTGGCAAGCTGCTTGTCCATGAGATCGAGATATTGCGCGAATTTGCCGACTTCAGTACCGCCGAAATGGATGCGTTCGCGGATTTCCTCGGCAAAGGAGGAAAATTCGGCGATGCCTGCGCCGGTGATCTTTACCGTGACCGCAAAGGTTTTCAGGTAACGGATCGTCTCGCGGATATCATCGACATGGCCGTTTGCAGACTTGCAAAGGGAACTCATTTCAACGAAGGCGGCCTGTCGCAACTGTTCGGTTTCCGGCAGGCGGACCATGTCCTCAATGGTCTTTTGCATGTTGGCCATTGCCGCATCCGCGGTATCGCCGTCCATCGAACCCGTCATGCGGTCCAATATGGTGATGAGCTGGTTCAGGATGTCCATGACTGAAACGAGCACGGAGCCGCCTTCGAGAAAGGTCTTCTCGATACGAGACTGTGCGGTTGCAAGGCGCGCGGTCAGGTACGCTTGCGGATCACTGGCTTCAGCTTTTGGTTGATTTTTCACGACGGTACTGTTTCCCATACTCGGATGGCGTGATCCTAGAGAGCAGGAAGAAACGGACAGTGAATATTCTGAGTTGATCGGGAGTTAACAACTCAATTGGTTGACGAATTCCTCTCCCCCTGGAAGGCCTTCTCGGGGCTTATCGAATCTGGACGTGGTCCGCGCCTACCGGAAAAGTCAGTTGTACCCTTGCGCCATCGCCCGGCATTGAGCTGATATGCGCCTCGCCGCCGCTCTGCCGGACGAAGCCGTAGACCATTGCAAGGCCGAGGCCTGCCCCGCCGTGTTCCTGCCGGGTGGTGAAATAGGGCTCGAAGGCCTTGTCCACCGCCTCGGGCGTCATGCCCACCCCCTCGTCGGTGACCGCGATCAACAGTGTATCCTTCTCGGAAGCGGCGCTGATCGAGATCAGGCCACCATCGGGCATGGCCGCTGCCGCATTCAGGCAAAGGTTGAGGATGGACTGCTCGAGGAGGGCAGGGTCTAGCGCAACCGAGGGAAGATCCTCGTCAATCTCCAGCGCAATCCGGCATTTCGGGCCGACTGCAATCTCAAGGATATCGGCCATGCCGCGCAGCAGGTTTGCGACGTTGATGCAGCTCGGATGAATGGGCTGCTGGCTGCCGATGGTCAGCATGCTGCTGGCCAGAGAACGGCCGCGATCCGCCGCCTTGCGGATACGGGCGATATGGCGTTTCTGGCGATCGTTGAAACCAGTTTCGCGCTCCAGCAGGCCGAGGCTGCCGGTGATGATGCCGATCATGTTGCCCACTTCATGACTGACCTGATGGGTCATGCGCATGATGCCATCAAGCCTCTGGGCTTTTGCGGCCTCCGCCTCCTGACGATCGAGAGAAGTTACATCCCGCGCCAGCAGCACGATACCGCCATCCGGCTGGCGTGACATCGATACTTCGATCACTCGTTGATCTCCAGTGCGATGGCGCACGACTGCCCGGTCCATCAACTCGCCTCGGCCGCTCTCGAAAGGGAACAGTGCGGGATCGATCTCCGGTATCGGTTCGACAAAACGGCGAAGCGGCAGCTTACGCGACGAGCCGGAACGACCGACAAGTTCTATGATCCGGCGGTTCATGGTGATTGGCCGACCGGTCGGATCGAACAGCGCTATTCCCTCATTCATGTTGCGGAAGGTCGAGCGGATGGTTCGGGCCGCCGCTTCCGCCGTGCGCCGCAGGCGGGAGACACGATCGACGCTGTCATGGAAAGCCCGGAAAGCATCGAGCAGGCGGATCAGTTCCGTCTCCGATCCGGTGTAGGATGGCGGGCCGACATCCTTTTCACCCTTGGCGAGCGCGTTCATGCCGTTGGAAAGCGTCGCGATCCCGCGTGAGACACGCATCACTGATCGAATCGAGAATGTTGCCATGACCAGAACCAGAAGCGAAGCGACTGCGACGATGACCAATAGCCGGCTCAGAGCGTCCGAGGTCGAGATCAGGTCCTCGTTGAGGCTGCGGGCAACCGCATCGCTCTGGGTTTCGGTGACATGAGACAGATCGCGCGACACAATGTGAAGCCGCGATACCGAGGCGCGGATCGCAAACATTTCCAAGAGGTAACGGCTCTGCGCTTCAAAGACCCGCTCATAGGGTTGCAGCTCGGCCACGGGGAGCCGCTCTCCGGGATAACCTTCCTGGCGCGCGGTGGTTTCGGCAACATAGCGGCGGCGCAGTTCACCAAGCTGGAAGAGGCTGTCGGATGCGGATGCGGCCTGCACGATGCCGTTCATCCGCCGGCGCAGTTCGGGATCGGTGATGCCGCGACCCGTGGCAATTTCGCCAAGCGCGGCTGCCGCTTCCGCCTTGTGGCCCTGCGCCGCATCGGCATCCTTTGCCAGATCCAGCGTCTGTGTTCTGATCAATTCAAGGAGTTCGACGATGCGCTCGTTGGCAAAGCCGCGGGCGACCCGATCACCGTTGCCTGGCCCTGTCATCTCCAGCAGGATATCGACCTGCTGGACCACGGACCGGCTTTCGCTGGAGACGCGATAGGGCGAGGCGGCATTCATCAGGAAAGGTGCGCTCGAGACGAGGTCGGAGACCTGCCGCGAAACCAGCGATGCCTTGGCAAGGCTGGAAAAGGCCTGCAGGCCGTAGGCGGCCATTTCATCGCGGGCGCGTTGCAGGCCGTAGATGGCGATGGCGGATAGGCTGAAGACGAGGATGCAGATGAAGACGATCGCAAAGGGCAGGCGAAAGGCGATCGAGGAAAGGAAGGAGCGGCTGATCACGGAGAAAGCTCGCCCTCGTCGGTGTGGAGCACATAACCCCTGCCGCGCCGCGTCTTGATGTGACGCGGCAGATCGGGGTTTCGCTCGATCTTGCGCCTCAGCCGCAGCACCAGCACATCGACGTTTCTATCGATATAGCGGTCGCTTTCCGAGCCCAGTCTGTCGAGGATCTGGGAGCGGCTGACGGGCTGGTTGGGCGTTTCGGCCAGAATTTCCAGAAGTGCGAATTCGGCACTTGTCAGCGTTCGGCTGCGATCGGTCAGGCAGACCGCCTGTCGGGCATTGAGATCAATCGCCCAGTCGCTGAGGAGCAATGCTGCCCGGCCGTGGTCGCGCTCGCTGTCCTTTTCCTGCTTCAAGGAGGGGATCGTCCGGCGCAGAACGGCCTTGATCCGTGCCGTGAGTTCGATCGGTTCGAAGGGTTTGACGACATAATCGTCGGCCGCTGTTTCCAGGCCGAGAACCCGGTCGGCGGCGCTGCCGGCAGCCGTTACCATGACGATGCCGATATCAACCTTGCTGCGTAGTCTCTGGGCAAAGGTGCGGCCGGAGGTGCCGGGCAAGTTGTGGTCTACGAGCACCAGCTGCATCACGTCCTTCGCCAATATCTCGTCCGCTTCCTCGGCGGAGCGCGCGCAGGTGGGCAGCCAGCCCTCGGCCTCGACGAGGTCCGAGATAAGCTCTGCCATATCCGGATCGTCCTCGACGATCAGAATGCGAACCTTCTGATTAAGCACTGCGTATTCCTCCCGCCATCATCATAGGCGCGGCGGACGCGATCTTCAAAGCCTAGCTGGTTATCCGCCCTGTCATATTTGTAATATCTGTAATCTTGTTCGGAAAGATTGGTAACCATTCTTCGATTGCGGTGCGGTCAGGATGTGACATGCTAATGGCGGAGATTGGAACGGGGAGGTTCCAAGCAGGGAGGCTCAGTTGAGAGCATTGACCGCACTTGCGGCGAGCATGGCCTTATGGCTGTGCGGCGCAGGGCATGGCATGGCCGCGACGAAGTTGAACGTCCTGTGCGGCGTCGACGAGGCTTGGTGCGTGACCATGCAGCGGGCTTTCGAAGCGCGGATGGGGGTCGAGATTTCGATGGTTCGCAAGAGCACCGGCGAAATCCTCGATCAGATTCGTGCCGAACGCGCCCATCCGACTGTCGACGTCTGGTGGGGCGGTACCGGCGACACTCATTTGCAGGCGGGTTCGGAAGGCCTTCTGGAAGAGTATCAGCCCGCCCATCAGCAGGATCTGCTGCCATGGGCGCAGAATTTCAATGCGATGTCGGGATCGAAATCGGCCGGAATCTATGCTGGTGCGCTCGGTTTTGCCTATAATTCGGAACTGCTTGCCAAGAACAATCTGCCGGCCCCGACATGCTGGAAGGATCTGGCGAAGGAGATTTATCGCGGCCATATCCAGACCGGCAACCCGAACTATTCGGGCACGGCCTTCACCATGCTTGCCACGCTTGTCCAGCTCTTTGGCGAGGAGGAGGCTTTCAGTTTCATGGGCAAGCTTAACCAGAATGTGGTGAGTTACACCAAGGTCGGCTCGGCGCCCGTAAAGGCGGCGGCGCGGGGGGAGGTTCTAATCGGGATTTCCTTCATGCATGACGCCGTGACACAGAAGATCGAAGGCTTTCCGCTGGTGATCGTCGCCCCTTGCGAGGGAACCGGTTACGAGATCGGGGCGGTCAGCATCGTCAAGGGCAACCACAACGATGCGCTGGCGCAGGCCTTCGTTGAATTCGCGCTGACCCCGGAAGGACAGGCGACCGGTGCAAAGGCGGGGCAGAACCAGGTGCCATCCAACCCCCGGGCGACATTGCCGCTGACGGCGCCCGATATATCGATGATCAAGATGGTGGATTACGACTTCGCCACCTTTGGCCAACCCGAAGAGCGAAGTCGATTGTTAAGCCGCTTCGACAACGAAATTCACCCGAGCCAGTAGGGGTCAGCAATCGAAGACCGAAAATACAGACAGCGTGGCAGCACAAGATGCCACGAACGGCAGCGCCATGTTTGTGGACTGCCGAACCATTCAGACGCAAGCTACAGGAGGATAACCATGCGACTGACGATACTTTCCACATTGCTTTTTGCCGGTACGGCACTCGGCACCACATCGGTGCAGGCGGCAGGCGAGCTTAACCTGATATGCTCGGCCGATGTCGTCATCTGCGAACAGATGAAGGGCGATTTCGAAAAGTCGTATGACATCAAGGTCAATATGGTTCGCCTGTCTTCCGGCGAAACTTATGCCAAGGTGCGTGCGGAAGCCCGCAACCCGAAGACCGATATCTGGTGGGCCGGCACCGGCGATCCGCACATGCAGGCGGCCTCCGAAAACCTGACGCTCGAATACAAGTCGCCGATGCTGGATCAGCTGCAGGACTGGGCCGTCAAACAGGCGGAAAGCACCGGTTACAGAACCGTCGGCGTTTATGCCGGCGCGCTGGGCTGGGGTTACAACACCGAAATCTTCAAATCCAAGGGTTACAAGGAGCCGAAGTGCTGGGCCGATCTGCTGGCACCGGAACTGAAGGGCGAAATCCAGATCGCCAATCCCAACTCTTCGGGCACAGCCTATACGGCGCTTGCCTCGCTCGTGCAGATCATGGGCGAAGACCAGGCGATCGATTATCTGAAGAAGCTCAACGCCAACATCTCGCAATATACCAAGTCCGGCTCCGCGCCGGTGAAGGCGGCAGCGCGTGGCGAGACGGCACTCGGCATCGTCTTCATGCATGATGCCGTGGCGCAGACAGCGGAAGGTTTCCCCGTCAAGTCCATCGCGCCCTGCGAAGGTACCGGCTACGAAATTGGCTCCATGTCGATCATCAAGGGTGCCCGCAACCTCGAAAATGCCAAGACCTGGTATGACTGGGCGCTGAAGCCAGAGGTCCAGTCACGCATGAAGGACGCCAAGTCCTTCCAGCTTCCATCCAACAAAACCGCGGAAGTGCCGAAGGAAGCGCCGAAGTTCGAGGACATCAAGCTCATCGACTACGACTTCAAGACCTATGGCGACCCGGCCAAGCGCAAGGCGCTGCTGGAACGCTGGGACCGCGAGGTCGGTGCAGTCGCAAACTGATCTGAACTCCGGCGATCGGCATCCCGGCTTTTGAAAGCCGGGATGTCCGCCGTTCTTTCATCGGCATGAAATAAGCGAGGTCGGCCATGACACGTGGCAATCGCAGGCTGAACATTGTCCTGGCGCTCGGGGCTTTTGCCCTGGTTTTTCTTCCCTGGTATCGCATTGAAGGCGGCTTCTTCAGCTTCCGCTGGCTGTCTGAGTTTCTTTCTTCCCCCAGCAATGCGCCCGGTGTGCTGCAAATATTGGTTTATGGAAAACCCTGGCTTGCCGGTGCTGGCCTGTTTTTCCTTGCCGGATGCCTTGTCCGCCCGATTGGCGATCCGATGTTGCGGGGCAAGCTGCTTGCGTGGATTGGTGCTGCCGGTCTCGTGGTTCTGATTTTGCAGGGATTGGCGATCGGCTTTACCGGCTGGACATGGAGCGTCAGTGAAAACCTGTTCGGCGTGCTTTCCGATGGCCAGCCCGCCATGGGCGCCGGCGCCGTCGTCATGTCGCTGGTCTTTGTGCTTTTCTTTGCCTTCGGGCTTGCCGAACGCGGCGTGATGAAGGGCGATGCCTTTGTCGTCGGCTCGATTTCCATTCTGGCCTTCCTCGTTACCGTTTTCGTGTTCTATCCGATCGGCAGCATGCTGATCGCATCCGTTCAGGATTTCGATGGCTCCTTTAATGCCGATGGCTTCATCCGCAATATTCAGGATCCCGGCATCTGGAGCCTTGGCTGTGTCACGGGTGAAGAGCGCTGCGGCGTTGCCTGGCGAACGCTCTTCCTCGCCTTGATGACCGCCTTCGGCTCCACAGTCCTTGGGTTGGGTTTCGCGCTGGTCGCCACCCGCACCCGTTTTCCGTTCAAGAAGGGCCTGCGCCTTCTGACGGTTCTACCGATCATAACGCCGCCTTTCGTCATCGGTCTTGCCCTGACGCTGCTCTTCGGCCGCGCCGGTGTCGTCACTGAATGGCTTTCCTATCTCTTCGGCATCGAACCCGGCCGCTGGCTTTACGGCATGACCGGCATATGGATCGCGCAGGTTCTCTCCTTCACGCCGATATCCTTCCTGGTGCTGATCGGTGTCGTCGAAGGTGTCAGCCCGTCGATGGAGGAGGCGTCGCAAACGCTTCGCGCCGACCGCTGGCGCACCTTCTGGCGCGTGTCGCTGCCGTTGATGAAGCCGGGTCTCGCCAATGCGTTTCTCATCGGCTTCATCGAAAGCATGGCGGATTTCGGCAATCCGCTGGTGCTTGGTGGCACGCATGGGGTGCTGTCGACGGAAATCTTCTTTGCCGTTGTCGGTTCGCAGAACGACCCTTCACGCGCCGCTGTTCTCGCCATTATCCTCCTGTGCTTCACGCTTTCGGCCTTCCTCGCCCAGCGTTTCTGGCTGGCCGGCAAGAACTTCGCCACGGTTACCGGCAAGGGCGACAGCGGCGCGCATATCGCGCTGCCACGCGGCCTGTCCATTGGTGTCCACGCTGTCGTCGTGCCGTGGATGGTCTTCACCATCGTCGTGTACGGCATGATCCTCGTCGGCGGTTTCGTGAAGACCTGGGGTCTGGACAATTCGCTGACGCTCGACCACTACATCCGCGCGTTCTCCGTCAGCTTCTCCAACGGCTCGATCGCCTGGACCGGTGTTGCCTGGAACTCGTTCTGGACCACCATGGAGATCGCGCTGGTGTCGGCGCCGCTGACCGCTGCCGTCGGTCTGCTGACGGCCTATATCATCGTGCGGCAGAAGTTTGCCGGTCGGAACATCTTCGAATTTGCCCTGATGATGAGCTTTGCCATTCCCGGAACGGTCATCGGCGTCAGCTACATCATGGCCTTCAACCTGCCGCCGGTGGAAATGACGGGATCGGCGCTGATCCTGATCGCCTGCTTCGTCTTCCGCAACATGCCGGTCGGCGTGCGCGGCGGCATTGCGGCAATGAGCCAACTCGACAAAAGCCTCGATGAGGCCTCGCTGACGCTGCGCGCCGACAGTTTCCGCACGATCAGGAAAGTGATCCTGCCACTGCTGCGCCCGGCGATCACGGCGGCTCTGGTCTACTCCTTCGTCCGAGCGATTACCTCGATCAGCGCCGTCATCTTCCTCGTCAGCGCCCAGTACAACATGGCGACCTCCTATATCGTCGGTCTCGTCGAAAACGGTGAATACGGTGTCGCCATTGCCTATTCCTCCATGCTGATCGTGGTGATGATCACTGTTATCACCGGCTTCCAGCTCATTGTAGGCGAGCGTCGCCTGCGCCGCGAAAACCGCGTCGCGGGACTGCCGTCCGCATCCTCCGTTCCTCTCGCTCAGGAGAAAACCGCATGATTTCCGTAAAGCCCGGCTCCGTCACCTTTCAGAATGTCCGCAAGACATTTGGCGCCTTCACCGCCATCCCCGACCTTTCGCTCACCATCGAACCCGGCACGCTGGTGACACTTCTCGGTCCCTCCGGTTGCGGCAAGACGACGACGCTGCGCATGCTGGCGGGGCTCGAACATCCGACGGCCGGTCGCATTCTGATCGGCGACAAGGATGTGACCATGCTGCCGGCCAATGAGCGCGATGTCTCGATGGTTTTCCAGTCCTATGCCCTGTTCCCCCACATGACGGCGCTCGACAATGTCGCTTATGGCCTGCAATCCTCCGGACTGCGCAAGGCGGAAGCACGGGAGAAGGCCGAGGAAGGTCTGAAGCTCGTGGGGCTGGCCGGCATGGGACATCGTCTGCCTGCCGAGCTTTCCGGTGGTCAGCAGCAGCGCGTGGCGGTTGCCCGTGCTCTGGTGCTGGAGCCGCAGGTGCTGCTGCTCGATGAACCCCTTTCCAACCTCGATGCGCGTCTTCGCCGCCGGGTTCGTACCGAAATCCGGGAATTGCAGCAGCGGCTTGGTTTTACCGCCGTTTATGTGACGCATGATCAGGACGAGGCGCTGGCCGTTTCCGACCGGATCATCGTGATGAAGGAAGGCGAGATCGCCCAGTCAGGCGCGCCGCGGGAACTCTACGAGGCGCCGGCTTCTTCCTTCATCGCCGACTTCATGGGCGAGGCGAATGTCGTCGGCTGCGAGGTGGTCAGCCTTGAGGGCGCCGATGCGTTGATCCGCGTTGGGGGGATCGATCATCGTGTTGCGGCACGCAACGCTAAACCCGGCCCGGCAAAGCTTGCGGTTCGTCCGGGTTCGATTTCCATCGCCCAATCGGGCGGGCAGGGACTTGCCGGGCGGGTGCTGCACAGTGCCTATCTCGGCGGTCACGTCGAATATGAAGTCGAGACCGATATCGGCACGCTCTTCATCATCGACCATGCCGTCGAGACCAGCCTGCCGCCCGAAAGCGATGTAACACTCGGGTTCAAGAACCGTGGCATTGCCTTGATCCAGGCCTGAGTTTCAAAGCGTATCGCGGCGGCCCTCTCAAATGTCCTTTGCGAGACGCAGCGCATCGTAGATCGCCGCATGTGTATTGCGTGCGGCGACCGCATCGCCGATGCGGAACAGCCGGTAGGCACCGCAAGGGTTGCGCTCGACGGTTTGGGCGGAGCCCTCCAGCAAGGCGTCGTAGGATATTTCGCCAAGGTTCCTGGAGCCGGGCTTGAGGTCGAAATAGAGATCGTCCAGCGGCACCGTGCCGTGATTGACGACGATCTGGTCCACGGTCCTTGATTTCGTCACGCCGCCATAATCGCTGCCGATGTGGGCGACGAGCTGGTTGCCGTTTCTTTCCGCCGCTTCCAGCCGATAGGTGACGGTGAAGGTGACGTCGAGTTTTTGCAGTGAGCGCATGTAAGGAACCAGATTCATCGCCATGACTTCGGGCGCGAAGGCGCGATCCGGGGTCATGATCTCCACTTTTGCGCCCGCCTTTGCGAGAAATTCTGCTGCCTGCAAGCCCGCATGGTCGCCGGCATCGTCGAAAACCAGCACATTCGTTCCCGGCTTGACGTCGCCGGAAATGATATCCCACGAGGAAACGACCAGATCATTGCCGTTTGAAAGCACATCGGTATGCGGCAATCCGCCGGTGGCGATGATGACGACATCTGGGCTTTCCGAGAGAACCGTGTCCGCTTCCGCCCAGCTGTTGAAGTGAAAGGTAACGCCGAGCCTTTCGCACTGGCTCATGCGCCAGTCGATAATGCTGATCATTTCGCGGCGGCGTTCGCTTTGCGCGGTCAGGCGGATCTGGCCGCCCGGATCGTTTGCGGCCTCGAAGACGACGACCTCATGGCCGCGTTCGGCACAGACATGCGCGGCCTCAAGCCCGGCCGGACCGGCGCCGACGATCACGACCTTCAGGCTTTCCGTCGCCTTGGTAATCTCGTGCGGCATCGTTTCTTCGCGGCCTGTCGCCGGATTGTGAATGCAGAATGCGAGGCCGCCCTGATAGATGCGGTCGAGACAGTAATTGGCGCCAACGCAAGGCCTGATATCGTCCTCCCGCTTTTCCATGATCTTGCGCACGATATGCGGGTCCGTCATGTGAGCGCGGGTCATGCCGACCATATCGACCTTGCCGGAAGCGATGGCGTATCTGGCGGTGGCGACATCCTGGATCTTGGCGGCGTGGAAGGTGGGGAAACTGGTTGCCGCGCGGATTTCGCCCGCGAAGTCCAGATGCGGCGCGTTCGCCATGCCCTGAATGGGAATGACGTCGGTCAGGCCGGGATCGGTGTCGATATGGCCCCTGATAACGTTGAGGTAGTCGATCAGGCCGCTCTCCCGCAACCGGCGCGAGATTTCGAGGCCTTCCGCCTTTCCGGTGCCGCCTTCAAGACATTCGTCGGCGGTATAGCGAACCCCGAGGATGAAATCGTCGCCGACACGTTCGCGCATCGCCCTGAAGACGTCGAAACAGAAACGCATGCGGTTGTCCAGCGAGCCGCCATAGGGGCCATCCAGCTCGTTGGTCAGCGGCGAGACGAACTGGTCGATGAGATGGCCATAGGCTTCAAGCTCCACCCCGTCCATGCCGCCCGCCTTCATGCGTTCCGCAGCGTCGGCGAAGTCCTTGATGATGCGCTCGATATCCCAATCCTCGATCTTCTTTGGGAAAGCGCGATGCGCGGCCTCCCGCTGGTGGGATGGTGCCAGCACCGGCAGCCAGTCGCCCTTGTCCCAGCGCGTGCGGCGGCCGAGATGCGTCAGCTGGATCATGATCGCTGCACCCTCTTCATGCACGGCGTCGGTCATTTCCCTGATCCACGGAACGATTTCATCCTTGTAGGCCAAGAGGTTGTTGAAGACGGGCGGGCTGTCTTTCGAGACGGCTGCGGAGCCTGCCGTCATTGTCATGGCGACGCCGCCCTTTGCCCGCTCGAGCGTATAGGCGCGGTAGCGTCCTTTCGGCATGCCGTCCTCCGGATAGGCGGGTTCATGCGAGGTAACGATGATGCGGTTTCGCAGGGTGAGATGCTTTAGCTGGTAGGGCTGAAGAAGGGGGTCATTCGACATGGCGACCGTGCTCCGAGAACGTTTATGGGAGAAGGCTAAGCGGGAATGTACATAAGTGTCAATTAATAAAACACTTGTGTTTATGCATTCGACATGAGTGGACATTCGCCTTGTCGCGACCAGACCGATTTGCTAGGAAATCATCATGGAAGCGACATTGAACGAGACCGGTTGGCGCGGATCGCAGGAGGGCTGGCTTGAGGCCGCCTACCAGGCACTTCTCGAATCCGGCGTGGATTCCGTGAAAATCCTGCCGTTGGCGAAAAAACTCGGTCTGTCGCGCACGAGTTTCTACTGGTTCTTCCGGGATCGGGAGGAGTTGCTGGCCGCACTCGTCTCCCGCTGGCGCGAAAAGAATACCGGCAGCATCGTCAGGCAGTCGGAGGCCTATGCGGAGACCCTGGCCGAAGCGATGCTGAATGTCTTCGATTGCTGGCTGGATGCCGGCCTCTTCGACAACAGGTTCGAATTTGCGGTTCGCAGTTGGGCTCTTCAGTCCGATGATATTCTTGCCGAGGTGCGTAAGGCCGATCAGACGAGAATGGATGCGCTTTCGCGCATGTTCATGCGGTTTGGCCATTCCGAAAATATGGCGGATGTGCGTGCCCGCACCACCTATCTCGTGCAGATCGGCTATATCTCCATGCAGTCGGAGGAAGATATGGCCGTGCGCATGAAAAGGATCCCGGACTATATTGCGATCTACACTGGTGAGGTGCCGCAGCAGCGCGAGCTTGACCGGTTTTATGCAAGACATGGGTACAGGCCGGGATAAGGCATCCAAGGTGTGACGGTCGATTTGCGTCTGGCAGGACGGTGAGAGAAGGATAGTCCGGCTCCTTGCCTGCAATGTAGCTGTAACATTCACCGACCAGTGGTGAGGACGGCAAGAGTTCACCTTTGGGGAAAAGTCATTGCGAATCCTGCTTCTCGAGGATGAACCGGAAATGGCGCGGGCCCTGCTCGAAGCCCTGCGACGGTGTGATGTGCTTGCGGATCATGTCAGGACGATTGCCGATGCCGACGCGCTGGCGCGTGACGGCTCTTACGATGTGCTGGTTCTTGATCGCCGTCTTCCGGATGGTGAAGGGTTGAACCTTGTGTCTTCGCTTCGCAAAGCCAGGCATTCGGTGCCGATCCTCGTTCTGACGGCGCTCGGAAGTGTCGATCACCGCGTTGACGGTCTTGACGCCGGCGCGGATGATTACCTCGCCAAGCCCTTTGCGATCGAGGAATTGCTTGCCCGCCTTCGGGCGCTGCACAGGCGCGGCCCTTCGCTCTCCAGTCAATATGTGAGCTTCGGAAATCTGAGCATTGATCCGAAGAGCAATGAAGTCACGGTTGCCGGTGCCATCATCGAGTTTCGACGGCGGGAATATCTGGCGCTCGAGGCTCTGATGCGACGTCCGAACCGCATCGTGACGCGTTCCAATCTGGTCGAAGCGGTTTACAATCTGGATGATGAGATCGAATCCAACGCTCTCGACGCCCATATCTCCCGCATCAGGAAGAAGCTCGCGCAGGCCGAAGCAACGGTCGAGATAAGAGCCGTGCGAAACATCGGCTATCTCATCCGGGCGAATACATGAAGCAGGAGCGCAACCGATCCCTGCGGTGGGCGCTGATGAAGCGTCTTTTCGCCTTGCAGGCGTTCTTGCTCGTTCTGTTTGTCATCCTCCTCGTCGGCTGGATCTGGATCATCGATCCACGGCTGGAGGGCGCCAATGAAGAGGCTGTCCGCATCGTTGCGGAAAGCGTGACAAAGGATGGGCAGGGCCGGGCGCAAGTTTTGCCCACGCCCGGATTGGTCGAGCTGAAACAGCGCTATCCGAATC
This sequence comes from Agrobacterium tumefaciens, assembly GCF_013318015.2. Taxonomy (NCBI): domain Bacteria; kingdom Pseudomonadati; phylum Pseudomonadota; class Alphaproteobacteria; order Hyphomicrobiales; family Rhizobiaceae; genus Agrobacterium; species Agrobacterium tumefaciens. The sequence goes on along the minus strand of NZ_CP115841.1, from coordinate 2,124,123 downwards.
TTTGGTTCTTGGTGCGGGACGCCGATGAAATCGTCCTGCGATATGGAGAAATCCCAGTACCGGCTTTGGCGGCAGTTTTTCCGTCAAGCATCGAAAGGGCGCGTCTGGAAGCGGGTGAAACAGTCCGGGCCACCATGGAAAACCGCGATACACCTGCCGGGCGGCTGCAATTCATTGCCGGGACGGAAAAAGGCATCCCGAATGACGGCCTCAGCCTATGGATCAGTATGCAGTTAGATCTGGAAAAAGATGCCAACGGCGAGATCCGCTGGCTTACTGTCTTGCCGGGTGTGGGCTTCGTCATTCTTATCGCCGTCGTGCCCATGCTGATCCTGACTGGTATCGCGACATTGATCGTGACCCCGAGGGCGGTCGGCCGTTCACTTGGCGGCCTCATGGAAACGGTCAGCCAGGCGCAATCCATCGATTTCGAGAACCGGTCTGCCCGTATCAATCGTTCCAAGGTGCCCAGCGAAATCATTCCCCTGGTAAATGCCTTCAACGTCGCGCTCTCCAAGCTGGATGAGGGATATAATCGGCGTAACCGCTTCCTTGCCGATGCCGCGCATGAGTTGAGAACGCCGATTGCAATCGCGCGGATCAGGGCTGATCTTTTGCCCGATGACGCGCTGAGCCGACAACTCCGGGCCGATATCGATCGCCTCACACGCGTTGCGCACCAGTTGCTGGAGATGCAGGCGGTCGGCGTGGTGGAATTACCCGCCGAGCGGCAGGACCTGAACATCCTTGTCGAGCGCATCGCGACCGATCTCGCGCCGATTGCGATGGATGCCGGTTACGAGTTCGATTTCGAGCCAAGTGAAGGAGAGGCCGTGTTCACGGTCCAGACTTCGATCATCGAGATGGCGGTCGTCAATCTCGTTCGCAACGCAATCGATCATGGCGGCGGCAAGGGTGCTATCACGATCCGGGTCGGTGCTGCGGGCTTCATTGACGTTTGCGATGAAGGGCCGGGCATCCCCGTCTCGGAGCGCGAGCAGGTATTCGAGCCGTTTCACCGCGTCAATACGAACTCGCCAGGAGCAGGCCTCGGGTTGAACCTAGTCCAGAAGGCGGCAGAGATCCATTGCGGACGCGTTGTCTTCCTCGACCTCAATCCCGGTTTTTGCGTCCGACTGGAAATTCGCTCGGTGGCTTCGAAAGGTGCTGCGGCTGACACTGTCTAGCTGACGGGATTTTAAGCGATCAGGCACGTTTCCCCGGCCTTACCACCACCAAGCTCAAGGATGGAAACGGCTTCACGGGTGCCGACGGCTGGAAACAGGGCTATCGGGTTGGCGCCGGCGTCGAACAGAGCTTCGGCGGCGGCCTGTCGGCCAAGTTTGGCAAGCGGCAGGTCGAAGACCGATCTAAATGATCACGTCATCAAGGCCGGCCTGAACTGCCGCTTCTGACCGGCCCATCCGATGAGAAATCCCAGGGAGAACGTTCCAACGAAAACCGCCGCTTCGAGCATCAAAGCGGCGGTCAAAAATCTGGGAGGGCGGAGTTTGAAATCCGGAAACGATCACTCGCATTCGAGCGCCGGTTGCCGGAAGCTCGTGACATACCATTCGCCGCCGGAATTGCGTGTGTAGAAAGTATAGAAGCAGTCTATGCGCTCGACATAACCCGGCGTCTCGGACACTTCGTAACGCTCTCCGCGCCGTGTTGTCCGCACTTCGCCACTCGATGATCCGGCGACAGCCTGTGTCTTGTTCTTCCGCCACTGGTAGACCTGCTGTCCACCACCAAGGCTATAGATATTGTCCGGCGGCCCATAGTCCAGCATCACGCTGGTGATGGGCGCGCCGATGTAGTTTTTCATGACTGTCGAGGCGCAGGCCGAAACCAGGATCGATGCTGTGACAAGGGCGAGCGTTGTCAGGTAGGCGGGTGACAATCTCTCGGACATGGGCAATTTCCCTCCGCTGTGGTGAGTTGCCACAGGGATAGGAACCAGCCATTGCAAGTACATTGCACGCGAAGGTCGTGACGGGTCAGCGGATCCTTGGGGGATCAGAGACCGGCAATATTGCGTCCGATGTGGCGCAGGATGCTTTTGAAAAGTTTCACTTCGGCCGGGTCAAGGCCTTCGATCGCGGTCTTTTCGAACATGGCGGCGATGGGCATCAGTTCCTCGGCAAGTTCTTCACCCTTTGGCGTCAGCGTGATGCGCACGATCCGCGCATTGTCGACAGGTCGCTCGCGGCTGACGAGGTTGCGTCTGACGAGCAGGCCAACAAGCCGGGAGAGCGTGGAAATCTCCACCGACACGAGGTCTGAAAGCTCGGTCAGCGTTTTGCTTTCCTGTTGTCTCAGCGTTGCCAGCACACGATACATCGGCAGGGTGATGTCATAGGATGCCAGCCTCAGGGAGAAGCGCTCTCCAAGCCGAACACCTACCCAGTTGAGCAGGTAGGGTACCGAGTCAGTGAACTGATAAGACACAAGCAAAACCCCGTTTTGAGAAACACGTGCGCGGATGACGTGGCGCACCCATCGGCTGTACCGGCATAATCTATCAGTTTCAATAGTTTCGCTCCAGAAGACCGGGGACGGCGAGGCCATATCGCAGCCTCCCCCGCCATAAAACATTTGCATTGACAAATGTTGCAAATGAAAATATTTAAAAATGCAGGATTTGGGAGGATCTCATGACATCAGCACTGTTTGGCCTGAACAATCTTGCGCCTGAAGGCGTCGGCCAGAATTTCCGCACGACGATGCGCCGTTTTCCGGCGACCGTGACGGTCATCACTGCCTGTGCCACGGGTGATCAGCGCGATCACGGCATGACGGTTACCGCCGTCACCTCGGTTTCGATGGAGCCGCCCTCTCTTCTGGTTTGCCTGAACAACCGCACGTTTCTGCACGAATTGCTGCTCTGCCGGCCCGATTTCATCGTGAATGTGCTGACGCAGGACCAGATTGCCTTGTCTGATGCTTTCAGCGGCAAGGTTTCACCGGAGGAGCGTTTCCGCAACGGCGAGTGGCAGCGTCATGACAACGGTGTTCTTTATCTGCCCACGGCCCATGCCGCCATCGCCTGCCGCCGTGTCGCGGCAATGCCATATGGAACGCATACGGTGTTTATCGGACAGGTGGTGTCGGCCGATGTAAGCGAGACGACACGACCGCTGCTTTACGAAAATGCCCAATATTGCGCCGCAAGCCCGGCAGGCCTGTCCGCCTGATATTTCCCGGCTAGACTATTCTCGGAGGAGACAATCATGAACGATATGAGCCATGCGCCGCAGCCGGCGCAAACGAACCCGCATGTCCGCCTCGTCGGTCGCGTTGCCGGTGTAGCGGATCTTTTCCGGTCCAGCGCCCGACAAACAGAGGAGGCGCGCCGCGTTCCCGCCAGTCATATCGCGGCGCTGCGCGGCATCGGCTATTTCGATGTCGTCAAACCGCGGGCTTTCGGTGGGCAGGGCGGTGAATTTGCTGAGCTTGTCGAAGCCAATATCGAGCTTTCGGCGGCCTGCGCGTCGACTGGCTGGGTTGCCGGCCTGCTTTCCGCCCATCAATGGCTGCTGGCGATGTTTCCAGAGGAGGCGCAGGCGGATGTCTGGGACGAAAACCCTGACGCGCTTCTGTGTGGTTCCTATGCGCCGGTAAAGATGGCGGAGGCCGCTGACGGCGGTTACCGCCTGAGCGGCAAATGGGCCTTTGCCTCGGGCTGCGAGAATGCCCAATGGTCTCTCTGCGCCGCCATCCTGCCGCCGCAGGGCGAAGGCAGGCCGGTTCCGGCCTTCCTTCTCGTGCCTGCAAGCCAATATGCCATTGAAGACACGTGGCATGTGGTCGGGCTGGCCGGCACGGGTTCCAAGACGCTGGTTCTCGATGATGTCTTTGTTCCCAAACATCGGGTTCTGACCTTTCCGGACGCGACCAGCGGCCACACGCCGGGCGGGCGGTTTTATGCGCAGGAAGGTCTCTTCAACATGCCGCTTCTTACCGGCATTCCTTCCTGTCTCGCCTCGGCTGGCGTCGGCGCAGCCAAGGGTGCCCTGGCAGCCTATGTCGATCATGTCGGTGGCCGGGTGACCCGCGGTGCGGTGGCGGGCGGCAATAACCGCATGGCGGAATTTCCAACCATCCAGCTGCGTGTCGCGGAAGCCGCTGCGAGCGTGGATGCCGCTTGTGAAATCCTGTTGCGCGACGTTGCCCGGGCTCAGGCACTCTCACAGGCAAGGCTTGAAGGGCGGGCGGAATTTTCGGTGGACGACCGGCTATTGAGCCGTCGCGGCCAGTCCTTTTCGGTCTCTCTGGCGCTGCGCGCCGTGCAGGCACTCAACGATTCCACCGGCGGTGTCGGGCTTGATCTTTCCAATCCGGTCCAGCGGGCCTGGCGGGATGCGAATGCGGTGGGCCGCCATATCAGCATGAACTGGGATGCCGTGGGCACCATGATCGGCCAGAGCATGCTCGGCCTGGAACCCAAGGGCCAATATTGACCGCACACTTGGCGGCAAGTGAACAGCGATTTTCGGAGGAAATAACATGCAAGGCAAGGTCGCTCTCGAAGAGCATTTCGCAATCCCGGAAACACTTCAGGATTCGGCCGGGTTCGTGCCCGGTGATTACTGGAAGGAACTGCAGCATCGCCTGCTCGACATTCAGGATACGCGCCTGAAGCTGATGGATGCGCATGGCATCGAAACCATGATCCTGTCGCTGAATGCGCCGGCGGTGCAGGCTATTCCCGACAGGAGGAAGGCGATCGAGATTGCGCGCCGCGCCAATGACGTCCTGGCTGAAGAATGCGCAAAGCGGCCGGACCGCTTCCTTGCCTTCGCAGCCCTGCCGTTGCAGGACCCGGATGCGGCGACCGAGGAGCTTCAGCGTTGCGTCAACGATCTCGGTTTCGTCGGCGCGCTCGTCAACGGCTTCAGCCAGGAGGGCGATGGCCAGACACCGCTATATTACGACCTGCCGCAATATCGTCCATTCTGGGGCGAGGTGGAAAAGCTTGATGTGCCTTTCTATCTGCATCCGCGCAATCCGCTGCCGCAGGATTCCCGCATCTATGACGGCCACCCCTGGCTGCTTGGCCCCACCTGGGCGTTTGCGCAGGAAACGGCGGTTCACGCGCTGCGCCTCATGGCATCAGGCCTGTTCGACGAGCATCCGCGCCTCAACATCATTCTTGGCCATATGGGCGAGGGCCTGCCCTACATGATGTGGCGCATCGACCACCGCAATGCCTGGGTGAAGCTGCCGCCGCGCTATCCGGCCAAGCGCCGTTTCATGGATTATTTCAACGAGAATTTCCACATCACCACCTCTGGCAATTTCCGCACCCAGACCCTGATCGATGCCATTCTGGAAATCGGTGCCGACCGCATCCTGTTCTCCACCGACTGGCCCTTCGAGAACATCGATCATGCCTCCGACTGGTTCAATGCGACGAGCATTGCCGAGGCCGACCGGGTAAAGATCGGCCGTACCAATGCGCGCCGCCTGTTCAAGCTCGACGCAGCCTGAGCCATGCAGCCGTTCGTCTACACGACGGCCCCGGCCCGCATCGTCTTTGGCACGGGTAGCTCCGTGGGGGTGGCGGAGGAAATCCGTCGCCTCGGGCTGTCACGGGCGTTGGTGCTTTCCACACCCCATCAGAAGGGCGATGCGGAGGCTTTGGCCGCCCGGCTTGGCCAATTGGCTGCCGGTGTTTTTGCCGATGCGGCCATGCACACGCCGGTCGAGGTGACGAAAAGGGCGGTCGAGGCCTATCGCGCTGCCGGTGCCGATTGCGTCGTATCGCTCGGCGGCGGCTCTACCACCGGTCTTGGCAAGGCCATTGCCTTGCGCACCGATGCGCCCCAGATCGTCATTCCAACGACCTATGCCGGCTCTGAGGTGACGCCCATTCTTGGCCAGACGGAAAATGGCGTGAAGACCACCCTGCGCGGTCCGGAAATCCTGCCGGAAGTGGTGATTTACGATGCCGAGCTGACACTTGGATTACCTGTTGGCATCAGCATGACCAGCGGGCTAAACGCCATGGCCCATGCGGCAGAGGTGCTTTATGCTCGGGATCGCAATCCCATCGCCAGTATGATGGCGGTGGAAGGGTTGCGTGCGATGATCGAGGCGCTTCCCGGTGTGAGGATGGCGCCGCAAGATACCAAGGCGCGCGAAACGGCACTTTACGGCGCGTGGCTGTGTGGCACGGTGCTTGGCGCTGTTGGCATGTCGCTGCATCACAAGCTTTGTCATACGCTGGGCGGCAGTCTGGATTTGCCGCATGCGGAAACCCATGCGGTGCTTCTGCCGCATACCATCGCTTATGTGGAACAGGCGGTGCCGGATCAGCTTGCGCCGCTGGCCGCACTTGTCGGTGGCAGGGCAGGGACGGGTCTTTACGATTTTGCCGCCCGGCTCGGCGCGCCGGCAAGCCTTGCAGCACTCGGTGTTGGCGAGGAACATCTCGACGCTATGGCCGAGCTTGCGACCGCCAATCCTTACTGGTGCCCGCGGCCAGTTGAAAAAACCGCGATCCGCGCCCTGTTGCAACGCGCCTTCGAGGGCGCAAGGCCAGAGTGATCCGGCAAGCAGGGAGTAGCAATGATGGGAGGAGGACATTATGGACATGAAAACGACCGGTGACGACGGCTATTTCGTCGAGGAACGTTCGGCCGAAACCGTGATTGCCCGTATGCGCGATTGTGACGATCCGCGTCTCAAGGAGATCATGTCGGTCGTCACCCGCAAGCTTCACGAGGCGGTGAAAGAGATTGAGCCGACTGAAGAGGAATGGATGAAGGCGATCCATTTTCTGACCGAGGTCGGCCAGATCTGCAATGAATGGCGGCAGGAGTGGATCCTCTTTTCCGATATTCTCGGCGTTTCCATGCTGGTCGATGCGATCAACCACCGCAAGCCGAGCGGCGCCTCGGAATCCACCGTTCTCGGGCCTTTTCATGTGGCCGATGCGCCTGAGATGCCGATGGGCGCCAATATCTGCCTCGACGGCAAGGGCGAGGACATGCTGGTAACCGGCCGCATTCTCGACGCCGACGGAATGCCGGTCGCAGGCGCCCGCATTGACGTCTGGCAGGCCAATGATGAAGGTTTCTACGACGTGCAGCAGAAGGGCATTCAGCCCGATTTCAACCTGCGTGGCGTATTCGTCACCGGTGAGGACGGACGCTACTGGTTCCGGGCGGCGAAGCCGAAATATTACCCGATACCGGATGATGGCCCCGTGGGGCAGCTTCTGCGAGCCATGGGGCGTCATCCCTACCGACCAGCGCATCTGCACTACATCGTTTCGGCAGAAGGCTTCACCACGCTCGTCACGCATATTTTCGACCCTGATGATCCTTACATTCGTTCGGATGCAGTTTTCGGTGTGAAGGAAAGCCTGCTGGCCGATTTTCAGCGCGTGGAGGATGCGCAGAGGGCGCAGGAGCTTGGGTTCGCCAACGGCTGGTTCTGGTCGGTGGACCACGATTTCGTGCTCGCCCGATGACCCGCCGTAGCGACCGTCCCCGGCTCTATGTGCGTTTTGCGGAAAGTGATCCCGCTGCCGCTGAGCAAAGGTTGGCGCAGATGAGTGCCCATAAGGCTCATTTACGCAACGAAGATGGCGTTCCGGAAGGATTCAGAATTCTCGCATCCGGCCCGATGCAGGCGGAAAGCGGAGGGTCTGCCGCGGCCCTCATCATTGCTGAAGCCCGCTGTATCGAGGACGTCATGGCTTTTAGCGACGCCGACCCCTTTGTCATTCACGGCGTCTATAACCGCATTCGTATTTTGAACTGGACGCCGACTTTGTCGAGGATTTCGGGGCTGGAAGGCGACTGAAATACACGCCTGGAATGGCTGTTGACGATTGTTAATATTTCAATTGCAATTTTTGCAAACGCAACATTTAATCGAAGGCGGGTGATGCCGGCGATATGTGTCTTGACAGGAGCGAGACGCACATCAGGGTGGAGCAAGCCGGGCACCCAGGGAGCAATCGCAGGAACGGGAAGACGTCGATCCATTCCGGGTGGCGCGTTCATGCGTGAAAGGGAGGAATATGTCCACGAACTATATGAGCGCCGCCTCGGTGCGGACGAAGAACCCGGCTGGCGTCATCGCGACATGCGGCCTGATGATCATGTTCGACGGTTACGATCTTGTCGTTTACGGCGCTGTCGCACCGGCGTTGCTGAAAGAAGGCGCATGGGCGCTCAATCCGGCCATGGTCGGGCGCGCTGCCGCCTTGACGTTGGTGGGCATGCTGCTCGGCGCGCTGTTTGCCGGCACCATGGCGGACCGTATCGGCCGCCGGAAGGTCGTTCTCATCAGCCTTGCCGGATTTTCAGCGATGATGATCGCCTCGGCCATGACGCCGAACTTTCTTGCTTTCGAAATCACGCGCTTCTTCGCCGGTCTCGGCCTTGGCGCGCTCCTGCCGACGGTTACCGCGCTCGTGCTGGAATTCTCGCCGCCCAAGCGCAGGGCACAGGCAAACTCCCTGTCGTTCCTCGGTTATCTTATCGGCGGCATTATTTCCGGCCTCATGGGTATTTTGCTTCTGGAGAGCTATGGCTGGCGGCCATTGATGCTGATCGGCGGCCTGCCGCTTATTCTTCTGCCGATCTTCATGCGGTTCCTGCCGGAATCGCCGGAATGGCTGGCAAGCAAGGGCCGGCAGGCAGAGGCAGACGGGATTTGCGACACTTACGGCCTGCAACGCATTACGCCGCATGCCAAGATCCAAAAGGGCGGCGTGGGCGCCCTCTTCTCGGAAGGCCGGCTGCTTTCGACGCTGAATGCCTGGGGCATTCACTTTTGCTCGCTTCTGCTGACCTTCGGCATGGTCAACTGGCTGCCCACCATCATGAACAAGATGGGCTACGACATCAGTTCGGCGCTCAGTTTTTCCATCATGCTCAATGTCGGAGCCGCAATTGGCATTCTCATCGGCGGGCGTTTCGCCGACAAGGGTAACGTTAAAGTGGTTGTGGCCGTCCTGTTTGCCATTGGCGCGGCCTCGATCTGGGCGTTGACGGTAAACAAGGGGCCGTTGCTCTATCTTTTCGTTGCCCTTGCGGGTGCGGGAACGATTGGAACCCAGATTCTTGCAAATGTTCTGGTGGGACGGCTTTATCCTGTCCATATTCGCGGTACGGGTCTTGGCTTTTCCCTGGCCGTCGGGCGGCTGGGCGGCATTGCCGGTCCGATGATCGGCGGTCTCGTGCTGCAACGGGGCCTGGCTCCGGAGTGGAACTTCTACATTTTCGGCTCGGTCGCGCTGGTCGGGCTGGCTTTGACCGTATTGACCCTGCTCTACCGCACTTCAGGCGACGGGCGGGTTTGACTAAGACGATGTTGGCCGCAGGGCAAAACCTGCGGCCAGCACTAATAGATGGTCTAACCTCTGCGGCGGCTGCGGAGTTGCCCCAACGTCGCGAGTGTATTGCCGCTAATGGACGTGCTGCCGCTGCCGAATAGAGCGAGACGCGGATCCGACGTTGCGTTGTTCGCTTCGAATGTCAGCAAAAAGCGATTGACCAGTTTTTCGACCTTCTTGGGGTCCTGCAGGTCCTTTATCTTCAACTTCTTCTCGATCATCTTTGCCTGCGCATCCACCTTGGAGTTTGCGGTTTCTGCGGGAATTCCAAGGGCGGTGCGGGTGAACTCCGCAAGCGCATTATCGGCGAGTATGTCATAGGGATTGGAAATGCTGGCAGCCATGCGCTTGAAATAGAGCGCAAGGCGAACGCCGGAATTTTCTTCGCCGACCCGCTGTTCCAGCGTCTGCCGAACATATTTGTCGCGTGTTTCCATGAGGCTGCGGGTGTTCTGCACGCTCTGGCCGGCTTTCGCGACGATATTCCCCTTGGCGTCGAAATTGAAGGAGCCGGCAAGTGCGCGGAAGCGGGCATCTTTTTCGGTATTGGCGAAACTTTTGGGGTCCTTGAGGTCGGACTTGAAGATCTTCTTGAGGTAGTCGGTGGTGACCGTTTTGGGGTCGATACGCTGCGCAATCAGCATGAAATCGAGAAGGCGGCGGTCGGAGAGCAATTGATCGACGGTTTCAATCGTTTCCATTTTCTGGCGATAGTAGGTGACCTCCTTTTCGCCTTTCTCCCTGACCTTTTTGTCCTTGTCCCAACGGGTAACTTCCTTCAGATAATTTCGCGATATTCGAGTGATCTCGTTTTCCGACTGGGCGAGCCGGGGTGAGCCGATCTTGCCCTCGGCATCAAAGTTGAAAGCCTTGGCCAGCCGCACGAAACGCTCGTCTTTCAAAGTATAAACGTAACTTTTCGTGTCTGACAGATCGCTGGTAAATACCCGTTTCAGCGTGAAGGACGAGGCTTCTTCAGCGGTAATATCGAAGGCCTTCAGGGCGAAGTTTCGAATGATGACCGCGCCCTGCGCGTTCGACAGAAAATCCTCGAGATTTTTCGTCAGGCCGATGTAGCGCTGGTAGTTCTTGATTGCCTTTTCGTCCGCTGCTTCGTCCTTGTCATCGTAACGGCTGAAGTAGAGGTTCATCATGGTGTTGAGCTGTTCGGCGGTCTGCGCTACCTTGCCGGTCTTGATCTTGCCATCCGCACCGAAATTGAAGGCGCGTGCCAGATCGACAAGACCTTTGTCCTTCTCCTTATGGATAGGGCTTTTCGGATCATTCGGATCCTGCAAGACGGCCCAGCCGATTTTCTTGTCCGTCTCATCATTGTCGGTCAGATTGAAGCTGACGATGAGCATCGTTCTCAGGCGCGCAAACTGCGTCATCTGGCTGGCCTCGGTGATGGTTTTCATCTTGTCCGCGAAATACTCGCGGTTGAGAACAGCTCCGGCCTGCGTCAGGCGGGGATTTGAAAGAACGTAGGTTTCGTTAATCAGTCGCCTCTGCGCAGCCGTCTGCGCCGGCATGCCGTCATCTACGCGGCCGTCGTCCCGGAAATTAAACGCGGCCGCCATCTCGAACAGTTTGTTGGCATCGTTGATACGCTTGTTATATTGGCTGATCAGGTAGTCGATCTTTGCGAGCGCCGGTTTGTCGGTGGACGCGACGCCTGCACGTTCTATGCGCAGATCGGCCGCCTTTGCCTTCCACTCCGGGATCAATGACTTGTAGGTCTTGTTGATGTAGCTATCGGCATTGCTGATATCGCTCGTCAGAACGTTTTTGACGTGCTTGTAGCTGAAGGTCTCGGGGTCGATGCCGAAGGATTTGAAGATATAATCCCGAAGCCGCGTGTTCTTGAAGATATCGTCGACATGCCCGACCTTCTCGATGGCAATGTTGTAAAAACGGGTCTCTTCCTTTAATTCGGCGCCTTCCTGTTCGATCGTAGCGTGATAGGTGGCAATCAACCGGTCCTGCTGGGATTTTGTCTGAACCGATTTTTCCGCTTTGATCGTGCCAAAATCGAAAGAGGCAGCGAAGTCGCGGTATCGCGTATCCTTCAGTTTGTTGGCGAAGCTGTTCGGATCGTTGAGATTGCTTTCCAGCACCTTCTTCATGAAGGCGGTGGCATAGATCATTTCCTCCAGTCCATGTGCCTTCATGGCGTAGGAATAGAGCCGGAAGTCCTTCAGGAACGCGTCGAGGTTTTTGACCTTGCCGATATTATCCGCATAATATTTGGCGTCGCGCGATACGACGGGGTCGTTCGCGACGCGTTTCAGCGACAATTCCATATCACGATTGTAAAGAGCGTAAGTCGTATATGCGGGCAGCACCATGTGTCTCCGAAAAAACTATGGCAAAATCTGTGCGTGAACCAGTTATGAAGCGGATAATTGCAGTATAGTCTTGCGCGTAGCTGTATAATTAAAAGTAATATTTAGGATGAATATTTTGTATTATTAAATTAGTTGAGATTTATATTGATTGTTTGGTGCGTGGCTGCGTTCAGATCGCGTGCAGGCAGAAGCGGCCCCAAGCGCCAACGCCAATACCACGCCGGCAGACAAAGGGGAAAGACTTGGCAAAAGCTGAGGGCGGCACATTTGTCCGGGCTGTTGGGACAGACATGCGAAAATACCGCTGGCAGCGTGTTCAGCGCTATCCTGAGGCAAGGCCGTATTAGAGGCGTTTTCTAGGGCAGTTCCGGGTACCGCTACGGGTTCTTGCGGGAGACGGGGGCGATGGTCGCCATCTGCAACAATGTGCGCTCATTCGTGCGTTTGGCTCGCGCCAATGCATCGTCGCGGTCTTCCGGCAGCGTGTAGGTCATGTAGGACAGCGAGGTTTCGAGGTCGTTATTGTTGTGTCCGAGGATGGCCGCGAAATAGCTGTTCTTGGTGACATGGGGCGGCGCGAAATTGTGATACGCCACCTCCGCATAAAGGTGCCGCAAGCCATAGGGCTTGGGCAGTTCTTCCTTCGGCCAGAGATCCTCGAACAGATTAAAAACCGTGTCCCGAAGCAGCAGGCGGGTTTCCGATGAAAAATCGTCGATCGACATGCCGTGCCACAATTTTCCCTGCCCGCTTTCGCGCAGGCGCTGGTAGGCGGACAGGATGGTTGCGGAGCGTGCAAGGACCGGGATCTCGTAGGTAATCCCGAATTTCGTTCCTTCGCCCTGCTTCGTCTTGGCCTGGCCGTTAAACAGGATGCTCCATTTGGAAACGCCCTTGCCATAGGGGGCGGGTGAAAACTCGGCCTGCGTAAAGACCTCGTAGGGGCGTCGCCCCGTCATGCCGATCAGGCCGATGCCGATCATCAGTGGATCGCTGGACTTGAGACAATCCTCGCAGATCTTCAGCACCTGCCGGTAATTCTCGAATGTGATGAGCGCGCCGTGCTTGTTGGCGATCTTCTCCATCTTCACCCGGCGTGCCTCGTCATACATTGCGGCATCGCCGGTGGCGATCTTCAGCATCGGATGGTCGTCACCGAAGGCTTCGCGGATGGCGTTACGATATTTGGTGATGTAGGAAATGATCGTCGTCTGGGCGCGGCCCTTCATGACGGCGATTTCGGCGTCCCACAAGGCCTGCATCTCTTCTTTCGAGCCCAGGCCGTTCATCGCTGCAATAAAATCCGCGATCCGCAAAAGCACTGTCGGCTTGCGGCCGGCGGTGTTGAACTCCGCCCGTTCGATCTTTTCGACAATGGAGGTCGCCACGCCGGATTTCGGATAGTCGGCCCGCTCTATATAGGTCTTCAGCCGCTCCCGCAGCTTTTTCATGTTGCAGATGGCAAGCGGGGTGCTCTTTGCTCCAAATTCGGCCTTCAGGGCATAGCGATATTTCATGATGTAAAGTTCGAGCGTCTTTTCCGTGCGGCCATTGTCGAAATGGTAGCGGACCTCTGCGTCCCAAAGATCGCGGATTTTTTTGTTTCGCAACGTCTCGCTGCTTTTCATTGCCTCCCTGACCCGACCGACGAACTGGTCGATGCGTTCCACGAGAACTGGAGTTTTGGTCTTTCGTGCGAGCATGCGGCGGCCCCTGAACCGGTCGGGAAATATAAAATCTATGATTGGCAATCAACAGAAGCATGGTTGCGGAAATGCCATGGATATTCGCTGCCAGCATATTTCTTTTGAATAATAGTTTAATCGATTCCGCAAGTATGGCCGTGATGCGTGGAACCTTCAAGGAAGGTTTGCGAGCCGAGATCGGCAAGTCGGGGAGCCGGCATCCTGCCGGCGGCGCTTCGGGTGATTGAATTCTGATGGAAGTATGGGCTTCGGGAATTCTCCCGAAGCCGCAGAGGTTGCGACAGCCTATTTCGGTAGCCGGGTTTTCAGGGAGGTCACGATGCGCTTGGCAAGCCCCTCATAGTCCTCATCGAAATGGTGGCCACCTTCGATGCCGACCGTCTCCACGCCCTTTGCCTTCAGGCCGGGGCAGGGGTCTTCATCCTCTTCCTCCGTGCCATAGACGCATTGCACCAGCTTCGGATCGATCTTGACGATGTCATCGATGGTCTTGCCGCCCTTGCCTTCGCCGGCAACGCCGAGCCAGCCCTGGACGGAAATCTCGAAATCGACTTCGGTCGAAAGTCCAAGCAGCGTCAGCTGCACGACATGCGATTTCGCGCGTTCGGGCAGGAGATTATAGGTGGCGGGAATGATATCGGCGCCAAAGGAATAGCCGATCAGCACGACGTTCCGAACCTTCCATTCCTTGCGGTAGGTGTCGATGATGCGTGCAAGGTCATTGGCCACTTCCTGCGGTTGTTTTTCTTTCCAGAAGTAACGCAGGGCATCGACGCCGATCACAGGTATCCCCTGCTTTTGCAGCGCGCCGCCGACTTCCTCGTCCAGATCGCGCCAGCCGCCGTCACCGGAATAGATCACCGCCATGGTGTCCATCGCCGGGCTCGTTTCGAGAACCGTGATCGGCAGGCCTAGCGGGCTGCTGGTGTCGCCCGCCGCATCGACCTTGTCGGACAGGGTCTGGGACAAAATCTCATCCGCCTTGCCTGTCACATCAGTCACTTCGATATCGGGATGAAGCTTCACCAGGGCGTTAACGTGGTCGCGGCCCTTCTGATCCGCATCGGGCGTGAACAGCACGCTGACAGGAGCTGGCAGCGGGCCATCGGTCAGGCCATAAACCGTTTCACCGTCCACCTTGTCCTTGGTGGCGGGGGTGCAGAGTATCTTCTCAAGCGGCAGGCCAGCCTTGGGGTCGACCGCGATGGCTTCCTGAACGGTGGAGACCGGGCTTTGCGCGATCATGGCGAGCGCCAGCGTTCCGCCCTTGCCGATGCCGGTGAGGATAGGCTGGCGATAGCTGGCCGTCCCGGCGGTGCGCTGGATCTGCTCCGACAGCGACTCGATGTCCGAGATCATATAGATACACTCGTCATCATCGGCCTCGAGCGCCTTCAGATATTCCTTGAAATCGATGCCGACCACCGCGGCACCCTTTTCCACCAGTGCTTTGGCGCGTTCTTCGTCGGTGCCGGTCCATCCGTCCGCATCGGAAATCAGGAAGACGCTGGCGAGAATTTCGCCATCAGGCACCATGATGTGCTCGGCGGGGATCATGCCGGTGTCATAGGCTGGCTTGTCCTGCGAAAAGGCGGCACTGGAAGCAAACAACGGGGAGAGGAACAGGGCGGAAGCGGCAAGGGCTGCCTTCAGCATGCTGTATTTTCTCATTTTCCGATCACTCCTCTGACACCGCCACTGATCAGAACCGTCGCGTCCATCAGCGCCAGAGCGGCGTCTGCGCCATTCTGTACGGCGAGGTAACGCGGTTCCCATTTCGGGTGGAACTTCGTCTTGAACGCACGAAGGCCCTTAAAGTTGTAGAAACGTTCGCCATGTTCGAAAAGCGTGCTGCCAATGCGGTCCCAGACCGGTGCCGCATCGCGCTTCGACATGCCGGACATGGGTGCCATGCCGAGATTGAAGCTTTCATATCCCGCCTCGCGCAGGTGCTGCATGATGCTGACGAAGAGGAAATCCATCGAGCCGCGCGGTGCATCCGGTGAAAAGCGCATGAGATCGACGGTGGCTTCCTTTTTCGTGTCCGTCACCATCAGATTGGCGAAGGCGGTGATCTTGCCATCCTTGCGCAGCACGGCGACGGGCTGGGAGAGAATGTAGTTGGGCTCGAACGCACCAAGAGAAAATCGCTTTTCCCTTGTATTGTGGTGGGTGAGCCAGCCATCCGAGACCTGCTTGAGATCATCCAGAATATCGGCAACATGCGATTGCTCGACAACTTCGAAGGTCAGCCCGTCGCGGGCGCCGCGGCTCAGTGACTGGCGAAGGGTCGCGAGCTTGCCGCCCTTCAATTCGAATGCGGTAAGATCGACCAGCGCCAGTTCGCCAAGCTTGAAGGCACGCAGGCCCGCATCGGCGCAATGGGACAGGAGGAAGGGCGAAATCTGGTAGAAGGCGGCGCGCGCACCCGCCGAACGGGCGGATTCCACGAATTGCCAGACCAGATCGGGAAAATCCTCCTCGTTACCGACGGGGTCGGCGAAGGCTATCCATGATCGGCCCTGAATGCCGTACATGATGAAGGCGCTGCCGCTTTCCGAGAACATCACATGCTTGTCGCCCATGCGCACCAGATTGGCATCGGCCGAATCCTGCTGCATGACGATGTCGGTTGCACGTTCAACGTCTTCCGGCTGGATGGAATCCGGCTTGAAAGTGACCGGCCGCATCAGGCTGAAAATTGCAATGGTGGAGGAAGCGAGCACCAGGCCGAGAAGGGCGCGCAGACCGCGCGGGGCTTCTTCGGAGAACTCGAATTCCCACCACAATGTGTGGCTGTAATCGGTGTCGCGGTAGACGAACAGAAGGATCGTTGCCGCGCCGGCGATGATGACGGCCATAGCGGCGAGCCAGCTCGGTCCCAGCGCCTGTTTGACCAGCGAGGCATGACGGTTGAAGCTGCGCATATTGAGGGCGAGCGCCGCGATGAAGATGCCGAGGAAGATTGCCTCGAAAACGGCGATCGCCTTCACCAGCGACAGGATGAGCGCCAGCGATGCGGCGACAAGGGCAATCCACCACGCCCCATCCAGCCGCTGCCCGAGGCCGCGGGAGGCGACAACGAGGCCAAGGCCGAGAATGCTCGTCAGAAAGTGCGCCGCCTCGATGATCGGCAGTGGCACGAAATTCGACAGGAAATCCAGATTGCTGCCGGGCGTCGGAGTCACGCTCGAAAAGATCAGCATGGTGCCGAGAATAATCGCGAAGGTGGAGAGCAGCGGTGGCGCCAGCCGCACGGCAAGCTGGCTGATATCGGAGACCACCGGCTTGGCCGCGAACTGCTTCATTTCGGAAACGATCATCACCAGAATGGCAACAACCAGCGGCAGGACGTGATAGATGACGCGATAAAGAACGAGGCTTCCGAGCAGCTGATCGACGCTGATCGCGTTGCCGAGCCCGGCTACCATGACCGTTTCGAACACACCGAGACCGGCGGGAACATGGCTGAGAACGCCAAGGCCAACGGCGGTGGCATAGATCGCGAAGAATGTCGGCCAGCCGAGATGTGTCTCGGGCAGGAGCACGTAAAGCACGGAGGCGGAGGCGGCGATATCAAAGGCGGAGACGAGGAACTGGCGCGAGGAGGTGCGGCTGTCGGGAAGGCGCAGTCGCCATTTGCCAAGCCGGATCGCCTTGCCGTTGCGGCCGACGTAGGCGGTGGTAACGAGAACGGCAATGACGGCGAGCGCTCCGCCCCTTAGAACAGTCGGGTCGAGACCGATGATGGCGGCGATGCGTGGTGCGACGATGAAGGTCGAAAGGGCGCTGACCGACAAAAGCCCCAGCCCGAAGGACAGCGTGACGAAGGCGATGACACGGGCGATGTCACCCGGCGAAAGTCCCAGCCTGGAATAGGCGCGAAAGCGTATGGCGCCGCCGCTCAAGGGGCCAAATCCAGCAGTGTTGCCGATGGCGTAAGCGGCAAAAGCGGTGGCCGCCATGGACGGGAAGCGCACCTTTTTTCCGACATATTCGATCGCGTTGGCGTCATAGAAAATCAGCGACAGGAAGCTCAGCGCCGTAAAGACCATTGCAAGAAGAATGGCCGGAAGCGAAGTGTCCAGAAGGGCTGCGATCACATCATCGTACCGCACTTCGGATGTGAGGCGGTAAATCGCAAACGTCATCATCACGAAGATGAGCGTAATGGCGATGGCCGTCAGATAGGGCCGGTTTCTGGCAAAGAAGCTTTCAACCGGGGATTCGGTAATATCGGTCTGTATAATTTCGCTCTTGTCTGCCATTTGCTTTTTCCAGCGCCAGTCCCTTGGTTGGCGAACCACAGGATTGTGTCGCTAATTCGTTTCGGTTGAGGAAATTTGCTTAGCAGAAATGCGTGACGTGTCGATGTGAAGTTTGGCGACAAACCAACGGGATTTTCGCCGTTAAAATGAAAAATGCAACCAAAAAGAGCGATGTTCAAATTTTAGATCAAAAACTCCGTGAATTAAACGTTCCGATTGCTTGGAGGCGATGTTTGATGTGATTAAACGCTTCTTTCAATTGAAGGAAATGCAAAATGAACATGCCTACAAGAATAGTAATTTCGCTGATCGCAGCCCTTTTGGTGGGCGGCGGCTACATGGCTTATGACAAGATGCGGGGCGCCGAATGGGTTGTCTCGCCGCAGCAGATCGCTGATGCGAAGGCCGGCGGGCAGGCCGGATATGAATCGCGTCCGGGAACAGTGACCGTTCTGCCGATCCGTAGCGAGACGGCGGATGTACTGCCGATCAAATGGGCCATTGCTGGTCTGGTCGCAGGCCTGCTGGCGTTTCGGTCCACGGGCAAAAAGAAAGCGGCAAAGGCCTGAGGCCTGCCGCTTCATGTCTCCGGCACGGAAGTCCGGGGAGAATGCCAAAGTCGGGGCGCGTTACGCGCCCCACGTTTTCTCCAGCACGCGTACCCAGTTGCCATGGCAGATCTTGGCGAGTGCGGCGTCGTCATAACCGCCGTTGCGTAGGGCTGTGACCAGCAATTGCAGATCGGCCGCATCCTTCATGGCTGCTGGAATGGTGGTGCCGTCGAAATCCGAGCCGAGTGCGACGTGATCGATGCCGATGCGGTTGACGATATAGTCGACATGGCGGACCAGTTCGCCAAGATCGGTAGCCGGGTTCTTCACGCCGTCCTGGCGCAGGAACAGAACGCCGAAATTGATGCCGGCAAGACCGCCTGTGTCGCGGATCGCGTCCAGCTGGCGGTCCGTCAGGTTGCGGCTGTGGTTGCACAGCGCATAGGTGTTGGAATGGGACGCCACCAGCGGTGCGTCCGAAATCTTCGCGATGTCCCAGAAACCCTGTTCGTTCATGTGCGACAGGTCGACCATGATCTTCAGTTCGTTGCAGGTCTTTACCAGCCGTTTTCCGGCATCGGTGAGGCCGGGGCCGATATCCGGTGTCGACGGGAAGCGGAAGGGAACGCCGTAGGCGAAGATGTTCGGGCGGCTCCAGACCGGGCCGAGCGTGCGAAGGCCAGCCTCGTGGAGAACATGCAGCGCATCCAGATCGGCGCCGATCGCTTCTGCGCCCTCGATATGGAAGACGGAGGCAAAGGCGCCCTCTGCCATCGCGCTGCGGATCTCGGCGGCCGTGCGGCAGACTTTCAGCGCACCGCCTGATTGTTTCTCGGCGCGGAACAGTAGGGCCGCCATGCCAAGCGTCGCCTTCAGCGCGTCCGCTTCAGCCGGTGTCGTGAAGTCGCCGTTCGCGTCCTTCTCCATGCTGGGCGAGGGGACGTAGATGGCGCAGAGGCCACCGGCCAACCCGCCCTTCCTGGCGCGCGGCAGGTCGATGTGGCCGACCGTATCACCCTCGATGAGAAGCGTTTCGGGAGAGGCATTGCCCGATCGCCATAACCGCAGAAGCACGTCGTTGTGGCCGTCGAAGACGGGTACGGTTTTTTCATCGGTCATGGTCATTCACCTTTGGATACGGGCGGGGCGCGGGCGCGCGGTCGTCAGACTTTTGAGAATTGGTAGAGGAAAGGTCAAGGTCGGAGCAAATGCAATCCGTGCATAGGCTCTGCCAAATTTGGAATTGGTCGCGCCTCGTTTGCTCGTGGTAATCGCGGGAAAACATAAAAAAAATGACTGGATTGGGGCGAACCCATACCGTTTCCGAAAAATAAGGTCCGAAAGGGGATTTTCGATGATTTCAAGACGCAACCTGCTGATTGCCGGCGCTGCTGTACCGTTCCTGTCCTATGCGCACATTCCGGCATTTGCTGCGACACCCAAGGATATTCTGGTGGTCGCGCAGCAGCTGGACAACATGACGAGCCTTGATCCGCATGAGGGTTTCGAAGCCGTCGGCGGTGAAATCATGTCCAACATGTACCAGAAGCTGGTGCGGGCGAACCGTGAAGATTCCACCAAGGTCGATCCGGTCATCGCGAAGTCCTGGGAAGCCGATGCGGAAAGCAAGGTTTTCACCTTTGTGATCGGTGACGATGCGACCTTCTCGAGCGGTGCGAAAGTGACCGCGGAAGACGTGGCCTTTTCTCTGCAGCGCGCCATCAAGATGAACAAGAGCCCGGCCTTCATCATCGGCCAGTTCGGCTTCACGCCTGACAATGCCGAAACGACCATCGTTGCCGCCGACGAAAAGACGGTGAAGCTGACGACGGCAAAGCCGACCGCAATCTCGTTCCTGCTCTATTGCCTCTCCGCCAATATCGGCGCGATCGTTGAAAAGAAGGCCGTGCTGGCAAATGCCTCGGGCGAAGACCTCGGCAATGGCTGGCTGCAGAAAAACAGCGCCGGTTCCGGCGATTTCATGTTGCAGGCCTGGAAGCCGAGCGAGAGCGTAGCGCTCACCGTCAACCCGAATGGCCCCTACAAGGGTAACATCAAGCGCGTCATCCTGCGCCATGTCACCGATCCGTCTTCCCAGCTTCTGATGTTGCAGAAGGGCGATATCGACATTGCCCGCGACCTGACCTCGGAACAGCTGCGTACCGTCCAGAACGACGCCAACATCGAGTTGCAGCGCAAGAGCATCGCCTCGCTGGTGCTGATCTCGCTCAATCAGGGCAATGAGAACCTTGCCAAGCCACAGGTCTGGCAGGCCATCAAATGGGCGCTGGACTACAAGGGCATGCAGGAAAACATCGTGCCGCTGACGCACAAGGTTCACCAGAGCTTCGAGCCGGAAGGTTTCCCCGGCGCCGTTAACGACACGCCGTACCAGCGCGATGTCGAAAAGGCCAAGGCGCTGATGGCGGAAGCCGGTCTTGCCGACGGTTTCGAAATCACCATGGATCACTATTCCGCCCAGCCTTACCCGGATCTGGCGCAGGCTATCCAGGCAAATCTTGCCGATATCGGCATCAAGGTGCGTCTGCAATCTGCCGAGAACCGTCAGGTTCTGACCAAGATGCGTGGCCGCGAACACCAGATGGCGCTTTCCGCCTGGGGCACGGATTACTTCGATCCGCATTCCAATGCCGATGTCTTCAACATCAACAAGGACAATGGCGACGACGCCAAGTCCAAGCCCTTCCTGTGGCGTTCGCGCTTCAAGAACGACGACTTTGCCGCGAAGGCAGAAGCCGCCCGTGACGAGAAGGACCCGGCAAAGCGCATCGAGCTTTATGAAGCGTTGCAGCGCGAGCACATGGAAAACAGCCCCTTCGTCTTCATGTTCCAGACGACGAAGACGGCCGCGTTCCGCAAGGGCGTTTCCGGCTTTGAACTCGGCGTTCTCTCCGAGGGCAATTCCTACCACGATGCTAAGAAAGCGTAACATTGAACAAGCGCGTCAAAAGCATATCGTCGACACTGAGCAGCGTCATTCTGACGCTGTTCGGGTTGATGGTCATCACCTTCCTGATCGGGCGCGTCATGCCTGTCGATCCTGTCATCGCGGCAGTCGGCGACAACGCGCCTGAAGACGTCATCGTGCGGGTTCGGGCCGAAATGGGCCTGGACCAGCCACTGGTCGTTCAGTTTTTCCACTATGTGTCGCAGGTGCTGCACGGTGATTTCGGCAATTCCATTCTGACCCGCAACCCGGTCTGGATCGATATAAAGCGCGTTTTCCCCGCCACCTTCGAGCTTGCTACGGCAGCACTCGTTCTCGCGGCGCTGATCGGCATTCCGCTCGGCGTATGGGCCGCCGTGAAGCAGGGTAAGTTGACGGACCAGATCATCCGCGTCGTCTGCCTTGCCGGCCATTCCGTGCCCGTCTTCATGCTGGCGCTGATTTCGCTGCTGGTATTTTACGCCACGCTTGGCGTCGCACCCGGACCGGGCAGGCAGGACATCATCTATGACGGCATGATCTCGCCGGTCACGGGCCTGATGACGGTCGATACGCTGCTTGCCGGCGACTGGGACGCGTTTTACGACGCCATCGCCCATATGGTGCAGCCCGTCTGCATCCTTGCCTATTTCAGCATGGCCTATATCACCCGCATGACACGCGCCTTCATGATCGATGCGCTGAAGGGCGAATATGTCATTACCGCCCGTGCCAAGGGGCTTTCGGCAATGACCGTCATCTGGGGGCACGCCTTCCCGACGGTTGCCGTACAGCTCGTCACGGTTCTCGCACTCACCTATGCCGGCCTTCTGGAAGGTGCCGTGGTGACGGAAACCGTCTTCAGCTGGCCGGGCCTTGGCCAATATCTCACCGTCTCGCTCATGAACGCGGACATGAACCCTGTCGTCGGAGCGACCCTGTTGATCGGCCTGATCTATGTCGGCCTCAACCTGCTCGCAGACGTACTTTACCGAGTAATGGATCCCCGCGTTCGATGATGTTAGCAACTTTCAGAAACTGGGCTCTGGATGAGACGCCGCATTCCCGCAGGCAGGCTGCCTGGGGAAACCGGTACCGCATCTGGCTGAACCTCAAGTCCAATCCGCTGGCGGTGGTCGGTCTCACGATCATCATCGTCTTCATTGCGCTGTCGCTGCTGGCGCCGTTCATCGCGCCTTACGATCCGGCCGCGCAGAACCTCGGCAACCGCCTTGCCTTCCCGAGTGCCGAGCACTGGTTCGGCACGGATGAGCTGGGTCGCGACATTCTTTCCCGCATTCTTTATGGTGGTCGCGTCACGCTTGGCATGGTCATTGCCGTCGTCGTTCTCGTTGCGCCGATCGGTCTCGCCATCGGCTGCATCGCCGGTTATTTCGGCGGTATCGTCGATACGGTGTTGATGCGGGTGACCGATGTGTTCCTGGCCTTCCCGCGCCTCATCCTGGCGCTTGCCTTCGTCGCGGCGCTGAAGCCTGGCGTCGAAAGCGCCATTCTCGCCATTGCGCTCACCGCCTGGCCGCCCTATGCGCGTCTCGCTCGCGCCGAAACCATGACGGTTCGCGGCAGCGATTTCGTTGCGGCCTACCGGCTGACAGGCGCTTCCGCCTGGCGCATCATCGCCCGTCACATCGCGCCGCTCTGCGTGCCGAGCCTCATCGTGCGCATCACGCTCGACATGAGCTCGATCATCATCACCGCCGCAAGCCTCGGCTTCCTCGGCATGGGCGCGCAGCCGCCTTCGCCGGAGTGGGGTGCGATGATTGCGACGGCCAAGCGCTTCATCTTCGAACAATGGTGGGTCGCCACCATTCCGGGCATCGCCATCTTCCTCGTCTCGCTCGCCTTCAACTTCCTTGGCGATGGTCTGCGCGACGTGCTCGACCCGAAGGGACATTGAGCCATGCTGGTCGAAATCGAAAATCTGAAGATCGCGTTCCAGACCCGCACCAGCCGCTTCGAGGCGGTGCGCGGTGTTTCCATGAAGCTCGGAACAGAAAAGCTCGGCATCGTCGGTGAATCCGGTTCGGGCAAGAGCCTCACGGCGCGCGCGCTGATGAAGCTTCTGCCCTCCAATGCTGATATCAGGGCCGACAAGCTCTCCTTTGACGGTATCGACGTGCTTTCCGCCAGTGAAAAGCAGATGCGCCAGATCCGAGGAAAACGGGCAGGTTTCATCCTTCAGGATCCGAAATATTCGCTGAACCCGGTCAAGACCATGGGTGCACAGATCGCGGAAGCCTGGCGCGCCCACAAGGGCGGCAGCAAGCGTGCGGCCATGGAGGCGGCAATCGCTCTGCTCGATCAGGTGAAGATCCGCAATCCGCGCCAGGTCGCTTCGTCCTACGCTCACGAGGTTTCCGGCGGCATGGGCCAGCGTGTCATGATCGCCATGATGCTGGCGCCTGATCCAGAGCTTCTGATCGCCGACGAACCGACAAGCGCTCTCGATGCCACGGTGCAGGCGGAAATCCTGCGGCTGATCGAGGAGCTGGTATCGGAACGCGGCATGGGTCTCATCCTCATCAGCCACGACCTGCCGCTTGTCTCGCATTTCTGCGACCGCGTGGCTGTCATGTATTCCGGCCGGGTGATGGAGGAACTGAAAGCTTCCGAACTCCTGAAAGCACAGCATCCTTACACGCAGGGTCTCTTGAACTGCATTCCCTCGCTGACGCATCCGCGCGAGCGTCTTCCCGTTCTCAACCGTGATGCAGCGTGGTCCAGCCTATGATCGACGTCGAAAATCTCCGTATCAAGTTCGGCGACCGTGAAGTGGTGAAGGGCGTGTCCTTTTCGGTGGAAAAGGGCGGCAGCTTCGGCATCGTTGGCGAAAGCGGCTCGGGCAAGTCCACCATCCTGCGCGCCATGGCCGGCCTTAATGAAAGCTGGGAAGGCCGCATCGCCTTTGCCGGCAAGGATGCGCCGCTGAAGCGCACGCCGGAATTCTTCCGGCAGGTGCAGATGGTGTTTCAGGACCCCTATGGTTCGCTGCATCCGCGCCAGACCATCGACCGCATTCTCAGCGAATTGCCGTTGGTGCACGGCATGGACAATATCGAAAAACGCATCCAGCAGGCGCTATCGGATGTGGCCCTGCCGCAGTCGGTGCGCTTCCGTTACCCGCACCAGCTCTCCGGCGGTCAGCGTCAGCGCGTGGCGATTGCGCGTGCTTTGATTGCCGATCCGCAGGTTCTGCTGCTCGATGAGCCGACTTCGGCGCTCGATGTTTCAGTGCAGGCGGAAATCCTGAACCTGTTGCAGGATCTGCGGGCGGCGCGCAACCTCACCTATATCCTCGTCAGCCACAATCTGGCTGTTATCGCGCATCTGTGCCCACAGGTGGGCGTGATGCTGAATGGTGAAATGGTCGAGCAGCTGAATGCAGGCGATCTACGCGAAGGCCGCACGAAACACCCGCATACAGAAGAGTTGCGCAGCCTGAGTATCCGGTTGGAAGAGCCGGCTTGAGCCCGCGTCGCACATAAATCGAGCGGATGCTGCTCGCTTCTTCTCCCCACCGGGGAGAAGGTCGCGGCAGCGGTATGAGGCTTCCCACAAGACCCACGAAGACACGAGACCGAACAATGTCACAGCAATTCGACTGGAACGCCGCTTCAACGCTTGCCGAGAGTTTCGTCTCGCAATGGGCCGGCAACGAGCCAGGCGGAGCAGTGATCGGTTTCGATCTCAATGGCATCCGTTTTGCCCATGCGGGCGGGGTTGAGAGCCTTTCGACGTTTGCGCCGTTCACGCCGAAAAGCGTGGTGCGTTACGCATCCGTCACCAAACATGCCTTCTGCGCCATGGTGCTTGCCCATTCCGATCTGATCGGGCTTGACGATCCGCTCGGAAAGCATCTGCCGGAGCTGCAATCGCCACTCCGCGACGTCACTGTCGGGCAGGCGCTGGATATGAGCGGCGGGTTGCCGGACACGCGCGAATGCCTCTCGCTGCTTGGTCTTTCCGTCTACACCGAAACGAAGGCCGGCCCGCTTCTAGACTATCTGTCGCGGCTGACCCGGCTGAACTTTCCGGCCGGCAGCGAGGTTTCCTATTCGAATACCGGTTATCGTCTGGTCGAGGCGGCGCTGGAGCGCCATGGTTTCCGTTTTGACGATTTCGTGCAGACGCAAATTGCCGGACCGTTCGGTGTTTTCCTGAAGGCGCCGGACGTCTGGAACGATCCGGTGGACGGATTGGTGCCGGGTTACTGGAAGGCTGAGAGCAACTGGCAACTTTCGGCGGCGGGCCTGCATATTTCCGCTTCCGGCAGTCTTGCCGGCAGTGCCGAAGCGCTGACCCGCTGGCTGCAGGGGCTGATGCGGGGAGAGGGCAGCTTTGCCGGCGTTCTGGACGGGCTTTCCACCGAGCGGCGGCTCGCCGATGGACGGATGAGCGAATATGGTCTCGGCCTGCGCTGGTCACATCTCGGCGACAGACGTTTCGTCGGTCATGGCGGTTCGCATCCTGGCTACAAGACGTACTTCCTTCTCGATCCGGAAAACGGCACGGGTTTCGTCGTGGTATCGAACCGCGAGGATACCAACGGCTTCAAGATTGCGCTGGAAAGCATGGCGGCCCTGACCGGTCTGCCTTTACCCAAACCCGCCGCCAGCTTGCCGGAAGGCCTCTATGTCACCGAAAGCGGACCGTGGTGGCTGGAGATCAAGGGCAGTACCTCGACCTTCATCGATGGCGACGACACGCTTTATGAAGATGCCGATGGCTGGGTGTCATCGCGCTCCGCATCCTCTCCGATGCTTCTGAGGCTCGAGGGCGACGCGATCGTCGGCGAGGCAGGCCACGCCGCTCGTCGGTTCCTGCCGGTTGGTGACCATGCGGTGCCCGATGAGCTTTCCGGATCTTGGCGCTCTATCGAAGGGGCGGAATTTACGATTTCCGGTTCGTCGCTGACCATGGGTATCGGTCCCACGCGCCGCTCCATGCCTTTGACGGCGCTCGGCAATGGTCGCTTCCTCTTCACGCTCTCGGACGGGCTGTGGACGAAGCGCATCTGCCTCAATCAATTGAGCGACAGCCGGATAGAGCTTGTGGCGAGCCGGGCGCGAATGATCGAATATTCAAGAAGCCTTTAACAGGGTTTCAATCAGCTGCTATTGCTCCTAATAAAGACCCTTGTTCCAGCTAAAGGCCGGTTCAACATCTTTGTGGGAGAACAGGCCCTTGGAAGTCAAATGGCTCGAGGATTTCCTGGCGCTGGCCGGAACGCTCAATTTTTCGAAGGCGGCGGAAGAGCGGCATGTGACGCAATCCGCTTTCAGCCGGAGGATCAAGCAGCTGGAAGCCTGGGTGGGCGCGACGCTGGTCGATCGCGCTTCCTATCCCTCACGGCTGACCGAGGCCGGGGTGAAGTTCGTTCCGGTGGCGCAGGAAACCCTGAAGCAGCTTTACCACGCCCGTCGCACCCTGTTGCAGGAAGACGGTGAGGATGCCAGAACAGTGCGGCTGACGGCGCTGCACACGCTGTCTTTCACCTTCTTCCCGGACTGGCTGAAACGGGTGAACGAGAAGGCGGGACCGCTGTTTTCGGTTCTGCGGCCTGATTCCGGCAGCATGGAGGAGAACCTCAATTCGCTGGTGGACGGGCAGAGCGATTTCCTTCTGACCTACGCCCACCCCGAAGTGCCGATGCTGCTCGATGCGCAGACCTTCGAATTCCGCGTGCTTGGCGCGGAAAACATCATTCCCGTTTCCGCCCCCACAGAGGACGGCGCACCGCTGCACAGCCTGACGGAAAGCGCGAAAAAACCCTTTGCCTATCTGGATTACGAAAAAGCATCGTTCTTCGGGCCGCTGTTGCGCGATCTCCTGAGTGCGCGCCTGCCGAAATTCGAGCGGGTGCATGAGGGCAGCATGTCGGTGGGGCTGAAAGCCATGGCGATGGCGGGATGGGGTGTTGCCTGGGTGCCGGAAAGCCTGATGCGGCACGAGCTGGATAGCGGCGCGCTGGTGCGTGCCGCCGATCACTGTTTCGATATTGCCGTGGATATCCGGCTTTATCGTTCCAAGGAGAACCGCCGTCCCGTTGTCGAGCGCATATGGGCGGTTCTCGAAGATTGATCCTGGTCAGATCGCGGTGCGGTGGGCGTTTTCGAGATAGAGCGCGCGCAGGCGTTTCACCATCGCGCCTGGTTTGCCATCACCCACCGGCTTGCCGTCGATCTTCGTCACCGAAACCACGAAGTTGGAGGCGCTGGTCAGGCAGGCTTCGTCTGCGTTCATCGCTTCTTCCAGCGTGAAAGGCCGTTCTTCCAGCGTGAAACCGGCCTCCTTGGCCAGTTGCAGGGCGGCAAGGCGGGTGCAGCCGGGCAGGGTCTTGTTGCTGTTGCCGCGGGTGATGATCTTCCTGTCGCCGGTGATGATATAGGCGGTGGAGGATGCGCCTTCGGTGACGAAACCATCCTCGATCATCCACGCCTCATCGCAGCCTTCAGCCTTGGCGATGCGTTTTGCCATGACCTGCGGCAGCAGGCAGACGGTCTTGATATCACGGCGCGCCCAGCGCTGGTCGGGAACGGATTTGACCGCAATACCGGTCTCTTCCACGGCGGTGCCGACGAGTTTTTTGGCCTGCGTGAACATCACCAGCGTCGGCTTCAAATCGGCGGAAAACAGGAAGTTGCGGTCTTCCGCGCCGCGCGTCAGTTGCAGGTAGATCATGCCTTCGACAAGGTTGTTGTCGGCAATCAGGCGACGTTCGGCCTCGACGATTTCCTTTGTTGTGACCGGCAGCGGTACGTCGATTTCGCGGGCGCTGCGTTCCAGCCGCGCCATGTGCAGGTCGCTGTCGATCAGCTTGCCTTCGAGAACGGAGGTGACTTCATAAATGCCGTCGCCGAACAGGAAGCCGCGGTCGAAGATGGAAAGGCGGGCTTCCGCCTCGGGCAGGAATTCGCCGTTGAGGTAAACGATGCGACCGGGTTGGCTAGTCATGAAAACTCCGTCTGGAAAAGTCAGGCTGAAAGAAGGGTTTTAAGGGTATCGATGCAAATGGCCTCAACCGTTGCGGCCTTGCCGGTTCCAGCGTTGAAGCCTGATGTTGTTGTTGCCGCGCAGAGCGAATTGAGGATCGCCTCCTCGGTTGCCTCTATTGCGGCTTCGAAGAGCGGCGAGATCGCATCGTTGGAGAGCTCAGGATAGTCTGTAACTGCCTTACGGCGTGCGGGCGTGCGGCGAAGGCGCTCGTTGGTGGAAAATGCCAGCGCATAATCGCCGGAACCATTGCTCAATGCCGCACCGGTGCGCGAGAGGCCGCCGAAGCTCCTAGCGGCCAAGCGCTTCAAATTGCGCGACGACAGCGGCGCATCGGTTGCGACGATGATGACGATGGAACCGTCCTTGTCCCTGTGCTCCGGGCTCACATAGGGTTTGCCGCAGACGAGAAGATGGCCGCCATAATTGGACTGCACGAGAACGCCGAGCGTGAAGGTTTCTCCGGCAATCGGTACCATGCGGGATGCGGTTCCGATGCCGCCCTTCATGCCGAAAGCCACCGTGCCGGTTCCGGCTCCAACGCCGCCCTCGGCCACCGGGCCTGCGGCAGCGTTTTTCAGCGCGGTGGAGATTTCCTCGATGGTCGGGCGACCGGCGCGGATGTCGTTGAGCCGGGAATCGTTGGTCTCTCCAACGACCGCATTGATGGATACCACCTTCTCATTGCCTGGCTGCGAAAGCGTATGGCGGTTGATCGCCTCAATTGCCCGGCCGGTTGCAAGCGTATTGGTGAGGATAACAGGGGTTTCGAGTTCGCCCAGTTCCTCGATCTGTGTCGAGCCGGCAAATTTGCCAAAGCCGTTATAGACCGCAAAACCCGCAGGCACCTTGTCCTGAAAAAGATTGCCGCCATGCGGCAGGATCGCGGTTGCGCCGGTGCGGATCGTGTCGCCTTCGATGACGGTCGAATGGCCGATCGTCACGCCTTCGACATCGGTGATGGCATTGAGCGGGCCGGTCTCGAAATGGTCGGGCGGCAAGCCGATATCGCGCAGTCTCGGGCGGGTCGTCTGATGCATCGGGCGATCACTTTTGCGGAATGCAGGCTGAAGGTGGAACAAGCGCGGCTTGCGAAAAGCTTTGCTCTGACTTGACGTTAGCCTAGTTCGCCGGGAAACGGCATCGCAAAAATGGAATAGTTTTATGCGGGCAATGGATGCGCTCAGAAGGCGCGTAGCGCCGGTCCCCGTTCACGCTCCCGCTCCAGCCATTGCCGCATGGCTTCCTCGGTCTCTTCGCGTGTGGGCGCCCTGATGCGACCACCGAAGGCGGTGCATTTGAGCGCAGCGGCAACGGAGGAGAGCCGGATGGCGGCGCGGCTTTCCATGCCTTCGGCTATGGCAAGCGCAAAGGTGCCGTGGAAAATGTCGCCTGCCGCCAGCGTATCCACCGCCTTGACCTGCATCGTTTCCTGAAAATGGACAGTGGGATCGCCAGCTTCCGTCCACCAGCAGCCTGCCGGTCCGGCGGTGACGGCGATGAAGGTCTGCGGGTAGCGGACGTGCAGCACTGGCAGCATGTCCTCTACCGTCTCAAGCCCCGTCAGCCGGGCAGCGGCGGGTTCGGAAAAAACGATGTGGGTCGCGGCGGGTGCGAGCTTTTCGAGGATTTCAACCGGCGCAACGTCGCCGTCGAGAATGGCGTGTTTGCCGAGCGCGCGTGCCACATCAAGAACCTCGAGCGCCAGTTCCGGCCAGCG
This sequence comes from Agrobacterium tumefaciens, assembly GCF_013318015.2. NCBI lineage: Bacteria > Pseudomonadati > Pseudomonadota > Alphaproteobacteria > Hyphomicrobiales > Rhizobiaceae > Agrobacterium > Agrobacterium tumefaciens. Next base: position 2,094,214 of record NZ_CP115841.1, on the reverse strand, counting down.
CACATCCACCAGCACGGCGTCGTAAGCGGCGAGGTCCGCTGGTGTGCAGGAGCGCTTTTTCTCATGCAGCCTGTGATCATAAAAAGGCACGATCAGCCTTTCACCGCGATCATCGATAATGATCGTGGAGAGTGCGGAGCGTGCGCCGGCGGCGACTGTCATGCCTGTGGTGTCGATACCGCTTTCGGCGAGATCGCGCAGGATGCGGGTTCCGGTCTCGTCGTCGCCCACCGCACCCCAAAGGCTGGCGCGCCCGCCCATGCGGTGCACCGCATAGGCTGCGCTGGATGCCATGCCCTCGGCGATCTGCAACATTTCGTAAGGCAGGACCTTGCCTTCGCCCTTTGGCATGTCATGGACGCGAAACAGGGTGTCGAGCACGGCTGCACCCACGCACAGCACATGTTTGCGGCTCTCGTGTTGGCTGTCCATGCCCGTCACCCTATGTCTTTGTCTTACGCAATTTTACTCGGCATGCGCCTTAGATGCGCTTGCCGGTTGCCTTGTCGAAAAGGTGAACCATTTCCGGGTCGATGGCGATATGGATCGTATCGCCGAACCGCACGTCCAGCCGCTCACGGAACAAGCAGGCGATCTCGTCGCCCTTGCAGTTCAGCTTGGCGTAGATTTCCGAGCCGGTGCCTTCGACCAGTTCGACCCGGCCTTCGATACCGCCGCTTGCTGCACGGATATGTTCCGGGCGCACGCCGTAGACGAGGTCGCGGCCGCCCAGTGCGGCAATGTCGCTGTTGGCGGGCAGGGGAAGGCTTAAGCCCTTCACGGTGCGGAACACGCCTTCTTCGACGCGTCCACGAATGAAATTCATCGCAGGCGAACCAATGAAACCGGCAACGAAGAGGTTGGCCGGACGGTCGTAAAGCTCGAGCGGTGCGCCGATCTGCTCGATCACGCCGTCATGCAGCACCACGATCTTGTCGGCCATGGTCATGGCTTCCACCTGGTCGTGCGTGACGTAGATGGTGGTGGTGCCGATGCGCTGGTGCATGGCCTTTATCTCGCCGCGCATCTGCACGCGCAGCTTGGCATCGAGGTTGGAAAGCGGCTCATCGAACAGGAAGACCTGCGGATCGCGCACCAGCGCGCGTCCCATGGCTACACGCTGGCGCTGGCCGCCGGAAAGCTGGCGCGGATAACGGTCGAGCAGCTTGTCCAGTCCCAGAATGGCGGCAGCCTTGTCGACCTTGGCCTTGGTTTCGTCGGCGCTCACCTTCTTCAGCTTCAGCGCGAAGCCCATATTATCCTTCACCGTCATGTGCGGATAAAGGGCGTAGTTCTGGAAGACCATGGCGATATCGCGGTCGCGGGCGGGCAGGTTGCTGACCTCGCGCGTGCCGATGTGGATTTCGCCGTCGCTGACTTCTTCCAGGCCGGCAATCATGCGCAGCAGGGTGGATTTGCCGCAGCCGGAAGGGCCGACGAGCACGACGAATTCCCCATCCTTGATATCGATATCGATGCCGTGGATGATGTTGACCGCGCCGAAGCGCTTCTGGACGTTTAGAATATTGACCGGTGCCATATGGATGTTCCCGTATTTCTAATTTGTTGATTCAGCCGCCCTTGACGGCGCCGGCGGTCAGGCCCGCCACGATCTGTTTCTGCGCGAACATGGTGAGCAGCAGCACCGGCAGCGTCACGATCAGCGCGGCTGCGGCAAGCGGTCCCCAGCTCACCTGTTCGAAGGAGAGCATGTTGTAGACCGCCACCGGCAGGGTGCGCGTTTCACGGCTGGCCAGCACGATGCCGAAGACGAAGTTGTTCCACGAGAAGATGACCGCCAGAATGAAGGAGACGACGATGCCGGGCTTGGCAATCGGCAGCGCCACCAGCCGGAACACCTGCCAGGAGGATGCGCCATCGATGCTTGCCGCTTCTTCCAGTTCCTTCGGCGTGGTTTCGAAATAACCGATCATGATCCAGACCACGATCGGAACCGTCACCACGAGATGGATGATGATCTGCGGCCAGAGCGTGCCGAGCAGGTTCAGCCATTGGAACAGCAGGAATAGCGGAATGAGGAAGGAGAGGCCGGGCGTCATACGGGCGATCATGATGACGACAGCCGACTTTTCCGCCTTCAGTCGGGCGATGCCGTAACCGGCAGGCACGCCGATCACCAGCGCCAGAATGGTGGCCGCACCGGTGACGAGCACCGAATTCCAGAAATAGAGGAAGAAATTATTCTCCTCGAACACCTTCACATAGTTCGACCATGCGAAACGCTCGGGGATGAGGATCGGCGGATAGGCGCCGTTGTCGATTTCATATTTCAGCGATAGCGAAATCATCCAGATGAAGAACAGGATGACAGGCGAAATCATCACCAGCGCCACGAAAAACAGGCCGATGCGGTCGAGGTTTTTACGTTTGAGCAATTGGCGAGCCATCAGCGATCCTCCATCTCGTTCCATTGCGCACGCTGGCGCACCATCAAAAGCACAAAGGACAGCGCCACGATGATGATGAAGAAGACGACGGCCATGGCCGAGCCGTAACCGATGTCGTAGTAGGAAAACGCCGTGTTATAGAGGTAGATGTTGATGGTTTCCGAGGCCGTGCCGGGTCCGCCCTGCGTCATCGCGTAGATGATGTCGAAGCTTTTGACGGCATCGATGGAGCGGATGATGACGGCGATCATCAGGAACGGCGCGATCATCGGCATGGTCAGGTAACGAAACTTCTGCCAGGCGTTGGCGCCATCGATTTCGGCGCTCTCATAGGGTTCGCGGGGTACTGCAGCCAGCCCGCCGAGCACGATCAGCATGACGAGCGGCGTCCATTGCCAGGTTTCCACCAGCACCAGCGAGGGGATGACGGTGGACTGGTTGTAGATCCATTCCAGCGGTCCGATATGGATGAAGGACAAGAGATAGTTCAGAACGCCGAGCTGCGGGTGGAACATCATGGTCCAGACGAGCGCGATGGCGACCGGGGTCGCCATCATCGGCATCACGAACACGCCGCGCAGAAAACCGCGCAGCGGAAACTGCGCATCGAAAACCAGCGCCGCCAATGTTCCCAGAAACAGCGGAGCGACGACCGACAGCACGGTATAGATGAGGGTGTGCCAGAGCGATTCCCAGAATCTCACGTCGCTTGCGAGCCTTATATAGTTATCGAAACCGATAAAGCTCTGCTCCTGTCCGAGCGTCCAGCGATGCACGCTCATCCACAGGGTGAAGACCCACGGAAAAACGATCACCGCCGAGATGACGACAAGTGCCGGTATAACGAAAGGCCAGTAGTTGGGAGCAAGCCTTGCGAGCCTGCTCCTTTCTTTCCGGCTGGCGCCTGTTTTGGTGTTTTCGATGCTCACGGAGGCCATTATCCCTCGCTACGCGCCAGAACGGGTGCGAACTGTTCCGTCGCTTTTTTCAGCTCAGCTGCCGGGTCGGCGCCGCCGATCATGTTGGTGAGGCCGACGCCGTAGATGTCGCGGAATTCCGTGACTGGAATGATGACCGGCAGGGCAAGCTGCGAGACCTTGCCGGAACCGACGACCGCATCCAGCCAAGCGGCCGGCATCTTCACGCCCTCACGCACCTTCTGGTCTTCGAGGATGGACTGGCGGAACGGAACGCCTGCACCCGCCTGCAACAGGCGCGCGCCCATGTCGTGCGAAATCGCCCATTGGCAGAAGAGGTAGGCCGCTTCCTTCTTGCTGCTGGCTTCGACGACACCGAGGCCATCGCCGAAGGTGCCGGCCGCCTGTACTGCCGGGCCCTTCGGCATGACACCGTAACCGACCTTGCCGACAACGCGGGATTTTTCCGGGTTTTCGATCGGCGGTGCAAAACCGACGCCATCGAACCACATGCCGATCTTGCCCTGAAGGAAGGCAGACTGCGCTTCGGCCCAGTTGAAGCCGGAAACGCCGGGAGGGGCGGCTTTGGTCATCAAGCGTTGATAGAGTTTCGCGGCCTCGACCGCTTCCTTGGATTCGGTGTCGACCTTTCCGTCCGCGCCGATCGGCTTTGCGCCGTAGCCCAGCATCAACGAAGTCCAGACCGGGGTGTTGGCATTTTTCAGGCCGCGGGCGACGAAACCGTAGGTGTTGGTTGCGGGATCGGTGATCTTTTCCGCTGCCGTCACCAGTTCCTCGAAGGTCTCAGGGTATTTCAGGCCCTTGGCTTCGAAGAGTTCCTTGTTCCAGTAGACGATCCAGTAATCCACCGAGAAGGGCAGCGAGCGCAGCACGCCGTCGCTATCCTTGGCAAACAGCATGCCGGCTTCTGCGAAATCCTTTTCGACGAGGGACGGATCGGTCAGCGACGGGTCCTTCAGGAAGCCGCTGATATCGGCCAGCCACTTGCCTTTTTCGAACTGTCTCTTCTGCACGTGGTAGCTCAGATGAACGACGTCGAAGCTCGGCTTGCCGGAGGAAAGCTCGATTACCACCTTCTGGCGCTGCTGCTGTTCAGGCGTTGCTTCGGCATTGACCTTGATGCCGGTCAGTTCCTCGAATTCGCCCAGATATTTGATCAGCGTTTCGCTGCGCGGGCTTTTGACCAGGTTGACTTCAAGCGTGGTGCCGGCGTGTTTTTTCCAGTTCACCGCCGCCGATGCGGGGCGGATGCCGAGCACCGCGCTGCCACCGATCGCTGCCGTGCCTGCCAGAAAGGCGCGACGCGTGGGGTTGAGCAATGAATGCGTCATGTCAGTTCTCCTCCAGTTAGCCGGAAATTCTCCTCACCTCCGGCTTGTTGCTTATTTTCATGCAATTCCGGCCAGGACCTTTCTTCTGCCCTACTGGAATTGCCCTATACTGCCAGCGCCCTGTCCCTTGCGTTGCGGATATGCGCGGTCAGCCGCTCCACGGCGTCTTCGACGGATCGCTTCTCAATGGCTTCGAGAATGGCAAGGTGTTCTTTCATCACCGATTTGACATGGCCTGCGATGCGAAAGCGCTCCTGATTGATGAGGCGCATCTTGATGGAATTGACCCTGTAGGCGTTCGAGATGATCGAGTTGCCGAGACTATCGATGAAGGCGTCGTGCATGCCCCAGTCCACCTGCTGCGCGTGCTGGTCCAGCTCCGGCGATTCCCCACCGTTTTCCGTCGCCTCGACGATATCGCGGTGCTGTTTCAACAGCTTGGCGATGGTCTCGTCCGAGGCCGAACGCGTAAAGAGCGCCACGGCCTCCTTCTCGAGAAAGATCCGGAACTGGAACGCCTCGCGGATGAGGTTGATGTCGATATGGGCGACCTGCAATCCCCGCTGCGGCACGGTCTTGATCAGACCTTCCGCCTCCAGCCGTGGAATTGCTTCCCGGATCGCGCCCAGCGGCAGACCCGTCAATTCCACGAGGCGGCGTTGCGAGATGAATTGTCCAGGGCGAACGTCGCGCGAGAGAAGGTGATGCGTAAAGCTTTCATACGCCCGTTCCCGCAATGTCTGTTCGCCGGTATCGTCCATGCTCAACCTTTCAAGGTCTGTTCAGGCGGCCTGTTTGCGAAACAGCGCGTCGAATGCGCCTTCGATCTGCCGCCGGCCCTCCGGTGAAATGGCAACGAGCGGCGCGCGCACGTCAGACCAGATATTTTCCCCTGTCGTGTGTGATACCAGCACCTTGACGGCGGGCGTAACCGGAAATTTCAGAAGTTCCACAACAAGATCGACGATGCGCGCATCGTCCTTGCCGTCAACGGCCATGGCGCGGACTTCCTGCGTCAGGAAATTGGCAACGCCGGAGATGGCTCCCTGACCGCCCAGGCGAACGCCCTTGGCCAGATCACGCTCATCGCCGATCAGAATTGCGAGATCGCCGTGTTCTTTCAGCAGGCGCTCTGTGTGGCTCCAGTTGCCTGAGGAGTCCTTCACGCCGGTGACGATGCCCGGAAACGCTTGTCTCAGCCGCCCCACCAGTTCGACCGACAGTGTTACCATGGTCACGGAAGGGATGTTATAGACGAGAATGTCGCGCGCGCCCTTGCCGATCTTTTCGAAAACCGCCGAGAACCAGGCAAACAGGCCGTCATCGCTGACATTCTTGAAATAGGATGGTGGGGCCAGAAGAATATTGCGGGCACCTGCGTTCAGGGCCTCGGCGGACTGGTCGGCTGCATCCTCGATGGAATCCACGAGAACGCCGGTGACCAGACGGGAAGGCGCAATGCCTGCCTCAATGAAGCGGGAGAGAATGAACTGCCGTTCGCGGCTGCCGACGGAGCATCCCTCGCCGGTGGTGCCGAAGAGTGTCACGCTGTCGCAACCATTTGCAAGGCAACGGCGGGCATGCGCGATCATGGCGTCTGTATCGACGGTTCCGTCAGTTTTGAAAGGGGTCGTCAGTGCTGCCGAAAGGCCGAATTTCTGGGTCAATTAAGATGCTCCTCCAAGATGGCTGCAGATTGATGGCACACTGACATGTTAGTTGTAAAGCGGTAATTACAGAATGATTGTTCGGGAGGCTGGAATGGGGGGAATTGGCTTCTAAAGCTGCCTCAGGATCGGTGTTGCGCCCGGTGGGGCATGGAATGTTCACACCGGTTTACGCGAATGCCATTTTTTTAGCGATGCACAGGAAAAATGCTAAAATAAATTTGACTGTTTAAGTAAAGATTTTTATCAGGCAATCTGAATATGGGATAAAGGGAAGCGTCATGACCATTGTGGAGCCATCAGCGCCTGTGGAAGAGATCGAGCAGAGCCGCGTGAAGCGCCTGAGGGCTGCCACGCGTGGCGCGCATGGTGGTCTCGATACCTTCATCATGGCAGCGAAGCCGTTCGAGAGCCGGGAGAACTTCGGCAAATTCGTGGAAACGCAATATCTTTTCCATCGCGACCTCGATGCGTTTTTCTCCAATGAAACCCTTGATGGCCTGCTGCCTGATCTTAAGGGTCGTCGCCGTCTCTCCATGATAGAGCAGGACCTTGCCGATCTGGGACACGCCATTCCTGAAACAAACGAGCCGCGCTTTACCAGCGAAACGCCGTTCGATCTACCTGAGGCCATGGGCTGGCTTTATGTAGTCGAAGGCTCGAATCTCGGCGCGGCTTTCCTTCTGAAAGACGCAGCCAAGCTTGGCCTCACCGAAGAATTCGGCGCGCGCCATCTGGCCGGCGCTCCGGAAGGGCGCGGCCTGCATTGGCGTACCTTTACGGCCGCGCTCGATGAAATTTCGCTGACCATCGAAGAAGAGGAGCGGGTCGTCGCTGGCGCCGAAGCCGCCTTCAGGGCCGTGCATGCCTACGCGCAGCAACGCCTCGGTTGAAGTTTTGGCATAGCTTGTCGCTGGTTGTCTTCACAGCGCTTGAAATGCCTCGTTGCACATTCGTACTGACCTCGTCTTAGCATCCTCACGCCGTCACCCCGGGCTTGGTCCGGGGTCTAGTGCGATCAAGTGCTTGATCGCGTGGAGCTCTATTGGCGGCGCGGACGGGCCGCGGCTGGATACAGGATCAAGTCCGGCGTGACGGAGGAGTGGTTTTCGGCTGTCGTGCAACGCTTCAGAACCATTGTGAGAGCCGCTCATTTCCCGCACATTGCGTTCGATATTTGCCGAATAAACAGGCATATTAATTTACCAAATGATAAAATTTTTATCTTTTGGTAAAAAGAAATTGGCCTCCAAAAAATTATCCAATTGATAAAATTATTTTTTTTCGTCTGGCACGGAACCTGCTACTCTTTCTTCAAATCAGGAAAACGCCTGATGCCAAAAAAGGGAACAGCAAGATGGAAGTTGGTGTTTTTATACCGATCGGGAATAATGGGTGGCTACTTTCCGAGAACGCGCCGCAATACAAGCCAAGCTTCGACCTGAACAAGGAAATCACGCTGAAGGCGGAAAAGTACGGCTTCGATTTCGCGCTGTCGATGATCAAGCTGCGCGGCTTTGGCGGCAAGACCGAGTTCTGGGACTATAATCTGGAATCCTTCACCCTGATGGCGGGCCTCGCCGCCGTGACCTCCAAGATCAAGCTGTTCGGCACCGCCGCCACGCTGGTCATGCCGCCGGCCATCGTTGCGCGCATGGCGACCACGATCGATTCCATTTCCGGCGGGCGTTTCGGCATCAACCTGATTACCGGCTGGCAGCGTCCTGAATACAGCCAGATGGGGCTTTGGCCGGGCGACGATTATTTCGGTGATCGCTATGAATATCTCGGCGAATATACCTCCGTGCTGAAGGAACTACTGACGGAAGGGCAGTCGGACTTCAAGGGCAAGTTCTTCCAGATGGATGATTGCCGCATGAAGCCGGTGCCGCAGGGGGATGTGAAGCTCATCTGCGCCGGTTCCTCCAATTCCGGCATGGCGTTCTCTGCCAAATTCGCCGATTACAGCTTCTGCTTCGGCGTCGGCGTCAATACGCCAAAGGCTTTTGCACCCACCAATGAGCGACTTCTGGCGGCAACGGAAAAGTCTGGTCGCGAGGTTAAATCCGTGGTTCTGACCATGATCCTCGCGGAAGAAAAATCCGAGGATGCCTGGGCGAAGTGGGAGCATTACAAGGCGGGCGCGGATGAGGACGCGATCAAGTGGCTCGGCCTGCAGAGTTCTGTCGACACCAAGTCCGGCTCTGATACCAATGTCCGGCACATGTCCAATCCCGTCTCGGCGGTCAACATCAACATGGGAACGCTGATTGGCTCCTATGAGGAAGTAGCGGCGATGCTGGATGAAATGAGCGAAGTGCCGGGAACGGGTGGCGTGATGCTGACCTTTGACGATTTTCTCGAAGGCGTCGAAAAATTCGGCAAATATGTACAGCCGCTGATGAAGAGCCGCCAGCATGTGCTGGCCGAACTGGAGGCAGCGGAATGAGTGAAGCCGTCGTGGCGGGTTACAAGGGGCCGGAAAGCCGTTCGGAAAGTGTCACACTTCCCGCAAGGCCGGAGCCGATTACCCTCAAGCCCAGCGAGACCGCCGTTGTCGTGGTCGACATGCAGAACGCCTATTCGACCGAGGGCGGTTACGTCGATCTTGCCGGGTTCGATATTTCCGGCGCCAAGGGCACCATCGCCAACATCAAGAAGACGCTGGATGCAGCGCGGGCGGCGGGTGTTCAGGTCATCTATTTCCAGAATGGCTGGGACAAGGATTATGTCGAGGCCGGTGGGCCGGGTTCGCCCAACTGGCACAAGTCCAACGCGCTGAAGACGATGCGCAAAAGGCCGGAATTGCAGGGCCAGCTGTTGGCCAAGGGCACATGGGACTATGCCATCGTTGACGAGTTGCAGCCCCAGCCCGGCGATATCTTGGTGCCGAAGACGCGTTACAGCGGTTTTTTTAACACCAATATGGACAGCGTCCTGCGAGCCCGCGGCATCCGCAATCTGGTGTTCGTCGGCATCGCCACCAATGTCTGCGTCGAAAGCTCGCTGCGCGACGCTTTCCATCTCGAATATTTTGGGGTGATGCTGGAGGATGCCACGCATCATCTGGGCCCGGACTACATCCAGCAGGCGACGGTCTACAATGTCGAGAAATTTTTCGGCTGGGTGGCAACTGTCAATGATTTCTGCGGCGTCATCTCGCAGGCCGCACCCGTCAGGGATTGATCCCCAAACACAAAGAGGAGAATGAAATGCCGAAGAAGATCGTCGTGCCTGCCGGTACAAGCAAACCCATCGCCCCTTTTTCGCCGGGAACCCTTGCCGATGGCGTGGTTTACGTTTCCGGAACGCTGCCATTCGACAAGGACAATAATGTCGTGCATGTGGGCGATGCCAGCGCCCAGACACGCCATGTTCTGGAAACCATCAAATCCGTTATTGAGACCGCCGGCGGCACGATGGAGGACGTGACGATGAACCACATCTTCATCACCGACTGGGCGAATTACCAGGCCGTGAACACGGTCTATGCCGAATATTTCCCCGGCGACAAGCCCGCGCGTTATTGCATCCAGTGTGGCCTCGTAAAGCCTGATGCACTGGTGGAAATCGCCACCGTCGCACATATCGGCAAGTAAGGCGAAACGGCAAAATGATGCATTTCGAGGTTCATGGCCGGGCCGAGCCTGAGGCGCCCACTATCCTGCTGTCATCGGGGCTGGGTGGATCGGGCGCCTATTGGGCGCCGCAGATCGAGGCCCTTTCCAGCCATTTCCGGATCGTTACCTATGACCATCGCGGAACTGGCCGGACCGGCGGCGAGGTGCCGGCAGATGGCGGCATATCGGCGATGGCCGATGATGTGCTTGAGATCGTCTCGGCGCTGAACCTCGAAAAATTTCACTTCATGGGCCATGCGCTTGGCGGTCTGATCGGACTCGATATCGCGCTTCGCAAGCCAGGCCTCATCGAAAGGCTTGTTCTTATCAATGCCTGGAGCAAGGCCGATCCGCATTCCGGGCGCTGCTTCGATGTGCGGATCGAGCTTCTGGAAAAATCCGGTGTCGAGGCTTTCGTGAAAGCCCAGCCGCTGTTTCTTTATCCGGCGGCCTGGATGTCAGAGCATCAGGAGCGGCTGGCACGTGACGATGCGCATGGCGTCGCGCATTTTCAGGGCAGGGCGAATGTGCTTCGGCGCATCGCGGCGCTCCGGGCCTTTGATATCGACGCGCGCCTCGGCGAGATCGGCAATCCGGTTCTGGTAGTGGCAACCAAGGACGATCTTCTGGTGCCCTATACCCGGTCGCTGCGTCTTGCGGAAGGTTTGCCGCAAAGCGAGCTTTTCCTTCTCGATTTCGGAGCGCATGCGGTCAATATCACCGAGTCTGACCTTTTCAACGCGCGGCTTTTGCAGTTTCTGCTACCGGCAACACAAACATTCTGACGGGATTTGAGAGTAAAATGACGAGAGCATTGGACGACGCTGCATTGGCAACACTTTTCACCGAGGCACGCACCCACAACGGCTGGACGGACAAGCCAATCGGGGATGATACGCTGACAGCGCTTTATGACCTGACGAAGATGGGGCCGACTTCGGCCAATTGCTCGCCGGCGCGTTTCGTGTTCGTACGCAGCCCGGAAGCCAGGGAAAAATTGAGGCCGGCGCTTTCTTCGGGCAATCTGGAAAAGACCATGGCAGCACCCGTCACGGTCATCGCTGCCATCGACAGCGAATTTTACGAGAAGCTGCCGGTGCTGTTTCCCCATGCCGATGCGCGTTCCTGGTTCACCTCCAGTGCGGCGATGGCCGAGGAAACGGCATTCCGCAATGCCACGCTGCAAGCCGGTTATCTCATTCTTGCCGCCCGCGCGCTCGGGCTTGATACCGGAGCCATGTCCGGTTTCGACAAGGGCAAGGTGGATGCCGCATTTTTTGCGGGTACGACCTGGAAATCCAATTTCCTCATCAATCTTGGTTACGGCGATCCGTCGAAGCTGTTCGGCCGCCTGCCGCGACTTGCGTTCGAAGACGCCTGTGTTCTGGCTTGAGGGCCTGTTAAGGAAGGATGGTTTAGATGCGGATGATGTCTCTTGAAAAGGAAGCGGAAATGGAGACGAAGACTGCACAGGAACGCAGCCTCGATTATAGAAATGCCATGGCGCGGCTCGGTGCGGCAGTCAACATCGTCACCACGGACGGTGCGGCAGGCCGTGCGGGATTTGCAGCGACCGCCGTTTGCAGCGTTTCCGACAATCCGCCCACGCTTCTCGTCTGCCTCAACCGCGGCTCTTCCGCTTATAATGTGGTGAAGGGCAATGGCGTCATCTGCGTCAACACGCTTGCTTCCAAGCACGAGGTGCTGAGCACCCTGTTCGGCGGCAAGACACCGGCGGAAGAACGTTTCGCTGCCGGAAGCTGGGGCGTGCTCGAAACCGGCGCGCCTGTTCTGGAAGACGCATTGGTCTCCTTCGATTGCCGCATTCGCGAGGCACATGATGGCGGCACGCACGATATCCTGATCTGCGATGTCGTCGATATGAAGATCAATGAGGGCGACGAAGCACTGATGTATTTCAACCGGCGTTACCGGGTGCTTTGAGAGCGGTCTATCGATAAAGTTTCGTGTGGCGGGGCCGTAGCATCCGCACAGCGTCACCCCGGACCTGATCCGGGGTCCAGTGCGATCAAGTCTTTGATCGCGAAAGACTCTTTTACGGCGCGGACGCGCCGTGGCTGGATGCCGGATCAAGTCCGGCATGACGGAAGAAACGTTCGCGTTCCCATCTGTAAGAAGGGCGTTTCCGGTCTCCCGGAAACGCCCTTTTTCATCACTTGATCAGCGGCAAAAGATCGTTGATCGACTTTTTCGCATCGCCGTAGAACATGCTGGTGTTGTCCTTGTAGAACAGCGGGTTCTCGATGCCGGAATAGCCCGTGCCCTGGCCGCGCTTGGAAACGATGACCAGTTTGGATTTCCATACTTCCAGAACCGGCATGCCGGCGATGGGCGAGTTGGGATCGTCCTGTGCCGCCGGGTTGACGATGTCGTTGGAGCCGATGACGATGACGACGTCGGTATTGGGGAAATCGTCGTTGATCTCGTCCATTTCCAGCACGATGTCGTAGGGCACCTTTGCTTCGGCGAGCAGCACGTTCATGTGGCCGGGAAGACGACCCGCAACCGGGTGGATGGCGAAACGCACGGTCTTGCCGTCGGCGCGCAGCTTGCGGGTCAGTTCGGAAACGGCCTGTTGCGCCTGTGCCACCGCCATGCCGTAACCGGGCACGATGATGACGCTGTCAGCGTCGTTCAGCGCTGATGCCACGCCTTCGGCATCGATTGCCACCTGCTCGCCCTCGATTTCCATCGCCGGACCCGTCGTGCCGCCGAAGCCGCCGAGGATGACCGAGATGAAGGAGCGGTTCATGGCCTTGCACATGATGTAGGACAGGATCGCACCCGAGGAGCCGACAAGCGCACCGGTAACGATCAGGAGATCGTTGCCGAGCGTGAAGCCGATGGCCGCCGCCGCCCAGCCGGAATAGCTGTTCAGCATCGAGACGACGACAGGCATGTCTGCGCCGCCGATACCCATGATCAGGTGATAGCCGATGAAGAAGGCGGCAAGCGTCATCAGCACCAGCGTCCATGCGCCAGCACCGTTGCAATACATGATGAGCAGGACGAGCGACAGGATCGCGGCACCGGCATTGAGGACGTGTCCGCCCGGAAGCTTCTTCGCCTTGCCGTCCACCTTGCCGGCAAGCTTGCCGAAGGCGACGACGGAACCGGTGAAGGTGACGGCGCCGATGAAGACGCCGAGGAAGACCTCGACCTTCATGATTGCCAGTTCTACCGGCGTCTTGTGGGCGAGGAGGGCTGAAAAGCCTGTCAACAGGGAACGCGCCGTCTCATCGAGCGAGGCGACATGCGCTTCCTCGATATGGGCGTTGAAGCCGATGAAGACGGCGGCCAGACCGACAAAGGAGTGAAGTGCTGCAACAAGCTGCGGCATCTCGGTCATCTGCACGCGGTTTGCGACGAAGTAGCCGAGAACGGCGCCACCCGCCAGCATCAGAAGTACGATGAACCAGTTGCCGACATCAGGTCCGAAGACCGTGGCGACAATGGCAAGACCCATGCCTGTTATGCCGTACCAGACGGCGCGCTTGGCGCTTTCCTGCCCGGAAAGACCACCGAGGGAGAGGATGAATAGAACGGCTGCGGCAACATAGGCCGCGGAAACGATACCAATGGTCATTATGTGTCCCCTACACGGCTCAGGACTTCTGGAACATGGCGAGCATGCGCCGTGTCACAAGGAAACCGCCGACGATGTTGATCGTCGCGATCAGGACGGAAAGTGAGGCAAGGATCACCACCAGCCAGTTGCCGGAACCGATCTGCAGCAGCGCGCCGATAATGACGATGCCGGAAATCGCGTTCGTCACCGCCATCAGCGGCGTGTGCAGCGAGTGGCTGACATTCCAGATCACGGAGAAGCCGATAAAGCAGGCGAGCACGAAGACGATGAAATGGCTCATGAAGCTTGCCGGCGCGTAAAGGCCGACGAGAAGCAGGGCCGCCGTACCGATGACGAGCAGACCGACTTGGCTTTTCGTCTGCGCCCTGAACTCGGCCCGTTCCTTGGCGTGCTTTTCCTCAGGCGTAAGCTCTTTTGCTCGTTCCTTGGGTTTCTGCGCGGCGATGGCCTGGATCTTCGGTGGCGGTGGCGGAAAGGTGATGTCGCCCTGATAGGTGACGGTCGCACCGCGGATGACGTCGTCTTCCATGTTGTGAACGACCTTGCCGTCCTTTGCGGGCGTCAGATCGGTCATCATGTGACGGATGTTGGTGGAATAGAGCGTTGAGGCCTGCGTGGCCATGCGGCTCGGGAAATCCGTATAGCCGATGACGATGACGCCATTGTCGGAGACGACGCGCTGGTCGGGCACCGTGAGATCGCAATTGCCGCCGCGCTCGGCGGCGAGGTCGATGATGACCGAACCCGGCTTCATTGCCGCTACCATGTCGGCCAGCCACAGCTTCGGGGCGTCACGGCCGGGGATCAGCGCCGTGGTGATGACGATATCGATCTGCGGTGCCAGCTCGCGGAATTTCTCAAGCTGCTTTTCGCGGAATTCCGGCGACGAGGGGGCGGCGTAACCGCCGGTCGCTGCGCCATCCTGGCTCTGGTCGGCGAAATCGAGATAGACGAATTCGGCGCCCATGGATTCGATCTGTTCGGCCACTTCCGGGCGCACGTCGAAGGCATAGGTGATGGCGCCTAGCGAGGTTGCCGTGCCGATGGCGGCAAGACCGGCAACGCCGGCACCGATGACCAGCACCTTGGCGGGCGGCACCTTGCCGGCGGCGGTTACCTGACCGGTGAAGAAGCGGCCGAAATTATTGCCGGCCTCGATGACGGCGCGATAGCCGGCGATGTTGGCCATGGAGGACAGCGCGTCCATTTTCTGGGCGCGGGAAATGCGCGGCACCATGTCCATGGCGATGACATTTGCGCCCTTTTCCTTCGCCTGCTCCAGAAGGTCCTTGTTCTGTGCGGGATAGAAGAACGAGATCAGCGTCTTGTCCGAAGACAGGCGATCAATCTCCGACGTTTCCGGCGGACGAACCTTGGCGATGATGTCGGCACCTGTATAAAGCGCATCGGCGCTATCGACGATGGTGACACCGGCTGCGCGATAGGCGTCGTCGGAAAATCCCGCCGCCTTGCCGGCGCCTGTTTCGAGGATGCAATCATATCCGAGTTTCTGCAAGCCTTGCGCGCTGTCGGGCGTCATGCCGACGCGCGCCTCGCCATCATATAATTCCTTAGGCGTCCCGATTTTCAAAATGGCTCTCCCTTTTCCGCACGATACGGCGTCATAGCCTATTTCGAGCGTTTTTGTCTTGTTTTTGGCGGTTTCTACCTGCGGCGGATTGACAGCCTGCGAAAGGCCAGTTCGGGCACTGGCGGTACTGCGGCAATAAAAAACCCGGCGCGTCAGCGCCGGGCCTCTATCGTCGGGAGCGAAACCGCTCACTCCATGGTGTGGATGTCGCGATCCTTGGTTTCCGGCAGGAACAGCAGGCCGATGACCAGTGTGATGCCTGCGAAAACGATCGGGTACCAGAGGCCGTAATAGATATCGCCCTTCGCCGCGCTCATCGCAAAAGCGGTGGCGGGCAGAAGGCCGCCGAACCAGCCGTTGCCGATATGGTAGGGCAGCGACATGCCGGAGTAGCGGATGCGGGTCGGGAACAGTTCGACCAGCAGGGCCGCAATCGGGCCGTAGACCATCGTCACGTAGATCACGAGGACGGTCAGGACCGCGATGATGACGACCCAGTTCACGGCAGCCGGATCGGCGACCATGGCGAAGGTGCCGCCACCGGCAATGCTGTAGACGGCCATTTCCGCCGCTCCGGCGGTCTCGGCCGGCGTCAGCAACTTGTCGGCCACCAGCTTGTCGGTCGCCACCATCTTCTTGTCGGCTGCGCGAACGGCTTCCGCATTGAGGTTGAGTTCCGGGTTGGCGGCAATAAAGGCATCCAGTTTAGCGTCCGGCACCTGTGCTACGCCGCGCACCAGCGGGTAGCCGCCGTCATGCAGCGCGATGTTGACCTGTTTCTGGAAGGCCCTGTCTTTTGCGGCAGCATCCGCACCGGCTGCGATGGCGTCGTAGCTCGCAATGGTGGCGTCGCCGATCTTGACGCTTGCCGGCGTTCCAGCCGCTCCAGCAACGACGTCATAGGGAACGGAGTTGCGTGTCAGGAACGAGGTGGCGATATCGCAGGACGTGGTGAATTTCGCCGTACCTGTCGGGTTGAACTGGAATTTGCAGTCGCCCGGAGCAGCGGTCACGGTGGCGCGAACGCTGGCCTGCGCTTGCGCCAGTGCCGGGTTGCCCGCCCATGTGAGCGCCTTGAACAGCGGGAAGTAGGTCAGCATCGCGAGAACGAGACCCGCCATGATGATCGGCTTGCGGCCGATCTTGTCGGAAAGCCAGCCGAAGAGCACGAAGAAGCCCGTGCCGAGGATGAGGGCCGCCGCGACCATGATGTTGGCCGACTGGCCGTCCACCTTCAGAATGCTCTGCAGGAAGAACAGTGCATAGAACTGGCCCGTATACCAGACGACGGCCTGACCGATGACGGCGCCGACGAGGGCAAGCAGGGCGATCTTTGCGTTTTTCCACTGGCCGAAGGCTTCGCTGAGCGGTGCCTTGGAGGTCTTGCCTTCTTCCTTCATCTTCTTGAAGGCAGGAGATTCGTTCATTTTCAGACGAATCCAGACCGATACGCCAAGCAGCAGAACCGAAACGAGGAAGGGAATACGCCAGCCCCAGGCGGCGAAGGCTTCCTTGCCGAGTGCGAACTGCACGCCGAGAATGACCATCAGCGACAGGAAGAGCCCGAGCGTCGCCGTCGTCTGGATCCATGAGGTGTAATAGCCTCTGCGACCGTTGGGCGCGTGTTCGGCCACATAAGTTGCAGCACCGCCATATTCGCCGCCAAGCGCCAGACCCTGAAGCATGCGCAGGATGATCAGGATGATCGGGGCTGCGATGCCGATCTGCGATGCACCGGGCAGGACGCCGACGAGGAATGTCGAAACGCCCATGATGAGAATGGTGATCAGGAAGGTGTATTTACGGCCTACAATGTCGCCGAGACGCCCGAACACCAGGGCGCCGAAGGGGCGCACGAGGAAGCCGGCGGCAAATGCCAGAAGCGCGAAGATGTTACGTGTCGTTTCCGGATATTGGCTGAAGAAGTTCGCGCCGATATAGATCGCGAGCGAGCCGTACAGATAAAAATCGTACCATTCGAAGACTGTTCCGAGAGAAGAGGCGAAAATCACCTTCTTCTCCTCACCCGTCATGGGACGGGCGGCGCCGCTCACGGCTGCTACGTTTGCCATTGTCTGTCCTCCACAGATGTCAAATGAGCGCATTGCAGAGCCCTGTCTCTCCTCCGGACTCCCCCGTAAGGGTGCAATGCGCGTAATGTTAGAGTGACAGAAAATTAACCCCAATGAGAGCGATGCTTTCGGATTATGACTTTAGTCTAATGCATAACGTGCAAAAATGTCGCGAGGTGGCATTTGCGCTTGTGCGCCGGGTCGCTCGCAACGTGCCTTTTTTCTTGACACGAACACCAAACCTTCTAATAGCTTCTCGCGAAGAAGGAGCATCACCTTGCGCAGGCATGTTGCAGACATGATTGTCATGGAAGGACCGGCACAATCCGCCGGCGATGATCCGCGTCTTTCTTATTCTATCCGAATTACGGCCAAAACGACGATTAAAACCGTCTGACGTCTCTGGCCACCGCTCTCTCCCCGGTTCGGCTGGGGATCGAGGAAGCCGCAATGCGATGCGGGTTCCCCACCTCACCCAAAAGAGGAGAGACAGAAAGAGAGCTTGATCATGGGTTTCAAAGTTGCAATTGTAGGCGCCACCGGCAATGTCGGTCGCGAAATGCTCAACATCCTGGCCGAACGTGGTTTTCCGGCAGATGAAGTCGTGCCGCTCGCTTCCTCCCGCTCGCAGGGCACGGAAGTTTCCTATGGCGACCGCACGCTGAAGGTTTCCAACCTCGAAAACTACGATTTTTCCGACACGGATATTTGCCTGATGTCGGCCGGCGGCGAGATTTCCAAGAAGTGGTCGCCGAAGATCGGCCAGCAGGGTTGCGTCGTCATCGATAACTCGTCTGCATGGCGCTACGACCAGGACGTTCCGCTGATCGTTCCGGAAGTCAATGCCGACGCGATCTCGGGCTTCACCCGCAAGAACATCATCGCCAATCCGAATTGCTCCACGGCCCAGCTCGTTGTCGCGCTGAAGCCGCTGCATGACTTTGCCAAGATCAAGCGCGTCGTTGTCTCCACCTACCAGTCCGTTTCCGGCGCTGGCAAGGAAGGCATGGACGAACTGTTCCAGCAGACACGCGCCGTCTTCGTGGCCGATCCGGTCGAAACGAAGAAGTTCACCAAGCGCATCGCCTTCAACGTCATCCCGCATATCGACGTCTTCATGGAAGACGGCTATACCAAGGAAGAATGGAAGGTTCTGGCCGAAACCAAGAAGATGCTCGATCCGAAGATCAAGGTAACCTGCACGGCCGTGCGCGTTCCTGTTTTCATCGGTCATTCGGAATCGGTCAACATCGAGTTCGAAAACGAGATCACTGCCGATCAGGCGCGTGACATCCTGCGCGAAGCGCCGGGTTGCCTCGTGATCGACAAGCATGAAGATGGCGGCTACATCACCCCGGTTGAATCCGCCGGCGAGGATGCGACCTATATTTCGCGTATCCGTGAGGATGCGACGGTTGAAAACGGCCTCAATATCTGGGTTGTTTCGGACAATCTGCGCAAGGGCGCTGCCCTCAATGCCATCCAGATCGCCGAACTCCTGGTCAATCGTGGTCTCATCAAGCCCCGCAAAGCGGCGGCTTGATACGATTTTTTAAGGTTCGTTAAGTATAACCCGTCTGTTCTGTGTGGGGCAGGCGGGTTTTCCAATTGGCTATCATCACGGCCAGTTTATTTGCAGGCCTTGCTGCCAAAAGGCAATTTAGGCGGCCAAAAAGCAATTTGGCACCCGAGCCCATACAGCAGCGACGTTTTGGTTCTCGGGATAAATTCCCCAAAGGATATCGAAGGCAGATTTTGATGCGGGCAATGAAGGCAATTCTGGCTGGTGTGGCCATGGTCTCGGTTTTGGCGGCGACGCCGGTTGTGGCTGCGCAATGCGGCAACACTTCGGCAGGGTTCGACGCCTGGGTCGGTGCCTTCAAGCAGGAAGCGGCGAGCCGCGGTGTCAGCGCCTCGGTGCTTGATCGTGCCTTCTCCGGCGTCTCCTACAATCAGGCGACCATCCGCGCGGATCGCGGCCAGCACAGCTTCAAGCTGTCCTTCGACCAGTTCATGCAGAAGCGTGGCGGCCAGACGATCATCTCGCGCGGCAAGACCATGAAGAAGAACAATGCGGCTCTCTTCGCCTCG
Source organism: Agrobacterium tumefaciens (assembly GCF_013318015.2). NCBI lineage: Bacteria > Pseudomonadati > Pseudomonadota > Alphaproteobacteria > Hyphomicrobiales > Rhizobiaceae > Agrobacterium > Agrobacterium tumefaciens. The sequence goes on along the minus strand of NZ_CP115841.1, from coordinate 2,074,886 downwards.
ATTGAAAAGGCCTATGGTGTGCCGGCCGGCCCGCTGCTCGCCATCTGGGGCATGGAAACCGGATTTGGCGGCTTCATGGGCAACCAGCACACGCTGTCCGCCGTGGCGACGCTTTCTTTCGACTGCCGCCGTTCGGATTATTTTACCGAGCAGCTTTATGCGGCCCTGAAGCTCGTCGGCAGCGGATCGCTGAACGTTAACGCCAAGGGTGCTGCCCATGGCGAAATCGGCCAGACGCAGTTCCTGCCGTTGAACGTTGTGCGCTACGGCGTGGATTTCGACCGCGACGGACGCATTGATCTCGTCGGTTCGCGCGCCGATGCGCTGGCCTCCACGGCCAACTTCCTTGTCGGCCACGGCTGGCAGCGCGGTGCGGGTTATCAGCAGGGGCAGACGAATTACGCGGCCATTCAGGGCTGGAACGCTGCAAGCGTTTATCAGCAGGCGATTGCGTTTATCGGCAAGGCGATTGACGGCCAATAAGGCCGCTTTATCCCAATTGGAACGTCCACTTCCGTGATGCCGGACTAGTTCTGGCATCCAGTCACGGCGCGTCTGCGCCGTGAAAAAACCCTAAGCAATCAAAGACTTGATCGCGCTTGGCCCCGGATCACGTCCGGGGTGACGAAGCTTTGAGAAGGTTTCGACAATCACAGGTCCGGGCGGCGAAAGTCGCCCGTTTTGCCGTCCATCACCCACAATTCGCCGGTCGAGATATCGAACCAGGCGCCATGCAGCTTCACCTTGCCGGCGGTTTCCTGCGCCTTGACGAAGGGGAAGCCGCGCAGGTTGGCGATGGAGTTGCGAATGGAAACGCGCTCCAGCGCCGTCTGGCGCTCGGAAGCGGTCATGACGTCGTTGCTCTGGATCTGCTCGGCGGCGGATTTCACCATGTTCATCCATTTGCCGATGAAGTCGCCGGGTGACAGAGGTTCAAGATTGGGGTCGAGTGCGGCCTGAATGCCGCCGCAGCGGCCATGGCCCATGACGACGATGTCCTTCACCTTCAGAACCTGCACGGCATATTCGATGGCGGCTGATGTGGCGTGGTACTGACCGTCAGGCTCAAAGGGCGGCACCATGTTGGCGACGTTCCGCACGACGAAAAGTTCTCCCGGTCCGCAGTCGAAAATCGTTTCCGGCGCCGAACGGGAGTCACAACAGGCAATGAACAGGGTCTGCGGTTTCTGTCCGGTATCAGCCAGAACGCGGTATCTTTCGCGCTCGTCGGCATAGCGGCCGCTCATGAAGTTCTTGTAGCCGTTGAGAAGGTTTTCCGGAAAATCTTTCATCTATCGCAGTACCGTTGTGCTTGGACCAAGATCAAGAGAAGAACTCGGTGCGTTGAAGACCAATCCTTTAGCCGCTATTTGCGCTTGCTGCGCGAAGGATGCAAGAGATGGCGCATCTGCACCATCGCCATGGGTGTGGAGAGACTTGAAGAATCCGTCTCCAGCGTCAATTCGTTCATGTCGCGTTTTTTGGTTCGCGCCAGAATTTCGAACACGCTGGCGGTGGCCAGTTGCAGCGCCTTCTCGTCGTCCATGCCTTCCAGCAGCCGGGCAAGGAACAGCGCCGCCATCAGGTCTCCGAGACCGTTCGGTGCGTCTTCTATGGCGCGGTGTTCCGCCATCAGCGCGTGCCGGCCGCTCAAATAGAGATTTCCCGTGCCGCCCGCCATCATCGACACGGCTGAGGTGACCAGCATTTTCGGCGGGCCGAGTGCGAGCGCGGCATCCATGATGGCATTGTTGGTCTCAAGCTCGGCACCGCTCATCCAGGCCAGTTCATAACGGTTTGGCGTGGCGACGGTGGCAAGCGGAATGAGGTGATCGCGGATGGCTTCGGCAGTCTCAAGGGGAATGTATAGTCCGCCCAGATCGCCCATGACCGGGTCACAGGCATAAATCAGCGACGGGTTCTTTTCCTTGAGATTGCGGATCAGCCTTGCGACGGAGCGCACCTGCGCCGCGCTGCCGAAATAACCGGTCAGGACAGCCTTGACCTCGCCGATCCATTTGGCGTTTTCGAGGTCGGTCATGGCCTTGTCGAAGTCGTCTTCCTGAAAGCGCATCCGGGTGGACGGGCCATGGCCGGGGTGCCAGGGCAAAACGATTGTGGGCACCGCCCATACCGGATAGCCAAGGGTCTCCAGCGCGAAGACCGCGGCACGGTTGCCGACCGATCCACGCATGACGTGGCTGGAAATGACGATGACGGCGCCCTGGGTATTTTCCTGCATCACGGCCTTCTTGTTTTCAAACGCCACAGAAGCCCGCAAGTGCCCCTGCTCACAGATCAAGATGCGCTCTCATGACATATCGCATCGTCACTTTCCACCGTTAATCCCGCAAGGGTCTATCCCGTAAAACGATGGGCGTCCGGTCTTCTTGGCCTTTCCGGTGCCGGTCCGGTATTGCGGTATCGGCGAACTGCCCTACCTTTTTGTTTACGCATCGGGTTTTCCCAAAACCGCGGTACACTTTTCGGCACGATGCCCTATAGTTGCATCATGCTCGATCTCGTCATCGCCTATTGGCCTCATATCCTTGCCGCTCTTTCCATTTTGATGGGAACCGTGGCGGCCGTACATGCCACGATGACGAAGGAAGAGGTCCGCTCCGCGCTTGGCTGGGTGGGCGTCATCGTTCTGTCGCCGATCGTCGGTGCAGTCATTTATGCGATTGCCGGCATCAACCGGATTCGCCGGTCCAGTATCAGGCAGCAGCGGTCTTTCATGCAGGACGAGATCATGGATCGCGTGGCGCGCCTTGATGCGAGCGGCGAGGTGATTGCCGCGCGGTTCGGACGCCGTTTCGAGGCGATGAAGACGCTCGGCGACCGGGTGACGCGCCACGCACTGACGACCGGTAACCGCATCGAGCCGCTTGTCACCGGCGACGCGGCCTATGCCGCCATGCTGGAGGCGATAGGCGAGGCGAAGCGGTCGATCATCCTCGAAACATATATTTTCGACAATGACAGGATCGGCGCCCGTTTTGTCGCCGCGCTGGAAAGGGCGAAGTTCCGGGGCGTGGAGGTGCGGGTGCTGGTGGATGCCGTGGGCGCGCGCTATTCCGTGCCGAGCATTCTGCCGACGCTCCGGGAAAAAGGCATCGTTGCCGATGTGTTCAACGGCAATGTCATCATGGGGCTGCGGCTGCCCTATGCGAATTTGCGCACCCACCGCAAGATTCTGGTGGTGGACGGGCGCATCGCCTTTAGCGGCGGCATGAATATCCGCGAAGGGTTCACCCTTGAATTCGGCGGCGAAAAACAGGCGCACGACACACATTTCAAGATCAGCGGACCGGTTGTCTCTGATTTTTTCTCCATTGCGGCGGAGGACTGGAGGTTCACGACGGGGGAGCTTCTGCACACGCCGGTCTGGGATATCGCCATTCCCGATGGTGTGCCGGGTTCACAGATCGTTGCGCGCGTTTCCTCCTCGGGGCCGGATAAGAGCATAGAGACCAATCACAAGATGCTGATGGGGGCGTTTTCCGTCGCCCGCTCCTCCATTCTCGTCATGTCGCCCTATTTTCTCCCCGATCGGGAGCTTATTTCAGCGCTCATTACCGCAGCGAGGCGGGGAGTCGTGGTGGATATCATCGTGCCGCAAAGCAACAATCTGGTGCTTGTGGACAGGGCGATGACGGCGCAATTCGACCAGATGTTGAAGAATTACTGCCGCATCTGGCGGGCGACAGGGCCCTTCAATCATTCCAAGCTTCTGGTGATCGACGAGCGCTGGAGCTACATCGGTTCTTCCAACCTGGACCCTCGTTCATTGCGGCTGAACTTCGAAGTCGATCTGGAAGTTATGGATGAGGAATTCGCCGCGACCATCGGAAACCGCATCCGGGAAGCACGGGCAACCGCTTTACCCGTGCGACTGAGCGAACTGAATGCGCGGCCATTCGTTGTCCGTTTTGTGGAGCGCGTCCTGTGGCTCGCTTCGCCGTATCTTTAGAGCGCCATGCGTCGGAAACGCTCTAAAACTTTTAATTTGCGGATCGGAGGCGTCGCAGCGTGAAGAAAAACAGTTTGCTGGAGCGTGGAAAAACGGCACTGGCGAAAAACAGCAGCCTGCCCGCCTTCGTCATGCAGTCGCTGCGCGACCGCCACCAACGGAAGAATGCCGGGCAGGTGGAGAGAGATCACTCCTTCCCGGTCATCGCGTCCTACAACGTCCATAAATGTGTCGGCCGCGACCGCAGGTTCGATCCTGATCGCACCAGCCGCGTCATTCAGGAAATCGGCGCGGATATCATCGCGCTACAGGAGGCGGACAGCCGTTTCGGCGAGCGCACGGGCCTGCTCGATCTTGCCCGGCTGGAGCGGGAAAGCGGGCTTGTCCCCGTGCCTGTTCTGGCGGGTGTGAAGGCGCATGGATGGCACGGCAATGTCCTGTTGTTCAAGGAAGGTGCGGTGCGGGATGTTCATACGCTGAAATTGCCGGGGCTGGAGCCGCGCGGCGCGCTGGTGGTGGAACTGGATTTGAAAAGCGGTGGCGCACTGCGAATAATCGCCGCGCATTTCGGTCTTTTGAGGCATTCCCGTGCCCAACAGGCGAAGGCGCTTATCGGTCTTCTGGAAGCGCGAAACGAATGCGCGACCATCCTCATGGGAGACCTGAACGAATGGCGTCTCGGCAATGGCTCGTCGCTCAATACTCTGAGAGATGCATTCGGCGCCCTGCCGCCGGCAGTGCCCAGTTTCCCATCCAACCTGCCGGTGCTTGCGCTCGACAGGATCATCGCCAACCGCGAAGGGCTGATCGAGCAGGTGGAAGCGCATGACAGTGCGCTGGCGCGCATTGCCTCGGACCACCTGCCGCTGAAAGCCGCGATAAGGACCGATCTGCTTCCAACCTGATCCTGTGGCAGCATCGGATACGGCGACAGACTTCAGAGCCGCTGCGCTACCGTCAGATGGCTGCGCGAACGGGCCTCCAGCAGAGATTTGCGGATGGCTTCCATCAGCCGTTCACGGTTGTTTCTGGTCTTGCCTCTGTCCAGATTCTGCGCGGCAAGCGCTAGATCCAGACCTTCATGCGTTACTATCGAATAGGCAATGGTTGTCGCCCAGTTCTCGTATTCCTGCTCCATCATGTCACCCCTGAACTAAATCATTTAGCCCGAATCACCCTGTTCTTGAAATTACCACAAAATGGAAAGCATAAAATAGCATTGTTCCTATACGTATCTGCTGCCTTATGCGGATATAGTTTATTCGTTCTTTCGTTATTGCGGCGCAACATGTATGTGCTTGCTGCTTAAGTCATTGAAACAGATTCTGTTTCAGGCGATGCACATGGACGTTCCAAGCAACAAAAACGCCGCGCATCGTTAGATGCGCGGCGGGCTTTCGTCGAAGTTTGCGGTGGATTGGATCAGGTCTCAGCCGGCCTTTTCGAGCTTGTAGTCCGAATTGGCAGGTTCTTCCTGTTTGTGCTGGATGAGAGGACGGTTACCCGACAGCTTGCGAACCAGCACGTAGAATACCGGTGTCATGAAGATGCCGAAGAACGTCACCCCGATCATGCCGGAGAACACTGCGACACCCATGGCCGCGCGCATTTCCGCACCCGCACCGGTGGAGATGACCAGAGGCACCACGCCCATGATGAAGGCGAGTGAGGTCATCAGGATCGGGCGGAGGCGCAGGCGACTTGCCTCGACTGCGGCCTGAAGCGGCGTTCGTCCTTCGAATTCCAGCTCGCGGGCGAATTCCACGATCAGGATCGCGTTCTTCGCCGATAGCCCGACAAGGACGACAAGGCCGATCTGCGTAAAGATGTTGTTGTCCCCTCCCGTCAGCCAGACGCCTGTCAATGCGGCGAGAACGCCGAGCGGAACGATCAGAATGATCGCGATCGGCAGGGTCAGGCTTTCATATTGCGCAGCCAATACGAGATAGACGAGCAGCAGCGCCAGCGGGAAGACCACGAGGCTGGAATTACCGGCAAGGATCTGCTGGTAAGTCAGGTCCGTCCATTCGTATTCGATCCCGGCCGGCAGGTTTTCGGCAAGGATTTTCTCGATCGCCGCCTGCGCCTGTCCAGAGGAGAAGCCCGGTGCCGGACCGCCGTTGATATCGGCTGCAAGGAAGCCGTTATATCGGTTTGTGCGCTCCGGTCCTGTTGTTGCATCTACCTTCAACAGCGTGGAAAGCGGGATCATCTGACCGGTGGACGAGCGGACCTTCAGGCGGCCGATATCTTCGGCATGGGCGCGGAATTGCGCATCTGCCTGCACACGCACGCTGTATGTCCGCCCGAAGGCGTTGAAGTCGTTGACATAAAGCGAGCCCAGATAGATCTGCAGCGTCTGGAAGACGTCGCTGACCGAAACACCCAGCTGCTCGGCCTTGGCGCGGTCGAGATCGGCGAAGAGCTGCGGCACGTTGATCTGGAAGCTGGAGAAGATGCCTGCCAGTTCCGGTGTCTGGTATGCCTTGGCAATGACCGCCTTGGCCGCTTCGTCAAGCGTCTGGTAGCCGTAACCGGCACGGTCCTCGATCTGCAGCTTGAAGCCGCCCGTCTGGCCGAGACCGTTAACCGGCGGCGGCGGGAACATGGCGATGAAGGCATCCTGAATGCCGGCAAACTTCTGGTTCAGCTGCATTGCGATGGCGCCGCCTGACAGTTCCGGCGTCTTGCGGTTTTCGAAGTCGTCGAGAACTGCAAAGACGATGCCGGAATTGGAGCCGATGGTGAAGCCGTTGATCGACAGGCCGGGGAAGGCGATGGCGTGGCTGACGCCCGGCTGTTGCATGGCGATATCGCTCATCCGCTTGATGACACTTTCCGTGCGGTCAAGCGTTGCGCCGTCCGGAAGCTGGGCGAAGCCGATGAGATATTGCTTGTCCTGCGCCGGTACGAACCCGCTTGGGACCGCGCTGAACATGCCGTAGGTGGCAGCCACCAGCGCCATATAGACGATCATGACGAGGCTTTTGCGCGTTACCAGCCCGCCTACGGTTTTGCCGTACCCATTGGAGGCGGCCCCGAAGGCGCGGTTGAATCCACGGAAGAACCAGCCGAAAATCCGGTCCATGAAGCGGGTCAGCCAGTCTTTCGGTGCGTCGTGCTCTTTCAGCAGCAGGGCCGCAAGAGCGGGTGACAGCGTCAGAGAATTGATCGCCGAAATGACGGTGGAAATCGCGATCGTCAGCGCGAACTGCCGGTAGAACTGGCCGGAAAGGCCGGAGATAAAAGCCAGTGGGACGAAAACGGCGACCAGCACAAGCGCGATTGCTATGATCGGCCCGGAGACTTCGCGCATCGCCTTGTAGGTGGCATCACGCGGAGAAAGCCCGTTTTCGATGTTTCGCTCGACGTTTTCCACCACCACGATGGCGTCATCCACCACGATGCCGATGGCCAGCACGAGGCCGAACAGGGTCAACGCGTTAATGGAGAAACCGAAGGCATACATGACGGCGAAGGTGCCGATGATCGACACCGGAACGGCGATCAGCGGAATGATCGAGGCGCGCCAGGTCTGGAGGAACAGGATGACCACCAGTACCACGAGGCCAACGGCCTCGAGGAGCGTATCAACGACCTTTTCGATGGACGAGCGAACGAACTTCGTCGTGTCGTAGACGATTTCATATTTCACGCCATCAGGCATCGCCAGTTGCAGATTGTCCATTGTCGCGCGGACATTGTCGGCGATTTCGATGGAGTTGGAGCCGGGAGCCTGCAATACGGCGATCGCCACGGCGGGTTCGCCGTCGAGCAGCGAGCGCAGCGTATAGTCGGCAGCGCCGAGTTCGATGCGGGCGACATCGCGAAGACGGGTGATCTGGCCGTTCGCGCCGCTCTTGACGATGATGTTGCCGAATTCCTCCGGCGTCGTCAGACGGCCCTGGGCATTAACGTTGAGCTGCAGGTCGACGCCGTTGGGGCTTGGCGATGCGCCGATGACGCCGGCCGCGGCCTGGACGTTCTGCTGACGGATGGCGTCGGATACGTCACTCGCGGCGAGATCGTGTTCGGCCACCTTTTGCGGATCCAGCCAGACGCGCATGGAATAGTCACCCGCGCCGAAGACCTGCACCTGACCCACGCCTTCGATACGGGCGAGGCGATCCTTGACGTTCAGCGTCGCATAGTTGCGCAGATAGGTGATGTCATAGGCATCGGTCTTCGACACGAGATTGACGACCATGATGAAGTCGGGCGAGCTTTTGACGGTGGTGATGCCGAGTGCGCGCACTTCCGCGGGCAGGCGCGGTTCGGCCTGCGACACGCGGTTCTGCACCAGCTGCTGCGCCTTGTCCGGGTCGGTGCCCAGCTTGAACGTTACGGTCAGCGTCAGCACGCCGTCCGATGTCGCCTGGCTGCCCATATAGAGCATCTCCTCGACGCCGTTGATTTGTTCTTCAAGCGGCGTGGCGACGGTTTCGGCAATAACGGCCGGGTTCGCACCGGGATAGGTGGCGCGGACGACGACGGATGGCGGCACGACTTCCGGATATTCGGAAATCGGCAGGGCGCGCATGCCGAGAAGGCCTGCGACCACGATCAGGATCGACAGCACGCCGGCGAAGACCGGCCTGTCGACAAAAAATCTGGAAATATTCATATCCAGTCCCCTCTCCGGGTAGATTTGGAAATGCAAGGACCGTTCCGGCGGCATCATGGCCGCCGGTGAGGGCCGGTTCTTTGTGAAATGCGTCTCGCCGGAGGCGGGACGGCGTTATTGCGAGGCGGCGACCTTGTCTTCCGCCTGCGGTGCGATGGTTGCACCGGGGCGAATGCGCTGCAGGCCGTTGACGACGATCGTATCGCCGGCTGCAAGGCCGCTGTCGATGATGCGCTGGCCGTCAGCCGGTGCGCCGGGCTTGATCTGGCGGTAGCTCACCTTGTTTTCGGCATCGACGACAAAGACGAACCGCTTGTCCTGATCCGTGCCGATGGCGCGGTCGCTGATGACTATCCGGTTTTCCGGCTTCGGTTCACCCATGCGCACCCGAACGAACTGGCCGGGAATGAGCCTGCCATCAGGATTTTCGAAGACCGCACGCACACCAATGGTGCCGCTGGCGGAATCGACCTGGTTGTCGATGAGGTGCAGGGTGCCCTTGATCGGCGTGCCTTCATCCGAAAGCGTGCCGATTTCCACCGGGATCTGTTCGAGCGCGGGCAGGGCGTCGGTCGTCTTCGGCAGCTCGGAAAGCGCTTTCGCTACCGTTCCTTCGCTGGCGTTGAAGCTGGCATAGATCGGGTTGACCGAAACCAGCGTCGTCAGGGCAGGCGATGTCGAGCCGGCGGCAACGAGGTTGCCGGCGGTGATTTCGATGCGGCCGACCCTGCCGGAAACCGGTGCAACGATTTCGGTGTAACCAAGATCGAGCTGAGCCGTCGTCAGCGTCGAGCGGGCGGCGCGAAGCTGGGCTTCGGCATCCGCAAACGAGCTTTGCCGCTGGTCGAGATCGCTCTGGGAGATCGTGCGATTGTCGGAAAGCCTGCGGCCACGGTCGAGTTCCGTCTTGGCAAGGCTGACCTTGGCTTCGGCGGAGGCGACCTGGGCTTCAGCACCTGCAACGGCTGCCTGATAGGGGGCCGGATCGATGGTGAAGAGGGGGTCGCCTTCCTTCACCAGCGCGCCTTCGCGGAAATGCACGGCCTTGATCTGGCCAGCGACGCGGGAGCGGATCTGCACGCGGTCGACGGCTTCGAGACGGCCGGAAAATTCTTCCCAGCGCATCACATCGCGGCTTTCCACCTTGGCGACGGTGACTGGGATAGCCGGCGTTTCAGCCGGGGTGGAAGCTGCCGTCGCATCACGGCTGGTGGGCAGGTCGAAAATGAGTGCTGCGGCTGCAACGGACATAGCAAGCCCGATACCGGCGCCCGTCAGGGCCCGGCGCTTTGTGGTCAGCGTCATGGGTCTCTCCTTGGCTCGGATCAGGAGCCGGTCAGTTTCTCTATCTGTGTGTTTTGTCGCATGGTCCGGGCGTAAAACCGCTACGCACTTTTACTGGACATGCTCAAAATGCGATTTCAGTGTTTTATCTGGTCAACGAAGGTCTTGAACTCCGAACAGACGGATGGGACCCATCCGCCGCCCTTTCCTTGATAAAGCCCCGTCCAGCCAATACCGGCGGGGAAAACATGCTGCCGAACGCTGACACCGGAGGCGATGAGCCTGTCGGCATAACCGACCGTTTCGTCGCGCAGAGGGTCGTCCTCGGCGGTAAAGATCAGCGCCGGCGCCACCCGGTTCAGCCGCGTACACTGGCAGGGCGCGGCATAGGGGTGAAAAAACCCGCAGGCCTTGGCAAGGTAATGGCTCCAACCATCCGCCCAGCGCTGGCGCATGCCGATCCTGTCCGCATCGCGGAAGGATTCCGTCGTCATCATCGGGTCGATCATGGGCGACAGAAGTATTTGACCGGCAAGCTTGCCCGGCATGCGGTCACGCGCCTTCAGCGCAAGCCCAGCCGCCACATTGCCACCAGCCTCTTCGCCGGCCACAAACAGCAGCGATTTCGCGCCGCCATAATGCTTGCGGTCCCGGCTCAGGTGATCCAGCGCTTCGAAGGCACAATCGATCACCATCGGAAACTCGTTGCCGGACGACTTGCTATAGTCGGCCTCGACGACGATCGCGCCGCTTTCAGCGAGCGCGCGTGCCACCGGAAGCTCCGGGCAATTGCCGCCCTTTTCAAGAAATGAGCCGCCGCGCAAATAAAGGACCACGGGCGGGTTGGTGCACAGGCCGGCACTTTCATATCGGCGCACGGAAAGCTGGGACGCCGAGCCCCCACAGCCTTCTATATTTTCCCAGTGCGCTTTCATTTGATCCGGTCCCGTGCGCCGCCATCAGCAGCTCACCATATTTGCAAAATCTGAAATTCATATTATTGTTCGGGAGAAAACGATCAAGTACGTCAAAATGAAAACACTATTCCAAAAAAACGGATAATAGCGACATGGATCAGCTTTCCGCCATGCGGGTATTCACTCGCGTCGTCGAAACCGGCAATTTCAGCCGCGCCGCGACCGCGCTGAACATGCCCAAAACCACCGTCACCAACATGGTCCAGGCGCTGGAGGCGCATTTACATACCACGCTTCTCAACCGCACAACGCGGCGGGTGATGCTGACGACGGACGGCGCTCTCTATTATGAGCGGGCCTCGCAGATTCTGTCGGAAATCGAAGAGCTTGATGGCAGCATGTCCAGCGCGCAGGTGCAGCCGTCTGGCCGGTTGCGGGTGGAAATGGCCGGTGTCTTCGCGGACCTCGTGGTTATTCCACATCTTTGCGAATTTTACCAGCGCTATCCGCAAATCCGGCTCGATCTCGGCGTCGGCGACCGTCTGGTCGATTATATCGCGGAGAATGTCGATTGCGCGCTGCGGGTCGGCACGTTGCGGGATCAATCCCTTATAGCGCGCAAGGTCGGCGAGCTGAAATTCGAAACCTTCGCCTCTCCCCTGTACATCGAGAGTTTCGGCATGCCGCAACAGCCGGAAGATCTCGAAAACGGACATCATTCCGTGGGATATTTCAATGCCACCACTGGCCAGATCATGCCGATCTCATTCGACAACGGGCTTCGCAGCGTCGAGATTACGCCCAACTATGTCGTGTCGGTGAATGACAGCCGCACCTATCTCAACGCCGCGCTGGCGGGCATGGGCATGGTGCAGCTGCCCGTTTTCATGGTCAAGGATGCGCTTGCGCGTGGCGAGCTTGTGCCGGTTCTGCCGGAATGGCGGCGCGAACCGATGCCGATCTATGTGGTCTACCCACAGACGAGGCACGTCACCAACAAGGTCCGTGTTTTCGTGGACTGGCTGGCGAAGATGGTTCACAGCCTCGTCTGAGGCAGCTAGTCACCGCCCGACCTTTGCCGCGACAAAATCGATAAAGGCGCGTACGCGGGCGGCCAGGTGATCATGTCCGGCATAAACGGCGTGGATCACCTCCATGTCGCCCGGATTGTAATCCTCCAGCACCGGCACGAGCAGACCGGCCTCGATATCCGGCTCGACATGAAACTCTCCGACCCTTCCCAGCCCAAGGCCCGTCAGGCACAGCCTACGCATTGCCATGCCGCTGTTGACCGAGGCGTTGCCGGTCACGGGAAGGCGGTAGACTTCCGTCATGCCGGGATCACGGAAAGGCCATTCGTTGAGGCTGCGACTGAAATTGAAGCTGATGCAATTGTGTTGGGCCAGATCCTGCGGCTTTTCCGGCATGCCATGTTTCTCGATATAGGCAGGGGAGGCGACGATGATCCGGCGGACCTCTTTCAGCTTTCTTGCCTTGAGGGACGAATCCGCCATCCCGCCGGATCGTATCGCTATGTCGGTGCGCTCCTCGATAAGGCTGATGACGCCGTCGGTCAGCGAGATATCCAGCTCGATTTCCGGATAAAGAGATAAAAACTCCGGTGCGAGCGGCAGAAGATACCTTTCGCCGAAGCCCAGCGTGGCGTTGACACGCAATAGCCCCCGCGGCACCACCTTGCCGCCGCCTGCTACGATCTGCTCCGTATCGGCGATGTCGGCCAGAATGCGCCTTGCCCGAGAAAGATAGATTTCCCCCTCCGGCGTCAGCGTCACCACGCGGGTGGAGCGAGCGAGAAGGCGGGTGCCGAGGCGGTCTTCAATGCGGGTGACAAGTTTGCTCACCGCCGAGGGTGAAAGCTTGAGCCTGCGCCCGGCTGCGGAAAAACTCCCCAGCTCGGCTGCCGCGACGAAGACTTCCATTTCTCCGGCCCTGTTGTCCATCGCTGCACCACTTGTGAAATTAATTCAAAGGCCTTTATCCAATCTTGCTGATTATCATGCAAGTCCCCTTCGCCCATATTGCAATCACAAAGTTGATCCAACCGGACAGTACCCGCTGTCCATAACGCCCGCGATCCCGCTCCGGGCGAAGAGGTACTCGTCATGCCATTGGCCATATTTGCCTTGACGATCGCGGCTTACGCGATCGGAACCACGGAGTTTGTCATCGTCGGTCTTTTGCCGACGGTCGCCGCAGATCTCCACATTACCCTGCCGCTTGCCGGCCTTATCGTCAGCGTTTACGCGCTGGGTGTCACTTTCGGTGCGCCGATCCTGACTGCGCTGACCGGCAAGATCGAAAGAAAGCCGCTGCTGCTGGGTCTGATGACGCTGTTCGTTGTCGGTAATGTCGCAGCCGCCGTGTCGCCAAGCTATGAGACGCTTCTGGTCGCGCGGGTGCTTTCCGCCTTCGCCCATGGCGTGTTCTTCTCCGTTGGCGCCACCATCGCCGCCGATCTCGTGCCGGAAAACCGCCGTGGCTCGGCGATTGCCATGATGTTCATGGGTTTGACCGTCGCCATCGTCACCGGCGTGCCGATCGGTACCTATATCGGGCAGATTTTTGGCTGGCGCGCCACCTTCTGGGCGGTTGCAGGTCTTGGTGTCATCGCCTTTGCCGGTATCGCGGCCCTGTTGCCGGGAACGCTGAAGAAAGCGCCGCCCGCCAGCCTTCTCGATCAGGTGCGGGTGCTGGGTTCTGGCCGACTGCTCATCGTTTTCGCCATGACCGCACTTGGTTACGGCGGCACCTTCGTCGCCTTCACCTTTCTGGCGCCGATCCTTCAGGATGTCACAGGCTTCTCCGAAAAGAGCGTCGGCCTGATCCTTGTGCTCTACGGCATCGCCATTGCCGCCGGTAATATCGGTGGCGGCAAAATCGCCAACCACAATCCGGTCAAGGCGTTGATCGGACTCTTTCTGGCACAAGCCATCGTGCTTCTGGTCTTTTCCTTCACCGCCGTTTCGCCGGTTCTGACCCTGATCACGCTGGTGGCGCTCGGCTTCCTGTCCTTCGCCAACGTTCCCGGCCTGCAGCTTTATGTGGTGCAGCTGGCCAAGGAACACCGCCCCGGCGCTGTCGATGTCGCCTCGGCGCTCAATATCGCCGCCTTCAATCTCGGCATCGCGATTGGTGCGTGGCTTGGCGGTCTGGTGGTGGAATCGCCGATGGGCCTTGCCGCAACCCCATGGGTCGGCGCCATCCTTGTCGCCATTGCCCTCATCCTCACCCTCTGGAGCAGTGCACTCGACCGTCGCGCCTCGCTCTCGCTGAAGACTGCCTGAGTTTTTCATATAAATCCCGGCCACTGCCTAAGGGCTGGCCGGGCGTACCCTAAAAGGAGAAAATATATGTTTGATGTCACCGCCAACGGCGCATCGATCCCGGCGCTTGGCTTCGGTACCTTCCGTATTCCCGGCCCCGATGTTCTTCGGATCGTTCCGCATGCCCTGAAGGCCGGCTTTCGCCATATCGATACCGCGCAGATTTACGGTAATGAGGCCGAAGTCGGCGAAGCCATTGCCGGTTCCGGCGTGGCACGCAGCGATATCTTCCTGACCACCAAGGTCTGGGTGGAGAACTACAGGCACGATGCCTTTCTTGCCTCCGTCGATGAGAGCCTGAAAAAACTGAAGACCGATTATGTCGATCTCCTGCTTCTGCACTGGCCGAACGAGGCGGTAACGCTGGCCGAGCAGATCGATGCGCTGAACGCTGTTCGCGACGCCGGCAAGGTTCGCCATATCGGCGTGTCCAACTTCAATACGGCGCTGATGGATGAGGCGGTCAGTTTGTCAAAGGCACCGATCGTTACCAATCAGATCGAATACCATCCCTATATCGATCAGGATATGGTGATCGCGGCGGCCAAGGCTGCCGGCATGTCGGTGACGGGTTATTACGGTATGGCCGACGGCAAGGTTTTTGCCGATCCGGTTCTAAAGGACATCGCCGCAAGCCGGGGCAAGTCGGTGGCGCAGGTGGTGCTGCGCTGGCTCGTGCAGCAGCAGGGTGTGATTGCGCTTTCGAAGACCGTGAGCGAAGCCCGTGTTGATAAAAACCTTGCGATCTTCGATTTCACGCTGTCGGTCGCTGAGACGGATGCGATCCGTGCTCTTGCTCGACCGGATGGCCGTATCGTCTCGCCGGACGGGCTTGCGCCGGTATGGGACGCGGCTGCCTGACCGTTGCCAACGGGTATGGGTGGAATTCCTCCTGGTGCCGTCACCCGGGTCTAGCCCGGCATGACGGGGGAGCGGTTTTCACTGATATAGATAACCTTAAGACACCCGGATAAGCTATCCGGGTGTCTTCTGAGAAAGTGGATCAGAATTCGCCCCATGTCTGATCTTTCGAGGCCGTGGATACGCCGAGCGCTGCGGCCACCTGGCCGATCATGCGACGCGCCGGGGATGGTCTCGGCTGTGCGTTGTCCGCAACGCGCACCGGCGCTGAAGGCATATATGCGGTTCTAGCCGTGCTGGTGCTGGCCATTGCGCCATCCAGCTTGAACTGGCCGACGATCTGGCGGAGTTTTTCGGCATCACCGGCAAGCGATGCGCTGGAGGCCGTAGCCCTTTCGACCATCGCGGCATTGTGCTGCGTGACCTGGTCCATCTGGTTCACCGCGCTGTTGACCTCGGCCAACCCGACCGACTGTTCCCTTGCGGATGTCGCGATGGCGTCGAGTTGTGTATTGATGGCGATGACGTGACTTTCAATGATCTTCAGGGCGTCGCCGGTTGCGGTCACGAGTTTCACGCCGTTCTGCACTTCGTCGGCGGAGTTGCGGATAAGCTCCTTGATTTCCTTGGCCGCTTGCGCCGAGCGCTGGGCCAGTTCACGCACTTCCTGTGCCACAACCGCAAAGCCCTTGCCTGCCTCGCCCGCACGGGCCGCCTCGACGCCGGCGTTGAGTGCCAGAAGATTGGTCTGGAAGGCAATCTCGTCGATGACGCCTATGATGTTGGAAATCTGGCTTGAAGAGCTTTCTATGCGCTTCATGGCATCGACCGCAGTTGCCACGACTTGACCGGATGTCTGGGCGGATCTGTTGGCCTCGACCGCCACGATCCGGGCCTCCTCAGTCCGTTTGGTCGAATTGCTGACGTTGCTGGTTATCTGGTCGAGCGCTGCGGCTGTTTCTTCCAGCGATGCGGCTTGGGTTTCCGTGCGTTGCGACAGGTCGCTCGCACTCGAACTCAACTCGCGAGAGCCGTTGTCGATCGTGGCCGTTACATCGGCAACGGACAGCAGTGTTTTGCTAAGCTGGTTTACGGCGATATTGAAGTCCGCACGCAGGCTTTCGAATTCTGCGGAGAAAGGCGTTTTCAGCTGGTAGGACAGGTCGCCATTGGCCATATGCTTCAGACCTTCGGCAAGGCCGCTGGTCGCTTCCGCCATTTCGGCGGCGCGCCTGCGATCAATTTCGGCGGTTCTTTGACGCTCTGCCTCGGACTGGTTACGCACCTGCGCCGCATCCGCTTCCAGCCGGCGGGCCTTCAATTCGTTATCCTTGAAGACCTCAACGGCCTTTGCCATCGTGCCGACCTCGTCGCGCCGGTCCGTTCCCTCGACCTTGACGGACAGGTTACCCTCCGCAAGCGTTTGCATCGTGCCGACAAGACCCCGGATCGGCGTGACAAGCCAGCTGCTGATCGCGAAATATCCGATGACGACGACGGTGATGAAGCCGAGGACGACCGCCGCGACGGTAATTAGTGCAGTCCGTTGGCTTATGTCGCTCAGATCATCGCTCTGCTGGGCGCTACGGTTCGAAATATCAGTGGCTATCTGTGTAAGTTTCGCGCCGATCTTGGCAAAGACTGGCTGGCACTCGGTGCCAAACGCTTTTTGCGACGCAAGTGCCTCATCCACGGTTGATGCGGTTCGGCCCAGGTGCCAGGCGTTCTTGCACGTCACGTTATAGAGCGTCGTCACGTCGTCCTTGAGTACGCGCAGGCGGTTGTCTTCGGGGATATTGGCGATGGCTCCATCCATCGATACCATGAACTTGTCGCGTGTGGCCTTCACCTCAGCTTCGGCAGCGGCATTACCCTGTTCCGTAAAGGCGATCATCATATCGGCCAAAGCCGCACGCCCGTTCAGCAGTTCTTGGTTCGCGAGTGCCAAATTCAAGGCCGCTGCGCTGTCACGCGCAATAAGGTCACTATAACTTCCATCGATCGATTTGATCTGTATGGCGGAGTAGGCCGCAATCAGGATTACACATACGCCGAATAGCGCAAATACCGTCAAAAACTTTCCGACAACGGGAATATTTCTCATCGTTATGGCTCCCACAAGAAAATCGAGCCCTTCATGGGTCATATTTCGGCATCATGCGCTTTTCCGGTGATGATTATACTTACAAATTTAAGAAACAATTATGTATTATTAGTAATTGCGTATCTTATAATAATATACTGTACTCTTATATTAAATAAGAATAATATTTAATACTAAATAATTCTAATGAGAATCCAAATCGGCTATCATGTCTTGCACGTCCGCAAACGCCTTCCTGAAGCGAATAAGTTCGGTGTCTAGGGCACGGGACTATGGTTGGGCGTCAGATCGGCCCAGAACATGCGGGTAGGCTTCGGTTGAAGAGGAGCTATCTGGGACCGGCGGCAAAATCAGGGCGGTGCCCGTAAGCGCTTTGACAAACCCAACGTTTTCCAGGGAAAACTGGAGCGGGCGAAGGGATTTGAACCCTCGACCCCAACCTTGGCAAGGTTGTGCTCTACCCCTGAGCTACACCCGCTCAAAAACCGCTGGTCCGGGGTAGTTCGCTGGACCGCGGGCCGCCAAAGCGTGGCGACGGGTGCTATATCGCTCAATCGTTTTTGGAATGCAACAGTTTCTTTTGCGGTTTCGGTGGAAATCCGTCTGGCCTGTGGGTTTATTCAAAACGACCGGCCCGATGCGTCGTAAAAAAGGGTGTTGGCGGGCGAAGGTATTGTTTCGGCTGGCCTTTATTTGGGTTGTAAAAGCACACAACCGGCCGGATGGCCAAAAAATAACCTGTTTACATTTGGTTAAAATCTGATTCGACAAGTGATTCGTTCGGGTGTACAAATTTCATGTCCACAAAAAAAGAAACGATACTTGGCATGTCATCATCGGGAGGATGAGCCTTGTCGTATGCAGCTTTTGAAAGAGTCGGCGCACAATTGTCGCCCCAGCAGATCACCGATCTGCAGAATATTTTCGACGGCGTATGTTTCGAGTGCCTTCAAGATCGCTGTAGCCACGTCGCCAACGAGTGCGCGGCGGTTTTGATCCGTAGCGCCCAGCGCGGCATTCTCGATCATGAGATGTTGCGCGACATCGGTCTTGCGGTTTTACGTCGGCACTGATTGCGCCATTTCATTAAAAAAGCGCCCGGGCATCTCGGGCGCTTTCGTGTGTGTGGTGTCGGTAGCCGCGTTACGGCTCAGCTCTTTTCCTGAACGTGCGCCTCGAGGAACCACAGCGCCTTGTCGAGATCGCGCGAGGCGGCGGTGAAGATATCCGCTGTCGTCGGGTCGCCGGCCTCGTCGGAATCATCGATAGCCTTGCGGATCATGTTGGCCACGTCGCCATAACGGGCGATCAGTTCGTCCAAATGATCGTGGATCTTGTAGATATCGGTCGGATAGGCCTTGAGCTTGGTCGTCGAAGAGACGGATTGCAGGCTACCGAGCGCCGTGCCACCAAGCTGCACCACACGTTCGGCAATGGTATCGCCGTGATTGTCGAGCTGGGCGCGGAAGGTGTCGAGAAGTTCGTGCACGGCGATGAATTGAGGGCCTTTCAGGTTCCAGTGCGCCTGCTTGGTCACCAGTGCAAGGTCGATCACCGAAGCGAGCGATTCGTTCAGAATACCCATCACCGTTGATTTGGCGTTGGAAGGCAGGTCGTTCTTCGTCTTGTGCGTCTTCATCGATGTCTCCTGACGTTGCGGACGGAATGCCGTTTGGCAAAATCTCCGCCGATTAACGCCCTGGCCGGTTGCCCTGTTCCGTCGCTCGGGCGGCAATGGCAAAAAACCTCTGCAATCGTCGTATCTCACTCATAAAACAGACAGATGCGTCGACCGTCTATGTCGTTGACACTGATGGTCATGTCGTAGATTTCCCGCAGAACCTCCGGACGGATAATCTGTTCCGCCGGTCCCTGGCGGCAGATTCGGCCATCACGCATGGCGATGATGGTGTCGGAGTACCAGGAGGCGAAGTTGATGTCGTGCAGCACCAGAACCACGGTCTTCTTCAGCTCGTCGGCGGCGCGGCGCATGATCTTCATCATGCTTGAGGCGTGTTTCATGTCGAGATTGTTGAGCGGCTCGTCCAGGAGCACATAGTCCGTGTCCTGACACAGAACCATTGCCACGAAGGCGCGCTGACGCTGGCCGCCGGAAAGCTCGTCGAGAAAGCGGCCGGAAAGGTTTTCGAGATGGAGATATTCCAGCGCCCGGTCGATATGGACCTTGTCCTCGATGGTGGGACGGCCCTTGGAATAGGGATAACGTCCAAAACCGACGAGATCGCGCACCGTCAGGCGTGACGAGATGTGGTTGTCTTGCCTGAGGATCGAGAGCCGTTTTGCCAGCGTGTCGGAAGGGGTCTTGGTCACATCCAGCCCGTCCACCGTCACGGTTCCCGCATCCATGGACATCAGCCGTGCCACGA
The DNA here is from genome assembly GCF_013318015.2 of Agrobacterium tumefaciens. Taxonomy (NCBI): domain Bacteria; kingdom Pseudomonadati; phylum Pseudomonadota; class Alphaproteobacteria; order Hyphomicrobiales; family Rhizobiaceae; genus Agrobacterium; species Agrobacterium tumefaciens. Next base: position 2,055,392 of record NZ_CP115841.1, on the reverse strand, counting down.
TGGAGAGCAGCGTGGATTTTCCCGCCCCGTTCGGCCCGATGATGGAGGTGACGCCGCCTGCCGGAATGGCGACGGAGACGCCATCGACAACAACCGTTTCGCCATAGGATTTGCTGATCTGACTGGCGATGATCATCGCGCACCCCGCTTGAGAATAAGACCGATAAAGACGATGCCGCCCAGAAATTCGATGATGATGGAAAGCGCCGTGTTGAAGGCGAAGATCCGCTCCAGCACCACCTGACCGCCGACCAGGCAGATGATGGCGATGAGGATTGCAGCCGGCAGCACATAGGCATGTTTGCCGTTGCCTGTGAGATAATGGGCCAGCGCCGCAACCAGCAGCCCGAAGAACATGACGGGGCCGACGAGTGCGGTGGAAACGGCAACGAGAACGGAGACCAGCACGAGGATGATCGTCACCGTTCGCTTGTAGTCCACGCCAAGGCTGATGGCCGTTGCGCGGCCGAGCGAAAGGACGTCGAGCGTGTGCAGGAGCCGCAACCCGATAATCGTCACCACGCCGACGATGATGGCTGATACCGCAAGAAGGGTGGGATCGATGGAATTGAAGCTGGCGAACAGCACATCCTGCAGCACCGCATATTCATTCGGGTCCAGCACGCGCTGCATGAAGCCCGAGAGGCTGCGAAAGAACACGCCGAAGACGATGCCGACCAGCACCAGAAGATGCAGGCTGCGTTCCGCGCCGACGAAAAGCCAGCGGTAGAGCAGGGCGGAGAAGGTGACGAGCAGCGCGGTTTCGGCAAGAAACTTCAGCTGCGGATCGATCATCACCACGGTTGCCGAGCCAAACACGAAGATCAGCGCCGTCTGCACCAGCACATAGAGCGAATCGAAACCCATCACCGAAGGGGTGAGAATGCGGTTGTTGGTGACCGTCTGGAACAATACCGTCGAAACGGCGATGGCATAGGCCACCAACAGCAGCGACAGAAGCTTGATGCCGCGAAACGGCAGGATGAAGCTCCAACTGCCCTTTGCACCGAGCGTCATGAAGGCAGCCATGGAGATGAGCGCCAGTGCGAGAAGCATCAGCAGTACGAGTTTCGCGCGCCGGTCGGGATGTCTCTCATGCATGGTGGCGTTTCCGGAGCAGGAGATAGAGGAACAACGCGCTGCCGATGACGCCGACCACGGTTCCGATCGGTATCTCATAGGGCGCGCGCACCGTTCTGCCGATGATGTCGCAGGCAAGAACGAAGACCGCGCCAAGCGTCGCCACCCAGGGCACGGAACGGCGCATATTGTCGCCGATCATCAGGCTGACCACATTCGGCACGATCAGGCCGAGAAAGGGGATCATACCCACCGTGACGACGACGACGGCACTGACCAGCGAGACGATGGTGAGGCCGAGCGCCATCACCCGGCGATAGTTCAGTCCGAGATTGGTGGTGAAGTCGCGCCCCATGCCTGCCACCGTGAAACGGTCGGCGGCGAGATAGGCAGCGATGGCGAAAACGAAGCCGATCCACAGCAATTCATAGCGGCCACGCAGCACGCCGGAAAAATCCCCGGTCATCCACGCGCCGAGCGATTGCAGCAGATCGAAACGATAGGCGAAGAAAGTGGTGACGGCAGAAATGACGCCGCCCAGCATGATGCCGATCAGCGGCACCAGCAGCACATCGCGCAGCGGCACCTGCCGTAGAATACGCAGGAAAAGTCCGGTTCCCGCCAGCGCGAAAGCGGCGGCCACCAGCATCTTGCCGAAGATCGGCGTTTCCGGGGCAAGCAGGGTGACGGTGAGCAGGCCAAGGCCGGCGGATTCGGTGGTGCCAGCCGTCGAAGGCTCCACGAAGCGGTTGCGCACCAGCATCTGCATGATGAGACCGGCAATCGCCATCGAGCTTCCGGCTAGTATGAGCGCCAGCGTGCGCGGAATGCGGCTGACGAGGAGCACCCGCAGTGCATCCGCGCTCGTATCCGGCGCAAAAAGCGTCGCCAGCGAGACGTTGCTCACGCCGACGAACAGGCTGACGATGGCGAGTGTCAGCGCCAGAAGGAGGGCGAGGATGAGGGACAGGGATTTCACGTCAGTGGTTTTTCGAAAATGGTGATGGCTCGCTTCGACCTCGCAGATTGCCCGGAGGACTGAACCTCTCCTTCGTCATCCTCGGGAGAAGCCCGGGGATGACGTCGCGAAGGCAGTTTTTACGACTTCTTCTCGGACACGGCCTCGTAGACCTGATCAAGCAAGGTGGTGAGCGCCGTATAACCGCTGCTGACGATATAGGCCGCCTGCGGGTCGAGATAGACGATCTGCTTTTTCTTCCAGGCGTTGGTCTGGTGGATCAGTTCGTTGTCCAGCACCTGGGCGGCGGCCTTGCCTGGGTCCGTTGCGCGGCCGATGCCGGCATCGCGGTCGATCACGAACAGCCATTCGGGATTGACCTCGGCCAGATATTCGAAGGACACGACATCGCCCCGGTCGAAGCGGTCATCGATATCAGGAGCGACCGGCTTGAAGCCGATTTCCGTGTGCAGCCAGCCGGTGCGCGAGCTTGGGCCGTAAACACCGACCTTGCCGGCATTGGTGACGAGGATCATCGCCGTGCCGGAATTCGGCGCGATGGCCTTCAGCTTTGCGACCTTCTCGTCGATGGAGGCGTCGAGCTTCTTTGCTTCTTCCTGCTTGCCGAAGATATCGCCGAGCTTGGTGATATTGGCTTTGACGCTCGCGATGAATTCCTTGGAATCGATCGACATGTCGATGGCGGGCGTGATCTTCGCAACATCGGGATATTTCGCACGCGAACGGCCGCCGACGATGACGAGATCGGCTTCTGCCGCATTGATCGCCTCGTAATCGGGTTCGAACAGCGTGCCGACCTTCAGATATTTGCCATCGGCATATTTCTGGAGATAGGTCGGCAGGTTGGAACCAAGGACACCAGCTGGCTCGACGCCCATCGCATCGAGATTGTCGAGCGAGGGGATATCCAGAACCAGAACCTTTTTCGGCGCGGCTTTGAGAACGGTCTCGCCCTGCGCGTGCTTGATCGTCATTTCCTCAGCGCCTGCGGTCATTGCGCCAAGGCTGAAGGCCGCTGCTGCCAGCAGCCGAACGGGGAAGGTGAAGTTGATGGCCACGGATATGTCCCTTGCAATATGGTTCTTGACCCTGCGGAAGCGGATCCCGCAGGCGTAACTTGATGTTCGCTGTCAGCTTTATTGGCAAGGTATGCGGAAATCAAAAATATGTTTTAGAATAATTCTGAATTGCCGTGAGCGGGAAATGTGTGTGGCACCGGAAGCAAACCCCGGAGCCACATCAGGGGCCGTATCTTCTTTCAATTCGGCGGCCAGTCGCCGACGATCTCGCGTCTTTCCAGTTTCAGCGACCGGTCAGGCTGGATGCGGTAGGTTTCAATCGCCAGCCGGCCATCGCCCATGACGAATTCGTGGCTGAGCGTGCTGCCGATGGGTGACTTGGTCAATTTGGTATGGGGTTGTCCGCCATAGGTGATGCTGCCCGGAATGGGTTGCACGTCGGGTGCCGCGGTGGCACAGCCGGCAAGGCCCAGAACCAGCATGATCGCGATCTTGCGCATGTTTTTCTCCTGCGTTGGACAGGAATACTATCACGGCCGTGCCTGCGCCACACATCCCGTTGCCGTGAATAAAAAGGGCCCCGCATCCGGAAGGAGACGGGGCCAGTTGCCTTGGGAGGCTGTTTGTTATCAGTCCTCGTTGGCGGCAAGCTGCGTCAGCACCTCGCCGCGGCCGCGGATGCGCATGATGAGCGGGACGATGAAGGCGGCGGCTGCGACAAGGAACAGGCCGACGGCAATCGGTGAGGTGAGCAGCACGGTCGGGTCGCCCTGGCCGATGGCGAGTGCACGGCGAAGCTGCTGTTCGGCAAGCGGCCCGAGGATGAGGCCGACCACGGCAGGCGCGATCGGATAACCGAAGATGCGCATGATGTAACCAAGGATACCGAAGGCGAGCAGCATGCCGAGTTCGAACACGGACGGGTTGGCGCCGATGGTACCGAGCGTCGCAAACAGCAGGATGCCGGCATAGAGCCAGGGTTTCGGGATGGTCAGCAGCTTCACCCACAGGCCGATGAGCGGCAGATTGAGCACCAGCAGCATCAGGTTGGCAATGAACAGGCTGGCGATAAGACCCCAGACCAGCTGCGGATTGGTGGCAAACAGCAGCGGGCCGGGCTGAAGACCGAACTGCTGGAAACCGGCAAGCATGATGGCAGCGGTTGCCGTCGTCGGCAGGCCGAGCGTCAGGAGGGGCACGAGCGTACCGGCAGCGGAGGCATTGTTGGCGGCTTCCGGACCGGCAACCCCTTCGATGGCGCCATGGCCGAATTCTTCCGGATGTTTGCTGAGCCGCTTTTCGGTGGCATAGGAAAGGAAGGTGCCGATTTCAGCACCACCGGCAGGCATGGCGCCAATCGGGAAGCCGATCAATGTGCCGCGCAACCAGGGTTTCCAGGAACGCGCCCAGTCCTGTGCACTCATCCAGACCGAACCCTTGACGGCTTCGACCTTCTCGTCGCCACTCTGGCCCTGCGCAACGATGAACAGCGTCTCGCCGATGGCGAACATGGCCACCGCAAGCGTCGTCACTTCCACGCCGTCGAGAAGGTCGGGAATGCCGAAGCTCATGCGGGTCTGGCCGGTCAACTGGTCGATACCGACGATGGCGAGCGCGAAGCCGATGAACAGCGAGGTAAGGCCGCGCAGTGCCGAGTCTCCGAAAGCCGAGGAGACGGTGACAAAAGCGAGCACCATCAGCGCGAAATACTCGCGCGGGCCGAAAACCAGCGCCAGCTTGACGATATAGGGTGCAACAAAGGCGAGAGCGACGGTGGCGATGAGACCAGCGACGAAGGAGCCGATGGCGGCGGTGGCAAGTGCCGGGCCGCCGCGGCCCGCACGGGCCATCTTGTTGCCTTCGAGCGCAGTCACGATCGATGCGCTTTCGCCCGGCGTGTTGAGCAGGATCGAGGTGGTCGATCCGCCATACATGCCGCCATAATAGATGCCGGCGAACATGATGAGCGAACCGGCGGGATCAAGCCGGTATGTAACGGGCAGAAGCAGAGCGACCGTCAGCGCCGGCCCGATGCCGGGCAGAACGCCGACGGCAGTGCCGAGTGTCACGCCGATCAGCGCATAGAGCAGGTTCATGGGTTGGGCAGCAACCTCAAGACCGTGCAGCAGGAATTCAAACGTACTCATGGACAGATGTCCCCCAAGTCGAGCAGATGGGCGGGCGGAACGGCTGGCGTTTGCGTCATCGCGCGCCGGCGGTTTCCTGTGATCTCGAATTTTGGCCGGAATGGCTGTTAGAACAACAGCCGTTCCAGAGGCCCGGCAGGCAGAGAAAGTTGCAGCAGCCGCGCAAAGATGATCCAGATGACGAAGCTCAGAGCGATGCCGATGGGGATCGAATACCAGAGCTTGCGTTTGCCGAAGGCGCGCGCCGTAAACGCAAACAGGAGACCGGTAGCGATGGAGAAACCGGCGACGTTCAGCAACAGCATCTGCGCGGCAAGGCCGGCGACGACCCATATGACCGGGGCGACTTCCTGTTTGTCCCGTTCAGGAAAATCACCGCGCCAGGCTTCGATGGCTGTCCAGAGCGCAAGGCCGACAAGACAGAAGGCGATGGCGTAGGGGACCGTTGCCGGACCGACCGGCGAGTAGCCGGTGACGCTGGCGAGACGCGCACTGTCCCAGAAGATCACGCAGGCGATGAGGACGAGGGCTACGGCGATCGCCAGCGCCGCCCAGTCAGGGCGGCGCTCTTGATGTTGTGAAGGGTTGGAACCCTGGCTCATTTTACCAGTCCGATTTCTTTGAGGATGGCGGCGGTGGCGTCGGTGTCCTTGGCAAGCTGCGCCTTGAACTCGTCACCGGAAAGATAGGTATCCATCCAGCTCTTGGTCTTCAGCGTTTCCTGCCACTTTGCGGATTTCGCCAGCTTCTCGATATCGGCGCTGACTGCCTTTTCCTGTTCCGGTGTCAGGCCGGGAGGAGCAGCGACCATGCGCCAGTTCTGCACGACGACGTCGAGGGCGCTTTCCTTGAGCGTCGGTGCGTCAACGCCTTCCAGCTTCTCTTCGCTGGAAACGGCCAGCAGGCGCAGCGTGCCCGCCTTGACCTGGCTTTCGAATTCGCCGTAGCTCGAAATGCCGGCTGTTACCTGCGAGCCGAGGATCGAGGCAAGCGCTTCGCCGCCGCCGGAATAGGCGATGTAGTTGATCTTGGTCGGATCGACGCCGGCCGCCTTGGCGATCAGGCCAACAGCGATATGATCGGTGCCGCCGGCCGAGCCGCCGCCCCAGGACACGCTGCCCGGATCTTTTTTGAGCTGGTCGACGAGGTCGCCGATGGTTTTCAGCGGCGAAGATGCCGGAACGACGATTGCTTCATATTCACCGGTCAGGCGGGCGATTGGCGTCACTTCCTTGAGGGTGACGGGCGCCTTGTTGGTGAGGATCGCGCCGACCATCACGTAACCGCCGACGATGAGGGCGTTCGGGTTGCCCTTCTGCTGGCTGGCGAACTGTGCAAGACCGATGGTGCCGCCGGCACCTGGCACGTTCTGCACCTGAACGCTCTTGGAAATGCCTTCTTCCTGCAGCACGGTCTGCAGGGAACGCGCGGTCTGGTCCCAGCCGCCGCCGGGATTGGCCGGCGCGATGATGGTGTAGTCCGCTGCGACCGCCGGAAGCGCGATCACGCCTGCCAGAAATGTGCCGATAAGAAAATGTTTCACTTAGAAAACCCTCCTCAGGATGCCCTTTTTGGGCGTCGTTTTTCGTTTATGCGGAAGGGAGTTTCAGGCCGTGCTTATACTGACGCTGCCAGGGCAGCGCGGAGCTCTACGGTCCTCAAGATTTCCTCCCGCATCTTCTTCCGCCTCCACGGAATGAAGAAGGATTGCAGAGCATCATAAAAAGCTGTCATCTAACTGACGCACCGCAAGTCCTTGCGCATTTACTCTCTATTAATTTGTGCTTGCCGTCTACTATTGCGAGCGTAGCGCCTCGTTCCAACGCTCGATCAGGCGGCTGCGCTTGACCTGATCCAGATAGACCATCAGGCCCGGGCTGACGGGCACGGGGCGCAATTGTGCGCCGTGGATCGCCTGCATGGTGTTGGCGGTGTTTTCGCCCGCCACGTCAGGGCTGACGGCGGGGATCTGCAATTGCCGGGCCATGATCGTCTGGCCCTCCTTGGACATGAAGAATTCGAGATAGCGGCGGCCGAGCGCCGGGTTGGCGGCGGCTTCCGGCACCAGCCCGATGCGCGACATGACCACGGTATAGTCCTTGGGCAGAACGATGCCGACATCGGGATGGCGCGAGGCCCAGTCGGCCGCGTAGGAACCGAGAATATTGTAGCCCAGCACGAAGCGCCCGTCGGAGACACGCTCCAGAATGGCGGATGACGTGGAATAGACCTTCACGCCGGCCGCGCCCATGGCCTTGATGACGCTCCATATATCGCCGAACTGCTCCTGATCGCGCGACATGAACAGGAAGCCGACGCCGGAGCGCTCAATGTCGTAGGTAGCGATGCGGCCATGCACTTCCTTGGCGTGGCGCTCAAGATAATCGACGAATTCGGCACGGGTGGCGGGCGGCTTTTCGGTGGTGAAGCTCGGCTTGTGATACACGAACACCGCCGGCTCGAAGGTCAGCGCATAGGCGGTGTTGCGCCAGTTGGCCCAGGTGGGCCAGCGCGCGCTCATGGCAAGGTCGGAGCGCTGGGCGTAACCGTCATTGCTCAACTTCACCTGCAAATCCATGGCGGATGAAAAGGCGAAATCGGCGGTCTTTTTGCCCGCATCGGTTTCTTTCACGATGCGATCATAGATTTCGCCGGTCAGCATGTCCTCGTAATGGACGGCGATATCGGGGTTGGCCTTCTGGAAACCCTCGATCATCGGCGTGGCCAGCGGTTCGTCCAGCGAGGAATAAACCACCAGCGTTTCCGCATCCGCCTTGCCTGATGGTGCAGGGAAAACGGCGACTTGTGCAAGCGCCGGTGAGGCCATGCAAAGACAGAGACAGAGAAAAACGGCGATACGCATGGAAAAGATCATGCCGCACGCGCTTGCCATTCACAAGCGCCAAGGGCTTGGATAAGCTCGGCAATGTTGCGGGAGGAAGAATTGCGTCTTTTGCTGGTCGAGGACAATCAGGTGCTGTCGGAAGGGCTGTGTGCGCTTCTGCGCGGCAGCGGTTATGCGGTGGATGTCGTTTCAGACGGCGCTTCCGCCGACGCGGCGATTGCGGCGGAAAATTTCGATCTCGTCATTCTCGACCTCAACCTGCCGGAAATGGACGGCATCGAGGTGCTGCGCTCCATGCGCTCGCGCCAGGACAAGGCGGCGGTGCTGATCCTGACGGCGCGTGGCACGCCGGAGGAGAAGGTCAAGGGGCTCGATCTCGGCGCCGACGACTACATGATCAAGCCCTTCGACATCACCGAATTTGAGGCGAGGGTGCGGGTGCTGCTGCGCCGCAATGCCGGACTGCGCTCGTCTACGCTCAGCTTCGGCAAAGTCCTGTTCGACCTCACATCCCGCACCTTTTCAGCCGATGGGCGCCCGCTCGATATTCCGGCGCGTGAAGTGGCGCTGCTCGAGGTGCTGTTCATGCGGGCGGGCAAGGTGGTTGCCAAGGAGGCGATCGTGCAATCGCTGACCGGTTTCGACGACGAGATATCAGGCAACGCCATCGAGCAATATGTCAGCCGGCTCCGCAAGCGGCTTGCCCCCCACGGGCTGACGGTGAAGACGGCGCGTGGCATCGGCTATTATCTGGAAAAGCTGCCGGAGATGGCTGAATGAGACAGGCCGCCTATTCGCTCAGGCGGCGTCTTTTAGGCTGGCTTCTCATCTCCACCGCCATCATCGGCTGCGTTGCGCTCACTGATACCTGGCGCGAGGCGGTCAATACGGCCAATGTCGTCTCCGACCGGGTGCTGTCAGGTTCTGCGCTTGCGATTGCCGAGCGGGTGGTGGTGGCCGAAGACGGCTCGCTGGAGGTCGATATTCCCTATGTTGCGCTGGAAATGCTGACATCGGCGGCGCAGGACCGGGTGTTTTATCGTGTCGACGGGCCAAACGGGCAATTTCTCACCGGTTACCAGAATCTGCCGACGGTGGAGAATCCGGCCGGAGAAACGCCTGCCTATCGCGATGCCGTGTTTCGTGACGAGCCGATCCGCATCGCTGCGATCCGCCGTTTTGCTTCCACCGGCATCAATTCCGTGCCCTTTTCCGTGACGGTGGCTGAAACGACGATCGCCCGCAGCCAGCTTGCGCAGGCCATCATCCTGCGCTCGGCCTTGCGCCTGCTGTTCATGATCGTGGGCGCGGCGATCATCGTCTGGATCGCCGTGACGATTTCGCTCCGGCCGCTTTACCGGCTCAGCGAAGCGATTGCCGAGCGCAGCCCCAACGACCTGCATCCAATCCGGCAATCCGTGCCGGTGGAGGTGGAAAATCTGGTGGAAACGGTCAATTCCTTCATGGTGCGGCTGCAATCGGCGCTCGATGCGCTCAGGCATTTCACCGGTAATGCCAGCCATCAATTGCGCACGCCGCTTGCCATCATCAGCACCCAGCTTGCGCTTTCCGCCCGCGCCGCAAGTCTCGAAGACGCGCAGGCGGCGGCCCGCAAGGGCGGCGCTTCGGTGGCCCATGCCGAACACATCCTCGCCCAGTTGCTACGCATGGCCAATATCGATGCTGCCGGTTCGAGCGAAAAACATGATTTTTCCGAGATCGACCTCGTGGCGGTGGCGCAAAACGTGACGGCAGATTTCGTGCCACGCGCGGCCGACGCCGGCATCGATCTCGGTTTCGAAGGCGAGGGCGAAGCGACAATTCTCGCCGAGCCGCTCCTTATCGGTGAACTGATCGGCAATCTCGTTTCCAATGCCATCAACTACGCGGGGCGTGGTGCGGAAGTCACCGTGCGCGTCGGCAGGCAAGCGGGCGCCGTCTGGCTGGAAGTGGAAGATAACGGCCCCGGCATACCCACGGAAAAACGCGCCATGGTGCGCCAGCGCTTCGCCCGCGGCGAAGCCAACGCCGCCCCCGGCGCCGGCCTCGGCCTTGCGATCATCGAGGAGATCGCCGGGCTGTTCGGCGGGCGACTGACGCTGGAGGACGGCGCGGGCGGGCGGGGCTTAAGGGCCCGGGTGGAGTTTTCCTGAGGCGGCACTGCTGCGCCGTCCCCTTGGATTAGACTCGCGGTCCTATTCGTTCATCTTATCGATAATCTGCATCATGATGTCAGCGCAGGCCTTCATTGGCTCGTCATCGGCACATTTGACGTCGATTTTGCGCTCGCCGTCTTCAATCCTGAAATGCGCTGCCTTGGAGGGCGGGGGTGGCATTCTCTTGCCATGCGGGCCGTCCCGCCAGCCTGCTTCCCTCGGACCACCAGGGCCGGGCGGAGGAGGTGGCGGCGGCGCATCCGCCCTTGAACCAGCGTCCGCTTGTCCCGGCGGTGGTGGCGGCTGCTGGGCGAAGCTGGACCCCGCCGCGATGAGAAACGCGGCGCCGGCAATGACGAGTTTTTTCATGTGAGAGACCTCGCTGTTGGGCTACAGTGAAGAAACGGTCACATGGGATGCTCGGTTGCCGGTCGGTAAAAATAATTCCACGTTGTTTTCGTGGCGTATTAGCCCATCCGTTCCGAAGCGTAGCTGCCCGGGCTTGGCGGGAAGACTACGGTGCGGTTGCCGTTGATGAAGGTGCGGTGGTGGATGTGGGCATGGATGGCGCGTGCCAGCACCTGGCTTTCCACATCACGGCCAAGAGAGACGTAGTCTTCGGCAGATTGGGCATGGGTGACGCGCACCGTGTCCTGCTCGATGATCGGGCCTTCGTCCAGATCGGCGGTGACGTAATGGGCTGTCGCGCCGATCAGCTTTACGCCGCGGTCATAGGCCTGCTTGTAGGGGTTGGCGCCCTTGAAGGATGGCAGGAAGGAGTGGTGGATGTTGATGATACGGCCCGACATCTTGCGGCACATGTTATCGGACAGCACCTGCATGTAACGCGCCAGCACCACCAGTTCGGTGCCGCTGGTCTCGATCAGGTCCATCAGCTGCGCTTCGGCCTGCGGCTTGTTTTCCTTCGTTACCTTGATGTGGTGGAAGGGAATATCGTGGTTGACCACCACTTTCTGATATTCGAAATGGTTGGAGACGACGCCGACGATATCGATCGGCAGCGCGCCGATCTTCCAGCGGTAGAGCAGATCGTTGAGGCAATGGCCGAAGCGCGACACCATCAGAAGTGTTTTCATGCGCTGGCCGTCGCTATAGATGCGGGCTTCCATGCCGAATTTTTCCGCCACCGGCTGAAAGCCCTCGGTGATGGCCTGCATCGTCGCGCCCTCTTCGGAAATGAAGGAAACGCGCATGAAGAACTTGCCGGTCTCGAGGTCGTCAAACTGCGAACTGTCGACGATGTTGCAGCCCTTTTCCGCCAGATAACCGGAAATCGCGGCGACGATGCCGCGGGTCGATTTGCAGGCTACTGTCAGAACATAGGTTGTCATTCGTTTTCCCTCAAAGACTTTGAACCGGCGCAGTTGGCGCGTTCCATAGCGCAGCTCTGTGGCGGAGCAAAGCGCCAAGACGAGTGCAGCAAAGTCATAAGACGGGAAAAGGGGCCGCGCCGTGCCGGAAGCGACATGGAATGTTCCACGGCCAGCACGGCGGCGGCAGGCGTTGCCGCCTGCCGTTACCGCTCTCAGGCGCGGCGCAGGCGCATGGCCGGGCGGCCGCGGCCGTCGATCAGCTCCAGCGAGCCGCGGCGCGGTTCGAGCCGGAAGGAGCGGGCGCCTTCAAGCGCTTCGATGAACTGCCTTTCCTGGCGCATGATGTCAGGAGCGCAGGCCATCTGGGTGGAAATCATCCGGCCGAAATCGACGCGGTTGCGGCTTATCTTCACCTCGCCGCCGATGCCGTTGCAGCCGGCATTGCCGGAAACGCGGCCCTCGCGGGAAATTTCCAGCGTTGCCTCGCGGCGGCCGCGAACCCTTTCGCCACGGATTTCCTGCGCCAGCCAGCGCCCCTCAATGCCAGCCTGCGGCTCCGGCCTGCCTGGAGCCGCCGCCACCCGTTCCAGAACGAGATCGGTGTCGTCACGCCCACCGGCCAGAACCGAGTAACGGCGCGTGGTGGTGAAGAGCAGCCGGTCGCCCTCGCGGATTTCGGCGCTGAGCGCATAGGAGCGGCGGCCACGGATGTCGCGGTCGTCATAACGCAAAACGAAGGGTACCGGCACCTGCCCACGCGGGCGTATGGTGGTTTCGGCGATCGTCTGCGAAGGCGCGTCCGCCAGCGAGACATCGATGAGGCGCACTATAACAGTCGCGCCCGGCGGCAGGGCGATCCGCTCGCGATAGGAAACGCTGCCGCGCAGGCTTGCGGGTGCGGCAGCCGCACCGCCCGCTGCAAAAAGCGGTGCAAGCGCGAGGAGCCCTGCGAAATTCCGGCGCGAAAGAAGTGGCTGGCGGTCGTTCATGGTGCTTGCTCCGTGCTGCTGATCGAATTTCAGCGGATGATAAAAAACGGCACTGAACGGGCGATGAACCGGTGAATGTCTCCTCACGAGTGGGGCTGAGCCATCGCGGATTGATGAGAAAGGAGGGAGGCCACCACCAGCAGCCTCCCATTCACTTAGGCACGGAAACTGTCCCGCAGCGCTTCGAACTTGGCCAGCTGATCGCCACGCAGTTCCTTGTTTTCGTCGCGACGGACGAAAATCTTGAACATGGCGCCGCCGGCGGCATTCATGAACCAGACGGAACAGGAGCGTCGGCCGTGAAAGCCGCGATCGACGAAGGTGATGCCAGTGCAATTGTCCTTCTTGATGTGGCCGCCGATGGGGCTGTCACCGTGGATGTTGAACCAGCCGTGGCTTTCGCTGCCCTCTGGCAGGTCGCCCGGCACTTCCAGCACGATATCGCCGGTCTGGACGATCATCAGGACTTCGCCCCAGCCGCGCATCTCGTTCCAGATCGCGTCGAACTGATCGGAACCAGCCGAAACGGCCGCACCTTGCGGCAGGATCGCCAGAACTTCGGCTGATGTCACCTCTGCCTTGGCGGCAATGGCTTCCACGATGCCGTCAGGCTTTTCGGCAAGTGCTGCGGCAGCGCGGGCCTGCCGGTCATCGGTCTTTTGGGCTGCAATGCTCATCGGCGAGCCTCAGGCGGCAATCGAACGGCGTTCGCCATTCTTGTCTTCGTGGATGATGACGTCAAAACCTTCGAAGTGCGGGCCGGAAAGATATTCGACCTTGCCACGGTTCTCACCGGCCTTGGCATGGGCGGCACGGAACTGTTCGGATTTGGTCCAGCTCAGGAAATCGTCCTTGGTGGCCCAGACGGTGTGCGAGGCATAGAGCGTGTGGTCATCCGCCTTCGGGCCTTTGAGCATGTGAAATTCGATATAGCCCGGCAGCTCGCTCAGGTGCGATTTACGCTCGCGCCAGATGGATTCGAAGGTATCCTCATAGCCCGGTACGACGCGAAAACGGTTCATTGCGATAAACATGGAAGTCTCCCTTTAAGTTTACAGTTGCAGTCAGGATATCCAGCCGAAGAGTGGATGGAAAGAGGCTGACGATAAAGCGAACAATTTTACTCCACTTATCGATTGCGCCTTCTATAAACATGTGCAAATAACTCAAGTTAAATAAGATGGGCAATCCCGTATCCGCCCGTGCCAGCTTGTGTTTCAGGATAGCGTCATGTTGAATTTAAGCCTTCGCTCGTTCGTTTTCGCCGCCCTCGTGCCCGCCGTCATCGCCGTTGCCGCGCCCGGAGCTAGAGCTTCGGACAAGGGCAATCCGGAGGCGAAACGCATCGTTGCAGTCGGCGGTACGGTAACGGAAATCCTTTATGCGCTTGGCGCGAGCGACCGCATCGTTGCGCGTGACAGCACCAGCAGCTATCCGGCGGACGTGCTGTCCAAGCCCGATATCGGCTATATGCGGGCGCTCTCGTCGGAGGGCATTCTGTCGCAGAAGCCCGATCTCATCCTGTCTGAAGACGGGTCCGGCCCGGCGGATGTCGTTGCCATCCTCAAGGCCAGTGCGGTGCCTTTCGTCACCGTCGATACTCCGCCGAGCGGCGACGCCATCCCCAGGAAGATCGAGGATGTCGGTGCGGCAGTTGGTCTTGCCGACAAGGCAAAGGCGTTGGCCGCGGAAACCAAAGCCGGGCTTGATGTGCTCGCCAAGGACGTCTCAGCCGTGCCGGATAAGAACAGGAAGCGTGTGCTCTTCGTGCTCTCCAGCGCCGGCGGTCGCATCATGGCGGCGGGCAAGGGCACCGAAGCGGCGGCGATCATCGAAATGGCCGGCGGCATCAATGCCGCGCAGGAAATCAGCGGGTACAAGCCGTTGACGGATGAGGCGGTCATCGCCTCCGCGCCCGATGTGGTGCTGACCATGGCGCGCGGCGACCATGCCGGCAAGGCGGATGAGATTTTCGCGCTGCCCGCGTTCCAGTCCACGCCGGCTGCTGCGGAGAAGGCGCTGATCAGCATGGACGGGCTTTACCTCATCGGTTTTGGCCCGCGCACGCCCGCCGCCGGTCGTGAACTGGCGCACAAGCTCTACCCTGATGTGGTGAAGCCGTGAGCCTTGCTGCCTTGAGTTCCACGGAGGGCAGGGTTGCCGGTGACAGATCCCGTCAGGGGGTCGTTACCCTTGCCGTGCTCGTTGGCATCCTGGTGTTTGCCTGTGGCGTGTCGCTCGTCAGCGGGCCCACGGGTGTGGGCATTTCCGAACTCTGGGCCTATCTGACTGGCAGCGCGGATCAACTCGATGCGCGTGATAAAGTCATTCTCGAGGCGGTGCGACTGCCGCGCACGGCGCTCGGCATGTTGATCGGTGCCGGGCTTGGCGTCTCGGGCGCCATGATGCAGGGTCTTTTCCGCAATCCGCTGGCCGATCCCGGCATTGTCGGTGTCACCTCGGGTGCAGCACTTTTTGCGGTTGCGGCCATTTCTCTTGGGGAAGGTGCGCTTGCAACGGTCGCCGTATTTTTCGGCCCGCATTTTCTGCCGCTGATGGCGTTTTTCGGCGGGCTTTTGAACACCTGGCTGCTTTACGTCATTGCCACAAGGGATGGCGCCACCTCCACGACAACGCTTATTCTGGCCGGCATTGCGGTTGCGGCGATCAGCGGTGCGCTGACCGGCCTGATGATTTTTGTTGCCGATGACCGGGCGCTTCGCGACATCACCTTCTGGTCTCTCGGTTCGCTTGGTGGGGCCACCCCTGCCAAGGTTCTCGCCACCTTGCCCTTCATCGTCGTCGTACTTGCCATCATTCCCTTTGTCGCAAGGGGGCTGGATGCGCTGATCCTTGGCGATGCGGCGGCCTTTCACATGGGCATTCCCGTGCAGCGGCTGAAGCGAGTCGTCATTCTGGCCGTTGCCGCTGCCTGCGGGGCAAGCGTGGCGGCTGCCGGCTCCATCGGTTTTGTCGGGATCGTCGTGCCGCATCTGCTGCGGCTTGCCATTGGCCCATCGCACCGCTTCCTGCTGCCGGCCTCTGCACTTGGCGGGGCCGCACTTCTGCTTCTCGCCGACAGTTTTGCCCGCACGGTTGCGGCACCGGCGGAATTGCCCATCGGTGTGGTCACCGCGCTGATCGGCGCGCCGGTCTTCCTGTTCCTGCTGCTTGGCCGCGGCGGATTTTCCATGCGGAACATGTCATGATCCAGGCCGAAAACCTCACCCTCATCCGCTCCGGCCGCCGTCTGCTCGACGAGGTCTGCGTCGATCTGAAGCCCGGCAAGGTCAATGTCATTATCGGTCCGAACGGTGCCGGCAAATCGACGCTGATGAAGGTTCTGTCCGGCGAGATGCGTGCCGAGGCCGGTTCAGTGACCTATAATGATGTTGCCCTGCCGTTGTTTACGCCGGTTCAGCTTGCGCGCATCCGCGCCGTTCTGCCACAGAATACCCAGCTTGCCTTTCCTTTCACCGCGCTCGAAATCGTGCGCATGGGCGCTGTCGCGCAAGGGTCGCGCGCGCCGGAAGAGCAGGCCCGCCGGGCGCTCGCCAGGGCCGGGCTTCGCGGGTTCGAGCAGCGCTCCTACAACATGCTGTCTGGCGGCGAGCAGCAGCGCGTGCAATTTGCCCGCGCTCTCGCCCAGGTGCCGCATCCCGTGGAAAACGGCGAGGTGCGGGCTCTCTTTCTCGATGAGCCGACGGCCAGTCTCGATATCGGCCACCAGATCGCGGTGCTGGAAACGGCGCGGGATTTCGCTATTGGCGGCGGTCTCGTGCTTGCCATCCTGCACGATCTCAACCTTGCGGCAGAATTTGCCGATCAACTTATCGTCATGCATGGCGGCCGGGTAACGGCGAGCGGTCCATCGCTGGATACGATCAGCGACGAGACGATTGCAAGGGTCTATGGCATTGGCGGCGTCGTCGGACGGCTGCCGGCGCGGCATATTCCTTATGTGCTGCCGCAGTCGAGGCATCGCTAGAGTATTTCCAGGAAAAGTGGAACCCGGTTTTCCGTCAGGAAATGCGACAAGGCTCTAAAGGTGATGTCGCCTCAGCTTTCCGGCCGGGTGACGATGAAGAGTGCAGAGCCGAGCATGACGGCGGCAACGATTGCCGCGCGCAGAGCCGGCGGGTCGCTCAGGAACCAGAAGGCAGCATAACTCGCACACATGGCCGACAGGGCCGCAATCTTCGCCTTGCGGGCAATTGCGCCGCGTTCGCGCCATTGCCGAAGCGACGGGCCGAATCGGGGGTGGGTCAGAAGCCACGCCTCGAGTTTCGGTGAGGAGCGGGAAAAGCACCAGAGCGCCAGCAGCAGAAATGGCGTGGTGGGCAAAACGGGAAGAAACGCGCCGACGATGCCGGTCGCGACCATAAGCCAGCCAAGACAGAGGTACAGAAGGCGCATGGATATGCCGGTATCATGAGTTCTCTACTCAGGATAGAGCGGCGGGGCGAAATGTGAGGGCCATTTTGACCGGAAAGCCCGCGTGCCCAGGTCATGCGCCAACTGTTTCGCCATCACATTTGCCGTGATCGGGCGGTTTCCCCTGCTCCTTAATCCGTCTTTAGGGTTGAAAGCACGGCACTCTGTCTTTATCCCGTTGGTCCGCAATGTCCGGAGCACAACCGGACGACGACGAGATAAGAAGCAGAAGGAAAACACCATGGCCAAGCTGATCCACTCGATGGTCCGGGTGCTGGAAGAAAAGCGTTCGGTGGAGTTTTACAAGCAGGCTTTCGGGCTTGCGATTGCGGAACGTGCCGAGTTCGAAAATTTCACGCTGATCTATCTCAGCAATGCCGAAGGCGATTTCGAGCTGGAGCTGACTGTCAACCGGGGTCGCGAAGTGCCCTATGCGCTGGGTGACGGCTACGGCCATCTCGCGGTCAGCGTTGCCGATGTGGATGCCGAACATCAGCGTTTCATCGAGCTTGGCCTGTCTCCGGGCAAGATCATCGAAGCCGACCATAGAGGTCAGCCTTTCGCGAAATATTTCTTCATTTGCGATCCGGATGGCTACAAGATCGAAGTGCTGCAGCGCGGCAACCGGTTCAAGTAACAAAGAGGCACAACATGGCAGAGGCAGGCGTCAAACTCGAAGACAGCTGGAAACGTGTTCTTTCCACCGAATTCGCCAGCCCCTACATGCAGAAGCTCAAAGATTTCCTGCTTGCCGAGAAAACTGCTGGCAAGCACATCTTTCCCAAGGGTGCCGAATATTTCCGGGCGCTGGATCTGACCCCGCTCGACAGGGTCAAGGTCGTCATTCTGGGGCAGGACCCCTATCATGGGGTTGGCCAGGCACATGGGCTTTGCTTTTCGGTGCAGCCCGGCGTGCGCATTCCGCCCTCGCTCGTCAATATCTACAAGGAATTGCAGAGCGATCTCGGCATCCGCCCCGTCAGTCACGGTTTTCTGGAAAGCTGGGCGAAACAGGGCGTGCTTTTGCTCAACAGCGTGCTGACGGTGGAAGAATCGCGCGCTGCCTCGCATCAGGGGCAGGGCTGGGAAAAGTTCACCGATGCCGTCATCCGCGCCGTCAATGACGAATGCGAGCATGTGGTGTTCCTGCTCTGGGGTTCGTATGCCCAGAAGAAGGCGGCTTTCGTGGACCAGAAAAAACATCTCGTGCTGCGCTCGCCGCACCCTTCGCCGCTTTCGGCCCATAACGGCTTTTTCGGCAATGGCCATTTTTCCAAGGCAAACGCCTTCCTGGTATCCCATGGCCGCGAGCCTATCGACTGGCAATTGCCGGAAACTGCTTAAGCAACCTTCCATCCTCCGCCGTCATGCCGGCTCAAGACGGGCATGACGGGGAGTGCAGCAAACATCTTTACAGCGCAGTCGGGTCCGGTTTAAGAATACTCGACTACAAAGTGAAGGATTTGTGCCCGTGTCTCTCCTGTCTGCAGAAACCTCTGTCTCGCTGCCCGATCCCGCATCGATCGTCGATGCTTTCGAGGATCATTTTTCGGAGCATATGGAGATGGAGCGGGAAGGGACGACGGTGCGTTTCAAGGCGGAATATGGCCATGGCAGCTTCAGCGCCGAAGGTGGCCGGTTCGCCGCCCGGGTAAGCTGCGTTTCCGAACATATATTGACGTCGGTCAAGGCCATGGTGGCTGAGCATATCGTTGAGTTTTCCGGCAAGACGGGACTCGATTTCCGTTGGAGCGGACACGGCGCCTATCAGCGCGAGCTACCCAATCTCTTCGTCGGCAAGGTTGCCCGCGCCTATAATCTGACGCCGCATATGCGCCGTCTCGTGGTGTCCGTCGAAAGCGGTATTGAAAGGCTTGTCACCGGCGGCATGCATGTTCGCCTGCTGCTCATTCCCGATCAGGCGCGCGCTGCGGTCTGGCCTTACCTCGCGCCCACCGGCGCGATCGTCTGGCCGGCGGGCGACGATCTTCTGACGCGGCGCGTCTATACCATCCGCTCCGGCGATGTCGGCCGCGGTGAGGTGGATATCGATTTCGTCATGCATGAGGGCGATGACATGCCGGGCGCAAATTTCGGCGCGACGGCAAAGCCGGGCGACGTTCTCGGCATCATCGGTCCGAGCGGCACTTGCCCGGAAGCGGAGCGTTACGTCTTTGCCGGCGACGAGACCGCGCTGCCGGTGATGCTGCGCATGGCGGCGGAAATGCCTGTTGGCAAGACGCTCAGCGTCTATGCCGAGATCGACAACGAGGCGGAACGGCAGGTGATCGTCTGCGCCGCCAATGTCGAATGGACATGGCTTTATCGTCGCGGCAAGCCCGCCGGCACATCGGGCCTTATCGAACAGGCGTTGCGCGGCCATGCCTGGACGGGCGAGCATGATGGCCTGCATGTTTTCGTCGCCTGCGAGAAGTCCGAGGCGAGGGCGGCGAAATCCTTCCTCACCGATGAGATTTCCTTCCCGAAAGCGTCGCTGCGCGCCGTCGGTTACTGGAGCATGGGCCTCGCCGACGATCATTGAGGCATGCCTCTATCGACTGAGTTGAACAGTCGGTTTTATCGTTCACCAATCGGGAACAATCCGTTCCTGTTGCCGGTCTATGCCCGCAGCACTTCTTACCCCATCTTCACGCCATGAACACGGCTGGCCCGATTGACGGGCCGCCAAGGCGAAAAGGGGTTTATCATGTTGAACCAGATCAAGGGCCTGCACCACGTCACCTCCATGGCCGGTAGTGCGCGCCAGAACAACGGCTTTTTCACCGATACGCTCGGCCTGCGCCGGGTGAAGAAGACGGTCAATTTCGATGCGCCGGATGTCTACCATCTCTATTATGGCGATGAGGTCGGCACGCCCGGCTCCGTCATGACCTATTTTCCGTTCCCGCACATTGCCCGTGGTCGTCCCGGCACCGGCGAAGTGGGCACAACGCTGTTTTCCGTCCCGGAAGGCTCGCTCGGCTACTGGCAGGATCGTCTTTCCAAGGCGGGCGTGGACGGTCTGAAGGCTGACGAGGCATTCGGCAACAAGCGCCTGCATTTTGAAGGTCCCGATGGTGATGGTTTCGCGCTGGTCGAGGTCAAGGATGATGCCCGTACGCAGTGGACCGGCAATGGGGTCAGTGCGGATCAGGCGATCCACGGTTTTCAGGGCGCCTCCTTGCGCCTCCGTGACGAAGGGGCGACCGCCGAGCTTTTGAAGTTCATGGGTTATGAGGAAGTGGACCGCCAGGATGGCGTGCTGCGTCTCGGCATGCCCGGCGGCAACGGTGCTGATGTCATCGACATCGAAACCATGCCGAACATCTCCGGCGCGCGCCTCGGCGCGGGTTCGGTGCACCACATCGCCTTTGCGGTCGAAAACCGCGAAAAACAGCTCGAAGTCCGCAAGGCGCTGATGGATACCGGCTATCAGGTGACCCCGGTGATCGACCGCGATTATTTCTGGGCGATCTATTTCCGCACGCCCGGCGGCGTGCTGTTCGAAGTGGCCACCAACGAGCCCGGTTTCGACCGCGATGAGGATACGGCGCATCTCGGCGAGGCGCTGAAGCTGCCGACCCAGCACGCGCATCTGCGCGCCCAGCTGGAAAAGCAGCTGGAGCCGCTGGGTGACGAGAAGGCGGTTTAACCCTATCGGACCTGGCCATCCTTTGGCAGGACGTTTGCCACTCTTTTCTTCTCCCCGTCCGGGGAGAAGACGACACGCTGAAACCTCTCGCTCGACATGTGATGCCCAATGCCTTGCGGCAGAGTGAGTTCGGTATCGCTGAATTTCTCCTTTCAGAAAGGATTATCCAATGACCAAAGACACATATTTCCACAAATCCCGTGCCGGCGTTGCGGGTGCACCGCTTTTCGTCGTGCTGCACGGCACCGGCGGTGATGAAAACCAGTTCTTCGATTTCGGCTCGGGCCTGTTGCCGAATGCCACGATTGTCTCGCCGCTCGGCGATGTCGCCGAACATGGCGCTGCGCGGTTTTTCCGGCGCACGGGTGAGGGCGTTTACGACATGGCCGATCTAGAGCGGGCAACAGCCAAGCTGGCGGATTTCGTCAAAGCCAACCGGGAGCACTATCAGGCTGGTCCGGTTATCGGTCTCGGTTTTTCCAACGGCGCGAATATTCTCGCAAATGTGCTGATCGAACAGCCGGAGCTTTTTGATGCCGCCGTGCTGATGCATCCGCTCATCCCGTTCGAGCCGCAGGCGGCTGCGGCCAAATCCTCGCGCCGGGTGTTGATCACGGCCGGAGAACGCGATCCCATCTGCCCGGTGCCGCTGACGAAGGCGCTGGAAAAGAGCCTTGAAGCGCAGGGCGGCACGGTGAAAACGGTGTGGCATCCGGGCGGGCATGAAATTCGTTCGAACGAAATCGAGGCGGTGCGGGCGTTTCTGGCGCCTTATGGAGGGTAGCTTTCTGCCCGGCCTCCTTCCTCACCGTCATGCCGGATCTAGTCCGGGGTGACGGTGAGGGTAGGTGATCCGCCTTTCCGCATCGCATCCAGGCAGAACGATCCTGCTACACCCGCCTTAGCGATATCCGCATTGCTGCAACTGCGCCTCGTAACGCAGCGCCATGTTGGCGGAGCGGCGGGCGGCTTTCTGGACGGCGGAATTGTTGCGCCAGCTTCCCTTGGCGTAACCGGCATGGCCGGAATAATAGGCGAGGTAGAGGTTATAGGGATCGTTCAGCGCAATGCCGTTTTCGCGGCGGCTCTTGGCGTGATACCAGCCGACGAAATGGATTGCGTCGGTGAAATCCGTGCGGCTGGCCGACCAGCGGCCGGTTTCGCGTTTGTAGACCTCCCATGTACCGTCCAGCGCCTGGGCATAACCGTAAGCGGTGGACTGGCGCGTCCAGGGAATGAAGCCGAAGAGTTTGGTGCGCGGCGGGCGGGCATAGGGGCGGAAGGCAGATTCGGTGTAGATCGTTGCCATCATCACCGGCACCGGCACGCCGAACTCCCGTTCGGCTGCCCTCGCGTCACGTCGCCAGTTGTTGAAGAGGCCGTTCCGCTGCTCGAAAATCGCACAGGCATTGGTGACCTGCGACGGTGCGGTTGCGCAACCGGCCAGAACAGTCATCAGTAAAACAACGGCAAATACGCCACGCATCGCGGAACCCTTTCGTTCCGCAATTCTTAAATTGCTAACCATTAACGTCGGGTTTTAAGACAAGGTTAATTCAAATGCCGCCGATCAAGCGCTTGTTAACCCGCTGAAAATTCCTGTGTCCGGGATGCGGCAAAACCATGGGGTGAGTGGCGTTTTTTTCCGGGCATGGCATTGCCGGCATCCCCGCACATCCCCGGTCTCACAAAGCCGCTTATGCTTATCCCATCCCGGTCATCCAGCGTGCGCGCGGCGCAAGGTGGGCGGGGCAGGCGGCCAAAACCGGGGAGTTTCCCGATGTCACGGTTGAGGCGGCCGGCATATGCTCATCCTCCAAACAGGAACCGGTTTGGCGGGCGGGTCACATGTTGAAGCCGGGGCCGCATCGTCTGCAAAACCCTACTACACCATTTGATACTCCCGCAGCGATGCGGCCCCTTTATCGCTTCTAAGCGTTGCCTCGGTTTCGGGGCGACGGGCGCGGGCTATGTTTCCGGAGAGCCTGCCCCCTGTACAAAAATGAAAACCGATAAAATTGTAGCAATCGGCTTAAAGCGGCTGAAAACAGTGCTGTGCCATTGTGGGATCACAGACAAGGAGCGGACAACCTGCAAGGACGGGGCCGCTGCGGAAAACAGAAATCGAGACCGGCACAAGCCGGCGGATCGTCAAACGGGGTATGAAAATGCTGAAGAAGATTATTGCTGCCGCCATCTGCGGAATTGCCATTGCTTCCATGTCCACTCATGCCGATGCGGCTGGTGCCGCCGGTTTTGCACGCAGCTTTGCCGCAGCCGAAAAGAGCGCCGTAACACAGATCGGTATTTCGGCGCCCGGCGGTTTTGATGGCTGCGTTCTGTCCGCCGGCCAATGCGTTTCGACGATTGCCGCACCGCTGACCGGCGAACGCCGCGATGAACTGCTGCGCGTCAACCGCGATGTGAACGCCACCATGGGCGCACTCGATGATTATTTCTCCGGCTTTTCAGCCGATGTTCCGGCAACGCCTTCGGTAAGCGCCAATGATTGTGGCGATTGTGCCGCGATCAAGCGCACGGCACTGGCCGGTGCCGGCTGGTCTTCCGCAGCACTGCGCCTTGCCTTTTTGCTTGATGATGACGGATCGCTCGAAAAGGTGCTCATTGTGAGCACCGACAAGGGCGATATCGTGCTCGGCAACGCCGCTTTCTCTCCGGTTGAGCGCGAAACCGCGCTCTAACCCTAACTTTTCATGCCTGCCAGACTGCGCCGGTTTTCCAGACCCTTACGGGATCAGGAAGCCGGCGATTTTTTTCGTTCCGCCACGGCAATGCCGGCCAGCGCCATCACCAGCGCCGCGATCTGGTAGGGATGCAGGGTTTCGCTGAGGACGATGACGGAGAGAAGCGTGCCGAAGACGGGGACGAGGTTGATGAAAAGGCCGGCGCGGTTGGCGCCGATCTGCTCCACGCCCTTGATGTACAGGATCTGGGCGATGAGCGACGCGAAGATGGCGGCATAGACCACCAGCACCCAACCCTTCTGATCGGGCCAGACGACGTTGTCGCGTGAGATTTCCCAAAAGACCAGCGGGACTGAGGTTAGGAGGGCGAAAAAGGCTGGGATCGCCATCAGCGTGCGCCAGTCCACGATTGGTTTCCAGCGCAGGATGACGGTGTAGATGGCATAGACCAGCACCGCCAGCAGCATGATGGCGTCGCCGGCATTCATCTCCAGTTGCAGCAGCGAGACCGGATCACCATGCGAGGCGAGAAGCGCCACGCCGGCAATGGTGAGACAGAAACCGGCGATCTGGCCGAACAGCACGCGAGTGCGGAACAGGATGAAGTTCAGCACGAATATGACCATGGGAATGCCCGCCTGGATGACGGCGGCATTGATGGCGGAGGTGTGCTGAAGCGCGGTATAAAGAAAGACGTTGAAGGCGGTGTAACCGATACTGCCGAGCACGAAGAAGTAAGGCAGGCGTTTTTTCACCACCGGCCAGTCCTTGATGAGCTGCGGCAAGGAAATGGCGAAGATGATGGCGACGGCCAAAACCCAGCGCAGGAAGGTAAACGCCATGGGGCTGATGTGGCCGACGGCGAGCTTTCCGGCAACGGTATTGCCACCCCAGCAGAGCGTGGCGATGATGAGGGCGAGATAGGCTTTCGAAGGCACGCTGATGTTTCGCTTCTTCAAGGGGCGGGAAAAGGCTAAGGGGTGAATAGCGGCCTTGTGTCCGCGCTTGTCCCCCACGGGGCGAGATAATGCGGAATTCGACGTTTTGTCACGGAAAAAGCAAAATTCACCATAAGAAACAGGGTCGCTTTCCGTAAAACAACGCAGTATACATTCGCGGGTTTGGGTTTCCCATCGGGTTATCGGGCGCGCAAGCGCCATGAGCAGGAAAGCAAGAAATGACGAATGTTGTGGTGGTCGGCTCGCAGTGGGGCGACGAAGGCAAAGGCAAGATTGTCGACTGGCTGTCCGAGCGGGCAGATGTCGTCGTGCGGTATCAGGGCGGCCACAATGCCGGCCATACTCTTGTCATCGATGGCATCAGCTACAAGCTTTCGCTTCTGCCTTCCGGCGTCGTGCGTCCGGGCAAGCTCGCCGTCATCGGCAACGGCGTCGTGGTCGATCCGCATGCGCTGATCGCTGAAATCGGCCGTCTGGAAGTGCAGGGCGTAAAGGTTACGCCGGAAAACCTGCGCATTGCAGACAATGCCACGCTCATTCTTTCCCTGCACCGCGAACTTGATGGCATGCGCGAAGACGCCGCCTCCAACAGCGGCACCAAGATCGGCACCACGCGCCGCGGCATCGGCCCGGCCTACGAAGACAAGGTCGGCCGCCGCGCCATCCGCGTCATGGATCTGGCCGACATGGAGGCGCTGTCCGCCAAGGTCGATCGCATCCTGACGCATCACAATGCGCTGCGTCGCGGCTTCGGCGCTGCTGAAGTTTCGCATGAAACCATCATGGAAGAGTTGAGCTCGGTTGCAGAACGCATCCTGCCGTTCAGCGAAACCGTATGGCTGCTGCTCGACAAGAAGCGCCGCGCCGGTGCGCGCATCCTGTTCGAAGGCGCGCAGGGCTCGCTGCTCGATATCGACCACGGCACATACCCCTATGTCACCTCTTCCAACACGGTTGCCGGTCAGGCCGCTGCCGGTTCGGGCATGGGTCCGGGTTCGCTGGGTTATATTCTCGGCATCACCAAGGCCTATACGACCCGCGTTGGCGAAGGTCCTTTCCCGACCGAGCTGCATGACGAAATCGGCCAGTTCCTGGGCGAAAAGGGCCATGAGTTCGGCACTGTCACCGGCCGCAAGCGTCGTTGTGGCTGGTTTGACGCAGCGCTGGTGCGCCAGTCGGTCGCCACCAACGGCATCACCGGCATCGCGCTCACCAAGCTTGACGTTCTCGACGGTCTGGACGAGCTGAAAATCTGCGTCGGCTACAAGCTCGACGGGCAGGAAATCGATCATCTTCCCGCAAGCCAGGGTGCGCAGGCTCGTGTTGAGCCGATCTATGTCACGCTGGAAGGCTGGAAAGAATCTACCGTCGGCGCCCGAAAATGGGCGGATTTGCCTGCTCAGGCAATTAAATATGTCCGTCAGGTGGAAGAACTGATCGGGGCGCCTGTCGCGCTTCTGTCGACAAGTCCGGAGCGTGACGACACCATACTTGTGACTGATCCGTTTGAGGACTAATGTCCTCGGCGATCTAGATTCATAAACCATATCGGGCCGGTACGTCGCCGGTCACGACGAGAAAGTGCTTATGGCGGATTTTGTAGCAGTCATTCGCAAGGCCGTGGATGGCTTGGCGAACAATACTCCCGAAAACCGGGCGAAGGTTTACGACAAGGCGCGCAGTGCGGTTGTGCGCCAGCTCGAGAATATGAAGCCACGTCCGCCGGAAGAATTGTTGCGCCGGCAGATCGCCAAGCTGGACGCCGCCATAGCCGAGGTGGACAGTGAATATGCCGAGGCCTTGCCGGCACTGGAGGAGGATGATGCTTTCTCCCCCGTGGCGGAAGAGGTGGATGCTGTCTATCATCCGCAGGACGTTGCCGAAGAGCCTGCCGTTCATGCCGCCGAGCGGTACGAGCCGGTGGAGGAAGAGCCTGCTCCGGTTGTGCCCGCACATTCGGAGCCGGTTTATCCTGTCCAGCCAGAGCCGGTTTATGAAGAACCCGCCCGCGAAGAGGAGCCTCTCCCCGAAGAACCCGTCGCCGCTTTAATCCCGCATGAGGAGCAGCATTACGGCGCGCGTGAGCCGGAGGAGCTTTACGACGCACCCGAACCGCCCCGTGTCGCGCCGGTTCATGAAGCCGGTCCTCACGAGGAAGCCGGTACCTATTTCACCCGCGCGCATGAAGAGCCGGCCTATCAGCCGGAGGACGAGCGCGTTGACGATATCGCGCCTGAAGCGGCGGCCCCCCATGCCGATGATTCCGTGCCGCCCCATTGGGCGCAGCCGGTTGACGAGGATGACTGGCGCAAGCTCGAAGAAGCGCAGGACGAGGATGTTCGCCCGGCTGCCGAGGCCGAAGTGCGCCACGAGAGGGACGACCATTCCGTCGTCGCCGGTTATTCCGCTCAGCACTATCAGGCCCCGGATGTCAGCTTCGAGCCTGAGCGGCGCGACGGGAACGAGCATGCCGGTTACCGCGCTGCTGCCGATCACGATCCGATTTTTGGCGGGCACGACGATTTTTCCGAACCCCGGCAAACCGAAGACACGGCCCCGAAAAAGGCTGCTGTCGTCGAGGACTTCTCGTCCTATTTCGAGGACACGGATCTCGCGATCCCGCCGAAGGCCACGCCTGCGTTGCCGCGCGCCGATAACGATCCCTTCGATGACCGTGCCTCCAAGGACAACAAGGAGCGCACGCCCTGGGACGATCTGGACGAACTGATCGGCTATGATGGCGCATCGTCTTCCAGCCGGGCAACGACGAACGAAATGCCCGCTCTCGGTGCTGGTGCCGCGACGCCCGCTTACATGGTCAAGAAGAAGCCGCGCCGGAATTATGCCTCGCTGGTACTTGCGCTTGTGGGCGCCGGGCTTCTTGCCGGTGGTGGTTATGCGCTCTGGTTGAACCGTGATGCGCTGAACGACATGGTCGGTGGCCTGGTGCAATCGGCACAGAAGGATGGCGGCACCCAGACGCCTCCAGCCAATACGGCGCAGACGCCGACATCCACACCGCCAGCTGCCCAGCAGCCGCCCGCCAGCGGGCAGCAGCCGACGACAAGCCCCACCAACCATCAGGCGCAGCCGCATGCCGATGACGGGTCCGTCACCGGCACCAAGTTCACCCAGCGGCTTCTGGCCGACGGGACCGAGCGCGATGACGGGCCGGCGCCGGGCGCCAATGGCCAGCCCGTCACGGCGGAAGGGCAGTCGGTCTATGAGCAGAATGTCGCGCCGCCACCTGCGGGCGAGGCTCCGGCCAATACGGCTGCGGGTACTCCGGCTGGTACGCCGCCGGCACAGCCGCCTGCTGCGGCCGCTGCCGCCACGGGCGACCGCATGTTCCTCTACGAAGAAGTGCTGGGCCAGACGGTTCCGACCGCCATTCAGGGCAGCGTTTCCTGGTCCTTGCAGCAGGAGAACGACAATGAGGGTCGTCCGTCCGCAACGGTGCAGGGCCAGATCACGGTTCCAGGACGTGGCCTCAGCGCGCTCATCACCTTCAAGCGCAACACCGATCCTTCGCTTCCGGCAAGCCATCTGATCGAGATCGTCTTCTCGGTTTCGCCCGGCTTCGAAGGCGGCGCGATCGACAGCGTCCAGCGTATCGCGATGAAGAGCACGGAGCAGGATCGTGGTAACGCCCTGATCGCGGTTCCGGCCAAGATCACCGACGATTTCCACATGATCGCGCTTAACGACTTCCCGGATGCGATGAAGACCAATCTGGAGCTGTTGAAGAGCCGCAACTGGATCGACATCCCGGTTTCCTACCGCAACGGCCGCCGTGCGCTTCTGACCTTGCAAAAGGGCAATGACGGCATCGCCGCCTTCGACACGGCGCTACGCGAATGGGCGGCTGCAAAGCCCGCGACCGGTCAGTGATTTGTGTGGGGGATCGGCTAAAGCCGGTCCCCTCATTTCTTCCTTATGTCTTGCAAATAAAAAGCCCGCAGATCTCGCGATCTGCGGGCTTAGAAATTTACTGGCAAAGAATCTCACTCTCTCGTCACGCCGGACACCAAGGGGAGTGAGATGGGATGGCAGTCGAGCCAATTACTCCGTAGTCATCCTCGGGACAGGCCCGAGTATGACGTAGCCGATAAGTTCAGCCCCACTCTCTTAAAAAGACCGAGCCTTACGCATCCACCACGCGCAGCGCGCGGGCGGCTTCGAGGGCTTCCTTCTGCACCGCTTCCTGAACCTTCTCGAAGGCGCGAACCTCGATCTGGCGCACGCGTTCGCGGCTGATATCGAACTCGGATGAGAGTTCTTCCAGCGTCACCGGATCTTCGGCAAGGCGGCGGGCCTCGAAGATGCGGCGTTCACGATCGTTCAGCACGCCCATGGCCTTGGCCAGCATGCGGCGGCGGGTTTCCAGCTCGTCCTGCTCGATCAGCACGGCTTCCTGGCTTTCATGGTCGTCCACCAGCCAGTCCTGCCATTGGCCGGATTCGCCTTCGGATGCCTTGATGGGCGCATTCAGCGATGCGTCGCCGTGCAGGCGGCGGTTCATCGAGATCACTTCTTCCTCGGAAACCTGCAGCTTGGTGGCGATTTCCTTGACGTGTTCCGGCTTCAGATCGCCATCGTCGATCGCCTGGATACGGCCTTTCAGCCGGCGCAGGTTGAAGAACAGGCGTTTCTGGTTGGCAGTCGTACCCATCTTCACCAGCGACCACGAACGCAGGATATATTCCTGGATCGAAGCCTTGATCCACCACATGGCGTAGGTGGCCAGACGGAAACCGCGTTCCGGATCAAACTTCTTCACCGCCTGCATCAGGCCGACATTGCCTTCGGACACGACTTCGCCAATCGGCAGGCCGTAACCGCGGTAACCCATGGCAATCTTGGCAACAAGGCGCAGGTGGCTGGTGACGAGCTTGTGAGCGGCGTCGCGGTCGCCATGCTCGGCGTAACGCTTGCCAAGCATGTACTCTTCCTGCGGCTCCAGCATCGGGAATTTACGGATTTCGTCGAGATATCTATTGAGACCGGCTTCGCCGGCCGTAATTGTAGGCAAACTATTGCGGGCCATAAAGCACCCCCTTATCTATGGTCTGGAACGGCACCCTCATCGACTGGCGATTACTCGCCCAAGGCACACCGCTAGTGGCGGGTCGTTACCGACCCCGCACGAACCCACGTAACAAATATGTATGCACCCGCCGAGTTTCAAGCGAACACAGCGTTCACACATGCGTTATGTCCCGGCGACACCTTCTTTGACCTGTTTAACTTTCGAACGGTAAATTCGTTCCGAAAAACCACCGAGACCAGAGCGCACCATCAACTCATACATGACCCGCCGGCGGGTGGGGTTGTGCAGGCGAACGACCCGGGAGCCAAGAAACTCCGTTTCGACATGATCGAGTGTCTGCAAGTCGGGGCCAGAGGCAATCGCGTCCGCGTAGACAGCGTGAAATTCACGGCGGCAGACATAGGTCTTGTATTTCGTCATTGCGAAGCAGGCGAGGCTGTGGCCGTGGGTGCGCAGAAAATCGGCGACGCCAACGGTCACTTCCGGCCATGCGGGGTTGAAGGTATCGTCGAAGACGATGACGCCGTGCGGGGCGATCACCTCCAGCGCCAGTTTCGCGTCCGCCAGCACATGGTGCAGGTGGTGCCCGCCGTCAATGCTGAAGAACCTGACGGGACCAGTCCGCGACGTAATATCGGTGGGTGCGAGCCGGGTGCTGTCGCCCTTGATGATCAAGTCCTCATCCATCGCAAAACCCAACCGCCTGCCGTTTTCCATCAGGCGGTCATATTGGTCGAGGCTTCGGTCCGAGGGTGGGTCGAGTTCGAACAGGTCGACGCCCAGAACCTTTTCCTGCGGCTGCGCGAATTTGCGCAGCAGAAAATAGGAGCGGCCATAATAGACGCCGATCTCCGCCATGCCGCCCTTCAGGCCGTCCCTTGTCTGCGCCTGCAGCAGCGCCTTGAAGACAAGCGCGTCGGGTGGGTCGATATAGCCTTCGACGCTTCGTAATTCCTGAAAGATAAACTGGCGTTCATCGGTGTTCATGCGCGATAGATCCCGTCGTCATGCCGGTTCCGTTCAGCTCTGCGGATAAAACGGCGTTCCTTGCAACGTCTGTCTTTCGGCAAGCCAGAGGTCCGGCCACGGCATTCGCGGTGACGATTTCAAGCTTTCCGGGGTTCGAAGAGGTGCGACGATTGAAGCGGAATTGGGGCGGTCTACAAGAAAGACCATGTGGGGAATATCGCTATCCGCTAATCTCTTTTTATTTTCCGTGGCTTCCGGCAAGATGCACGGCGTGGTTTTTTTGACCTCGCCGTGCGGCATTTTCAGCTCCGCAGGGCGATGAGCAGTTCTTCCATATCATCAGGCATGTCTGTTTCGAATTCCATCACCTCGCCGGTGCGGGGGTGTTCGAAGGCCAGGAGATAGGCATGCAGCGCCTGTCGCGGAAAGCGGTTGACGGTGCTTCTTGCCGGTTCATCAAGCAGGTTCGCCTTGGTGCGAAAGGCCGCGCCATATTCGGGGTCGCCGATCAACGGATGGCCGATATGGGCCATGTGCACGCGGATCTGATGGGTGCGGCCGGTTTCCAGGCGGCACTCCACCATCGAGGCGAGGCAGGACGCATCCGCCTTTTCATGAAAACGTTCCATAACCTCGTAATGGGTTATCGCCTCGCGGGCATCGTCCGTGTCCTCGCGCTTGACGGCGCGTTTGGTGCGGTCGGCGCCGCGGCCGAGTGCGGCGTCAATGGTGCCGCGCAGCGTGCGCGGTCGGCCCCAGACGACGGCCTTGTAGGCGCGTTCCAGCGGGCCGGTGCGGCCGTGATCGGCAAATTGCGCGGCGAGATGGCGGTGTGCATTGTCGTTTTTCGCCACGACCATGACGCCGGAGGTTTCCTTGTCCAGCCGATGCACGATGCCGGGGCGCTTCACGCCGCCAATGCCGGAGAGGCTGTCGCCGCAATGATAGATGAGGGCGTTGACCAGCGTTCCGGTCCAGTTTCCGGCGCCGGGATGCACGACGAGACCGGCGGGTTTGACGAGCACGATCAGGTCGTCGTCCTCATATTCCACATCGAGCGGGATATCCTCGCCCTTGGGTTCGGGGTCTTCCGGCTCCGGCATGACGATCTCGACGCGGTCGTGCGGGTGCACCTTCTTTTTCGGCTCGGTCACCGGCGTGCCGTTCAATAAAACGGCACCCTGCTCGATCAGGGCTTTCAGGCGGCTGCGCGACAGATCGCCGCCAACTTCGCCCGCCAGCCACACATCGATGCGGCCTTCGGCGTCTTCGCCGGCAATCAGGACTTTCCTTGCGTCTCCGCCTTGTTTAAAGGGGTCGTTCATTCTTATTTTTCCGATCAATCAGCATTCTAGGGAACCCGATGACGCACATCGAGCAAGACGAACAGGAAGACAAGCCGCTTGATCCGGCCATGGATAAAGTTCGCCGCAAGATGATCCGTTTGCAGATCGTGTCGGGCTCCGTGATGTTCATCAGCCTTATGGCTGTGTTCGGCGCGGTTGTCTACAAGGCGGTAGGACCATCGAAAACCGTTGTAACGCAGAGCGTACCGCAAAATCTGGCGGTTCCCACCGGCAACGGACCGCTTGCCGTGACCGCCAGCCTGCCGCAGGGCTTTACAATCGACAATGTCAGCTATTCCGGCGGTGACATGCTGTTTTACGGCAAGCTTGCCAACGGCACCCGCAAGGCGCTGGTCTTCAACGTCGCGGCCGGCCGGTTTCTCGCCGATGTGACGGTCGATGCCCAGTGAGGATATTGATCCGGCGGGCGCGCATGCGCTCCTGGACGGTCGAGCTCTGATCCCGGTCGAAGACCCGGCCGATCCGCGCATTGCCGCCTTTCGCGATATTCGCGAGCGTGATCTCACCGGTCGCCAGGGCCGTTTCATCGCGGAAGGCACGGTTGTGTTGCGCATGTTGGCCGCCGCCCACAAGGCGGGTGGTGCTTTTGCGGCGGAAAGCATTCTCATCCTCAAGAACCGGCTTTCCGGCGTCGCGGATATCCTTGCCGATTTTCCGCCCGATGTGCCGGTCTATGTGGCGGAAGCGCCGGTGCTGGATGGCATTGTCGGTTTTCACCTGCATCGCGGCATTCTGGCGCTCGGCCGCCGGGTGCGTGACATTACGCTGGACGGGTTGACGGACGCGCTTCCCGCCTCGTCGCTGGTGCTGGTGGGCTGCGGCATTTCCAACCACGACAATTTGGGTGCGATGTTCCGCAACGCCGCGGCCTTTTATGCCGATGCGGTGTTTCTGGACGAGACTTCATGCGATCCGCTCTATCGCAAGGCGCTCCGGGTGTCCGTCGGTTCCGTTCTCTCGGTTCCCTATCATCGCGGCGGTGGTGCGGTGCAGATGCTGGAGCGGCTTTCGCAGGCCGGTTTTGCGATCTGGAGCCTTTCGCCAAATGGCGAGACCGAGATTCGCGATATTCCACGTTCGGAGCGCATGGCGCTGGTCATCGGCACGGAAGGCGAGGGGTTGCCGCAATCGGTACTGTCTCGGTTCCATACCGCCCGGATTGCGCAGTCGCCGCAATTGGACAGTTTGAATGCGGGGACGGCTTCGGGGCTGGCGCTTTATCAGATGGCGGGGGCGATAGGGCGGGTTTAGGTTTACCCTTTGCGCGTGGGGCTTACCCCCCTCTGCCCTGCCGGGCATAAGGGGGTGAGCCGCATACGCAAAGGCGTAGAGGTATCAACCCTTCCGCTTCTCCATCAACACACTCGCCCGCTTCGCAAGGCTCTCACGGCCGGTCGAGGCGGCGGCTTTCGCAAGCAGCCCCGGGATCGGCGATTTCTCGCCCTCCTGCGCTGCGGTGAGCGCGATCATCTGGGCGGCGATGCGGGCGATTTCGCGACGGATCGGTTCGTCGTTGCCGGTGCCGCGCACATTCAGAAGGCGTTCGGTGAGTGCCGTTCCCTGATTGCGGATATCCTCGATCTCCTGCTCCAGACCTTCCGGCGGCGTCGCTGCCGGTTCCATGGCGGTTGAGACCGGTGGAATGTCTGCCGCGACCACGGGCGCGATTTCGGGCAGGACGGGCGCCTTCTGCGGCTGGCTTGCGGTTTCCCCGTTCAGTACGGCGGGGTTGGGCAGACGAATGATCATGTCGTCGGCGCGGCCGCCGGTTGCGGCAAGCTGTTCCTTCAGGCGGGCAACCTCCTGATTGCGCAGGGTCAGCATGGTGTCGAGATCGGCATTTTTTGCCATGACACTGGCGATCTGTTCTTCCAGCCGGGTGACCTTGCGGCTTTCGCGCGCAACCGCCGTCATGGCCTCCTTGTTGCGGGCAGCGACATCCTGCAATTCGCGGGTCGCCGTTTCGCCCTCCTTGCGGAAACGCGAGGCGGTCTGTTTTGCCTGCTCGGCCTCCAGATCGCGGGTGGCGGCGAGGATTTTCGAATCATCCAGCTCGCGGGTCAGATTGGTGAGGCGAGCGGTGATCTCAGACATCTGGCCGGCACGCGCATTTGCGGCCTGTTCCTGCTCCAGAAGGTTTGCCTGTATTGCGCTCGCGCGTTCCTCGCTGGCGTCGAGTGCGCCTCGCAATTCGCCGATTTCCAGCGTCAATTCCTCGATTTTCAGCAAAAGGCCGCGGTTCTGCTCGCCGAGGCGATAGGCGTCGCTGGATGCTGCCTCGTTGGCGAGGCGGAGCGAGGTGTTCTTTTCCCGTTCGGTGTCCAGTTCCTGACGAACCTTGGCGTTTTCGGCGGCATAGAGCGCGCGTGCCATGTCCTTCTGGGCGCGAACTTCCTGGGGGCTGATGGGCATTGTCGCGCGCAGCCGGTTTTCCGTATAGGCAACGATGCGGCGATGGATCGCGGGCGCGATCAGCAAGGCCAGCAGGGTTGCGGTGAGAAAACCCAATCCGAAAAGAATGGCATATTCAATCACGCGAGACAGTCTCCGAAACTCAGATACGCGCGCATTCGGAAAGAGGAGCGCGAGAGCACGTTACGCTATTATTGCAACCGTTGGGAGGGGTATCGCCAAGGCAATTGCGCGGGGAGCCGCAAGAGTGCCTCCCCATCTCAGCGTCAGAAGGGGTTCCAGGTCGGTTCCTGGGTAAGCTTCAGGTAGCCGACATTGATGCCGAGGCGCGCGCCGATGCCGGTGCGAATGGGTGCCAGCGTGACATCGCTGCTTTTCAGATAGGTCATGCCGACGCCGGCGACGATGAAGGCGGAGCCGCTGACGCCGCCGTAACGGCGATAAAGCGAATCGACCGACGGCAGATTGTAGACCAGCATCATGGCGCGGGTGCCCTGGCCGCCGTAATCGAGGCCGAGCGACGGGCCTTGCCAGAAGACGGGATGCTGGCCGGCATTCTTGGTATAAAGCGTGCCTTCGCCATAGGTGAGGCCCGCGACGAAAGCGCCGGAGCCTTCCTGCCCCAGAATATAACCGTTCGGAAGACCGTATTGCTGGAAGGCGCGTTCCACCACCTTGGCGAGGCCGCCGGTGGTTTCACCGAAGAATCCGTGGCCTGCATCCACGACTTCCTGAAAAGAATATTGATCGCTGTTCTGGGCCGAGGCCGGTGCGGCCCACATCAAAAGGCTGGCAAGGAGCGCAAAAATCTTTCCCAGTCCGAGGCGTGCAATGGTGCGGGTTTTCGTAAGGCGCATCGTCATGTCCGTCCGTCTGTTCGTTGGTGCATCAGCCCGAAAATCCGAATCGATTTTCGGCAGGGCCCATGCGAAGATTCAAAGTTCCAGAGCATCCTTTATACGTCCGAACGGACGCAGGGCGCTCCAGGGTGGCCTGTTAAGGCATTTGGCATTTTGAAACCATCCTATTAACAATCGGTTTACCAAATATGGTGTCATTATGGCTTAACAATTTCCACACCGTCCGCGCCTCCCTTGCGCAGGAGAGAATTTTATGACGAGCAAACTCAATATCACGCTGTCCGGCCCCGATCTGGCAGCTCTTCTGTGCAGTCGTGTGTGCCATGACGTGATCTCTCCTGTCGGCGCCATCAATAACGGCCTCGAATTGCTGGACGAGGGCGGCACCGATGACGATGCGCTGGATCTCATCCGCACATCCGCTCTTAACGCATCCGTGCGGCTGAAGTTCGCCCGCCTTGCTTTCGGCGCGTCCGGCTCCGCTGGCGCTTCGATCGATACCGGCGAGGCTGAAAAAGCCGCCAAGGATTTCGCTGCCGCCGAAAAGAAGGCCGAAGTGACCTGGAACGGCCCGCGCGCCATCGTCGCGAAAAATCGTGTCAAACTTTTGCTCAACCTCTTTCTCGTGTCCTACAGCGCGATCCCGCGCGGGGGTAATGTGGATGTGGTGCTGGAAGACCCTGAGGGTGACGCCAAATTCGAAATCACCGTCAAGGGCAAGATGATGCGCATTCCGGCCAAATTCGCCGAGATCTACGAAGGCAGGCTGGAAGAGGCGGTCGACGCCCATTCCGTGCAGCCCTATTACACGCTGCTTCTGGCGGAGGAGGCCGATATGGCCGTGGAATACAAGGTGCATGAGGATCGCATCGTGTTTACCGCAAAGACGGTTGCCGCGTGATCGTTCAGTTGCAGAGGTAGTTTTGTGAAAGGGCCGGGTAGCGTTTTCCGACGCGCCGGCCTTTTTTGCTTTTGGGGAAGAGGTTCATGACACGTCTGACAACCGCGCGCCTCGTCCTGCGGCCGCACGCCATCACGGATGAAGCGCTTTATTGTGCGTTCTGGAGCGCGGATGTCCGGCCCATCGAAGGGGTCACATCGATTACGTCGCTGGACCCCGAAATCGCCTTTGCCCGTCTTTTGCGCTTCATCGGCCATTGGTCGGTCTTCGGCTTCGGTCCCTTTGTCGTGGAGGAGGCAAGCTCCGGGCGTATCGTCGGCGAGGTGGGCTTTGCCCATATGCGCCGTGGAAACGGCACCGATTTCGATGGCGTGCCAGAAGCGATGTGGAAAATCGATGCTGATCTGAACGGCAAGGGCGTCGCGACCGAGGCGGTGGCGGCGGCAACAGGGTGGTTTGATCGCAGCGGAATTTCGCAGCGGACCGTCTGCATGATCGACCCGCTCAACACCCCCTCGCTCGTCATCGCCGCCCGTTTCGGCTTCCGCCTGTTTCGCGATTCGACATTCCGGGGCAATCCCATCCGGCTTTTCGAGCGGGTGGTGGGGGTTTAGTACTGCGCATTCCCACCGTGCCGTCTCAATCGCGTTTCAGGGCGTCCTGAAACCTGTTCGAGGTCTCGGACGGTGGCGGTTTGAACCAAGGGTTGATCCAAGATCAATTTTTGGAGCTTCACATGCGCTATTTTCTTGTGGTCGCCATCGCCATCCTCTCCACCGCTGCGCCCGTGATGGCGGAGAACGCTATTGGTTTCAGACAGCTAAAATTGCCCGATGATTCGGGCACGCGAATGCTGAACCTGTCATTGTGGTATCCGTCCGCACCATCGGGAAAAACTGAGACAGTGGGCGAAAACGCTGCCTTTCATGGTCTCGAGGTTCAACCTGATGCGTCGTTTCTGGCCGGTTCCCGTCCTCTGGTGTTGCTGTCACACGGATTTGGCGGAAGCTGGCGCAATCTGAACTGGATCGCCGGTGAGCTTGTTCAGCAGGGTTATATCGTGGCCGCGCCGGATCACGCGGGCGAATCATTCACTGAAGAGAATGCGATGGAGATCGTGCCGTTATGGGAACGCCCGCGCGACATCAGCCGAACGTTGACGGCGTTGCTCGATAACGATCAACTCGCTGGAAAAATCGACAGGGCACGCATCGCGGTCATCGGCCATTCTCTCGGAGGCTGGACCGCCATGGAGCTGACTGGCGCCCGCTACAGCGCCGATCGCGCGCTAAAAGACTGCAATGCGGAGAAGGTTCTGCCGCAATGCAAGGCACCACGGTTGCTGGCCAAGGTCGGAATCGTTAACGGTGGCAAGGCCGATCCACGCCTTTCGATGGATTTGCGCGATGCTCGCATCCGCGCGGTGATTGCGCTCGACGCTGGCCCGGCTGCCGGTTTCCTGCCGGAAACGCTGAAACGTGTCGATGTACCGGTTCTGGTTCTGGCCGCCGGTGTGGAAACGCCCGAGATTGCCGCTATCAAGGCTGATTCGGAATATATCGCCCGCAATCTGCCAAAGGCGACCACGGTTTATCGCGAAATACCGGATGCCAGCCATTTCAGCTTCATGCAGACATGCAAGCCAAACGGCGAAAAAATCGTCGAGGAGCTTTCACCGGGGGAAGGTTTCGTCTGCCGTGACGGCGGTGGCAGGAACCGCCTGGCAATCCACCGGCAGATCGCGGAGGCGATTGTCGGCTTCCTGAACGTGGAAATGCATTAAGACAGGTGTTCGGGACGTCTCGATGAACCGTTGCGCGACGTCCCGACCCTTCAGGCCACTTTTTGCGGATGATACCGATAGGCAAGGTCTTCGGGATCAGACCGTGGTGTCGATGGGTCGATAACACCGCCGAGGCGCTGTGCAACTGCTGCTGATTTGCTGTTGCGCGGCGAGACATAGCTGACCAGCGTCTGCAATTTCAGGGTCTCGAATGCCCAGTCGCGCAGTGCAGAGGCCGCTTCCGCAGCATAACCGTGGCCTTCCTGGCCGCCATAAAGCAGCCAGCCCAGTTCCTTTTCGGGAAATAGCGGGCCGTGATTGATGCCGACCTGGCCGATACATTGCCCGGTTTCGCCAAGTTCGATCATCAGCGCCCCGTGGCCGAAAAAATGCCAGTTGGCGAGATCGTGACAAAAAACGCCCCAGGTTGACGGCAGGTCATATGGTCCGCCGACGCCGATGGAGCGGGTTGACGCCATAAAGTCTCTATAGGCGGGGAAATCCGCCATGATCTGCGGGCGCAAAATCAGGCGTTCCGTTCTGAGGGTGGGGATAGAATGGTCCATGGCACTATCCAATCATGAAATCGCAACAAAAAACCCGCTGTCGCCAGCGGGTCTTTTAAAAACTGCCATATCCTGAAGGGGATCAGGCGGTTTCGAGAAATTCCGTGGCTCCATCAGGCTCGCGCAGGACATAACCGCGGCCCCAGACGGTTTCGATGTAGTTTGCGCCGCCTGCAGCATTTGCGAGCTTCTTGCGCAGCTTGCAGATGAAGACGTCGATGATCTTCAGTTCCGGTTCGTCCATGCCGCCATAAAGGTGGTTCAGGAACATTTCCTTGGTCAGCGTCGTGCCCTTGCGCAGCGAAAGCAGCTCAAGCATCTGATATTCCTTGCCGGTCAGGTGAACGCGCTGGCCGCCCACTTCAACCGTCTTGGCATCGAGATTGACGATCAGCTCGCCGGTGGAGATGACCGATTGCGCATGGCCCTTGGAACGGCGGACGATTGCGTGAATACGGGCAACAAGCTCGTCCTTGTGGAACGGCTTCGTCATGTAGTCGTCTGCGCCG
Source organism: Agrobacterium tumefaciens (assembly GCF_013318015.2). Taxonomy (NCBI): domain Bacteria; kingdom Pseudomonadati; phylum Pseudomonadota; class Alphaproteobacteria; order Hyphomicrobiales; family Rhizobiaceae; genus Agrobacterium; species Agrobacterium tumefaciens. Next base: position 2,016,676 of record NZ_CP115841.1, on the reverse strand, counting down.
AAGCCGAGACCACGAACCTTGTCCTCGATGCCGGCCATGCCGGAGAGGATGAGGATGGGTGTCTTGACCTTGGAAAGGCGCAAGGTTCTCAAGACCTCGTAACCCGACATATCGGGCAGGTTGAGATCGAGAAGAATAATGTCGTAATCGTAGAGTTTACCGAGGTCCACGCCTTCCTCGCCGAGGTCGGTCGTGTAGACGTTAAAACTTTCCGACTTGAGCATCAGTTCGATGCTCTGCGCTGTTGCGCTGTCGTCTTCAATAAGTAGAACCCGCATAATTATCCCCTTTGCCGCCCGCAGATTGGTAAATCATTGCCTCGCGCGATGCGGATCCAGACGTTGCCTGATTTGCAGGCTGCCACCAAATGGTTAACAAATTCTAATTGCCTTTGGCAAGGTGTATCGAATTTATTAAGCAAAGTTGGCATTTCGCTGTTTTTGCACGTGAATCCACCATCGCCAAAATTGAAGCTTAACGTGAGGATATCTCGCTAAGTGATTCAATCGACTCTTACATCGTCGGGCCCGTTTTTTTGGACCTGGCATTTACCGACCCTTAAATGATCGTGTTTATCATTAACGATGCCCGTAAACGAAAGGTTAACGGCGGCGTTTTTTTATTAACGCCGGGTAACTTTTGGGAATCATTCCGGCACAACGGGTTAACCGGGCCGGTTGAGCGGGCGGGTTAAACGGGCCGATCGAGGGGGCATAGTGCCTTTTTGATCCGGGTCTCGCTATCCATGGAGTATTGCGTATGAAGTCGCGTGACAGCCTGGTTCGCCTGAAAGAATTTCAGGTTAATGAAAAACGCCGGCAACTTAACCAGTTGCAGCAGATGATGTCCGAGTTTGAGCGGATGGCAAAGGAACTGGTGCATCAGATATCGCTGGAAGAGAGCAAGTCTGGCATTACCGATCCGACCCACTTCGCATATCCGACCTTCGCCAAGGCCGCGCGTCAGCGTGCGGACAATCTTCAGGTCTCGATCCGGGAGCTGAAGACCCAGCAGGAAGCCGCAGAGGCTTCTCTGGAAGAGGTGCAGGCCGAATATGAAAAGGCGGCGGCACTGGAAAACCGCGACGGAGCGATCCGCGCCCGCGCCTAGGTATTGGCGCAAGATCATATAAGGATCGTCCTCATTGACGGCTGCCGGTGGATCAGGAGGCGGCTTTCAATGACAGGATGCCCATGCTTTTTTCTGGAAGGCCGCCCCTCGTTGGCGGCCTTTTGCTTTGGCGCATCGCAGCGTCTTGCCCTGCTGGTTTCTTGCGGGGCAGGGATGCAGGGGATCCCTGCGTTTTCGATTGTCCGGGGCCGGGGAAAGGCGTAATTTGGTGAAGTTCCGACCAAGAGCCGGAGGCTTGTCCCACGCGCGCCCAGCGCGGACGCGGGTGGGCCAGAAGCGGGGAGGAAACAAATGGCCCGCCAATATATCGATTGCCGCGAATTCCCGAGCGACAGCAAATGCTCGATCGCCATCTCAGCCGATACGCCAGAGGAGCTCATGGAAGCGGCGGTTCAACATGCCGTGGCAGTGCATGGCGCCGAGGATACGCCGGAATTTCGGGCCGAAGTTCGAAGGAGCATACATGCAGGAACACCGCCGCTGAAGGTGGCGTGATTGCTGGCAGCCTGAAAATTATCCGTCGACATGCCGGGCCTGATCCGGCATCCAGCCGACGCGCGTCTGCGCGGCGGAAGATTCCCTTAAGCTCAAGGATTTGAGCTGGCTGGACCCCGGCTCTTGGCCGGGGTGACGGAGCGTGTGGGCTCCGCTTTCGCTAAAAAACAAACTTGAGGTTTTGTCCCGAGCCTCAGCCCGTCTGGCTAGTTACCCCTTGATAACATCTGCCCAGTCAGGGTGGCGTAGCGTCTGAGCCTTGAAGAAAGGGCAGAGCGGAATGATTTTCCAGCCGCCCTTGCGCGCTTCATCGATGGCATGGGCGGCGAGCGCCTGGCCGACACCCTTGCCCCGCAGTGCATCGGGCACGCCGGTATGGTCGATGATGATGAGGGAAGGGGAGGTGCGCGAATAGGTCATCTCGGCCTTGTGGCCGTCGATGGTTGCCGAATATTCGCCGCGCGATCCGGTTTCGGTTGTCTTGATATCCATGATCTCTGCCTTCGCATTGCTTTTCGTTTTTTCCACTGTAACGGCCTGCGCCTGAATTGAAACAGCGGGATAGCGAACGCAGTGGACACAAACCGGTGACAGTCACCGGCTGTGTCTGGCAATTTTCAGGGGAAATCCAAAATCAAACCGAAAGCCCCGTCGATACGACGGGGCGTTTTGGAAGTTCGGTTTGGGCGCGTTGCCGCGCCGGCGCACTGGTTTAGTGGCGATATTGCTGAATGCGCGTGGTGCGCAGGCCTGCAAGGCCATGATCGGCAATCGACGATTGCCAGGACAGGAATTCTTCGACGGTGAGCGTATAACGCTCGCAGGCTTCCTCAAGGCTCAGCAGTCCTCCGCGCACGGCGGCGACGACCTCTGCCTTTCTGCGAATAACCCATCGACGGGTATTTGACGGCGGAAGATCCGCAATCGTCAGAGGGCTGCCATCGGGGCCGATGACATATTTAACTCGTGGGCGTATCATTTCGGTCATTGGACACTCTATACAAACTCAAGACCATATGACGGGAACTTTAGCCCCGTACCTTTAAAAATTGCCTAAGCAGTTCGTGACAATTTATTAAGAATTTGAACGGTTTCGCCCGATCTGTTCGAGTCGCCTTATTTTGTCGGGAAAAAATTTTTCCAAAAATCGTGTTTTTTATCGTCCATCGGTTGTTTTCCTCACAACGCCGCAAGCGAAAGGCACGTTTTCCCGCTGCCGTGGGCGAATTCCGCGGTTCCCTCATGCACCAGCCGCAGGCGATCGCCGGCATTGAGGGGCAGGATAAGGGTCGTCGACTGCGAGGTGCCGGCATTGGAGGCGTTGCCCGCTACAGTGAGGCCGCCAGCCGCGCCGTTGACGGCAAGCGAAACCCGGTGCCCGGATGAGGACACCACGGCAAGCGACAGGGTGGCCAGATAGAGACCTTTCACGGGAACGACGAGTTCCCTTCCGCCGCCTGTGCCGACCGCGTCGCCGAGAACGAAACCACCCTCATCGATGAAGAGCATTGAAAACCCCGAAGCCGAGCCGTTGGCCGGCCTCGTCGTGCCCGAAGGCAGGCTGGCCAGAACCACGGGCCGGTTCGGCATCGTGACCCTGCCGTCGCCGCTGCACAAAAGGGCCGTGTGCCAGGAAATGCCGTCGGTGCTGGTCTTGATCGAAAAACCGTCATTGCCTGCAAGGCCCATTTCCGCCCGGCCGCTCCAGCCGGACTGGAACAGCAGCGAGGCGGTATCGGCCTTTGCCGCCTTGTTGATCGCCATGCGGTGGTTGCCGTTCTCTTCTGTGTGGGTGAAGAGGCTGGCGGGGGCGGCAAGCGCCAGACGGTTGGTGACATCGGCCTGTGTGCCAATACCAAGCTTTTCGAGGGTCGCCGCGGCAGGCAGCGGCACGTCCCGCCATGCGCTGTCCCGCAGGACGCGATGTTTACCCTCGCTGGCAAACCATGCCGTCCAGCCGGGCTGCGGCACTATCAGCAGCCATGCACCGTCCTGCCGGAAGGCAAGCTTCCCGCCCTTGCCCGCCCAGTCACCAGCCGCGTCAAGCGAGAGCAGGAAGCAGTCTCCCTCCGGCGAATTGTCGGGCGGGGCGGCGACCACGTCCTTGACGACCAGCTGGACGATCGCGTCCAGCCGCTGCAGCGCTTCGTTGTGGGTGACGTGTTTCTGTGCCTGCGAGGGCAGGATATAAGGAAGCCTAAGTCTCGCCGTCTGTTCAGTCATGATGTCTCTTCCGCGCTCCGTGGCTGTTCGCCGGCGATTGTGATGCGGCGCGGCGGGGCGGGGATGAGCGGGGATGAAATTATTTTCCGAGATACCGGTTCAACGCCGGTATGATCGATATAGAGGAACTGATTTTGGGGCTCGGCGTATGCGGCTTACCCCCCTCTGCCCTGCCGGGCATCTCCCCCACAAGGGTGGAGATCGGCAAGCGGCTTTACCGTCGCTTCATTCTCAAACATTGAGATCTGCGAGACCTTGCCACGAGTCGATCTCCCCACCTGTGGGAGAGATGCCCGGCAGGGCAAAGGGGGGTAAGCCGCAGACACCGAAGCGAACGCCTAAAAACGCCTGATCACCGAAGGAGGTCTAGCGGTCTCCTCGCAGGCTTATGTCGCAATTTCCACCGTCGCTGCCATTGCGCCCTCGGCAATGAAATCCGGGTTGGCGAGTGCATCCTCACCATCGCCTCTCACCTCATAGGCAAGCAGCCGGCCCTCGCAATCCAGCGTTCTGCCACCGGCGGCGCGCAGTACGGCGTCGCCTGCCGCCGTATCCCACATCATGGTGCGGCTGAAGCGGGGATAGATATCGGCAGCACCTTCCGCCAGCATGCAGAATTTCAGTGAGGAACCGACGGAAATGCAGTCTTTCAGGCCGTGTTCGGCCACGAAGGCTTCCGTTTTCGCGGTACAGTGCGAGCGGCTGATCAGCGCCACGGGGGAGGCGCCGCGCTGGCGTGCCCGGATGGGGTGGCGCGCGAGGATCGCTCCTTCGCCTGATATTGCGAGCTTTTCGGCGCTGTCGTCTTTGCCGGTCCAGGCCTGGCCGCGGCAGGGGGCGTAAACCACGCCGACAACCGGCGCGCCGTTTCTGATCAGGGCGATATTGACGGTGAAATCATCCTTGCCGGAAATGAATTCCTTGGTCCCATCCAGCGGATCGACCAGAAAAAATTCCGTGCCTGTCTCCGGCACAATGCCGTTCGAGACCGCTTCTTCGGCAATGACCGGGATTTGGGGAAAATGCGCAGCCAGTGCCTGCAGAATGATCACCTCCGCCCGCTGGTCTGCCTCGGTCACGGGTGAGCAATCGTCCTTGTACGATACGTGTGGCCCGGCGCGATGGACCGCCATGATTGCCTGCCCGGCGTCCAGCGCCGCTTTCGTCAATATGTCGATCATCTTGTTGCCGTTGCCATTTCGTGCCGGGGATCCTTTACCCCTCTATTTCGCTACTCTTTTGCCCGCCACCCGTCAAACAATGCGTCAGGCAACACTGAAATAAGCATTCGAACGCCAATTTTTTAGCACTTACTGCCGAAATCCTGGCTATTCTGATCGGGAAAACGGCAACGAATGTGGAAATTCCAAATTTTGTGCAGGATCGCCCGTTTTTGACTTCACATTTTTAGCGAACACGATATGCATTTTGCAGGTGGGGGCTAATCGAAAAGGTTCTCCCTATAATTAACATAAACGAGGCGTGGCTCATTAGAGGTCATGCCCAGGGGAAAGACATGGAGTATTTTATCCAGCAGCTCATCAACGGGCTGACTCTTGGATCGATCTACGGCCTCATCGCAATTGGCTATACGATGGTCTACGGCATCATCGGCATGATCAACTTCGCTCATGGCGATATTTTCATGCTTGGCGGTTTCGCCGCGCTGATCGTTTTTCTGATCGCAACATCGTTTTTTGCCGGTATTCCGGTGGCGCTTCTTCTGATTTTGATGATGGTCGTCGCCATGCTGATGACCGGCCTGTGGAACTGGGTGATCGAGCGCGTGGCCTACCGTCCGCTCAGAGGCTCGTTCCGCCTTGCGCCGCTGATCACCGCCATCGGCATGTCGATCGCGCTGTCCAACTTCATCCAGGTGACACAGGGTCCGCGTAACAAGCCGATCCCGTCAATGGTGACGGACAGCTACCATTTCGGCTCCATCACCGTCTCGCTGAAGCAGTTCATCATCATGGCGGTGACGTCGGTGCTGCTGTTCGCCTTCTGGTACATCGTCAACAAGACTCCGCTCGGCCGGGCGCAGCGCGCCACGGAACAGGACCGCAAGATGGCGGCCCTTCTGGGTGTGGATGTCGACAAGACGATCTCGATCACCTTCATCATGGGTGCCGCACTCGCGGCGGTCGCCGGTACGATGTATCTGATGTATTACGGTGTCGCATCGTTCAACGATGGCTTCATTCCGGGTGTCAAGGCGTTTACCGCAGCGGTTCTCGGCGGTATCGGTTCGCTTCCGGGTGCCGTTCTCGGCGGTCTCCTGATCGGCCTCATCGAATCTCTCTGGTCCGCCTATTTCTCCATTGCCTACAAGGACGTCGCGGCATTCGGCATCCTGGCTTTCGTGCTGATCTTCAAGCCGACCGGCATTCTCGGTCGTCCGGAAGTCGAGAAGGTGTGATCCCATGACCAATATCGCTTCCGAAAACGACACTTCCAGCCCGAGCCTGATGGCAACGGCGGTGAAGGAAGGCATCTTTGCGGGCATCGTCTCGCTCGGCATGTTCATTCTATACGTCGGTATCGTCACCTATCAGGACATCAACAACCAGCTTATCTGGGGCACCCGCTGGGGGCTTCTGTCGATCTTCGTCGGCGTCGCCGCCATCGGCCGTTTCCTGATGGTCGGCTTCATCCGGCCGTCGATGGATCGCCGCAAGCTTGCCAAGGCCAAAAGCGGCATTCTGGAAATCTCCGAGGAAAAAGGCTTTTTCCACAAGCACTTCCTGAAGCTCGCGCTTGTCCTGCTGCTGCTTTACCCCGTCGTCGCCGTGCAGCTGTTCGGTTTTCAGGGCTCGCTGAAATTCGTCGACAATTTCGGCATCCAGATCCTGATCTATGTGATGCTGGCCTGGGGCCTCAACATCGTCGTCGGCCTCGCGGGCCTGCTCGATCTCGGTTATGTGGCCTTCTATGCGGTGGGCGCCTATTCCTACGCGCTGCTGTCAAGCCATCTCGGCCTGTCCTTCTGGGTGCTTCTGCCGGTGGCCGGCATTCTCGCAGGCTTCTGGGGCATCATTCTCGGCTTCCCGGTGCTCAGACTTCGTGGCGACTATCTTGCCATCGTCACGCTCGCCTTCGGTGAAATCATCCGTCTCGTGCTGTTGAACTGGACGGATGTGACCAAGGGCACCTTCGGCATTTCCGGCATCGCCAAGGCGTCTATCTTCGGCATCTGGTCCTTCGATGTCGGCGCGCCGAACAATTTCGCCAAGGCCTTCGGCCTGACGATGTCGTCGGCCTATTACAAGATCTTCCTGTTCTACGTGATCCTGCTTCTGTGCATGCTGACGGCTTACGTCACCATCAAGCTGCGCCGCATGCCGATCGGCCGGGCGTGGGAAGCGTTGCGTGAAGACGAAATCGCCTGCCGCTCGCTCGGCATCGATACCGTTATCACCAAGCTTACCGCTTTTGCGACAGGCGCGATGTTTGGCGGTTTCGCCGGTTCGTTCTTCGCCGCCCGTCAGGGTTTCGTATCGCCGGAAAGCTTCGTCTTCCTGGAATCGGCCGTCATCCTCGCCATTGTCGTTCTCGGCGGCATGGGTTCGCTCACGGGCATCGCCATTGCCGCCCTCGTCATGGTCGGCGGCACGGAGCTGCTGCGCGAAATGGAATTCCTGAAGCATGTCTTCGGGCCTGATTTCACGCCGGAACTCTACCGCATGCTGCTGTTCGGTCTCGCCATGGTCATCGTCATGCTGTTCAAGCCGCGCGGCTTTGTCGGCTCACGAGAACCGACGGCCTTCCTCAGGGAACGCAAGGCCGTCTCGGGCAGCTTTACCAAGGAAGGTCACGGTTGATGGCTTCCGGAACGACAAACATGACACCCAATCTAACTGGCGACACGATCCTCAAGGTCGAACATCTCTCGATGCGGTTTGGCGGCCTGATGGCCATCAATGACTTCTCCTTCGAGGCGAAGCGCGGCGAGATCACGGCGCTGATCGGTCCGAACGGTGCTGGAAAGACCACGGTTTTCAACTGCATCACCGGCTTCTACAAGCCGACGATGGGCATGATCACCATGCGTCAGCAAAACGGCGAGGCGCATCTTCTGGAGCGCCTTCCGGATTTCGAGATCACCAAGAAGGCGAAGGTGGCGCGTACCTTCCAGAACATCCGCCTGTTTTCGGGTCTGACGGTTCTGGAAAACCTGCTGGTGGCGCAGCACAATGCGCTTATGAAGGCATCGGGCTACACCATTCTCGGTCTTCTCGGCCTGCCCGCCTACAAGAGGGCGGTCAACAGTTCGATCGATAGGGCCAAATACTGGCTGGACAAGGCCGATCTGACCGACCGCGCCGACGACCCGGCCGGCGATCTGCCCTATGGCGCGCAGCGCCGCCTGGAAATCGCCCGCGCCATGTGCACGGGGCCAGAACTTCTGTGCCTCGATGAACCGGCGGCCGGTCTCAACCCGAAGGAATCGCTGGCGCTCAATGCGCTGCTGCGCGGTATCCGCGACGAAGGCACGTCGCTGCTTCTGATCGAGCACGACATGTCGGTGGTGATGCAGATTTCCGATCACGTCGTGGTTCTCGAATACGGCCAGAAGATTTCCGACGGTTCGCCGGACCATGTGAAGAACGACCCGAAGGTCATCGCCGCCTATCTGGGTGTCGAGGATGATGAAGTGGAAGACGTGATTGCGGAAGAACTCGACGGAGGAGTGGCCTGATGTCCGGTGAACCGCTTCTCAAAGTACAGGGTGTCGAAACCTACTACGGTAACATCCGGGCCTTGGCCGGTGTCGATGTCGAGGTCAACAAGGGCGAGATTGTCAGCCTTATCGGCGCCAACGGCGCCGGCAAATCGACACTGATGATGACCATCTGCGGCAGCCCGCAGGCGCGCACTGGCCAGGTGACGTTCGACGGCGAAGACATTACCCGCCTGCCGACGCACCTCATCGCCCGCAAGCGTATTGCCCAGTCACCCGAGGGCCGCCGGATTTTCCCGCGCATGACGGTGCTGGAAAACCTGCAGATGGGCGCCAATCTCGACAACCTCAAATATTTCAAAGAGGACGTCGAGAAGATTTTCGTCATGTTCCCGCGGCTGAAAGAACGTCAGAGCCAGCGTGGTGGCACGCTTTCCGGCGGCGAGCAGCAGATGCTCTCCATCGGCCGCGCGCTGATGGCACGGCCGAAACTGCTGCTTCTCGACGAACCGTCGCTTGGCCTTGCCCCGCTGATCGTCAAGGGCATCTTCGAGGCCATCAAGAAGCTCAACCAGGAAGAGGGCCTGACCGTCTTCCTCGTGGAGCAGAACGCCTTTGCGGCACTGAAGCTTTCCGACCGCGCCTATGTGATGGTCAACGGCAAGGTGACGATGAGCGGTTCGGGCAGGGAATTGCTGGCTGATCCGCAGGTACGCGCGGCCTATCTCGAAGGCGGCCGGCACTGAAAGATTTTACTTGCGCCGGAAATTTTGCGGCGCAAGATAACGAACCGCCGCCGGCCGTTTTCGAAGGGGAAATGGCCGGTGGCAAACAATAAAATGCCTGCCGGAAAAACGGCGGGACGACAAACAAGGCAGGGCCGGACATTTGCATCCCGGCGCTGATGGGGAAAGAAGATGCAGGGCCTTTTATTCGAGACCGATAGCGGCGTGCGTTATATTCTGCGCGCACTGGTTGTTCTTCTTGGTTTCTGGACGGCGTGGCGCACGGGCAGATCCGTCGCCGATGGCTGGGGCGATTTCCCGCGTGTGGTGATCTATACGCTGGCTTTGGGGCTCGTGATGCGGTTTCTGCATTTCGCGCTTTTCAACGGGCCGTTCATCAACGGCTTCTACTACGTGTTTGACGTCGTTCTTCTTCTGGCTTTTTCCAGCATCGGTTTCCGCATGCGCAGGACGAGCCAGATGGTCAATAACTACTATTGGCTCTACGATCGGACGTCGGCATTTTCATATAAAAAGAAAGATTGACAGCCGGATTCCTCCGGCTGCACGATACTCGCGTGAGTGGAACGTTTCCTGTTCGGTTAAGGTGGGTACTGAACAGGTCCTGGTAGTCAACCCATCCAAAGGAACTGGGAGTATAGTAATGAAGAAGTCTCTTCTTTCCGCCGTTGCGCTGACCGCCATGGTCGCCTTCAGCGGTTCGGCCTGGGCCGATATCGTGATCGCTGTCGGCGGCCCGCTGACAGGCCCGAACGCCGCATTTGGCGCTCAGCTTCAGAAGGGTGCTGAACAGGCTGCGAAGGATATCAATGCTGCAGGCGGCATCAACGGCGAGCAGATCAAGATCGTTCTCGGCGATGACGTTTCCGACCCGAAGCAGGGTATCTCGGTTGCCAACAAATTCGTTGCTGATGGCGTGAAGTTCGTCGTCGGTCACTTCAACTCCGGCGTTTCCATTCCGGCTTCCGAAGTTTATGCCGAAAACGGCATTCTCGAAGTAACGCCTGCTGCGACCAACCCTGTTTTCACCGAGCGTGGCCTGTGGAACACCTTCCGCACCTGCGGTCGTGACGACCAGCAGGGTGGCATTGCCGGCAAGTATCTGGCCGACCACTACAAGGACGCCAAGATCGCCATCATTCACGACAAGACCCCCTATGGTCAGGGCCTTGCCGACGAAACCAAGAAGGCAGCCAATGCGGCCGGCCTGACGGAAGCCATGTATGAAGGCGTGAATGTCGGCGACAAGGACTTCTCCGCACTGATCTCCAAGATGAAGGAAGCCGGCGTTTCCGTTATCTACTGGGGTGGCCTGCACACCGAGGCCGGTCTGATCATCCGCCAGTCGGCTGACCAGGGTCTGAAGGCGAAGCTCATCTCGGGCGACGGTATCGTCTCGAACGAACTTGCTTCCATCGCCGGCGACGCCGTCGAAGGTACGCTGAACACCTTCGGTCCCGATCCGACGCTGCGTCCTGAAAACAAGGAACTGGTAGAGAAGTTCAAGGCCGCCGGCTTCAACCCGGAAGCCTACACGCTCTACTCCTACGCCGCCCTGCAGGCGATTGCCGGTGCTGCCAAGGCTGCCGGTTCCGTTGAGCCGGAAAAGGTTGCTGAAGCTCTGAAGAAGGGCACCTTCCCGACCGCACTCGGCGATATCTCCTTCGACGAGAAGGGCGACCCGAAGCTTCCCGGTTACGTCATGTACGAGTGGAAGAAGGGCCCGGACGGCAAGTTCACCTACATCCAGCAGGGGACGTAAGTCTTACTGGACTGCAATATGGAGGCCCGGTCGCAAGACCGGGCTTTCTGCTTTCTGGTGCGGGGCATTTTCGGCGTCAGCACCCAGCCAGCCCAAGTCCTTGGGCTAAAACACTTTCCGAGCCGCACGTCAGACGGATTCCGTCTCAAAGACGGAATGACGGTGATGGGAAAGGCTCGAAACACTTGGCTCCGATCGCGCCTTCAGCCAGCTTCAGCCGCCAGCCTCTCCAGCACAATATCGGCACGTTCCGTGACGGGTGCTTTCGGCAGCACAATCGTCTCATAATCCAGACGGGCATAGTCGTGCATCAGGCGTTGATATTCCTCCACTGCCACCTCGAAACCGTGCTTGCGCTCGCTGTCGCCTCGGTAGATCTCCGGCCAGGGCGGGGTGAGGAAGACCAGCGGGTTGTAGCGGTTCGTGCGCCGCAGCGTTTCGATGAATCCATCGCCGCTAATATGATGAAGTGCTGAGGCGGCGTCGATCAGGCCGCGGTCGAAGAAGACGAAGCCTTCCGCTGGCGCCTTTTGCCGGTCCTCCAGCGCCATGGCGATCGCCCGGCGGGCAAAGGCTTCCAGGTCGATCCAGGGGAGGGCGGTGCCGTTATTTCTCGTTTCCTCAATCACGATGCGCCGCCCCGGTTCCTCGACGGTCGCGAAACCACGGTGAGCAAGCTCGGCAAGCAGGGTTGATTTACCGCCGCCGGAGCAGCCGGAAAGAATAATGAAATGGTGCATGGGAACCTCCCCGCGCGGGGTTTGGGTTGGATGGAAGGTGATGGTTTTTGGGGACTTGGATTGCGGCGTTGCCGCTTGTTTCTTTCCTCGAGGGGAGAAGAAATACGCTGCACTCGCTCGGCGAATAAGTCGATGCTCTACGCTTAAGCGGAAAATATATGTTTTTCCAACCGTGTCACATCAGATGCAGCCGTCACCCCTGATGCAAAATATGCGCGGCCTTGACGGCGGCGGAGGCGCGGTTTTCGACACCGAGTTTGACGTAGATCTGTTCCAGATGTTTGTTTACGGTTCTGGCGGAAAGGCCGAGAATATCGCCGATATCGCGGTTGGATTTGCCTTTGGCAATCCAGAGCAGAACTTCCGATTCGCGCGTTGTCAGGGCAAAGTGGTCCTTCAGCAGGTGGTCGTCGGATTTCTCGTTGGCGGCTGTCAGACGGAAGAGATATTCGTCCGGTCCCATTGCGCCGAGGAAGGAGAGCTGCAAAGCGGGCCGCCCGGCCTCGGTGATCGTCAGCGGTGCATCGCGGGCGGAATCCACCGTTGTCCTGTCGGCCAGCCAGCCGGAAATATGTGCAACGACAATCTCCAGCCCATCATCACGGCCGGTGGCGGCGTTGACCAGCCGGGTTGCCTGTGGTGTGGACCAGTGGATCGCGCCGTTGGCGCGCACGGCAAGCAGGTGGCGTCCGGCGGCATCAAGCGCCACGCGGGCGCTCTGCGCCGAGCGGGCATTGGAGAGATGCACACGGATACGGGCGCGCAGCTCATCGATGTTGATCGGCTTGGTCAGATAGTCGACACCGCCGGATTCGAGCGCCCGCACCACATGTTCGGTCTCCGTCAGCCCGGTCATGAAGATGACAGGCACCTGGGCCACGGCGGCGTTGGCCTTCAGGCGGCGGCAGGTTTCGAAACCGTCCATGGCCGGCATGACCGCATCGAGCAGGATGATATCGGGCGTGATGCGTTCGGCAATGTTGAGCGCGGCCTGACCGGATGTGGCGATCAGCGCCGAAAAGCCTGACTGTTCCAGCGCATCGGTGAGGAACCCCAGCGCTTCCGGGCTGTCATCCACCAGCAATACAATGTCTCTCGGCAGTGCTGCGCCTTGCCCGCTCATGCCTTGCCGTCTCCCCTGTCGCTCTCTTCAAACCGCTTTAGAAAATGGGCGTAACCGGCCAGATCGAAGGCCTGCACATAGGTGCCAAGCTCTTGCGTGAAGGGCAGGTTGTTGGTGTTGCGGGCGAGATCTGCGAGTTTTGCCTCTATGCCGCGTATGTAGCCTATTTCGCCGAGCCTCTGCAAATCCTTGATATGAATTGCGCCGGGATGAACGATCTGCGCCGGCGGCTGGGGGATGGGTGCCGGGGGAAGGTCGGTATCGTAAATCCATTTCAGGCCGAGATGCACCGCAAGCCTGTCGCACAGGTGGCGGATATCGACCGGCTTGGCGATGGCGTCGTTGTGATTGTCTTCTCCGGCACCCGCTACGGTGCCGTCACCGATATTGGCCGAGAGCATGATGAGCGGAGCCGTCTGGCCTGCTTCACGCAACTTTGTCACAAGCTGCCAGCCGGACATGCCGGGCATGGAGATATCGATGAGAAAGAGGTCGGGCTGCACGCCTTCGATGAGTGTCAGGCATTCCGGTCCGCTCTGGGCGGTCAGCACCACGAAATCGAGCGGCGAAAGCACCTGCCGCATCAGCTCGCGGTGATCCTCGTTATCATCAACCACCACGATGGTGCGGCGTGGGCCGGAATAGGAGCGAATGGTTTTTTCCGGCGCAGGGGCGGTACTTGGCCGGTGCACGGCCGACAGCATGAGACGGACGCGGAAGGTGGAGCCGTTGTCCTTTTCGCTGGAGACGGAAATCTCGCCGCCCAGCGTGTTGGTCAGAAGCCTCGTGATGGTGAGGCCGAGGCCAAGGCCCGGCATGGGGCGCACGCTTTCGGCCTCGCCGCGCTGGAAAGGCTCGTAGATGCGGGCGAGGTCTTTTTCGGCAATGCCGCGCCCGGTATCCGACACCGTGAAGCTCGCCACCTGGCTGCGATAGGCGACATCGAAGGTGACGCTGCCCTCGTCGGTGAACTTGATGGCGTTGGAGAGCAGGTTGACGAGGATCTGGCGCAGACGCTTTTCATCCGTGCGGACATATTGCGGCAGGGAATGGGCGCGTTCATGCCGGAATTCCAGACCCTTGGCCTGCGCCTGCGGGCGGAACATATCGACGATCTGGTCGAGGAAATCCTGAATATTGATCTCGTTGGAATAGACCTGCAGGCGGCCAGCCTCTATCTTGGAAATATCCAGAAGCCCGTCGATCAGGCCGGAGAGATGGTCGGCGGAACGGCGAATGACCTTGATTGCCGATTGCCGCGGCGCGGGAATGGACTCATCGCGTTCGAGGATCTGGGCGTAGCCTAAAACAGCGTTGAGCGGCGTGCGCAATTCGTGGCTGAGGCCGACCACGTAGCGGCTCTTGGCGCGGTTGGCGGCCTCAGCCGTTTCCTTGGCGTCCTGAAGGGCGGCGTCGGTCTTCTTGTGGGCGGCGATTTCCTTCAACAGCAGCGTGTTCTGGCGTGAGGATTCCTCTTCCGCGACCACCCGGCTGTCATGGGCAAGAACCAGAAACCAGCAGACGATGCCGGCAATGACGGCAAAGACGAAAAACACGATGAGGATGGTGCGGTTGACCACGTCAGCCGTTGCCGGCGAGGCGGTGCCGACCTGATGGGCGATGAGCGCCAATATGCCGCCAATGGCGGTGACGGCGATGGCCGCCGCCATGCCATAACGTCCGAGCCGTGTGGCGAGTTTTGCCACCAGTTGGTGGGGCAGGAAAGATTTTGCGACCGTCGCTACCTGATAGTTGAGCTTGGCCTTCGGCTTGCACATGTCATGGCAGCGGCTGTCCAGCGAGCAGCAGAGCGAACAGATCGGCGCCGCATAGGCCGGACACCATGCCATGTCTTCCGGCTCGAACGGGTGTTCGCAGATGGAGCAGGTGATGGCGCTCAGCTCGCGCCATTTCTGGCGCGGCTTGCGGGCCAGATAGAATTTGCCCTTCGTGCCCCAGGCGATCAGCGGCGAGGCGATGAAGGCGACGATGAGGGTGAGATAGGGCGCAAGCGAGGCAGCGAGTGCGCCGAAGGTGCCGAAATGCGCCATCAGCGCAATGGTGGCCGAAAGCGCCATGGAGCCGACGCCGACGGGATTGATATCGTAGAGATGGGCGCGCTTGAACTCGATGCCCGGTGGGGCAAGGCCGAGCGGCTTGTTGATGAACAGGTCGGCCGAGATGGTGCAGAGCCAGGCCATGGCGACGATGGAAAAAATGCCGAGCGTTTCTTCCAGCAGGCGATAGATGCCGAGTTCCATCAACAGCAGCGCGATCACCACGTTGAAGACCAGCCAGACCACGCGGCCGGGATGGCTGTGGGTGAGGCGGGAAAAGAAGTTGGACCAGGCGAGCGAGCCCGCATAGGCGTTCATGACGTTGATCTTCAGCTGCGAGACCACCACGAAGGCGACCATCAGCAGCATGGCCGCCGTATGGTTGGGGATCATGTAGCCGAAGGCGGTCAGGTACATCTGGGCCGGATCGGCGGCGCGGTCCACCGAGACGCCGGAACTGAAGGTCAAGACCACGAGGAAGGAACCGGCCAGCAGCTTCGGCACGCCCACGACGACCCAGCCAGCACCGGCCAGAAAGACCGCGATGCGATGGCGCAGGCGGCTCTGGCCCTCAGCGGGCAGGAAGCGCAGGAAATCCACCTGTTCGCCGATCTGCGACATCAGCGCGAGGATGACGGCAGACGCCGCGCCGAATTCCACCAGATTGAAATGGGCCACGGTGCCCGGCGGACCGGAGGCGTGATGAATGCCGGAAAACGCCCGCCACAGGTCGTATTTTTCCCAGTCCATCAAAGCGATGAAGATGAAGGGCAATACGTTCAGCACGATCCAGAAGGGCTGGGTGATGATCTGGAAACGGCTGATGAGGCGCACGCCGTGGGTGACGAGCGGAATGACCATGACGGCGGAGATGATGTAGCCGATCCACAGCGGAATGCCGAGCGCCAGCTCCAGCGCGCCGGACATGATCGACGCCTCGATGGCGAAGAGCATGAAGGTGAAGGCGGCGTAGATCAGCGAGGTGATGGTGGAGCCGATGTAACCGAAGCTCGCGCCGCGTGTCAGGAGATCGATATCGACGCCGTGACGGATGGCGTAACGGCTGATCGGCAGGCCGACGGCAAGCATGGCAATGGCCGCGACGATGATGGCGTAAAAGGCGTTGGTGGTGCCGTATGACAGCGTGATCGCGCCGCCGATCGCTTCCAGCGCCAGAAAGGAAATAGCGCCGATGGCGGTGTGGGAGATGCGGTTGGACGAAAATTGCCGGGCGCTTTTGGCGGTGAAGCGCAGCGCATAATCTTCCAGCGTCTGGTTGGCGACCCAGCGGTTATATTCGCGCCTGACGGGGATGATGCGTTGCCGTGCGGCCATGCCTAGGATCCAGCCCCTTTCCGCAAAAGGTGTTTTGCCATTCTCACAGCCGCACCGACATGCCGCCATCCACCGTCAGCACATGGCCGTTGACGAAGGAGGAGGCGTCGCTGGCCAGAAACAGGGCTGCACCGGCGATTTCATCCGGCCTGCCCCAGCGTTCAAGCGGCACGCGCAGCTTGGCAAAGGCGACCATGTCAGGGTTTTCGGCAAGGGCCGCATTGGTTTCCGTGGCGAACATGCCGGGTGCAATGGCGTTGCTGGTGATGCCGCGCGCACCATATTCGACAGCTATTGCGCGCATCAGCCCGGTTAGCCCCTGCTTGGCAACGGGATAGATCGCATCGCCCGGCCTGACGATGTGGCCGAGAATGGAGGTGATGGTGATGATGCGGCCGTAACCGTTGGTGTTCATGGCTTGCGCGGCGTCTCGCGACAGCGAGACGGAGGAGGTGAGGTCGGTGCGGATAAGCTCCAGCACGTCCTCGTCGCTGAATTCGGAAAGCGGGCGGCGGTCGCGTGCGCCAACATTGTTAACGAGGATATCGAGATGGCCGAATTCGTCCATGATGCGGTGGACGAGGGCAGTTCCGGCGGCGGTATCGGCAATGTCGAAAGCGGCATAATCGGCTTTTCCGCCGGCTTGCCGAAGTGTGCCTGCTGCCTGTTCCAGCGCCTCGGCGTTACGGCCGGTCAGCCACACATGGGCGCCAGCCTCGGCAAAGGCCCTGGCGATTTCGAAACCGAGACCGCGGCCGCTGCCGGTGATGATGGCGATGCGATTTTCGAGAGAGAATTTTTTGAGAATGCCCATCGCTCACCTTCTTGCTTTAGAGCATCGGACCGAAAACCGTGCCGCGGTTTCGGAAAAGCCGATGCGGTTGGTCAAAGCCACGCAACGTCTTCGAGTTTGCGCATAGGCAAGAATATTCCACGCAGGGCAGAGGGCGAAAGGTCGCCTGTCCGGTCCGGCCGTTCGGTGGACATAAAAATGGCGTCGCCCGGTTGCGGGCGACGCCATGTCTTGGGTTATCAGGCAGCAGCCGACTTTGCGAGCGGCACTTCTGCAATCGTCTTCAGAACGACGGAAGCGATCTGGTAAGGGCAGCCCTGCGAGTTCGGACGACGGTCTTCGAGGTAACCACGGTAACCGTTGTTGACGAAGGAGTGCGGAACGCGGATCGAGGCGCCACGGTCGGCAACGCCGTAGGAGAACTTGTTCCACGGAGCGGTTTCGTGCTTGCCGGTCAGGCGCAGGTGGTTGTCCGGACCGTAAACGTCGATGTGCTCCTGCCAGTTCTTGGCGAAAGCGGCCATGAGGGCTTCGAAATACTCTTTGCCGCCAACTTCACGCATGAACTTGGTGGAGAAGTTGCAATGCATGCCCGAACCGTTCCAGTCGGTATCGCCGAGCGGCTTGCAATGGAATTCGACGTCGATGCCGTACTGTTCGCAAAGACGCAGCAGCAGGTAACGGGCGATCCAGATCTGGTCAGCGGCGCGCTTGGAGCCCTTGCCGAATACCTGGAATTCCCACTGGCCCTTGGCCACTTCGGCATTGATGCCTTCGTGGTTGATGCCGGCTTCGAGGCAGAGGTCGAGATGTTCTTCAACGATTTCGCGGGCAACCGAGCCGACGTTCTTGAAGCCGACGCCGGTGTAATACGGACCCTGCGGAGCCGGGTAACCCTGCTCGGGGAAGCCGAGCGGGCGGCCGTCCTGGTAGAAGAAATATTCCTGTTCGAAGCCGAACCATGCGTCCTCGTCGTCGAGGATGGTCGCGCGGCTGTTCGATGCATGCGGGGTGACGCCGTCAGGCATCATGACTTCGCACATGACCAGTACGCCGTTGGTGCGGGCCGGATCGGGGTAAATCGCGACAGGCTTCAGCACGCAATCCGAAGAGTGGCCTTCGGCCTGCTGCGTGGACGAGCCATCAAAACCCCAAAGCGGCAGCTGCTCGAGCGTCGGGAATTCATCGAATTCCTTGACCTGTGTCTTGCCGCGCAGGTTGGGGACCGGCTTATAACCGTCAAGCCAGATGTACTCGAGTTTGAACTTAGTCATTACGAACCTCTCATAGGTAACAATGCGAAGCCTTGAGGCTTGCCGTGGCTTTCGCCACCGGAAGCACATTCGCGTTCAAGGGCTGGCCATATAGATGCATGCCGCGTGCCAGATTGGCGATGTTTTGCGAATTCTTCGAAAAATCTTTCAGGCATGCTCAGGGCCGAGGGGGCTGATATGGCCATTAACCGCTCATGCTGCACTGCGGCAGGTAAATCGAACCCTAATGTTTCGTCAGTGATTCCTAACAGATAGCGGGTGGCATCGCTCAAAATGCCCTGTTGCGGTGCAATGTTTTCGATTGCGAACGACGGATCGGCATTTGCCCCAAAAACCGGCGCTTCCGGAATGGTTTTTCTTGCTGAATGACCATTTAATGCCTATATTTTTCGCAACGTGATTTTTTTTTAATCAGATGGAGCTAAACCAGAGCTAACGGGTTTGCTTCACAATCAAAGTGCTTCGATGCAAACAAAGTGAGATGTTCGATATGGCAACTGGCTTTCATCGTGAAACGGCAACGATCTTTCAATTTCCGGTCGGCGGACGCGCGGGGCTCTCAAAGTTCCGTAACATCGGGCTGAGCGATCTGGAGCGCGAGGCACGTCAGCCGCATGTCGATTTCGGCTCCTGGTATCATGACGATGCGATCCGCGACGAAGAGCGGGACGACAAGCCGCACGCCTGATGTGAAGCGTTGCTGATCGTTTCTTCTCCCCTGCCGGGGAGAAGGTGGCGCGAAGCGCCGGATTAAGGGACGACTTCTCAGTCTGCCTCCGACCTCGCACCCTCGACCCGCTGCTGCTCTCGTCTTGCCTGCCGGAGAAGAAGCAAGTTGAAACGCCAGGTTTCACATCGGTTGCCCCGGCCGGGATTTCCCTCTCCCCAACACCCCCTGCAGCTTTCGCCACCCCGCCTACGTCAATTGACGTATACGGTTTCTTGCCCGCGAGATCGATAGTCCCTTCCAGCAGCGGTCAACGATGCCGCTGAAGCCCCGTGAGGGCTAAACAAGGAGAGGGGTTCTTCCGATGACATTCCGCAAGACGCTTAGCGCCGCGCTGCTCGGCGCAATCATGTCCACCACCGCCTTCCATGGCGCATTTGCCGCCGACGATACGATCAAGGTAGGCGTGCTGCATTCTCTTTCCGGCACCATGGCGATTTCAGAGACGACGCTGAAGGACGCCATGCTGATGCTCATCGACGAGCAGAACAAGAAGGGCGGCGTTCTCGGCAAGAAGCTCGAAGCCGTCGTGGTCGACCCGGCCTCCGACTGGCCGCTGTTTGCCGAAAAGGCCCGCCAGCTGATTTCGCAGGACAAGGTCGCCGCCGTTTTCGGTTGCTGGACATCTTCGTCGCGCAAATCCGTGCTGCCGGTTTTCGAAGAGCTGAATTCCCTGCTGTTCTACCCGGTGCAGTATGAGGGTGAAGAATCCTCCCGCAACATCGTCTACACGGGTGCAGCGCCTAACCAGCAGGCCATTCCGGCCGTCGATTATCTCGCCAAGACCGAAGGCGTCGAGCGCTGGGTTCTGGCCGGTACCGACTATGTCTACCCGCAGACCACAAACAAGATCCTGAAGGCCTACCTGATGTCGAAGGGCGTCAAGGAAGACGACATCATGATCAACTACACCCCGTTCGGCCAGTCCGACTGGCAGACGATCGTGTCCGACATCAAGAAGTTCGGCTCGGCCGGCAAGAAGACCGCCGTTGTCTCCACCATCAATGGTGACGCCAACGTGCCCTTCTACAAGGAGCTGGCGAACCAGGGTATCAAGGCCGAGGACATTCCGGTCGTCGCCTTCTCGGTCGGTGAAGAAGAGCTTGCCGGTCTCGATACCGCGCCGCTGGTCGGCCACCTTGCCGCCTGGAACTACTTCCAGTCTGTCGATACCGAGGTCAACGCCGAATTCATCAAAACCTGGCATGCGTTTACCAAGAACGACAAGCGCGTGACGAACGACCCGATGGAAGCCGCCTATATCGGTTTCAACGCCTGGGTTAAGGCCGTCGAAACCGCAGGTACGACCGATACGGACGCAGTTCTTGACAGCATCATCGGCGTTTCCGTGCCGAACCTTTCTGGCGGTTACTCCACCGTCATGCCGAACCATCACATCACCAAGCCGGTGCTGATCGGTGAAATCCAGGCCGATGGGCAGTTCGAAATCGTGCAGCAGACGCCACAGGTCGTGGGTGACGAATGGTCGGATTATCTCCCTGACTCGAAGGATCTGATTTCGGATTGGCGCAAGCCGATGTCCTGCGGCAACTTCAACGTCGCCACGGGCAAGTGCGGCGGCAAGGGTAGCTGATAGGGGTTAGTGGTTTCCGCCCCCTCGTTGGGGGCGGTTTTATCATTCGAAACTGAACAAGCATGCCCCCCTCTGCCCCGCCGGGCATCTCCCCCACAGGTGGGGAGATCGACTCGCGGCAAGGCTCCGCCCTTTCTCATCTGTAGAGACAGAGCGACGCAGGCGCGTCTTGCCGATCTCCCTCCTTGTGGGGGAGATGCCCGGCAGGGAAGAGGGGGGTAAGCCACTTACTCATCGCCAGATAAAATACACCGCCGCTCCAAGGAACCCGACATGACGATCCGATCTTTTCTCGGAGCCATCTTCCTCTGGCTCACCCTGGGGATCGCCGCCCAGTCCCTCGCGCAGAGCGATCCGAAGGCGCTGATCGACCAGCTCGGCACGGCTGACTTCAAGCAGGCCGAAACATTGATCGGCCAGATTGCTGCCACCGGCGACGCGCGGGTGGTGCTGGCGCTTGAGGCTTTTGCATCAGGCGATCTTTACGTGCGCAAGGCCGACAATCTGGTGTTCATGACCAAGCCGTCGGGTTCCAATTTCACACTCATCGATCCGCTGACCGGCGAAAGTGCTGGCGAAGCGCCGAAGGCGGCGGTTACCAAGATCAGGGTCAACAACAATCTGCGTCGCGTCATCCGCGCCGCGATGGGCGGCCTGACGTTGCTCAGTCCGGAACGCTCGGTACGGCTTTCCGCCGCCGATGCGGTTCTGAAAGCCCCCAGTGCCGAAAATCTGGAATTGCTGGAAGCGGCCATATCCAAGGAAACCGACAAAGAGGTGCGGACGCGGATGGAGGAGGCGCGGGCTGTCTCGCTGCTTTCCTCCGACCGCCCCCTTGAGGTGAAGAAAGAAGCGATCGCCACCATCAAGGCGCTTGGCGGGCGCGATGCGATCAGCATTCTGATGGCGGCGACGCCCACGGTTGATCCGAGCCTGAAGCCGGATGTGGACGAGGCGATTTCCAGCATCGAGAGTTCCCTTGCCTTCTGGGATTACGCACAGAATGTCTGGTACGGCCTGTCGCTCGGCTCGGTGCTGCTGCTGGCCGCCATCGGTCTTGCCATCACCTTCGGCGTCATGGGCATCATCAATATGGCGCATGGCGAGATGGTGATGATCGGCGCCTATTCCACCTTCATGGTGCAGGAGTTGATCCGCAGCCATTTCCCCGGCCTGTTCGACTGGTCACTGGCGATTGCCCTGCCGGCCGCCTTTCTGGTCACAGCCTGCGTCGGCCTCATCATGGAGCGCGGCGTCATCCGCTATCTCTACGGGCGACCGCTGGAAACGCTGCTCGCCACCTGGGGTATCTCGCTGATCCTGCAACAGGGCGTGCGTTCCATCTTCGGCCCGACCAACCGTGAGGTCGGCAGCCCGAGCTGGATGTCCGGCTCGTTCAGCGTTGGTTACCTCAACTTCACCTGGAACCGCGTGTGGATCGTCTGCTTCTCGCTTTCCGTCTTCTTCGCGCTGCTGGTGCTTTTGAAGCGCTCCGCCTTCGGCTTGCAGATGCGCGCTGTGACCCAGAACCGCCGCATGGCCTCTTCCATGGGCATCCGCACGCCCTGGGTGGATGCCTTCACCTTCGCGCTCGGTTCCGGCGTTGCCGGCCTTGCCGGGGTAGCGCTGTCGCAGATCGACAATGTCTCGCCCAATCTCGGCCAGAGCTACATCATCGACAGTTTCATGGTGGTGGTGTTCGGCGGGGTCGGCAATCTCTGGGGAACGCTCGTGGGTGCGCTGTCGCTCGGCGTGCTCAACAAGTTCCTTGAGCCGACGGTGGGCGCCGTGCTCGGCAAGATCCTCGTGCTCGTTCTCATCATCCTGTTCATCCAGAAGCGGCCGCGTGGTCTCTTCGCACTCAAGGGAAGGGCGATCGAAGCATGATTACCGGCTTCCTCCTGCGCGCGCTCGATCGGCGCATTTCCATCGCCATCGGCATCATCCTGGCCATCGCCGTGCTGGTGCCCGCCTCCAATCTGCTGTTGCCGGCTGACAGCGCGTTCCGCATCCCGACCTACATCATGTCGATGCTCGGCAAATATCTGGCCTATGCGCTGCTGGCGCTGGCGCTTGATCTGGTTTGGGGATATTGCGGCATTCTCTCGCTCGGCCACGCCGCCTTCTTCGCGCTCGGCGGTTATGCCATGGGCATGTATCTGATGCGGCAGATCGGCACGCGCGGTGTTTACGGCCATCCCGTGCTGCCTGACTTCATGGTGTTCCTCAACTGGAAGGAACTGCCGTGGTTCTGGCATGGCTTCGACATGTTCTGGTTTGCAGCACTGATGGTGCTGGTGGTGCCCGGCCTGCTCGCCTTCGTGTTCGGCTGGTTCGCCTTCCGCTCGCGCGTCAACGGCGTTTACCTCTCCATCATCACGCAGGCCATGACCTACGCCCTGCTGCTTGCCTTCTTCCGCAATGACATGGGTTTTGGCGGCAACAATGGTCTCACCGATTTCAAGGATATTCTCGGCTTTTCCGTGCAGGCGGATGGCACCCGTGCCGTGCTGTTTGCGATGACGGCCGTGATGCTGGCGCTTTCGCTGCTGATTGCATCCGGCATCGTCAATTCCAAATTCGGCAAGGTGCTGGTGGGCGTGCGCGATGCCGAACGCCGGGTGCGCTTCCTCGGTTTCCGGGTGGAAAACATCAAGCTCTTTACCTTCGTCGTCTCGGCCATGATGGCGGGCATTGCCGGTGCGCTGTTCGTGCCGCAGGTGGGCATCATCAATCCCGGCGAATTCTCCCCCGCCAACTCCATCGAGGTGGTGGTTTGGACCGCAGTCGGCGGGCGCGGCACGCTGATCGGGCCGATCATCGGCGCGCTGCTGGTCAATGGCGGCAAGAGCTATTTCACCGGCGCTTTCCCCGAATTCTGGCTGTTTGCACTGGGTGGGCTGTTCATCGCGGTGACGCTGTTCTTCCCCAAGGGCATCGTCGGCACCGTGCAGCATTATCTGGTCGGGCTGCGCGAAAAGCGTGTTGCGCGGGCGGCAAGTGCGGCCGGACAACCGGGCAATGACAGTGCTGCAACAGCGGCGCAACAGGCGGCGGAGTGAGGCTGATATGAACACGGTTTCCGAAAACAGAACCAAAAGCCTGCTTTATCTCGACGGTGTTTCCGTTTCCTTCGACGGGTTCAGGGCGCTCAATTCCCTGTCCTTCGTGGTGGAGCCGGGCGAGCTGCGGGCCATCATCGGTCCGAATGGCGCCGGCAAGACGACGATGATGGATATCATCACCGGCAAGACCCGGCCGGATACCGGCACGGTGCTGTTCGAAGACAGCATCGACCTCACGAAAAAGGACGAGGCGGACATTGCCCAGCTGGGCATCGGGCGTAAATTCCAGAAGCCAACGGTGTTTGAAAGCCATACCGTCTGGGACAATCTGGAACTGGCGTTGAACCGCAAACGCGGCGTCTTCGCCACGCTGTTCTACAGGCTGACAGCGGAGGACAAGGCGCGTATCGAGGAAATCCTCGCCACCGTGCGTCTCAGCCACCGCCGCGGCGATCTCGCGGCCAACCTCTCGCACGGCCAGAAACAGTGGCTGGAGATTGGCATGCTCTTGGCACAGGAACCGAAGCTGCTGCTGGTGGACGAGCCGGTGGCCGGCATGACGGATGCGGAGACAGCCGAAACCGCCGTGCTTCTGAAGGAAATCGCCAAGACCCGCTCGGTCGTGGTGGTGGAGCACGACATGGGCTTCATCCGCGAGCTGGGCGTGAAGGTGACGTGTCTTGCCGAGGGCTCGGTGCTGGCGGAAGGGTCGATCGATTTTGTGTCCAGCGATCCGAAGGTGATCGAGAATTATCTGGGGCGGTGATGGAAGCGTCTGCGGCTTTATCCCCCTCTGCCCTGCCGGGCATCTCCCCCACAAGGGGGGAGATCGGCAAGCGGCTAACACCCTGCCCCAAGACCAGTAGGCGATGGGACGAGCGGGAACGGCATCTGATCTCCCTCCTTGTGGGGGAGATGCCCGGCAGGGCAGAGGGGGGTAGCGCCGCCCACCAAAGCATCAATGGAGTTGCACCATGCTGAACGTCGAAAACATCAACCTCCACTATGGCGCAGCCCAAGCCCTGCGGGGCGTGTCTCTGAAAGCGGAGATGGGCAAGATCACCTGTGTTCTCGGCCGAAACGGCGTAGGCAAAAGCTCGTTGTTGCGCGCGGTCACCGGCCAGCATGCCATCAGTGGCGGGTCGATCAGCTTTGAAGGAGCGGCACTGGATGGGCTGGCGCCTTACCACCGGGCCAAGCGCGGTGTCGGCTACGTGCCACAGGGGCGTGAAATCTTTCCGCTGCTCAGCGTGCAGGAAAACCTTGAAAGCGGTTATGCGCCGCTGCCGCGCAAGGAGCGTTTCATTCCCGACGATATTTTCAGCCTGTTTCCGGTGCTGCAATCCATGCTGGGCAGACGCGGCGGCGACCTGTCCGGTGGCCAGCAGCAGCAGCTCGCCATCGGCCGGGCGCTGGTGACGCGGCCGAAAATCCTCGTTCTCGACGAGCCGACCGAAGGCATTCAGCCGTCGATCATCAAGGATATCGGCCGCGCAATCAAATATCTCAGGGATTCAACCGGTATGGCGATCCTGCTGGTCGAGCAATATCTGGATTTCTGCCGTGAGCTTGCCGACTATGTCTACATCATGGACCGCGGCGAAATTGTGCATGAGGGGCTTGCCGAAACGCTGGATAAGCCCGAGGCGCGTCGCCATCTGACAGTATAAATCGACACTAGAAGCCACGCACGCCGATCACGGCGTGCAAACGTCCGATTAATATTTTGAAAGTCTATGCGTGTCTGCATGGCTTTTATGCGCAATTTTAGCATTTCATTGAATAAACGCCTGTGATATTGGCAGCGGAAATGCTGCATGCGAGACACAGACGAAGTCTATTCGCACGCCGCGACAGTTGATCCCTTACATTCCACGCGCGTCCGACGTATCGTCGGGGAAACCGTGCCCAATAAAGGCGTGTCAATGCATCAAGACTTTGCCCTTGGCCGGGCTGCCCGGCTGTTCCGCTCCGCCCGCACCCTGTTTCTGGGTCTTGCGATCTGCGCGAGCGCGAGTGTCGCAGCGTCGGCCTCGACCTGCGGTCAGCTTGCTCAACCCGGCGTGGAACCGGGCAGGCATGATTTTTCCATTCTTTCCAGTGGTCAGAAACGCGAAGGCGTTTATTTCGTTCCATCCGCCTATGACGGAAAAAAACCGGTGCCTGTGGTGTTCGATTTCCACGGCTCCAACAGCAATCCGCACGGACAGCTGAACCGCAGCGGCTGGGACAAGCTTGCCGAGCGCGACGGCCTGATGGTGGTGGCGCTGGCCGGCAGCCTCAATGGCGAATTGCCCGGCACCCATGCCTGGAACGTTCCTGGTGTTACCACCCGTCCCGGCGGGCTGGATGAGGTGAGCTTCATTCGCGATGCAATTGCCATGGTGAAAGGCAAGTTCTGCGTGGATGAGGAGCGCTTTTACGGTTCCGGTTATTCCGGCGGCGGGCGCATGCTGTCGCAATTCATCTGCAATGGCAGCGCGGATTTCACCGCTGCCGGCTTCGTTGCATCGTTGCGCGCGGGTTATCCGCTGGAGACCGAGGGCAAATGGGGACCGGATGCGGCAAGCTGCAAGCCGGCGCGGCCGATGTCGATCATCGCCTTTGCGGGTCTGAAGGATCCGGCCAATCCCTATCAGGGTGGTGGCAAGTCCTACTGGCAATATGGCGGCGAGACGGCGCTGAAACGCTGGGCGGAAATGGACGGCTGCAAGGGCGGCGCGAAAACCAGACCGGGCGAGAGCTTCACCGTCAATTCCTATGACGTCTGCAAGGGCGGGGCACGTATCCAGTCCTATGTCATCGACAATTGGGACCATGCCTGGCCGCGCGCCACCATGAAGGCGGAAGTGCTGGCAGCGTCGGCGGTCCTTACCCGCAAGCCTGGTGGCGAGCAGACGCCGAAGGCGGAACCTGCCGTGGAGCGCAAGATGCCCACAGGCGAAGTGACGCGCACGGTTGATGCGGCGGAAAGAATGTGGGATTTCTTCCGCAACACGGAAGGACAGATGGTGGTGGATGCCGTCGTCAAAAAAGATTGCGGCGCCAAGGCCGGGTCCGCTTCTGCAACCGTTTCGGAGACCGCGTGCAGCCAGAACAGCAAGCCTTCCGCCCTTCCGGTCTCGAAGACGGCGAACCTGCCCGGCAGCAGCGCGCCCGTGGCAGAGGACGCATTGTAACCAAGGCTGTCGAAGGTCGCAGCCGGCTGGACCAATTGTTCCAGGAAGGTTGCGCCAAGATCCGCCTGCCGGATACGTTTTCCAACGAGATCGAGGCCATCCTCATCAACTCCTCCGGCGGATTGACCGGCGGAGATGAAATGGAATGGCAGGCTGTTGCCGGGGCCGGCACCTCGCTGGTGGTGACGACGCAGGCCTGCGAGAAGGTCTACAAGGCATCCTCCGGAACCGCCACCGTCACCGCCCGCGTTTCCGCAGGGCCGGGCGCCCGGTTGCACTGGCTGCCGCAGGAAACCATTCTTTTCGACCGCGCGTCGCTGACCCGCAGGCTGGAAGCCGATCTCGACGCAACCTCCGAATTCATCGCCGTCGAAGCCGTGCTGCTCGGGCGTCAGGCCATGGGCGAAGCGATGCAGCATGGCCTGTTCCGGGATCGATGGCGCATTCGCCATGGCGGCCGGCTGGTACATGCCGAAGAGCTGCTGCTTGCGGGAGAAGTGGCGGAGCTGACTGCAAAACCGGCGGTGCTTGCCGGGCAGGTGGCCTTTGCCACGCTTCTTTATATCGGGCCACTGGCCGAGGCGCTTTTGCCTAAAATCCGGGCTATTGCCGGTGAAAGCGGCGGCGCCAGCGAATGGCAGGGCAAGCTTGTCGTGCGCGTGTCCGCCGCCGACGGTTTCTCCCTTAGAAAAATACTTTTTCCGATCATTTCGCTCTTGCGAAACAGCGCGCCAGTGCCGAAAGTCTGGAATCTGTAAAGCTCCGGATCGCCCGCGACAGGCGACCTTCCGGGGTCTGTCAAACAAGTCGGATCAGCCCCCGAAACACTGTGTTTTGCGGGACAGGTGCGAAAGCTGCGGGACGACGATGAACCTTACTCCGAGAGAAAAAGACAAGCTGCTCATTTCCATGGCCGCCATGGTGGCGCGCCGCCGGCTGGAGCGTGGCGTGAAGCTGAATTACCCGGAAGCGATTGCGCTGATTACCGATTTCGTTGTCGAGGGCGCCCGCGATGGTCGCGCGGTGGCCGACCTGATGGAAGCCGGCGCGCATGTCATTTCCCGCGATCAGGTTATGGAAGGCATCGCCGACATGATCCATGATGTGCAGGTGGAAGCAACATTTCCCGACGGCACCAAGCTTGTGACCGTTCACGAACCGATACGCTGAGGGGGACGATATGGCGCTGGAGCTTCGGCCCAATTGCGAATGCTGCGACCGTGATCTTGCCCCCGACAGCCGGGATGCGATGATCTGCTCGTTCGAATGCACCTTTTGCGCCGACTGCGCGACCGATGTGCTCAAAGGCGCCTGCCCGAATTGCGGCGGCGAGCTGGTTCGCAGGCCCATCCGCCCGGCGGCCAATCTCGTCAACAATCCGGCATCGACGACACGGGTGCTGAAGGCTGAAGGCTGCGCGGCAGCCACCGCTGCTTGAGAGAGACAAAGGGGAGCACCATGAAACCAGGCGAAATCATTGCCGCAGAGGGCACCATCGAACTCAATGCCGGCCAGCCGACGGTGACGATCGAGGTTGCCAATACCGGTGACCGGCCGGTTCAGGTGGGCAGCCATTACCATTTCTTCGAGACCAATGCGGGTCTTGTCTTCGACCGCGATAAGGTGCGCGGCATGCGTCTCGACATTCCGGCTGGTACTGCGGTTCGTTTTGAACCCGGCCAGAAGCGGGAAGTGACGCTGGTGCCGCTTTCCGGCAAGCGTGAGGTTTACGGGTTTCGTCAACAGATCATGGGGAGGTTATGAGATGGCGACGGCACATTATCACGGAAGTTGCCAATGCGGCGACGTGAGCTTCGAGGTCGATGCCGATCTCGACCACACGGTCGTGTGCAATTGCTCGCGCTGCAAGCGCTTGGCCTCGACGCTTGCCTTTGCGCCGCGCGAAAAATTCACCCTGCTTTCCGGCGACGACAAGCTGACGGAATACCTCTTCAACAAGCACAAGATCCATCATCTGTTCTGCTCCACCTGCGGCATTGAGAGTTTTGCCTATGCCGATGGGCCGGATGGGACGCCGATGGTGGCGGTGAATACCAATTGCCTTGATGGTGTCGATCCGCGTGCGCTGAAGCCGCAGGCTTTCGATGGCGCGGCTGCCTGAGTGATGGCCATGACTTTGAAAAAATTCTGTTTCGGTGCGGCTGTCCTGCTGTCTCTTGCGGCGTCTTCCGCATTTGCCGATGACGCGCCCGATTGCACCTCGCCGCAAACGCAGGCCGATATGACAATCTGCGCCGGCAAGGATTACGAAAAGGCCGACAAGCAGTTGAACGCCGCCTACCAGAAGGTTCGCAAGCAGCTTGCGGAGCGTGACAAGACGGCAGACGAAAGCGGCAAGGGTGCCGTGGATGCATTGGTTGCCGCCCAGCGTGCCTGGGTGGCGTTTCGCGATGCCAATTGTGATGCCTTCGGGTTTCAGGCGCGTGGCGGCACGATGGAGCCGATGCTGGTTTCCTCATGCCTGGCCGATATGAGCAACAAGCGCGCTGACGAACTGCGCCAGTTGTCCGAAGGTTTCTGAACGGTATGGGGCGGCGGATCATGATTGTCGGAAACGGAGAAATGCCGCAGGGCGTGGCTGATCTCATCGACCTTTCCGACATTGTCATCCGCTTCAACGATTGCCGTTCGCTGGGCGCTGGCGGCAGCCGCACGGATGTGGTGGCCGTTTGTAACACCGGCCGGCCGGGCCGCGAGATGAGCGAAGGGGCCGCGTGGCGCGACAATGAGGGGGTGCAGCAGGCTTCCGCTATCTGGTCGGTGCGCGATCCCGCGAAATTTTCGCAGATGGAGCCGGATATCCGCGCTCGCTGGCCCGAACTGACCGATTTTTGTGCCGATTATACCGCCGGTTTCGTAGCATTAGCCGAAGAGACCGGCAAGAGCCACCTCGTCATTCCGCGCGGGGTGCATGAGCGGCTTGATCACGCATTGCAGGTCTATGCGCCGGCCCCTTACGTCTGCCCGAGCACCGGGCTTCTTGCCATCGCCCATGTTCTGGAGACCGTGAGCGGCGGTGATGACGAGGTGGCGATTGCGGGCTTTGGTCATCACGGCTGGAACGGGCATCCGTTTGCCGCCGAAAAACAGCTTGTAGAGGCCCTCACACACGAGGGCCGGCTGACACGAATTTCTCCCATATCGATTTTCTCCGCGTCCGAAGGAGCCTGAACCCATGCCTTACAAGATTTCCCGCGCCGCCTATGCCGGCATGTTCGGCCCGACCGTCGGCGACAAGGTGCGTCTTGCCGATACCGAACTCTTCATCGAGATCGAGAAGGACTACACGACCTATGGCGAGGAAGTGAAATTCGGCGGTGGCAAGGTCATTCGCGACGGCATGGGCCAGAGCCAGGCGACGCGGGCCGAGGGCGCTGTCGATACCGTCATCACCAACGTCGTCATCGTCGACCATAGCGGCATCTACAAAGCGGATGTGGGCCTGAAGAACGGGCGCATCCACGCCATCGGTAAGGCGGGCAATCCCGATACGCAGCCGGGCGTGACAATCATTGTCGGCCCTTCGACAGAGGCGATTGCCGGCGAAGGCAAGATTCTGACTGCCGGTGGCATGGATGCACATATCCATTTCATCTGCCCGCAGCAGATCGAGGAAGCGCTGATGAGCGGCGTTACCTGCATGCTGGGCGGCGGTTCCGGCCCCGCGCATGGCACGCTTGCCACCACCTGCACCGGCGCGTGGCACATCGAGCGGATGATCGAGAGCTTCGACGCTTTCCCGATGAACCTCGCATTGGCGGGCAAGGGCAATGCTTCGTTGCCCGCGCCGCTGGAAGAGATGATCCTTGCCGGTGCCTCATCGCTGAAGTTGCACGAGGACTGGGGCACGACGCCCGCCGCCATTGACAATTGCCTGACGGTGGCTGACGAATATGACGTGCAGGTGATGATCCACACCGATACGCTGAATGAGAGCGGTTTCGTGGAAGACACGGTTGCCGCCATCAAGGGCCGCACCATCCATGCCTTCCACACCGAAGGGGCAGGCGGCGGCCATGCGCCTGATATCATCAAGGTCTGCGGCAATCCGAACGTCATCCCGTCTTCCACCAACCCGACGCGGCCCTACACCATCAATACGCTGGCCGAACATCTGGATATGCTGATGGTGTGCCACCACCTGTCGTCGTCCATCCCTGAGGATATCGCGTTCGCCGAAAGCCGCATCCGCAAGGAAACCATCGCGGCGGAGGATATTCTCCACGATATCGGCGCGTTCTCGATCATTTCCTCCGACAGCCAGGCCATGGGCCGTGTCGGCGAAGTGGCGATTCGCACCTGGCAGACGGCTGACAAGATGAAGCGCCAGCGCGGCCGTCTGAAGGAAGAGACCGGCGAAAACGACAATTTCCGCGTCCGCCGTTACATCGCCAAGTATACCATCAACCCGGCCATCGCGCAGGGCGTCAGCCATGAGATCGGCTCCATCGAAGTCGGCAAGCGTGCCGATCTGGTGTTGTGGAACCCGGCATTCTTCGGCGTGAAGCCTGAGATGGTGTTGCTTGGCGGTTCCATCGCCGCGGCACCCATGGGCGATCCGAATGCCTCCATTCCCACGCCGCAGCCGATGCATTACCGCCCGATGTTTGCCGCCTATGGCAAGCTGCGCACCAATTCCTCGGTTACATTTGTCAGTCAGGCGTCGCTGGATGCCGGCCTTGCAGGGCGTCTTGGTGTTGCCAAGAAGCTGATGGCGGTGAAGAACGTGCGCGGCGGTATTTCCAAGGCCTCGATGATCCACAATTCGCTGACCCCGCATATCGAGGTTGACCCGGAAACGTATGAGGTGCGCGCCGATGGCGAGCTTCTGACCTGTGAACCGGCGACGGTGCTGCCGATGGCGCAGCGTTATTTCCTGTTCTGACGGCGTTTCGTGGTGAGATTTATCACAAGGTGGATCGGCGGTGGCCTGCTGCTGACCATCCTGCTTCTTGTGCTCGGCACCGTCGTGCCGCGACCCTTTTTTGCCGATGAAACAAGCGGCGTGAGGGATCGCGAGATATTGCTATTGTCCAATCCGATACATACCGATATCGCCCTGCCTGTTGATGACGATCTGCGGCGGGTCTTTTCCGAATTGCAGGAGGGCGGTATCGCTGTCAACCATCCGGCTGCTGCCTATCTGGTGTTCGGCTGGGGTGGCCGGTCGTTTTACATACAGACGCCGACATGGGCCGACCTGAGGCCGATGCCGGTCGTGCGCTCTCTGACACTCGACCAGTCGGTGATGCATGTGGATGTGACGGGGGATTTTCCCGCCGACCTTGCCGGGGTGAAGCGCCTTCGCATTTCCGAAGCTGGATATCAGCGACTCGTGGCGGGCATTCGTGCGAGCTTCCTGCGGGACAATAACAAAGTTCAGCTTATACCCGGAGCTTCCTACAGCCTGACGGATGGATTTTTCGAGGCTAATGGCTGGTTCAATGCGCTGGCCGGCTGCAACACGTGGTCTGCCGCCATGCTGCGGCAAGCCGGCATTCGCACCGGCTGGTGGACACCGTTGCCGCCACTGTTGCGCTGGTCGGTAGCGCTGCACAATTGATCTTCCCGCGGTGCGACGTTTCGTTGATTTGACGTCTGGTAATCCGATTTTTATGCTGCACCGCAGCGCATCTTGCGCTAAAGAAACGGCAAAAGAATTCCGTGCGGATCGGTCCCAAGCGATCCGTGCAAAACGCCAGAAAATTGAAGACAGATCAGGAGACAAGACATGCTCGGCAAAAAAGTGCCCGCCGTTACCTTCCGCACGCGTGTTCGCGACGAGGCCGTTGGTGGCCCCAACCCTTTCCGTTGGCAGGACATGACCTCCGACGATTACTTCAAGGGCAAAAAGGTCGTTCTTTTCTCGTTGCCCGGCGCTTTCACGCCGACTTGCTCGACCTACCAGCTTCCCGATTTCGAAAAGCTCGCGGGCGAATTCCGCGCGCTCGGCGTCGATGAAATCTATTGCCTGTCGGTCAACGATGCCTTCGTGATGAACGCCTGGGCAAAAGGCCAGAACCTCGAAAACGTCAAGGTCATTCCTGACGGTTCGGGCGAGTTCACCCGCAAGATGGGCATGCTGGTCGCCAAGGACAATCTCGGTTTCGGCATGCGCTCCTGGCGTTACGCCGCCGTCATCAACGACGGTCTGGTGGAGCAGTGGTTCGAGGAAGAGGGCTATTGCGACAATAGCGATACCGACCCTTACGGCGTTTCCTCGCCGCAGAACATTCTGGAAAACCTGAAGAGCCGCGCTGCGGCCTGATTGCGGTTTGCTTTTTTTGACAAGGCCCGGCAGCGATGCCGGGCTTTTTCGTTTTCCGAGACGCGTTCCACCTGAAAACACGCCTTGAAATCGGCCGGGCTATCCGTCAACAATCGGAACCCCAAGACTGTTTCTGAAATGGATCATCCCATGCTGCGCGTCACGTCCTATCACCCCGCCGGAACTCCAGCCGACGAACCTTCCGGTTATGTCACTCTCGCGCATGACCAGCGGCATCTGCGCCGAAAACTTCTGCATTTGCAGAATGACGAGATGGTGATGTTGGATTTGAAGGAAGCTGTGCTGTTTGCCCATGGCGACCTGCTGGTGGTGGAGAACGGTGATCTGGTGGAGGTTCGCGCTGCGGACGAAAAGCTGTTCGAAATCAAGGCGAAGGATCGTCTTCACCTGATCGAGCTTGCCTGGCATCTGGGCAACCGGCACCTTTCGGCGCAGATCGAGGAGGAGCGTATTCTCATCCTGCGTGACCACGTGATCCGCGCGATGCTGGAAGGCCTTGGCGCAACAGTGCGTGATGTGGAAGAACCTTTCCAGCCGGCGCGCGGTGCTTACCACGCCCATGGCGGCCATTCCCACGGTCACGGGCATGACCATGGTCACCATCACGACCATGGCTGAGGCATGAGCGAAGATCGCGGCGTTGCCGCGCTGCTGCGGCTCATGGCCTGGATGTCGCCGGCCTTTCCTGTCGGCGGCTTTTCCTATTCTGGCGGACTTGAAAAGGCGGTGGAGGACCGGCGCGTCAGTGATGCCGCCGGCCTTTACGGCTGGGTGGAGGTGCTTCTGCGTTCCGGCAGTCTGTGGAACGATGCGGTATTTCTGGCTGATGCCTGGCGCAATGGAACGGACGCCGTCGCCCTGAGTGAAGCGGCGGATCTGGCTCGCGCGCTCGCCGGTTCTGCGGAGCGCTACCGCGAGACGGTGCTCCTCGGCGATGCCTTCGTTGCCGCCGCCGGCGCCTGGCCGAACGCGGTTCTTGAGCTGTTGCCGAAAGAGGTTCCTTATCCTGTTGCCATAGGTGCGGTGGCGGCAGGGCATGGCGTGCCGCTTCTGGAAACGGTTGCCGCATTCCTGCATGCCGGTGTCTCGCAGATCGTCTCCGCCGGTATCCGCCTCGGCGTCGCGGGGCAGAAGGACGGCGTTGCCATTCTCGCCGAAAGCGAGGCGTCGATCGGCGAAATGGCGGCACGGGCCGTGCAATCCACGCTCGACGATCTCGGCAGCGCCACTGTTATCGCCGACACCGCGACCATGCGGCACGAGATGCAGGGAACGCGGCTTTTCCGCTCCTGAATATCTCGCCGCGATGCAGCATTGCCGCCCTTGAAGCGGTCGTGCGAAGCGTTATGGTGGGACAACATCAAAGCATATTGAAGGGAACATGGTTGTGACATCGGGCATGAAATCGGGCAACGGTCCGCTGCGCGTCGGCATTGGCGGGCCGGTCGGTTCCGGCAAGACTGCGCTGACGGAAAAGCTTTGCAAGGCGATGAGCGCCGATTACTCCGTCGCCGTCGTTACCAACGATATCTACACCAAGGAGGATGCGGAAGCGCTGGTGCGCATGCAGGCGCTGCCGTCCGAGCGTATCGTTGGAGTGGAGACGGGCGGATGTCCGCATACTGCCATCCGTGAGGATGCGACGATCAATCTGCAGGCGATTGCCGGTCTCAATGCGCGCTTTCCCGATCTCGATGTTGTCTTCATCGAATCCGGTGGCGACAATCTTGCGGCGACTTTCTCGCCTGATCTTGCCGATATCACCATCTATGTGATCTCCGTCTGTCAGGGCGAGGAAATTCCGCGCAAGGGCGGGCCGGGCATCACCCGCTCGGACCTGCTGGTCATCAACAAGAAAGACCTTGCCCCTTACGTCGGCGCTGATCTGACGGTGATGGACAGTGATGCCACCCGCATGCGCAATGCCATGCCTTTCGTCTTTACCGACATGAAGCGCGGCGAGGGTGTCGATCGCATCGTCGGTTTCCTGAAAGAGCAGGGCGGTCTCTGAGACATGACCACGCCCCTCCGTTTTGGTCCCTATGACGTTTCCCGTTTTGTCGATGGTGTCTACAAGGCGCCTGTTGGCCACCTCATCCACCGACAGGGCGCGGATGCGCTGGCGGCGGCGCTTGCCGGGCATGAGGGCGAAACGGTGGATATGGACGTCAACTGTTTTGTGCTGTCAGGGCCTGATGGTATTTCGCTGATAGACACCGGTTGCGGCACGGCCTGGGGGCCGACCTACGGCCATGCCCGTGCGGGGATGATTGCCGCTGGGATCCAGCCTGATGATGTCAGCCGAGTTATCCTCACCCATATTCACGGCGACCATGCGCTGGGACTTATCGAAGGCGACCGGCCTTATTTTCCCAATGCGGACATATGGGTGCCCGAGGCCGATCTTGCCTTTTTCACCAGCGAGGATGCGCGCAAGACATTGCCGGCAGCGAGGCAGGGCGCCTTCGATATTGCCGCCCGGCTGCTCGACATTTGTGGGGCCATGCTGCGGCCAATCCCAACTGGCAGGATTGCCGAGGGTATGGAAGCCATCGCCATGCCCGGCCATACGCCTGGCCATACCGGCTATCTCATCGGTAATGGCGATGACCGGCTGTTATTGTGGGGCGATGTGCTGCATGTTAGCGCGTTGCAGGCGGACGATCCGGGTATCGGTTTCGTCTATGATATCGATTCCGAAACTGCATACTCGACACGTCTCGATGCGCTGGCCCAGGTTGCCGATCACGGCTGGCTGGTTTCCGGCGGCCATCTTGGTGGGTTTTTCCGCGTCGAGCGAAAGGGCGATCGCTTCCGCTTCGTGCCGCAGCCGGTCTGATATCCTGCTCGACAAAAAATTAGAGGACGGCATACCCGTAGGCGTCCCGTCCTCTTCCTCTCCCCGGTACTTCTTCAAATCTGCTTCAGCGCCGCGACATCA
Organism: Agrobacterium tumefaciens; assembly: GCF_013318015.2. NCBI lineage: Bacteria > Pseudomonadati > Pseudomonadota > Alphaproteobacteria > Hyphomicrobiales > Rhizobiaceae > Agrobacterium > Agrobacterium tumefaciens. The sequence continues at coordinate 1,980,500 of NZ_CP115841.1, read as the reverse complement.
TTGACCTGCACGATGCGGCCGCGAACGGTGACGCCCGCCTTTTTCAGTGCGGAGAAAGCGCGCGACAGCGCTTCCGGCGCAAGGCCGAGCTTGCCGGCGAGCAGGCTTTTCTGGAACGGCAGACGCAGCGAAAAGGACGTAGCGTCGCGCGGTCCCTGATTGATCAGGTAATGGGCAACGCGTTGCGGCGCGGTTTGCAGCCGGTCGTTGGCAATGCAATCCATGGTGCCGAGCAGGCTGTTGGAGAGGCAGCGCATCACGGCCTTGGCGATTGCCGGTTCCTGATCCACAAGGCTGCGGATTCTTGCCAGCTCGAAACGCGCCACGGTGCAGCTTTCCGCCGCCTGCGCGCTGTAACGATAGCTGTCGCTGCCGAAGATCAGGCATTCGTTGAAGGTATCGCCCGGACCGCTGACACGCACATCCGCCTCGCGCCCGTGCCTGTCCAGCCGGTAAAGGCGGACATAGCCCGACAGCACGCAGTAGAAATATTGCGCTGCCTCGCCCTCCTTGAAGAGCACATGGCGGGCATTGAGATTGGTGACGGTCGCCGCCTCCATCAGTTTCAACGCCGCCGCTTCATCCGCAATCCCTATCAGGGGCACGCGCAGCAGAATGTTCCTGTCCCTGTTGCTCAGCTTTACGGTCTTGTTCACGTCCATCCGGCTCCCGCTCAAACCTTTTGCCGGGTTGTCCGAAGCGATACGAAACCGGGGATGTTCCTTTTCCCTCACGCCTATCTGAAAAGAGCTCATCGCATTATCCTTCGACCGGCAATTCCCGATGCGAGGGAGATTAGCAGTTCACCTGAAAAGCGAATTGATTTCGATCAAATGGGTTTGGCGTTGGTGTGCGGGGAGCAGGGAAATGTGGAGCGAGCGGGTGCGGCCTATCTCTTCTCCCCGGCGTGGAGAAGAAGCCAGCCGCAACGCAGTCGCGACCAAGCAAACTCACCACAAAAGGAAACGCCGGGCACTGGACCCGGCGTTTTAACTTTCACTCGGCAGCGAGCGGCGGCAACCGCAATATGTTGCTGCCTTTGTCACCGGATTTTTCACCGGAGCCTTTTTCCATGCCGGCAACGCGCGCTTCCAGCGAGGAGAGCGCCAGGCTGTTTTCGCGGGCGATCTCCGAGAGTTTTTCGTTGGAGAGCGACTCTTCCTCCTCTTCCTTCTTGCCGACAAAGCGGCCGAAGAGGTGGGCGAGCAGGCGCGACAGGTCATCCATGATCAGGAAGAAGGCGGGGACCACGATCAGGGACAGCACCGTGGAGACGATGATACCACCGATCACCGCAATCGCCATCGGCGCGCGGAAGGAGCCGCCTTCGCCGACGCCAAGTGCCGAGGGCAACATGCCCGCCGACATGGCGATGGAGGTCATGATGATCGGGCGGGCGCGCTTGCGGCCGGCCTCGACCATGGCATGCACCCGTTCCATGCCGTGCCGGCGCATTTCAATGGCGAAGTCCACCAGAAGGATGGCGTTTTTCGTCACGATACCCATCAGCATCAGAATGCCGATGAGAACGGGCATGGAAAGCGCGTTCTGCGTGATGATGAGCGCCACAGCCACGCCGCCAATGGCGAGCGGCAGTGAGAACAGGATGGTGAAGGGCTGGATGATATCCTTGAACAGAAGGATAAGCACCACCAGCACCAGAAGCAGGCCGAGCAGCATGGCGTTGACGAAGCCCTGTTGCATTTCGCCCTGCACCTTGGCATCGCCGCTTTCGGCAAGGCGAACGCTTACCGGCAGTTCGGTTTCCGAAACGATCCGCTTGAACTCCGCCGTAGACGTATCGAGCGCTGTGCCGAACGGTACATCGGAGCCGATGGAGACGACGCGGTTGCGGTCGTTGCGCTTGATCGAGCTTGGACCTTCCGAATAGTCGATATCGGCAACACTGTAGAGCGGCACCAGCGAACCGGATGCGGTCTTGACCTTCAGCGCGCGGATGGTGGCGAGGTCACGGCGGGTATCGATGGATGCCTGCACGCGGATCGGGATCTGCCGGTCGTCCAGCGAGATTTTCGTCAACTGTGCGTCGATGTCACCGATGGTGGCGACACGCACCGTCTGCGAAATCTGCTGCGGCGTGATTCCAAGGCGGGCGATCTCGTCCTTGCGCGGGCGGATTTGCAGTTCAGGACGGGGAAGCGCTCCCTCCGAGCTGACATTGGCAAGGATGGGCGAGGCGCGCAGGCGGCTTTCGAGAATGCCGACGGCGTCGTTCAGATCCTTCTCGTTGGACGAGAGGAAGTTGAAGCTCAGTTCGCGTTCCGCGCGGTCGTTCAGCTTGATGATGCGTACATCCGGAATGCTGTGGACCTTGGCGAAGATATCCCGCTCAACATCCCACTGCGGACGGACACGGCCCTTTTCCTCGATCTTCGGAAGATATTGGCCGACAAGCGGAAGCGAGCCGAGACCCTTGTTGACAAGGGTTTTCAGCAGCGAATGGTCGATATGCTGGAGAATGACGTTGACGGTGGCGCGGCGAAGCTCCAGATCGCCCTTGGGCGAGGCGCCGCCGAGGATGAAGACGCTTTCCACACCGTTGATATCGCGGATGGCGTGGAAGATTTCGGTCGTCGTCCGGTCTGTCTCGTCCAGCGTTGCATTCGGCGGCAGTTCCACCGAAAGCGTTACGCGCGAGGCGTCGTCCGGCGGCAGGAAGCTGCCCGGCACCTGGCTAAGAAGCATGACGGAAGCAATGAGGAAGCCGATGGCGCCGACCAGCGTCAGGTAACGCGCCCACCATTTGGAGGTGGTGGCGGAAACCATGCGCGTATAGGCTTTCATCAGCCAGCCGTCATTGTCGGCATGGTCGTCCATCGCGTCTTCGGCGCGCATCAGATAGGCGGCCATCAAGGGCGTGATGAGACGGGCGACCGCCAGCGAGAAGAACACCGAGAAGGCGACCGTCAGACCGAACTGGATGAAGTACTGGCCGGGAATGCCTGGCATGAACGACACGGGTACGAAGACGGCGATGATGGTGAAGCTGGTGGCGATGACGGCAAGGCCGATTTCGTCTGCGGCTTCCAGCGAGGCGCGATACGGCGTCTTGCCCATCTTGATGTGGCGGGCGATGTTCTCGATTTCCACGATGGCGTCGTCCACGAGAATACCCGTGGCGAGCGTCAATGCGAGGAAGCTGACGAGGTTGAGCGAGAAGCCCATGATGTCCATGATCCAGAATGTCGGGATCGCGGAGAGCGGCAGGGCCACGGCGGCAATCAGGGTAGCGCGCCAGTTCCTGAGGAACAGCAGAACCACGATGACGGCGAGGACCGCGCCTTCGATCAGCGTATCGAGCGCTGCCGTATAGTTGCCATAGGTGAAGTAGACGGCGTCATCGACCATCTGGATCGCGACGTCGGGATGGTCCTTGCGGACCTGATCGAGGCTTTCGGCCACGGTTTTGGCGACCGAAACCTCGCTGGCGCCCTTGGAGCGGAACACCGCAAAGGTGACGGCGGGGTTGCCGTTGAAGCGCGAGAAGGACTTCTGCTCCTCATAGGTGTCCGTGACGGTGCCGAGTTCGGCGAGCTTTACGAAACGGCCATTGGAGAGCGCGATGGTGGTGTTGGCAAGCTGGGTAACGTCGCGGGTGTCGCCGAGCGTGCGGATCGTCTGTTCGTTGCCGCCAACCTGGCCGCGGCCGGAGCCGAGGTCGATATTGGTGCCGCGCAGCTGGCCGTTCACTTCGCTTGCGGTGATGCCGTAGGCGTCGAGCTTTTCGGGGCTGAGCGAAACGCGCACTTCGCGGTCGGCGCCGCCATAACGGTCGACCTTGCCGATGCCGGACTTGCCCTGCAGCGAACGCTTGATGGTGTCATCCACGAACCAGGACAGTTCTTCCAGCGTCATGTTCGGCGAGGAGACGGCAAAGGTCTGGATTGCCTGGCCTTCCACGTCGATCTTGCTGACAACAGGCACTTCGATATCAGATGGCAGATCGCTGCGGATCTTGTCGATAGCGTCCTTGACGTCCTGAACCGCCTCTTCCGTCGGCTTTTCGATGCGGAAGACAACGGTTGTCAGGGATTGTCCGTCGGTGACGGTCGACTGGATTTCGTCGACGCCGCTAATGGCGGCGACAGCGTCTTCGATCTCCTTCGTCACCTGCATTTCCAGCTCGGACGGCGAAGCGCCGCTCTGGGTCACGGTGACGGCAACGACGGGAACGTCGATATTCGGAAAACGGGTGATCGGCAGGGCGTTGAAGGCCTGGATGCCGAGGAACATCAAAAGCGCGAAGCCGAGAAGCGGCGCAATCGGGTTGCGGATTGACCATGCGGAGAAGTTCATTTCATTCCCTCAGTCAGTTGGACGCAGCCGTCTGGGCTTCCACCGGTCTTATCCGGTCACCATCACGCACGAATGCTCCAGCTTTCTCGACAACCTTGTCACCAGCGGCAAGTCCGCTGACAATCTCGATGAAACCGCTGTCTTCAATGCCGGTCTCGATCTTCACCTGCTTGACGATGTCGCCTTCCACCTTGCGGGTGGTCGAGCCTTCACGCCCGGAGGTGACGGCCGAAAGCGGCAGGGCAAGCGCGTTCGTCTCTTTTACGATGATCTCAGCGCTGGCATACATGCCCGACCGTGCCGGGCTGTCCGTCGGCAGCACCACATGCACGGAACCAAGGCGCGTTGCCGGATCGACGGTCGGCGAAACGAGACGCACCTTGCCCTCAATTTTTTTGGCTCCGCCGGCAACCGTCAAGAAAGCTTTCTGGCCGGCCTTCACCCGCTGGATGTCGGTCTCGGAAAGATCGGCGACGAGCTCGATCGCGCCGTCCTTGATGATCGTGAAAAGCGGGTTTCCCGCACCGCTGGCGATGGCGCCGACCTTGGCATTCTTGGCGGAAACGATGCCGGTGACGGGGGTCTTCACACCCGTGCGCGTCAGTTTCAGATTGATGTCGTCAATCTGCGCGTCCACGACCTTGATGTCTGCCTCTCCGGCGGAAACGGTCTGTTTGGCGGCATCAAGGCGTGCCTGCGCAACCTGGGCAGCGGCCTCGGTTTTTTCCGTCTCGGAGACGGAACCGGAACCGCTCTGGCCGAGCTTGGCGGCGCGGTCGCGCTGGCGAAGGGCATCCGCCTTGTTGGCCTCAGCCTCCAGAACCTGCGCCTTGGATTGCGCAACGGCGGCCTGCGCCTTGGCCCTGTTGGCCTCAAGCTGGCTTTTTTGCAGGAGAAGACTGTCCGAGGAAAGCACGGCCAGAACCGCATTGGCCTCAACCCTGTCGCCGATATCGACGTTCAGTTCGTCGATCGACAGGCCGTCGACCAGCGGCTGTACATAAATTTCGTCCACGGGCCTGATGGTACCGGTGGCGATGATGCGGTCCACGAGATCGCGTGTTGCGGCGTGTGCGACGATGATGGAAGGCAGGTTCTGCTGTTTGACCGGTTCCGGCACTTCTCCCTCGGCCACGGCCGAAAATGGCAGGGCCGTTGCGGAAAGAAGAAGGAAAACAAAGCGGTTAAACTTGACTTTATGCTGCATGTGTCTTGGCTCGCGCAATATTCGATCGCATGTCCTTCAGCCTGAAGGCGTGTTTTAAAAGGTCATGCGGCAACGAATGTGAAACAAGGGATCACAATACTTCCTTCTCGATCCTCCCGATTCAAACGCCCCTCAACGCGAATCTTAAGCACCTTTGCCTCGTGCTTTTTTACAAGATCAAATTCGGCAGTCTTGTTGGCGGGGACTCTAATTGCTGTTGCTATACAAATCAATCCGCATAGCCCCGAGGGTTGATATACATTTTTGTATATGGCCGAGTGTTGTAATTCATCAAACGGGTCACCAGCGCGCAAAAAAACGCGCGGCGATGGCCGCGCGTTTCCATGTTTTCGGCTTCGACGTGGCTATTTCAGCGCCGCATCGGTGATTTCAGTGGTGTAGGCGCCTGTCGGCTCCTTGGTGATGACGGGATCGGAACCGCCGCCGAGCAGCGTCTTGACGGTGCGCTCGTAATCCGCCTTGTCCAGCGCGCCCTTCGAGCCTGCGGTCAGCTTGGCGACTTCGCCCATCATGCGCTTCTGGTGCTTTTCGGTCTGGGCGCCGGAGGCGTCATTTTCAAGAACGATACCTGCTGCATCGTCAGGGTGTTCTTCCGCCCACTTCCAGCCTTTCATGGAAGCGCGGACGAATTTGACCATGTCTTGTTTGAACTTGGCGTCCTTCAGCTTGTCTTCGAGAACGTAGAGCCCGTCCTCCAGCGTTGCCACGCCCTCGTCCTCATATTTGAAGGTGACGAGTTCCTCCGGCTTGATGCCGGCATCAATGACCTGCCAGTATTCATTATAGGTCATGGTGGAAATGCAGGCGGCCTGCTTTTGCAGCAGCGGATCGACGTTGAAACCCTGCTTGAGGACGGTGACGCCATCCGCGCCGCCGGTGGTCGGGATTTTCAGGTGCGCCATCCACGAGAGGAACGGATATTCATTGCCGAAGAACCAGACGCCGAGCGTCTTGCCCTTGAAATCTTCCGGCTTGGTAATGCCGGTTTCCTTGAGGCAGGTCAGCATCATGCCTGACGTTTTGAACGGCTGGGCGATGTTGACGAGCGGCACGCCCTTTTCGCGGGTGGCGAGTGCCGATGGCATCCAGTCGACGATCACATCCGCGCCACCGCCGGCCAGAACCTGCGCAGGCGCAATATCCGGTCCGCCCGGCTTGATATCGACATCGAGGCCTTCGGCTTCATAAAAGCCCTTGTCCTTGGCGACGTAATAACCGGCGAACTGCGCCTGGGTGACCCATTTCAGCTGCAGGGTGATCTTGTCGGCCGCCTGAGCCTCAAATGCGCTCAGAAGTGACGCGCCGGCAAGAAGCATAGAGGCAAGTTTCATTTTCATCGCTGTTCCCTTTTTCGTTATTTACGTTCGTCCCCCACGGACGGACGGATGCCAGAAGGTGACGGCGCGCTCGATGAGCGCCACCAGACCATAAAATCCTGAGCCTGCGAGCGCCGCCACGGCAATTTCTGCCCAGACCATATCGACATTGCTGCGGCCCATTTCCGCCGAGATGCGAAAACCCATGCCGACGATGGGCGTGCCGAAGAATTCCGCGACAATGGCGCCGATCAGCGCCAATGTGGAATTGATCTTCAGGGCGTTGAAGATGAAGGGCCAGGCGGCGGGCAGGCGCAGCTTCAGCAATGTCTGCCCCCAGCCTGCAGCATAGGTGCGCATCAGGTCGCGTTCCATGTGGCTGGAGGCGGCAAGCCCTTGAACCGTATTCACCAGCATCGGGAAAAACGTCATGATGACGACGACAGCCACTTTCGACTGCCAGTCGAAACCGAACCACATGACCATGATGGGAGCAATGCCGACGACAGGCAGGGCGGAGACGAAATTGCCGATGGGCAGAAGCCCGCGTTGCAGGAAAGGCGAGCGGTCGATGAGGATGGCGACGATGAAACCTAGGCCGCAGCCGAGCACATAACCCGTCAGCACCGATTTGAGGAAGGTCTGGCGGAAATCCGCCCAGAGGATCGGTAGCGATCCGAGAAGGCGGGCGAGGATGGCGCTCGGGGCAGGCAACAGGATGGGTGGGACGGAGAAGCCGCGCACCACACCTTCCCAAAGCGCGAGAATGGCCAGCCCGAAGAGAAGCGGTACGGCCATGCGGCTCATTCGCTTTGCCGACTGTGATGCGAAGGTGTGGCGCACCAGCCATTCGTTGCAGGCCCAGGCGGCAAGCCAGAACAGGATTGCGCCAATAAACCAGACGGGATTTGTCATGGCCGCGCTCCCATTCTCTTGAGGACGGCTGCGTGGGCGATGCCGATGATCGAGACCAGAATGGCGGCCACACCGGCGGCCATGAACAGCGCTGCCCATATCTGCACCGTCTGGCCGTAATAGGAGCCGGAGAGCAGACGCGCACCGAGGCCTGCGACGGCGCCCGTCGGCAATTCGCCGACGATGGCCCCGACCAGCGCAATCGCGATGGCGATCTTCAGCGAGGTGAAGAGATAGGGCAGGGCAGACGGCCAGCGCAGCTTCCAGAAGATTTGTGCGGGCGAGGCATTATAGGTGTGCATCAGGTCCAGCTGGATGGTTTCGGGGCTTCTGAGGCCCTTCACCATGCCGACGACAATCGGGAAGAACGAGAGATAGGTGGAAATCAGCGCCTTTGGCAAAAGCCCGGAAATGCCGATGGAATTCAGGACGACGATGATCATCGGCGCGACAGCAAGGATGGGGATGGTCTGGCTGGCGATGATCCACGGCATGACCGAGCGGTCCATGGCGCGATTGTGGATGATGGCGACGGCAAGCAGGATGCCGAGCACCGCGCCAATGGCGAAACCGAGGAGCGTGGCCGAAAGCGTGACGCCCGCGTGATAAACGAGGCTGCGCTTGGAGGTGATCGCCTTGTTGACGGTGGTGTCCCACAGTTCCGCGATGATCTGGTGCGGGGCGGGGAGAACCGGGCGCTCCTGCGTGAAGGTTTGCGGCAGAAGCTCGATGAAGCTCGGCGTCTGGCCGGCGCGGTTTGCCTGATCGCGGACGAAGGGCATGTTGAGGTAGATGACGCAAAGGTGCCAGACGATGAGGATGGCGAGGAGGACGGTGAGGATGGGGAGGACGCGGTGGCGGAGGAGGGTCATAGGGTTGCCCTCGGTTGATGGGGGGTAATGCTGGCGATGACGTCACCCCTCATAGCTATGCCCCGCCTTCAGCCCCTCACGCACGCGATGCGCAATTGCCAGAAATTCCGGAGTCTCCCTGATCTCAAGCGGTCTTTCCCTTGGCAACGTGGATTCTATGATATCCGTCACCCGGCCGGGCCGTGGTGACATCACGACGATCTTGGTCGAGAGATAAACGGCTTCCGGGATGGAGTGGGTGACGAAGCAGATGGTCTTGCCGGTCGTATCCCACAGTTTCAGCAGCTGTTCGTTCAGATGGTCGCGGACGATCTCGTCCAGCGCGCCGAAGGGTTCGTCCATCAACAGCAGGTCGGCATCGAAGGCGAGCGCGCGGGCGATGGAGGCGCGCTGCTGCATGCCGCCGGAAAGCTGCCATGGGTATTTCTTGCTGAAACCGCTGAGATTGACGAGATCGAGCGTGCGGTCGATGCGCTCCCTCTGTTCGGCCTTCGTATAGCCCATGATTTCGAGCGGCAGTGCAATGTTCTTTTCGATGGTCCGCCAGGGATAGAGTGCGGCGGCCTGAAAGACATAGCCGTAGGACCGGTCCTTGCGGGCGTTTTCCGGCGTGGTGCCATTGACGGTGATATCGCCGGATGTGTGCTTTTCGAGATCGGCAATCACCCGCAGGAACGTGGTCTTACCGCAGCCGGAAGGGCCGATGAAGGAGACGAACTCGCCCTTGCCCACTTCCAGATCGACATTGGAAAGCGCGTGCACCGGGCCATCGCCGGTTTCGAAGGTGAGGCCGAGATTTCTGGCGGAAACGACGGAATAGGACGAGGCTTGGTTCATCGTGGCTTGTTTCCACTTTCCGTCAGGGCTGCGCGTGCCAGCGGCAGCATACGTGTTTCCGTGAGTTTGGCGATCGGCAGATTGGAGGCCGCATCCAGATCGAGCCAGCGCACCTCCTCTATCTCGGCCTGTGGGGTAACTTCGATATTCAGTTGGGCGACGAAGGCATGGGCCACGACCTCCGCCCCTGTCTCATTGGCGGCCTCCTCCCGAAAGATGCCCTCATATCGCGCGGCATTTTCAGGAAGCGTGAGGCCGATTTCCTCGGCAAGTTCACGGTGAAGCGCCTGCTCAGGCGTTTCACCCGGATCGATCTTGCCGCCCGGCTGCATGAATTGCGTGGTGCCGCGCTTGCGCACGACAAGCATTTGCCGCCGCGCATTCAGGAGAACGGCGGCAGCGATGACGATTTCGCGTTTCGGATCGGTGCTCAAGGTCATACACCCGATGCCGGTATACCGCTGCGTTCCACCTTGCGTGGCGCGACGAGCTCTTTCCATGTGGACAGCGCCTTGCTGACGGCGGGATAGGGATCCCGGGCGACGAACGTGCCGTGACCTTCCTGCGTCTTGACCGTGCTTTCCTCGATGCTGACGATGCCGCGCGACAGGGTGAAGCGCGGCAGGCCCTTGACCTTCTGTCCTTCGAACACGTTGTAATCTATGGCCGATTGCTGGTTTTCCGCGCGGATGGTCTTTTCCCGCGCCGGGTCCCAGACGACGAGATCGGCATCGCTGCCGATGAGGATCGCGCCCTTTTTCGGATAGATGTTGAGGATTTTCGCAATGTTGGTGGAGGTGACGGCGACGAATTCGTTTATCGTCAGCCGGCCGGTCGCCACGCCATGGGTCCAGAGCAGCGGCAGGCGATCTTCCAGCCCGCCGGTGCCATTGGGGATCTTGCGGAAGTCACCGAGGCCGAAGCGCTTCTGGTCGGTGGTGAAGGCGCAATGGTCGGTCGCCACGCATTGTAGCGAGCCGGAGGCGAGACCCGCCCAGAGGCTATCCTGATGCTGGCGGTTGCGGAAGGGTGGCGACATGACCCGGCGGGCAGCATGGTCCCAGTCGGCATTGGCGTATTCGCTTTCATCGAGGATCAGGTGCTGGATCAGCGGTTCGCCATAAACGCGCATGCCGTTCTGACGCGCACGGCGGATGGCTTCATGTGCCTGCTCGCAGGATGTATGAACGACATAAAGCGGCGCACCGGCCATATCGGCGATGATGATGGCGCGGTTGGTCGCTTCGCCTTCGACGGAGGGCGGCCGGGAATAGGCATGCGCTTCCGGACCGACATTGCCTTCCGCCATCAGCTTTTCCTGCATCTGCGCGACGATATCGCCGTTTTCCGCATGAACGAAGGGAATGGCGCCAAGCTCGGCGCAGTGCGAGAAGGAGGCGAACATCTCGTCGTCATTCACCATCAACGCGCCCTTGTAGGCCATGAAGTGCTTGAACGAATTGATGCCCTTTTCCTGAACCACAGTCTTCATCTCGTTGAAGACCTGCTCGCCCCACCAGGTAACGGCCATGTGGAAGGAATAATCGCAGTTGGCTCGCGTTGCCTTGTTGTCCCATCTTTGCAGGGCATCGAGCAGCGACTGGCCGGGATCGGGCAGACAAAAATCCACCACCATGGTCGTGCCGCCGGCAAGGGCGGCACGCGTGCCACTCTCGAAATCATCGGCGGAATATGTGCCCATGAAGGGCATTTCCAGATGCACATGCGGATCGATGCCGCCGGGCATGACGTAACATCCCGTGGCATCGAGCACTGTGCCGCCGGTCAGATCGGGTCCGATCTCTGTGATCTTGCCGCCTTCGATTTTAACATCGGCCTTGTAGGTCAGGTCGGCGGTGACGATGGTGCCGTTCTTGATAATGGTGGCGGTCATTGCACGATCTCCGCAGTTTCCAGCACCGCATGCAGCAGCACGTCGCAGCCCGCGGCGGCCCATTCGGAGGAGATGTCTTCGGCTTCATTGTGGGAAAGACCGTCCACGCAGGGGCAGAAGATCATGGTGGAGGGGGCAACCCTTGCCGTCCAGCAAGCATCATGGCCAGCGCCGGAAATGATGTCCATATGGCTGTAGCCCAGCTTTTCGGCAGCAGCGCGCACGCGGCCCACCAGCACCGGATCGAAGGTGACGGGATCGAAATGGCCGATGGCCTCGATTGAGCAGCCGACGCCGAGTTCTTCGGCGATAACGGGCACCTCGCGTTCGAAAATGGCGCGCATGTTGTCGAGTTTCGCCTGCGAGGGGGTTCTGAGGTCGATGGTGAAAACCACCTTGCCGGGCAGCACATTGCGGGAATTGGGCGTGAAGATCATCTGGCCGACGCCGGCGACGGCGCCCGGCTGGTGGGCCATCGCCACTTCCTGCACCTTTTCGAGGATGCGGGCGGCGGCGAGGCCAGCATTGACGCGCATGGCCATCGGCGTCGAGCCGGTATGCGCCTCCTTGCCTGTCAGCGTCACTTCCAGCCACCACAGGCCCTGACCATGGGTAACGACGCCGATCTGCTTGCCTTCCGCCTCGAGGATAGGCCCCTGTTCGATATGATATTCGAAATAGGCGTGCATCTTGCGGGCGCCCACCTCTTCCTCACCCAGCCAGCCGATGCGCTTCAGCTCGTCGCCATAGGTCTTGCCGTCGGTATCGGTGCGGCTATAGGCGTAATCGAGATCGTGAATGCCGGCGAAGACGCCGGAAGCCAGCATGGCCGGGGCAAAGCGCGCGCCTTCCTCATTGGACCAGTTGGTGACAACAACGGGGTGTTTCGTCTTTATGTTGAGATCGTTCAGGCTTCGCACGACTTCCAGTCCAGCCAGCACACCGAGAACGCCATCGAACTTGCCGCCGGTTGGCTGGGTGTCGAGATGGCTGCCGATATAGACCGGCAGTGCATCCGGGTCCTCGCCGGGGCGTGTGGCGAACATCGTGCCCATCTTGTCGACGCCCATCGTGAGGCCGGCCGCTTCGCACCAGCGCTTGAACAGGCTGCGGCCTTCAGCATCTTCATCCGTCAGCGTGCGGCGATTATTGCCGCCGGCAATGCCGGGGCCGATTTTCGCCATGTCCATCAGACTGTCCCACAGACGGTCGCCATTGACCGTCAAGTTCTTACCCGCTGCCATGAAGTGTCGTCCTCACCTGTTTTGTTTTTATCGAAGCAAAGCTTGTGCCGTTCCCGTTTTTGCCGGTTAAGATAACAGCCATTGCCTTGTGATGGCGATGGTGGATAAATTGACCGGCTGGTAAACATTGCAAATTCGCCATGACGTCAGCAAGGGATTTTCGTGACGAATCGCACTAATTTTGCCTAAACTGTACGCGGCGATTATTTTTTAAGCATACTGTAGCGGCAATTGCATCGAAAAGAAACACAGAGAGCAGAGTATGGCCATACCGCGCGCAGCGAAAACACAGAAGCGGACCCGCATTCAGGAAGAAAAGCAGGAAGCGATTCTTGAGGCCGCGCTGAGTGTGTTTTCCACCAACGGCTTTCGCGGTTCAACCATCGACCAGATTGCCGAGGCGGCCGGCATGTCGAAACCGAACGTACTTTATTATTTCCGCACCAAGGAGGCGATGCATCGCGCGTTGATCGAGCGGGTGCTGGATACCTGGCTGGATCCGCTCAGGGCTTTCGATGCCGAGGGCAATCCTGAAAGCGAAATCCGCTCCTATATTCGCCGCAAACTGGAAATGTCGCGCGATTTTCCGCGCGAGAGCCGCCTGTTTGCCAATGAAATTCTGCAGGGCGCGCCCCATATCGAGGATGAGCTGAAGGGTCCGCTGAAGCAACTGGTGGATGAAAAGGCGGAGGTAATCCGCGTCTGGATCAAGGCCGGAAGGATGGCGAAATGCGATCCCTATCACCTGATTTTCTCGATCTGGTCGACCACGCAGCACTATGCGGATTTCGACGTGCAGGTGCGGGCCGTGCTGGGCGACAAGAACGGTGGCGAAGGCCGGTTTGAGGATGCAGCCCGGCACCTGGAGCAGCTTTTCATGGGCGGATTGAAGATCAACAACTGATCTGGTGAGGTTATCGCGAATATGTGATCGATTCTTTATGTCAAAACATGAGGAAAATTATCACCTTTATACTTTACTCCAAAACTCATCTTTATTATGGTGCCGGCATCCCGAACGTCGGGGCATGAAAAAATCAACCGGCAGGTGAGGGAATGGCACGCAAGGAAAAGAAGAAAGCCGAACGCGGCGGCAAGCAGGGCAAGGGCGCGCCTCAACCTGAAAAGGATGTGGCCGAACAGCAGCTTTCCGGTCCGAAGAGCTTTCTTTATGTTGGCGGCCGTGACTGTCAGGTTGCCCATCTTCGCCAGATCGCCAGCAATTTCGGCGCCGAGCTTATCCATCACGATGGCGGATTGCGTGAGGCGGTCTCGCGTATCGACACTGTTCTTCCCTCCGTCGACTGCGTTTTCTGCCCGATCGACTGTATCAGCCACGATGCGTGTCTGCGGGTGAAGTCCGGTTGCAAGAAATTCGGCAAGACGTTCATTCCGCTGCGCAATGGCAGCAAATCCAGTCTGGAGCGAGCGCTGCAGACGATGAATGAACGGACCTTAAACGATGAGCGACGAGCGCAATAATTTTAAGGATGCAGAGCAGGCGGTGGCTGAGGCCTGCCGCGTGGAGTTGCACAAGATGGCCGACCAGGGCGCCGATCCGGCCCTGACGGAGATGTATGAAGTCGTCGGCGAACGCGAGCGGCGCAACCGCGCCGCAGCTGACGGCGGCAATGTGCTGGCTTTTCCCTATCTGCGCACCCGCCAGCCGGGCGAAAAGCCGTTCTTCGAGATCGGTGACGCGGCTCAACGTGGCGGCAACATCCTGTCGTTTCGCTGGAAACGGCGTTGATGCCGATTTAGCCCCTCGGCTTCAAAAATGCACCGGCGCAGAGCACCAGCCATCCCGCGATCATGCCGAGGCCACCCAAGGGGGCCGCGTAGGGAAACAGGCTGTGACCGGAAAAATGTCTGGTGACGAGATCACCAACAAAAACCGCCGTGCCGAAGCCAAGAATCAGCCCTGCCGGAATGGAGGTTCTGATGCGGTCCGCGCCGATATGCAGTGCCACAAGCACTGGCGCATGGGCGAGCGCCATGGTCGAGGCGTTGCCAAGCATATAGGTTTCGCCGGTATGGGTGGCGGCGGCGGCAAGCATGACGCCGGCAGCACCCAAAAGGCTGCCCAGCAGCAAAATCAAGGCGCGCAATCTTTCCGTCGTCATGGGTTATTCGCTTCCTGATTTTGCATGTGAAAGGCCAGCCGCTCCACGGGTCCCCAGATGATGTCCCGGAGCTTTGCGTTCTCGATGGTCTCGTCCATCGCGCGGCGAAAGCAGAGCAGCCATTCGTCCCGCTCGGCGGGTCCGATAGGGGCCACGAAATGACGCCTGCGCAACATCGGGTGGCCGTGTTTTTCGACATAGACCGGCGGTCCGCCAAGATATCCGGTCAGATAATCGTAGAACTTGCTTTCGCTGCCGGAAAGATCGGCTGGATGGATGGCGCGGCAATGCGCCGCCTCTGGCAGGGTGTCCATCAATTCGTAGAAGCGCCGGGTCAGTGCTCTGACTGTGGCATCGCCGCCGATCGCTTCATAAAGGGTAATGGTCTCGCCGCTCACATCCCGCCTCCTTGAACCCTGCGGCCCTTATCGCTTTCCGGAGCGAGAAGAGCAACAGGCAAAGACGGGATGCGACATTTGCGACACTGGGACATTCATGGTGACCGTCCGCTTCAAGCGTTCAGCGCCATCCACTCATCCAAAGTTGCGGATGAGATCGAGGCCCTTGCTGAGCAACGTTTCGGCTTCGTCCTGATTGGCGGCCTCGACGTAGCAGCGCATTTCCGGAGCATTGCCGGAAGGGCGGAAATGGATGGTGCTGCCGTCTGTTAGCGCCACGCGCAGGCCGTCAATGTCGCTCAGCGCCTTGACCGTGCCCACGGGGGCGAGGAAGGTTTCGAGATTATTCCGCGAGGCGCGCAGATGCGTCATCAGGGCAGCGCTTTTTTCCTGTGCGAAGTTTTCCAGACGATCCGCAGCCGCGACCGGCAGGTTATAGGCGGCGGCAATCTGCGATAGCGGCTTTTTCTGCTCGGCGGAGAGAAGCAATACGGCGAGGATGGGCAGGAAGCTGTCCCGCGTCGGCAGGGGCGATAGCGGTTTGCCGTTCAATGTGAAGGTCGAGGCTGTCAGAAGGCCGCCATTGGCCTCGAAACCCATGACGCCGTTGTTTCCTTCGGCAAGGGCCTGTGCCATGCCGGCGATCACGAAAGGCGAACCGACCCTGGTGCGGATGACCTTGAACGAACCGCTCGCCTCAATGCCGGAATTGGAGGTGACGGGGGTGACGACCACGCCGGCATCGAGAAAATTCGCCGTAATCAATCCGATCAGGTCGCCGCGCAGCGGCACGCCGTTTTCATCGGCAAGCAGGGGCCGGTCGCCGTCACCATCGGCGGAAACGATGGCATCGAGGCCGTGTTCCGGCGCCCATTTTTTGAGAAGCTCCAGCGTTTCAGGGGAGACCGCCTCGGTATCGACCGGAATGAAGGTCTCGGAACGGCCGAGCGACACAACTTCGGCGCCATAGTGGGCGAGAACGTCGACGAAGAGATCGCGCGCCACCGTGCTGTGCTGGTAAACGCCGATCTTCAGGCCCGACAGCGCCTTTGCCGGCAGGAGTGCGGCATTGCGCTCATAAAAGAGCGCGGCTGCAATTGCGGAATGGTCGTCCGCCGTTGCGGCCTCGTCGTTAATCCCTTCAGCCTCGACTTCGGCTGCGAGTGCGGCGATCGCCGTTTCGTCCTGTTTATCGATTTCGCCGTCCGGGCGGTAGAACTTGATGCCGTTGCGGTCGGCCGGAATATGCGAACCCGTTATCATCAGCGCGCCGGCCTTGAGGGAAAGTCCATAAAGCGCCAGTGCCGGTGTCGGGACCGTGCCGCAATCGAGCGGCGTGAGGCCGGCCTTTTTCAGCGCGGCGATACAGGTTGCGGAAACATCCGGGCTCGAATCGCGGAAATCGCGGGCCACGAGAATGGGGTCGCCCGCCTTTGCCTGACCCGATGTGAGAAGGTGCCTTGCAAATGCCGTTGCGTAGACGGCCGAGGCCTTTCCTTTCAGATCGACAGACAGGCCGCGAAGGCCGCTCGTTCCAAATTTCAGGCTCATGCCAAACTCCGTTTCGATAAAATCTTTGAGGTTCAAATGGATAATACAAAAATATAACGCCAGAAAGAACCGTATCGATCCATTCAAGTCAATCATCTCTTTCATGGACGCGGCGAATAGGTGATGATGGCGGGGATGATGCGGGTAACCTAAAATTCACCCGTTATATCTAGACTTGCCGGTTAATAGTGGTTCTGGCGACGATGAAAACCATCTGTTGCAGGCCTTTTTTGTGGTTCGTTCAAGTTGGATTGGCTGATGTACAGGCTTCAAAAGGCGGGACATAAGCAGGCACGTCCGCTGGATGAAAAAGCGGCGCCCGCCGCCAGACCCCACGGTTCCCTGCTGGACGATCTGGTGGATGAGGATGAGGTTTTCGAGCGCACGGTGCTGAAAGAGCATCTTGAGTCGAAGCCGGCGGCTGCCGTTGCCGAACCCGCTCCGGCTGAAAAGCCCACAAGGCCGGCCTCGCCAAGCAACAGTTTCGCGGCCACGCTGCCGGGCCTGAAATATATCGACCGGATCGGTGTGGACGAGGTACTCGGCTGGCTGCGTGCCGGGATCGTCTGGATTGTGCTTGCGATCATTCTCTGCGTCGCCGCTGCACTCGCCTATGCCTATATGACGCCGCCGCGTTACACCGCCTATACGGATATCGTCGTCAATCCCTCCAACCTGAATGTCGTCAATGACGGGGTGTTTTCGCCCAACCAGCAGCGCGACACCCAGATTCTCGAAGTGGAGAGCAAGCTGCGCACCGTCACGTCGCGCAACGTGCTGGCGCGTGTGGTGGACGAGCTGAAACTGGATGAGGACCCGGAATTCATATCCCCACCGCCTCTTGCGCGGCTGAAAGCATTTTTTTCACCCAAGCCGGAAGATGGTGACAACAAGGTCGGCGCGCTTCGTTCGCTGGGCGAACGGGTTGCGGCGGAACGGGATCCGCGTTCCTTCGTGGTGACGCTTGCGGTCTGGACCAATGATCCGGACAAATCCGTGACAGTCTCGAAGGCGATGGTGAAGGCTTTCGAAAGCGAGTTGTTCCAGACGACCTCCGACAGCAGCCTGCGTATCGTCGATGATCTAAAGAAGCGGCTTGAGGAAATGCGCCAGAACGTGACGGTTGCCGAAAAGCGCGTCGCCGATTTCCGCCGCGAAAACGGCCTGCAGGAGAATAACGGCCAGCTGGTCAGCAATCTGGCATCAGGAGAGCTGAATGCGCAGGTTCTTGCCGCGCAGCAGCGCGTCATTCAGGAGGAGTCGCGCCTCAAGCAGATGCAGGCGGCGATTGCCCAGAACCGCACCCAGAGCGACGCGATCTTCGACAGCCAGACCATGAACACCATCCGTGCGCAATACAGCACCTTGCAGCAGCAGATCGGGGCGATGACGCTGACCTATGGCGCCCGCCATCCGCGTCTGGCGACGGCGGGGGCGGAACGCGACATGCTGGAACGCGGCATTGCGGATGAGGCGCAGCGGATTTTGCTGGCGGCCAAGACCAATGTCGCCGAGGCCCGCTCCTCGCTTGATGCCCTGCGGCTGAAGGCGGTTGCGGAACGCGCCAACGTCTTCACCGACAATGAGGCGCAGGTGCGGCTGCGCGATCTGGAGCGAGACGCCAACTCAGCTGCCGCGATCTACGAGACCTATCTCAACCGATCACGCCAGATCGCCGAGCAGCAGACAATCGATTCCACCAATGTGCGGGTGATTTCGCAGCCGGTAGCGCCCAATTCCAGAAGCTGGCCGCCCGGCAAGCTGATCTTCCTGATCGCCGGTGGCGTGGGCGGTCTGTTCCTTGGTCTCGGAATTGCCATCGCACTTGGGCTTTTGGGTTTTCTGCGCCGGACAGATCACGCGGAACGCTACGCCTGAGGGCTGCGACCGCCGATTACTCCTCGGACATCAGGCCGTCATAGACTTCGAGCAGGGCGGCGGCGATGGCGGCACCCAGCGCATTACCCGCATCGCGAATGCCTGTCTCGTCGCCGTCACGGACCGAAACGGCAAGATCGGACGCCTCATTGGCGACGATTTCTTTTGCCCGTTCGATGGCCCAAAGGCCGAAATCGCCGCGGTTGTCGATCGATATGGTTTCCATGGCCGGGACCTTTTCTATGGTGTGGTTTCGTCGTCCCTTAACCCATCAACCGCAAAACCGGAATAGGGTGAGGAGAGGTTGGGGTGGTCACTCAACCCCCGGGCGTATAATTGTTTGATTCAAGCGTCAGATTTATAAGAATATTAATGATAGTTATTCGTAGTGTTTGAAGCCTTATACCTTAATCCTATGCGTGAATATAACAGTGAAACGATGCCTATCT
The DNA here is from genome assembly GCF_013318015.2 of Agrobacterium tumefaciens. Classification (NCBI taxonomy): domain Bacteria; kingdom Pseudomonadati; phylum Pseudomonadota; class Alphaproteobacteria; order Hyphomicrobiales; family Rhizobiaceae; genus Agrobacterium; species Agrobacterium tumefaciens. Next base: position 1,961,478 of record NZ_CP115841.1, on the reverse strand, counting down.
TGGACACCGGACAGAATATGACAGGGAGAGATGTCCCGCATGCGGAAGGGCCTGGCACACACTGGCCGGTTGTTCCGCTTGCGGCTTTGCCCATCACCGATGCGACCATCGAAGAGACGGCGCAGGATTTTATCCTGCGGGCGGAACGTGAACGCGCGGCCGGCGCAAAGCCGTTCTATTCGACATCGGCGAACGGTCAGGTCATCGCACTCTGTCACCAAGACAAGGAATTCGAAGCCCTGCTGCGGCAGGCGGACCAGATTCATGCCGACGGCATGTCGCTGGTGATCTTTTCCCGCCAGTTCTGCGTAAGGGCGCTGCGGGAACGTGTGGCGACGACGGACCTCGTTCATGCGGTGGCCCGGAGGGCTGAGGCGACCGGCACGCGGTTCTATTTCCTCGGCGGTTCCGAAGAGGTGAACCGCGCGGCAGTCGAGGAAATGCAAAAGCTCTATCCGCGGCTTGTTTTTGCCGGTCGGCGCAATGGTTATTTCAGACCCGGCGACGAGGAGGCGATCCTTGCCGATATCGTCGCATCGCAGACCGATATTCTCTGGGTGGGCTTCGGCATACCGCTGGAGCAACGTTTCGTCGCGCGCAATCTCGACAGGCTTTCCGACATTGCGGTGATCAAGACCTGCGGCGGTCTGTTCGATTTTCTCGCGGGCAAGAACAGCAGGGCGCCACAATGGATGCAGGATATGGGGCTCGAATGGCTCTACAGGGCCATGCTTGAGCCGAGGCGTCTCGGCAAGCGCTACCTGCTGACCAATCCCATCGCCATATATTCGCTGCTGAAGCACCGCTACGGGTTCGGGGCCGGCAAGGTCTGAAATCTGCGCATTCTCGTTAATTTTTTACCGAATTTCCCCTGACCGTCTGACCGGTTCAGGATCGATATCATGTGAGCGGCATCTGCCGGCGCATGCAATCATCATATGGAGTCGCGCTATATGAGGTCGCTCTAACGTATCGGGGTGGAGGTGTCTTTCCGCGGAAAATCGTTGCAAGTGGGCGTAACGGCGGTACACTGAGCGGATATTACATATTTATTCGAATCAGAAATATATTGAGGACAGCGATGGTAATTACGTCCATTTCTCTTTTCGTATATGGGATTGGCACCGTTACTTCTCTTGCCATGACCTATATAGAAGGCGCCCGCCGCGACAAGGATTGGGACTTTTACCGGGTGACCGGTATCATCCTTTGTTTCTTCTGGCCGGTTCTTGTGCCGCTTCTCATTCTTGCAGCCGTTTTTTCGTCATTCGCTTCCCAGAAACGGCATGTGAATGGGATCTCTTTGCGCAGGGAAAAAACCCTGAGCTGAAAAGCTGATATTAACTGCCGGAACGAGCCCGTGTTCAGGCCTTTTTCGCCGGCGCCTTATAGGGCGTGAGCGTAATACCGAGGCTCGCCATGACGCGGCCGATGGACATCAGCGGTGGATGCGTGGCGGGCAGCAGCGCACCGGTTTTCAGGAATGCGGAAACGGCGCGGACCAGTGACAGGCACAGGCTGACAACGTTTTTGGCGGCAAGTAGCAGCCCGCCCTTCAGGCCGGGGCGTCGGGCGCGGTCGATGCTGTAATTGATGATGCCGGTTCGGAGCGAGCGCTCCATGATCCAGCGCGGCGCCATGCGGTTTTCCGGCACATATTCGATGATGAGGGCTTGAGCGTTCCAGGCGAATTTGAAACCCGCCTTTCGGCAACGGGTGAAGAAATCCATGTCGCCGCCGCCGAGGAAGTTGAACCGTACATCGAATTCCGGCTTTTCCAGCGTTTCGAAAACCCGCCTCGAGATCAGGCAATTGCCAGACCCATGGATTTGATCGACTACGCCGGTGGGTGCCTCGATGGAGCCGAACAGCGGGTGTGCCAGAACCGCCTTGGGTGCGGGGGCATCGAATTCGCGGTCGACCGGCCCGCCGACGATATCGACGCCGAAGGATTTTGCGGCAGAGACCATTTCACCGAGCCAGCCGGGCGAGGCCGCTTCGTCGTCATCGATCATCAGAAACCACTGCGCGGATGGATAGTTCTGCCGCGCCGTGCGGAACGCCGTGTTGATGGCGTAACAATTGCCCTGCGTCGGCTCGACCAGCGTCTGGCCCATCATTCCGCTCTCGGAGAAAAACGCACGCGCGACCGCCAGCCCCGCCTGGCCCACCCCGTCATTATCGACGACGACGATGGCGAAGGGGAAATCGACCTTCTGGGCTGCCAGCGAGTTCAGCGTCTTCTGCAAACCTTCCGGCCTGCGGAAACTCGGAATGCACACCACCGCTTCCGGCATGATTTCGGACATGGACACTCCTAAATTCCGGCAAGGGCTGCGGCGGAAAACACGACGGCGCGCAGGCTTTGGCGCGGGCGATTGACAAATGTATCGGCAAGCGCCGAAAAGGCCTCGCGATAGCGCCGGGCGCGAAAGGCCTGCGCCACGGTATAGGCATTCATGTGATTTTCGAATTTTTGGCGAAGCCGGCGCAATTCCTGCGGCGCAATGGCGGCGACGATGGCGGGATCGGAAAACACCGCTTCGATCGCCGGTTCGCAATCCCGGAAGGTCAGAAGGCGGTTCATCATCACGCTTGTCCGGTGCACACGGTAATCCAGCACGTGGCGGCCGGGCAGATAGGCGAAACGGCCGGAGGCAGCCAGCCGGCACCAGCCATACCAGTCTTCCGCATAACGCAATGTCTCGTCGAAACCGCCAAAATCCTGAAAGATGCGGGTTTTAACCAGCATGATGCCGCCATTGACGATGAAGTTTCCGCCCAAAAGCGGCTGGAGGATGAAACCATCAGGTTTTTCCCGCCGTCTGATGAGGTTGCGCCGTCCGATCTTGGCGCCATTCTCGTCAATGCGCTCATAATCGCCGTAGACAGCAACGACATCCGGTCCGGAGATGCCGGCGCATAGGGCGGCGATCGCGCCCGGCTTCACGCGGTCGTCGGCATCGAGAAACATCGTCCATTCACCGCGCGCCTGCGACAGGCCGAAATTGCGCACGGCGGAAACGCCCTGCCGTCCCTGCGGCCGGGCCAGCAGTTTTACGCGGGGATCGGCGAAACTTTGCACCTTTTGCGCCGTTGTGTCGGTGGAGCCGTCATCGACGACGAGCACTTCGCAAACGGTTTTCCCCTGAGACAACACGCTTTCGATCGCTTCCACGATGTAACGCTCGCCGTTGCGAACGGGAATGACAATCGAAACGGAAACCAATATTTTTACTCCATCAGGGGCGGGTCAATAATTCTCACACTGAAGTTACTACCGGATTAAGCCGGCTTGCGCCAATTGTGACGTGGTATAGCGTCAGTTAACCTTGCAAATCTTTAATATCCTTTTGGCATGATCAAGATGTTATGTTTTGAGAATTAGAGCGCCGTGCGGCCATTGGGACGCATCAGCGACGTTCTGACAGTTGTGATATGCGCATCGTCCCTTTCGAAAATCGCTTTCGATTTTCAGGCCGATGCGCCGGGGTTGTGGAGGCGGGCGAATGCAGATCGGGCGGCGGAATTTTCTGGGTGGTGCTGCAAGCGCGGGCCTGTTGCATGCCATGGCCGGGCAAGGCGTTGCCGCGACCAGGAAAACGTCGACAAAGATTGCCCCTTACGGTGCGGCCATCTATCTGCCGGACCTTACCGCCGATAGCCGCATCGGCGAAGCGGTGGTCAAATATTGCTCTCGCATCACACCCGTTACTGAAATGAAATGGGAGGTGATGCGGCCTTCGGCAGAGGTGTTCGATTTTGCCGCTGCCGATGCGCTTGCGAACTTCGCGCGCCAGAACAAACTCACCATGCATGGTCATCCGCTTATCTGGTACGCTTCCAACGCGCCCTGGCTTGCCAGCATCGGCAGCGGCGCGAAGGTCGAGAAGTTGATGGAAACCCACATCGTCAAGGTGATGGAACGGTACAAGGACGTGATACACAGCTGGGATGTGGTCAATGAGCCTATCCCCGACGTGCCCGGCAATGTGCGCTCGCGCCGCGACGCCTGGTATTATGGCGCAGGCCCGGACGCCATCAAAAAGGCCTTTGACATCGCCCATTCCGTCGATCCGAAGGCCCAGCTCGTCCTCAACGAATATGATGTGGAATTTGCGGTCGAGAAATCGCCGGCCAAGCGCGCGGCCTTCCGCAATCTCATTCTCGAGCTGCTAGAGAAAGGCGCTCCGATCAACGCTATCGGCCTGCAGGGGCATCTGCGCGGTGGCTGGCCCATTGCGAAAGACGAGCTTGCCGCCTTTACCAAGGAAATGCGCAGTTATGGTCTTGCCGTTCTGGTGACGGAACTGGATGCGATGGACCAGACGCTTCCCGCGCCGGAAGCCGAGCGCGACATGCTGATAAACGGTCAGGTCCGCGATTTTCTCGAAGCGGCGTGCGAAGGCGGCCCGCTTTCCTCCATCACCACATGGGGCATTTCGGACCAATATACCTGGATTCGCTGGGCCTATCCCCGCCGGGATGGCACCGCGAACCGGCCGCTGCCGCTCGACTGGAGCTTCAACGAAAAACCCATGATGGCCGTCATCAATGAATTCCGGAACCGTGGTGCGTAATTATGACTGCTGAAATGCCGCTTCCTCCCGTACATAAGGCGCTGCAAATCAATCTGCATCCCTTCGACGCACCGCATGCGGCCCTGACCGTTCCGCATCAGCTGCGGGTCTGGGGCGGGCAGGTGGACCGCATTCTCCTGACGGTGGATACCGGCCAGGTTGGAGCCGGCCGCTACAAGGGCAACGGTTTCGAGGCCGCCAGCAAACGCCTGTTTGACATGCTGGAGGAAATGCAGGCCAACTATCCGCATCTGCATGTGGATATTGCCGACTATAGCGATGCGGCGCGCAGTGCGGTGGCGGAGACGTTCTTTTCGCGCTCGCCGGTTCCTTATCCCGCCAAGGCTTTCGACGGCGGGCCTTTCCATGTTTATTTCCACGGGTTGAAACGTGCCAACGCCCGTTATGTGCTGCATATGGACAGCGACATGATGTTTGGCGGCGGCAGCCAGAGCTGGTTCAACGAAGCCATTGCGCTGCAGAAGGCCAACCCGGACGCGCTCTGCATCACGCCGTTTTCCGGGCCGCCCACCGTGCGCGGCGATCTCGATATCTCCCGCCATGTCGGCATGCCGGGGGTGAAGAACATTCCCGAACCGCGCAAGCTGCCGAGCCGCGTTCCCACATGGCGGTTCGCGACCGTTTCTACCCGCCTGTTCATGATCGACATGGACCGTTTCGCCAAGCGTATCGGCTCGCTCGAACTGCTGAGACCCGACGTCAAACGGCGCATCCGCTCCTATGCCTATAATCAGCAACCGGTCTCAATGCCTGCCGAAGAGGTGCTGAGCGACAATATGATGCGCATCGGCGTATACCGGCTTGATTTTCTCGGCACTGGCAACGGCATGTATTCGCTGCATCCGCCCTATCGCTCGCCCGAGTTTTACGCGGCGCTGGGCTCCATCGTCGAGCGTATCGAAAAGGGTGACGTTCCCGAGGGCCAGCTCGGAGATTTCGATATCAACGGATCGATGGTGGACTGGTCGAGCGCCCTTGCGGCCAAGACGCGCTCCAAACGTTACGCGAAGGCGCTGCGTCACCTGATTTCAGCGAATGTCCAGCGCTTCACTGGGGCATAGAAGGCTCGGCACTTTCTTCAAAACCGGCGCAAGTGCCTTAGAAATCTGTGATGAGCTTGCTCCAGCTTTCCGAGCTTAGCCCGCCAATATATATATCGCCGGCAAGCGCCCGATCCCGGAGGGCTTCATCCCGGGTGGCCATGCAGAAATAACCGCGATGATGGAAGGTCACGTGGTTCTGACGGTAGAGCGCGTTCATGAGAAACGGTTGCGACATGCCGGTGACATGGGCATAGTTTTCATCATCGAAATGGCGGAACAGCGCACCGAGCACGTCGTTTTCGCGACCGGCATCGCAGACGAGGTTCAGCACATAGGCGGTCCGTCCCGCCTGTCCGAAAAACAGGGCAGCGCCGATGATGCGGCCTTCGGCATTTTCGATCGCCAGGCTACTCAATTCACCAAGGGTGCCGTTGGTTTTACTCATTTCGATCAGCCAGTGGAATTCCTCGTGGGACCATTCCGGGCGGACGGAAAAACGCTCGATCATTGTCAGCGCGTTGCGTCGGAACGTTTCGAAATCCACCGGTCTGACCGTGGTGCCGGCAACTTCATTGGGCCTTATGCCCTTTTTCCACGATCGCAGGATACGGTCCACAAATCCAAGCGCCATAAGTCCGGGCCTGGATTTGACTACTTGCGAACGGCGCGGCATGCGCAGGGCAATCGCGCTGAAAGGCTTGAGCGCCTTGTGCCATTGGAGGCTTTCCATCGGCAACATGCTGCCGCCGATCGCAAGCCAATGATCGGCGCTGACGGGGGAGGCCGTGTCCGAAAACAGCATATCGTGTTTCGTCGCGCGCATGCCGCGGGAGAGGCGCGCGGCGCCGAGTGCGCCGAGTTTTCCTTTCGACGCGAAAGCACATAACAACCTTGCGGTAATGGGTTTTCCGTTCGCGACAAACCGCATGGGGACGGCAAGGATAACGCTTGTAACCCCGCTCTCTCCAGCATCGTAGACAACGCTACCGTATTCGGGATCAAACACAGGACTGCTGAAAAACAATGTTTCGACGTAAGCGCCGAAGTCGAAGTTTCTATCAAGCCCGGTCTTTTTGAACGCGCTGTTGAGCACAACCTCGACAGCCGGAAGATCGTCCCTGCGCATGGGTCGAACGCCGGGCGCAGCTGGCTGAACCGGGCGTTGTGTCGCCCCTTCGTTGTTGCTATCGTCCATATTGGTGTGTATCGGAACGTCCACCGTCGGTTTCCAGCTATTTACGCGTTTATGAAATCAACAAGCCAAAGATATATCCAGAGTTGTTAATATACGTTAAACAGAATTTCGGATCATCACCCCAGTATATTCTTAACGTAGCGAAATATCTCTGTCTTAAAATAGATATAAGCAACCTTAACAAGGGCGTATGTCTAGCCAATAATAGGGAAATCAGCAACTTAAATTTGACAGATGAAGTTTGATATGGTCAAGATTCTACCCTTATCCATATGTTGACTTCGAAAATCAGGTTCCGTTTCATTTTTCCGGGTTTCATTCCTATATGATGGAATTACTATTCCTCCGTGTATTATGGATAACTAAAAAATAGGGTTTTGACGGGATATTCATGTTACCGAGACGAAGCATCGGGTACGATGTGAGAACGTATGGAAAAAGGTAGAGAAAATTACCTGATGGATGCAGCGCATGATGAGCAGGCGAGTGTCGCCTGGCGGAATGCACTGTTTTATGTGACGTTCTTTTATTTCACGGTCGGCTTCTCGCCCTATATCTCGCTTTCCTCGACCTATCTGGGGTCCGCCATGGCGGCCGGGTCCAACCTCCTCAACCAGCTCACCGCGATCATCCTGCTCATCAGTTTCGTGGCGTTCATGGCAAAGGAGCGGTCGTCTTCCATCGTCTTTACGCCGCGTTTGCTGATGCTCGCGATCTTCGGCTGGTATATTTTTACCTCGGTGGTGGGCGGCGCGCCGGTGTTTTCGCTGCGGCGGCTTGCCATGTGCGCCATCATCTGCGTGCTCGCCAGCTGCTTCCTGCAATTGCCGCGCACCGAGCGGCATTTCACCACGCTGCTTGCCACATGCGTGCTGATCATCCTGTTCCTCTGTTATTTCGGCGTTGCTGTCCTGCCGTCGCGGTCGATCCATCAGGCAAGCGATGCGCTGGAGCCGCTCCTCGCAGGCAACTGGCGTGGGGTCTTCCGCCACAAGAACGAGGCAGCCTCGATCATGGCGGTGCTGATGATCGTCGGGATTTATCTGTGCAAGCGCTGGTCCCTTATCGGCGGCCTGGCGGTGCTGTTGCTGTCGTTGATCTTTCTCGTCAAGTCGGGTGGCAAGACCGCGCTCGGCCTGATGCCGATCATCATCGCCACGGGCTGGTTCATCGTGGGCTGGCCCAGATGGCGTTACGCTGTTGTGACCGTGCTTCTGGGAACCTTCGCCGTGGTGATCGTCGGCACGACCGTTGATCCGGTCTTTTCACAGATGCTGACGAAACTGGGGATCGACGCCAGTTTCACCGGCAGAACCGATATCTGGACCGTCTCGATAGATTATATCCGCCAAAGCCCGATCGTCGGATACGGCTACCAGGCCTTCTGGCGCAGCGACACCCTGATGACGAGCTTCACCGAGAACAATACCTGGGCAACGACGGCGCCGGATTCCCACAATGGCTATTTCGACCTTGTGCTTGGCGGCGGCGTGCCAGGTCTTATTCTGGTGCTGACGTGGATTTGTCTGATGCCGCTTCGCGATCTCGGCAAGATGGATGAGGCCACGCGCAAAAGCCCGCTGACGAAGCTCTATGTCGGCGTCTGGCTTTATGTCCTGCTCTACGGCTTTCTGGAAACGATGTTCTTCCTCAGTACCGGTTTCGTCTGGTTTTTCCTCGTCGTTGCCGTGATGGGCCTGCGTTTGCAAGCGAATGCCAGCCTTGTCGAGGATGAGGCGCAGGCGGAGCCGCAATTGGCCCTGACTGGCAGTAACGCGGCCAGCGTGGCGAGGCGCATCAGGGGCAAATCGCGCAGATCGTTGCTCGCAGATGATATTTTGAAATGATTTTTCGTTTCAAATGTGTAAAAGAGCCTGATATTGCGCGCGTTTGCAGCAGGTTTCGCTAAACATGCGTGGCTTAAGTCTTTGTTGTTATGCATGTCCTGTCGCAAAACCGCTCCGCATTTTGCTCGACACGCAATGAACCGGATCGGCAAGGTCAATAAATGGCAGATACAGGCGCCTGTGCGCTCGAAGCGGATGACATCCACAAGAGCTTCGGCACACACGAAGTTTTGAAGGGCGTTTCGCTGAAGGCCCACAAAGGCGATGTGATATCGATCATCGGCTCGTCCGGTTCCGGCAAGAGTACCTTCCTGCGCTGCATCAACTTTCTCGAAACGCCGGATCGCGGCCGGGTCATCGTCAATGGCGAGGAGATCGCCATGAAGATTGGCAGGGACGGCAAGGCTGTGCCGAAAAGCTGGCGGCAAGTGGAAAAGCTGCGTACAGGGCTTGGCATGGTGTTCCAGAATTTCAATCTCTGGGCCCACCGCACCGTTCTGGAAAATGTCATCGAAGCGCCTGTTCACGTTCTCGGCGTCAAGCGGCAGGAGGCGGTGGAAAAGGCCGAAGCCCTGCTGAACAAGGTTGGCCTTTACGACAAGAAAAATGCCTATCCGGCGTTCCTCTCCGGCGGGCAGCAGCAGCGCGCCGCGATTGCGCGCGCGCTCTGCGTGGAGCCGGCGGTGATGCTGTTCGACGAACCCACCTCGGCGCTCGATCCGGAACTTGTGGGCGAGGTGCTGAAGGTCATCCGCGATCTGGCCGAGGAAGGCCGCACCATGCTGCTCGTTACTCACGAGATGCGCTTTGCGCGCGATGTTTCCACCGAGGTGATGTTTCTGCATCAGGGCCGGGTGGAGGAAGCGGGGCCACCGGCGCAGGTGTTCGGCAATCCCGCAAGCGCCCGTTGCAGGGAATTTACGGGCGCGCTGGCGTGATGGCCGTTTCGCTTCGCCGTTTGTTTTAACAGGAGAGACTTTAAATGAAATTCTTCGCCACGCTGCTTGCCGGAACGGCATTTGCGGTTTCCGCCTTCACCGCCAGCGCCGATGTCCGCTTCGGCATCATGAACGAATCCTACCCACCCTTCTTCGCCAAGGATGCCAGCGGAAAGTGGCAGGGCTGGGAAATCGATCTCATGGACGCCGTCTGCGCGGAAATGAAGGAAAAATGCTCGATCGTCGAGCTTTCCTGGGATGGCCTCATCCCGGCTCTGCAGACGAAGAAGTTCGATGTTATCTGGTCGTCCATGTCCAACACGGAAGAACGCGAGAAGGTCATCGATTTCACCAACAAATATTACAACACGCCGAGCAAGCTGATCGGCGCCAAGGATGGCAAGCCGGGTGCGGCGCCGGAAGACGTCAAGGGCAAGACCATCGGTATTCAGGTCGCGACCATCCAGTCCGAATATTACAAGAAATATTTCGCTGCTGTCGCAGACGAAAAGACCTATCAGACGCTGGACGAGGCGTTTCAGGATCTCGCAGCCGGCCGTATCGACTACGTGTTCGGCGACTCGCTCGTTCTCGATGCCTTCGTGAAGAGCGATGCCGGCAAGGATTGCTGCGCCGACATGGGCAACGTTGCGGATGACAAGGAAATCCTCGGCCTTGGCGTTTCCGGCGGCCTGCGCAAGGACGACACCGAACTCAAGAACAAGCTGAACGCTGCTCTCGCTGCCGTTCGCGCCAGCGGGAAGTATGACGAGATCACCAAGAAATACTTCAGCTTCGATATCTACGGTAAGTAATTTCTCCTGACCGGTCACATAAATGGCAAGCCTTGAAACCACGCTGCAACTGCTGTCACCCTATCCTCCGGGATGGGGCGGCACCCTTTTGAAGGGTGCGGCGTCGACGCTTGCCATTTCCGCCGGTGCCTATCTGATCGGCATCGTCATCGGGCTTGCCGGTGCACTTGGCAAGCTCTCCGGCAACAGGCCGCTTGGCCTTCTGCTCAATCTCTACACGACGGCAATCCGCGCCGTTCCCGAACTGATCCTCATCGTCGGGCTTTATTACGCCGGCACTGATGGCCTGAACCGGCTGCTACAACTGGCAGGCCTGCCGCCTTTGGAAGTGAACGGTTTCGTTGCCGCTGTTGCGGTTCTGGGTTTCGTGCAGGGTGCCTATATGACCGAGGTGCTGCGCGGTGCGATCCTTGCCATTCCGAACGGGCAGATCGAGGCGGCGCGCGCCTTCGGCATGTCGCCGGCCTTGCGTTTCCGCCGTGTGGTCTTGCCGGCACTGTTGCCGAACGCCCTGCCGGGCCTTGCCAATCTCTGGCTTGCGGTAACGAAGGATAGCGCGCTGGTGGCGGTTGTCGGTTATCAGGAGCTGGCGCTTGCGACACGGCTGGCGGGCGCCAGCACCAAGCAATATTTCCTGTTCTTTCTTGCCGCAGCCCTGCTTTACCTTGCCATTACGCTGGTTTCCAACCTCGTCTTTTCGCTCCTGGAGCGCCGTGTGCGGCGCGGCCAGCCGGCGTTGGCATAAAGGGGAAGCGGCATGGATTTTTCATGGATCGCAAAATATTGGCCGCTGCTTCTGTCCGGTGCCTGGCAAACGCTGGCGCTGCTCGTGATCTCCGTCAGCATTGGTTTTCTTCTCGCTATCGGGCTTGCCTTCGCGCAGGTCAGCGGCGGGCGGGTGACAAAAATTCTGGCGCGCGCCTATTGCACCTTCTTTCGCGGCACACCGCTTCTGATCCAGCTCTGGCTACTCTATTATGGCGTCGGCTCGTTTCTGCCGATGATCCCCGGCTTACGTCAGAGTTTCATGTGGCCGGTGCTGCGCGAGGGCTTCTTTTTCGCCGCCGTCAGCTTCACACTGAATTACGCGGCCTATGAGGCCGAGGTTCTGCGCGGCGCGTTGCTGGCTGTGCCAAAGGGTGAGCTGGAGGCGGGCCGGGCTTTCGGCATGGGCCGTTTCACCCTTATTCGCCGCATCTGGCTGCCGCGCGCCATCCGCATCGCGCTGCCGACAATTGCGGGCGAGGTGGTGATGCAGCTCAAAGCCACGCCGCTTGCCTTTACCGTGACGGTGATGGACCTCTATGCCGTGGCCTACAAGGTGCGGCAGGACACGCTGCTCGTTTATGAGCCGCTGATCGTCGTCACCGTCTTCTATCTCATTCTCACCGCCATCATCGCCCGCTGTTTCGGTCTCATCGAACAGCAGGTGCCGGTCCGGCGGTAAACCGTTCAAGGAGCATGAACATGGGCACTATCCGTATTCTCGACGGCGGCATGAGCCGCGAATTGCAGCGGCTCGGCGCCGAGCTGAAACAGCCGGAATGGTCGGCGCTGGCGCTCATCAATTCACCTGATATCGTGCGGCAGGTGCATCAGGAATTCATCGAGGCCGGTGCCGATGTCGTCACCACCAATTCCTATGCGCTGGTGCCGTTCCATATCGGCGAGGAGCGTTTCCAGAAGGATGGCGCATCGCTGATCGCCCTTTCCGGCAGGCTGGCACGTGAGGCTGCGGATGCCTCCGGCCGCGACGTGCTGGTGGCCGGTTCGCTGCCGCCGATCTTCGGCTCCTATGAGCCGCAGAATTTCGATGCCACGAGGGTGCAGGACTATCTGAAGGTGCTGGTCGACAATCTCGCGCCCTTCGTCGATGTCTGGCTGGGTGAGACGCTGAGCCTGATCGCCGAAGGCGAAGCGGTGCGGGAAGCCGTGGCCGCAACCGGCAAACCGTTCTGGATTTCCTTCACGTTGAACGACGATGCGGCTGCGACAGGCGGTGGCGAGCCTGCGCTGCGCTCTGGTGAAACGGTAAAGGCGGCGGCCGAATGGGCGGCGCAATCTGGTGCTGCCGCCCTTCTGTTCAATTGCAGCAAGCCGGAAATCATGAAAGCCGCCGTGGAAACGGCATCCGCTGTCTTTGCGGAAAAGGGCGTTTCGCTTGAGATCGGCGTTTATGCCAATGCCTTCGAAGGTGAACAGGGCGATTCCGCCGCCAATGAAGGTCTGCACGGCACGCGCACCGACCTGACCGACGATGTCTATTCGCGGTTCGCCTGCTCCTGGGCGGATGCCGGCGCAACCATGATCGGCGGCTGCTGCGGCATTGGCGCTGCCCATATCCACACGGTTGCAACGGCATTGCGGCGCGCGGCCGCCTGACGCTACCGCGAGCGCTCCCAACGCCACTATCGGGAATGCATGCGGCAGGCTGAAAGGCCTGCCGTTTTTTTGTCCCGTGCAAATTCGAAGCAGATCATGCGGCATAAAGGAATTTTAAAGTTTTAAAGTATAATTGTTGTATTTATAAGTAAATAAAAGAATATTATAAAGTACTGTCCCTTGATCTTCTTCCTGTTGCGGCCAGTCTTTTCCGTCTGTCGCGTAGCCGCCGGATTCCCGGAACAGGTGCTTGCATAAATTTCAGGGCAGGCATCCCCCTGCGGGCCAGATGCATGATGCAGTTTGCGACAAGGGCCGATGATCCGGCTGATGGGGCCTTGATGATCAAGGCTTTAGACGTGCAATGTCATTTTTGCCGAACACCTCCGGCACGGGAAAGGAGCGGCATCCATTTCAGGAGCTTCCCGTGTCCTTTCTTCAAAATGCCCGTATCCGCACCAAAATCCTGTCACTCATTTTGCCACTCTGCATCGTCGGTCTCGGGGCCACCGCGTTCATGGCAACGCGTTACAAGGAAGCCGACACGCTTTATTCCGAATTCATCGCCAGCGATAATGCTGCGCTGGTGGAGCTTGCGCGGGCAAACCGTAATCTCGTCGCCCTGGCATATGGCGCCTATCAGGTCATGGCTTACGATGCGAATGCTGCGGAAATCAACGTTGCCAAGCAGGCTTATATTGACAGCAAACGCGAGCTTCTGGAGCGGCTGGGCAATGTCAAGACAGTGTTTCCGGAAGAGAGCGCTGCTGTCGATACCTTGATCGCGCAATCCCAGTCCATCGCGCAAATTACCGACAAGGCTGTCGAGTTTGGAATGGCGAACAGAAATGCGGAATCCGCCGTGCAACTCGCCCACGCAGACGTCTCCATCCAACGAACGTCAGCCATCATAACGGCATTGCTGGACAAGCTTGCCAAGGGTGTTGCGACAGGCAGCGACGATCTGAGTGACCAGACGAATTCCACGATCCTGACCTCGCTTGTTGTGGTTGGCATCAGCTTTGCAGCCGGCATCATTCTCGCGCTGTTCGTGGCCTCGCGTGGCATCACAACGCCGATCGCCCGCCTGCGGGAGCGTATGGTGTCGCTGGCAGGCGGCGATACGGCAGCCGAGATCGATGGCATGGACCGCAAGGACGAAGTCGGCCAGATGGCGGTTGCCGTTCAGGTGTTCCGCGAGAGTGCGATCGAGCGCATCCGCCTTGAACAGGAAACAGAAGCCAATCGCAGCCTTTCGGAAAAGGAACGCATCGCGCGCGAGCAGCAGAAGGCCAAGGAAGCTGCCGACGTCAAATTTGCCGTCGACAATCTTGCAACCGGTCTTTCGAAGCTTTCGGATGGCGATGTGTCCTACCGCATCGGCCAGCCGTTCACGGCGACACTCGACGGCGTTCGTAACGACTTCAACATGTCCGCCGAAAAGCTGCAATCGGCATTGACCCGCGTTGCGCAGAATGCCGGTGGCATCGGCGCGGGCGCAAACGAGATCAAATCGGCCGCCGACGATCTGGCCAAGCGTACCGAACAGCAGGCCGCAGCCGTGGAAGAAACCGCTGCCGCTCTGGAAGAGATCACCACGACTGTGAAGGATTCCACCAAGCGCGCGCAGGAGGCCGGCCTGATCGTCAGCCGCGCCAAGGCAGGTGCCGAACAATCCGGCGAGGTGGTACGTCGCGCCGTGGTCGCCATGGAGCAGATCTCCAAATCCGCCAACGAGATCAGCAACATCATCGGCGTGATCGACGAAATCGCCTTCCAGACCAACCTTCTGGCGCTCAATGCCGGCGTGGAAGCTGCGCGTGCGGGCGAGGCGGGCAAGGGCTTTGCCGTTGTCGCGCAGGAAGTGCGCGAACTGGCGCAACGCTCCGCCAATGCGGCCAAGGAAATCAAGGCGCTGATCACCACCTCGAACGATCAGGTGCAGCAGGGCGTTCAGCTGGTGGGCGACACCGGCAAGGCACTGGCGACGATCGTATCGGAAGTGCAGGAAATCAACCGGCACGTCGTCTCCATCGTGGAATCCGCGCAGGAGCAATCCTCCGGCCTCCAGCAGATCAATACCGCGGTCAACCAGATGGACCAGGACACGCAGAAAAATGCTGCCATGGTAGAAGAGACCAACGCCGCCAGCCACAATCTGGCCAAGGAGGTAGCTTCGCTCAACCAGCTTCTCGCGCAGTTCAAGCTCGCCGATACCGCCTATCAGCAGAAGAGCCAGCCCGCTCCGGTTCGCAATGCCGGCGGCAACGACAGATACGTGGCATCCCCCGTACGCGCGCTTGGCCGCAAGATTGCATCCGCATTCTCCGGTAACGCTGCTGTCGATACGTCAAAGGACGACTGGCAGGAGTTTTGATCGCCATACGATTGGCATCATGCCGATCCACGCCCGGAGATGACGCAAGGCTTGCGGGCCTGACATCCGGGCCGTGATTTAAAAACATGCCGCGCAGGGTCCGATTGCTTGCGCGGCATGGCTGAAGGAGGCGCGTGCCGCCGCGTCGGTAAATCAGTCTGGCATCAAATCGGAAATCTGCCCATGTGAGACCAGCAGGCGCGGGTTTGTCATGCTGCCGCTTTCCTCGTCGACGGTAACAGCATAAGCCGCAACGCCGATGTGGCGCGATGCCATGGCGCTCGCTATCTTTTCGGCGGACGCCGCATTGGAAGCCTGCCGCATTTCGCCCGGCACAATGCCCCCGCGTCCCTTTTTGAACTGCACTACAATAATCTTTTCAGCGTCTGACATATCTCGTGCACTCTCGTTTGTTCTTTAAATGTTCTAGTTATATAAGAGATTCAACATGGTGTTACGCCCCGTTTTTGGGGCCGCCAAAGTTCTACAGTACTATTGGAAGCATTGGGTGAATTTCGACGCGAACGGGAGAGTTTTACGCGTAACAGGTTTAAGTCGTTACGATGGGCCGAGCTTCCCAATTACATGCTTACGAACTCAACATTTTCTAACGCTGAGCGTCCGTTATATTCGCCTCAGTGTTTTCGAGGTCGTTCTTTATTCCGTACTCTGCAATAAAATGGCGCACCCGACAGGATTCGAACCTGTGACCTTTGGAATCGGAATCCAACACTCTATCCAGCTGAGCTACGGGTGCAGCGGTCACGCTTGAATCGCGTGCAGCGGTTGGTTCATACCCCAGCTTTCTTTCCGCATCAATGTCTAAAAATCAAAGATTTACGAAATGGGGCCTGTTTTCCGGTGTGGGGGAGAGCGTGGGTTGCTGCGAGGGCTGCTGTCTGCATGTTTGCGATAGCAGGGCGGTGTGTTGTTAGCGGTATTGCGTTTCTTCCTGATAAGACGTTTCCCTTTTAAGTAGTATTTTACGTCTGCATCCAGCGGCTGTCCTGGCACTTTTGTACACAGGCGGGTTGATTGTCGTATTGCCTTTCAAACTAGGCGGGGGAGGCGGTTTCTGACCCTAAAAATCGGTGGGTAAATAATCATACTTTTCTTTTGCGCCCGATGGTGATTACGAGACAGGGGTTGTCGCAATGGGTATTAACTGTCAAATTATTATACAATATTAGTATCATCTACATTTATTTGGGATACAGTTTAGTCCTGTTGTCGGTTATCATTCCGGCAGGGTTAAGGAACGAATCAGGCGGGGGATCGGATGGCTTTGCAATTGGCACATAGCAACGGGCCACGGGCGGAAAAGGCCGAAAGCGGCGGCACGCAGGCGGAACATTTAAACGCTATCGACTATGGATTGTTGACGACCGCGATCGGTTATCATTTGAGGCACTCGCAACTTGCCGTGGCAAACGGCTTTTCCGACGTGCTGGCGGAGATGGGATTGCGGCCGGCCGATTTTTCCGTTCTCGTCATCGTCGGCGGCAATCCGGGCCTCAAGCAGAGCGATGTGGCCGAGGCGCTTGGCATACAGCGTGCCAATTTCGTCGCGATCGTCGATAGCATGGAAAGCAAGGGATTGCTTGTCCGCCGCAGGTCGGAAGAGGACAGGCGCGTTCATTTCCTCGACATGACGGATGAGGGCAGCAGCCTTCTTGAGCGCCTTTCCGATGCATGGCGTGACCGCGAGGAAAAGCTGATCGACCGGATCGGCGGCAAAAAAGCCCGTGACCAGCTGCTGGCCCTGCTTGGACGCCTGCGGGACTGAGCGGTAGCGGTATCGGTCAAGCCGGTCGGTAATCCCCCCGCCTCTCCCTTTCACGAGGGTCTGATTGGTAGCGGGTCGATTTGCGTTGCAATTTTCATGCGAAACGGCCAAGACGCCTTGGACGTGCCAACGCCTTTCGCGCGCGTCATGCCGCAACTGCGCAATGTTCTGGAGAGGCCCGAAACGGGAACGCCATGCTGATTATCGATACGAGCCATCCGCTTTATCGCCGCTTGTGGGTCAGATTGCTCATCGTCGGCTTTTGCGCCGCCTGGTCCGTCATCGAATTCGTCAATCGCGAATTTTTCTGGGGAACGGTTGTCGGCGGCGTTGCGGTCTATGCGGCCTATGAGTTGTTGCTGAAGTTCAAGCCCGCCAGCGAGGAGAACGCTGCAGGCAAGGCTGACGCGGCCAGGGACGATTCAGACGAACCAGTGGAAAGTGCACCCACGGATAGAAACGACGCCGGCTGAGGCGAGCTTTCCGGGTGTAAAACCGCTACCTGCCTCTATTGGAAATGTTCACGAGTTCGCAGCATCCGGATCGCCTGGTCAATCAGGAGATTTGCCGCTGTCATGCGCAGCGTCGCATTGTGCCGGAATTCCGGTCTCACTCCGTCGGGATGATTGAGCCTTGCGAAGGCGCGGCGCTTTTCCGCAAGCGTTACGGCGGTGTCGGTTTCATGGATGGCCAGTTCTGCTGAAACATCCGCGAGCGAGGTCTTTTCGAGATGGGCCGGCATAGGTTCGGGTTGGGGTTCCGGCTGGGGCTCGGCAAGCGCAACGGGCTCCGGCAGAAAGGCCAGATAGGCGTCGAGACTGGCGTTTCCCGGTTGCGGTGCATCCGGATAGGTATCCACGACGAAGCCAGAGCTAAAACCAACAATACGATGACCGGTGGGCGGCGTCGGCTCCGCGCTCTCGTCTTCTTTTTCCTGTCTCAGTCTTTCAACGACCGACTCGAAGACGGATTGTCCGAAAAGCATGCGGCTATTCCCTGGGCAAGTCCCGATAAATCCGGCCTCTATATACAACGAAGTTGGCGTCTGGCTTGCCTTCCTCAAAAGCCCGTCAGTTTGCGGCTTTCATCCAGAACCAGATCGTAGAGAAGCCGGGCGCTGGGCGGCAAAACGCGGCCTTTGGTGGTGATGATGCTGTAGGGCTTGACGACAAGCTCGAAATCCGTCGGCAGGATGCGGGTGCGGCCGACATCGGCCTGCTGACCGGCCACGAACTCGGCCATGTCCTGCGCGATTGGCGCAATTGCATCCGTGTTGCAGATAAGGGCAAGCGTCAGCACCACGGATGGCGTGTTGATGACGTTGCGCGGCATGGCGACGCCGTGAGTGAGGAACACGTCTTCCATCGTTCTGCGCAAAAGCGCGCCGGGCGGCTGGAAGACCCAGTCGTAACCGGACAGATCCTGCAATGTCACGGGCTCGCCGTGGAGCAGGGGGTGGCCCTCGCGAACCACCAGGCAGGCGCGCTCGATGCCAATTTCATGGATGGAGAACAGGCCGGGGTCGAAATCATCGGGGATGCGGCCGATGATGAAATCGTGACGTGCGGCCAGAAGTTCCCGCGCCAGCACGTTGCTACTTTCCACCTGCACGTTGATCTCGATACCGGGATAGGTGTCCATCGCCCGTCTTATGGCGGGCACGACCAGGCTGATGGCCGGTGCGGTGACGGCGCCGATATAAACCGATCCGCCGCTGCCGGATTTCATCTGGTTGAGTTCGCGGCTCGCCTCACGCAGCTCCAGCAATATGGTGCGGGCGCGCCGCGCCAGCGCCTCGCCGAACTTGGTCAGCACCACACCACGCGACGCTCTCTGACAGAGCGGGCTTTTGACGATTGCTTCCATTTCCGAGAGCATGCGCGATGCCGCCGGCTGCGTCATGTTCATGGCGGCGGCGGCAGCGCTGACCTGCCCGTGCTCCTCGATCATGACCAGCATGCGCAGGTGGCTCATCTTCAAGCCGGCGCGCAGCAAAGGGTTGTCTTCGAAGACGAAGAGCGCATCCGCTGTTTGCGTCTGCTCATACACTTTTTGGTTGCTCATTCGCCGGTTTATACCCCTCAATGGTTATTGTATCGATTTAATATATCATAATTGATATACGTAAACTGATTTATTCTATTTGACAGTTATATGGATTCAGAACAATTTGCGGAATGCCGGGGAGGAGCGGCATCTGTTCCATTTCGCAGTTGCGAGATCGGAACGGGCGCAATGCGGCTTCTTCCTCTGATGGCATGAATTTTATGGTGCAACGCAACAAGCGGGTACCAAAGAGGGTTCAAGGGAGAGAGTTAATGAAGTCCATTATTTCGCTGATGGCGGCTTGTGCCATCGGTGCTGCTTCCTTTGCAGCGCCGGCTTTCGCGCAGGACAAGGGTTCTGTCGGTATCGCCATGCCGACAAAGTCTTCCGCGCGCTGGATCGATGACGGCAACAATATCGTCAAGCAGTTGCAGGAAGCCGGTTACACGACCGATCTGCAATACGCCGACGACGATATTCCGAATCAGCTTTCCCAGATCGAAAACATGGTCACCAAGGGCGTTAAGGTCCTCGTGATTGCTTCGATCGACGGCACGACCCTGTCGGACGTTCTGAAGCAGGCTGGTCAGCAGGGCATCAAGGTCATCGCTTATGACCGTCTCATCCGCAACAGCGGCGACGTCAGCTACTACGCCACTTTCGACAACTTCCAGGTTGGCGTTCTGCAGGCAACTTCGATCGTCGACAAGCTTGGCCTGAAGGACGGCAAGGGTCCGTTCAACATCGAGCTGTTCGGCGGTTCTCCTGACGACAATAACGCCTTCTTCTTCTACGATGGCGCGATGTCGGTTCTGAAGCCTTACATCGACAGCGGCAAGCTGGTCGTAAAGTCGGGCCAGATGGGCATGGACAAGGTCGGTACGCTGCGTTGGGATCCGGCAACGGCCCAGGCTCGCATGGATAACCTCCTGTCGGCTTATTACACGGACGCAAAGGTTGACGCTGTTCTGTCGCCCTATGACGGTCTGTCCATCGGCATCATCTCCTCGCTGAAGGGCGTTGGTTATGGCACGAAGGACCAGCCGCTGCCGGTCGTTTCCGGTCAGGACGCTGAAGTTCCGTCGGTCAAGTCGATCATTGCTGGCGAACAGTATTCGACCATCTTCAAGGACACTCGCGAACTCGCGAAGGTTACTGTTGGCATGGTCAACGCCGTTCTGCAGGGCAAGGAGCCTGAGGTGAACGACACCAAGACCTATGAAAATGGCGTCAAGGTTGTTCCGTCCTACCTGCTCAAGCCGGTTGCCGTGACCAAGGACAACTACAAGCAGGTTCTCGTCGACGGTGGTTACTACACCGCAGACCAGCTGAAATAAGCCTGCAACACATGCGGGGATGGCTTGGCGCCGTCCCCGTTTTTCCATAAAAATAAAAACGCCTGAATTAATCGGGCGCTGGATTGCGATATGGCCAATACCATTCTCGAAATGCGGAACATCACCAAGACGTTTCCGGGCGTAAAAGCGCTTGAGAACGTCAACCTTAAGGTAAAGGAAGGTGAGATCCACGCGCTCGTTGGCGAGAACGGCGCTGGAAAGTCGACCTTGATGAAGGTCCTTTCCGGTGTTTATCCCGCTGGCACCTATGAGGGCGAGATCCACTATGAAGGTGCTGTGCGAAATTTTCGCGCCATCAACGACAGCGAAGATATTGGTATCATCATCATTCACCAGGAGCTTGCGCTTGTGCCGCTCCTGTCGATTGCCGAAAATATTTTCCTTGGCAACGAGGTCGCTTCGGGCGGCGTGATCAACTGGCAGCAGACCTTCAACCGTACCCGCGAACTTCTGAAGAAGGTGGGCCTGAAGGAATCGCCAGAGACGCTGATTACGGATATCGGCGTCGGCAAGCAGCAGCTGGTCGAAATCGCCAAGGCGTTGTCGAAGAGCGTGAAGCTTCTCATCCTTGATGAGCCGACCGCCTCGCTCAACGAGAGCGATTCCGAGGCTCTGCTCAACCTTTTGATCGAGTTCCGCAAGCAGGGCATGACGTCGATCATCATCACCCACAAGCTCAACGAAGTGCGCAAGGTGGCCGACCAGATCACCGTGCTGCGCGACGGCATGACGGTGAAGACGCTCGACTGTCATCAGGAAGAAATCAGCGAGGACGTCATCATTCGCAACATGGTGGGACGCGATCTAGAAGATCGTTATCCGCCGCGCGACGTGCCGATCGGCGAGACCATTCTCGAAGTGAAGAACTGGAACGCCTATCACCAGCAGCACCGCGACCGTAAGGTCCTGCACGACATCAACGTCACCGTGCGCAAGGGCGAAGTCGTCGGCATTGCCGGGCTGATGGGGGCAGGGCGCACGGAATTCGCCATGAGCGTGTTCGGCAAGTCCTACGGTCACAAGATCACCGGCGACGTGCTGATCGACGGCAAGCCCGTGGATGTCAGCACCGTGCGCAAGGCAATCGATGCCGGCCTTGCCTATGTGACCGAAGACCGCAAACATCTCGGTCTGGTGCTCAACGACAACATTCTGCACAACACCACGCTTGCCAATCTGGCCGGCGTGTCGAAGGCCAGCGTCATCGACGACATCAAGGAAATGAAGGTGGCGAGCGATTTCCGCACACGCCTTCGCATCCGCTCTTCAGGCATCTTTCAGGAAACGGTCAATCTTTCGGGCGGCAACCAGCAGAAGGTCGTGCTTTCCAAGTGGCTCTTCTCCAATCCTGATGTCCTGATCCTAGACGAGCCGACACGCGGTATCGACGTTGGCGCGAAATACGAAATCTACACCATCATCAACCAGCTCGCTGCCGACGGCAAAGGCGTTCTGATGATCTCATCGGAAATGCCTGAATTGCTCGGCAATTGCGACCGCATCTACGTCATGAACGAAGGCCGCATCGTCGCTGAATTGCCGAAGGGAGAGGCGAGCCAGGAAAGCATCATGCGCGCTATCATGCGCTCAGGGGAGAAGAACTCATGAGTTCGGCAAACACCACAAACGAAGAAAGCAACGTCATCTCGGTCGGGTCGTATATTCGCTCCAATATCCGCGAATACGGCATGCTGATCGCGCTCGTCGCTATCATGGTTTTCTTCCAGTTCTATACCGGCGGCATTCTGTTCCGGCCCGTGAACCTGACCAACCTCATCCTGCAGAACTCGTTCATCGTCATCATGGCGCTTGGCATGCTGCTGGTCATCGTGGCCGGACATATCGACCTTTCGGTCGGTTCCATCGTCGCCTTCGTCGGCGCGATTGCGGCCATATTGACCGTGCAGTGGGGCATGAACCCGTTTCTCGCGGCGCTGATTTGTCTTGTCATCGGCGGCATCATCGGTGCTGCCCAGGGTTACTGGATCGCCTATCATCGCATCCCGTCGTTCATCGTGACGCTGGCGGGTATGCTTGTGTTCCGCGGCCTCACGCTTTTTGTGCTCGGCGGCAAGAACATCGGCCCGTTCCCGACGGATTTCCAGATCATCAGCACCGGCTTCCTGCCTGATATCGGTGGCATCGAAGGTCTGAACACGACGTCGATGATCCTGACATTGGTGATTACGGTCGTGCTGTTCTATCTGGCGTGGCGCCGTCGCGTGGTGAACGTGAAGCACGGCATCGACGTGGAGCCGTTCGGTTTCTTCATTGTGCAGAACCTGCTCATCTCAGGCGCTATTCTGTTCCTTGGCTACCAGCTGTCCACCTATCGTGGCCTGCCGAACGTCCTGATCGTGATGCTGGTTCTGATTGCGCTTTACAGCTTCGTGACGCGCCGCACGACCATTGGCCGCCGCGTTTACGCCATGGGCGGCAACGAGAAGGCGACCAAGCTTTCCGGTATCAACACCGAACGCCTGAGCTTCCTAACCTTCGTCAACATGGGTGTACTGGCCGGTCTGGCCGGCATGATCATCGCGACACGCCTCAACTCGGCAACGCCGAAGGCAGGCGTTGGCTTCGAGCTTGATGTGATCGCGGCCTGCTTCATTGGCGGTGCTTCGGCCTCCGGCGGCGTTGGCAAGATCACCGGTGCTGTTATCGGTGCCTTCATCATGGGCGTCATGAACAACGGCATGTCGATCGTCGGCCTCGGCATCGACTTCCAGCAGATGGTCAAGGGCCTCGTGCTGCTCGCTGCCGTGTTCTTCGACGTCTACAACAAGAACAAGGGCTGATTGCCCAGCCAATATAGCAAGTCAAAAAAGTGGCCGGTTTCCGGCCACTTTCATAAGGTGAAGGCGCAACGCGCCGAAGAAGATAAGGCGCGTTGCGCCGCAGGAAGGAAATCCCGTGCTCATTTCACAGATCAAGGATGCCAGTGGCAAAATCACCGTCGCCGTTCGCGAAGAAGGCGGACAGGCGCACGCCGTCAACGGCGCTCAATCGGTTTACGCGCTGGCCATGGAAGCTGCCAATAGTGGCAAGAGCCTTGCCGATGTTGTGTCCGCCCATGGTCTCGGCGATGCCGTCGATCTGGAGAAGGCTTACGCTGAAGGTCGCTTTCTGCCACCGATCACCCATCCCGATCCGGCGCATCTGCATCTGACAGGCACGGGCCTGACCCATCTCGGCTCTGCTGCTACCCGCGACAGCATGCACAAGAAGACCACGGAAGCCGCCGAGGAAAGCCTGACGGATTCCATGAAGATGTTCCGCATGGGTCTGGAAAATGGCAAGCCGAAGGCTGGCGAAAAGGGCGTTCAACCCGAGTGGTTCTACAAGGGCAACGGCTATGTCGCAGCGGCACCCGGTGCTGCTCTCACCTCTCCGTCCTTTGCGCTTGATGGCGGCGAAGAGCCGGAAATGGCCGGCATCTACGTGATCTCCGACAAGGGCGAACCCGTGCGCATCGGCTTTGCCGTGTCGAACGAATTTTCCGACCACGTCACCGAGCGGATCAACTATCTCTACCTTGCCCATTCCAAGTTGCGCCCGGCAAGCTTCGGCCCGGAAATCCGCGTCGGCGTTGCGCCGTCGGATATTCGCGGCACCTCGCGCATCCGTCGTGGCGACAAGGTCATTTTCGAAAAGCCGTTTGTTTCGGGTGAGGACAACATGTCCCACACCTTCGCGAACCTCGAATATCACCACTTCAAATACGGCCTGTTCCGCGCACCTGGTGACGTCCATGTGCACATGTTCGGCACCGCGACGCTCTCTTTTGCGGAGGGCATCAAGCCGGAAGCGGGTGACGTGTTCGAGATCGAGGCCGCCGGTTTCGGCCTGCCGCTGAGGAACCCGCTTGCGGTTAATGCGGAAGAAGAAATCACGGTTCGGCAGATCTGATCTACCTGGGCTGCACGTTAAACGGTTGAGGGAGGGGGTCGCTCAGTGTCCCCCTCTCGACGTCATCCCCGGGTTTGTCTTCAGGTGGGACACATCCGCCAAAGCGATAACGCCGCGGTTTTGCCAGTAATCGTCTTGTCTTAGGTGCGTAATGCTGCCGGAAGACGCCGGAAAGCTGACATAACCGACGCTGTCGATCGGCATTTTGATCCATGCCGCGATGACGAAGGTAAGAGCGAAGCCATGGGTAACGATGATCTGCGTGGGGCAAGGACGCGATATAATCGTGTCCACGGCGCGGTACACTCTTTCGGCCAACTCTCGTCTCGTTTCGCCATCAGCAATTCCGCCACGATGATCCATCCGGTCGTGATGGGGGGCCGGTATCTGACGGGCGTCGAGCCATTCCTGCGGCATACCACCCGCCGAACCGTAGCTGATTTCCCGCAGGCCATCCGTGGTTTCAAAAGGGGACTTGAGGTGTTCAGCAATGATTGCCGCAGTCTGGGAGGCCCGCAGAAGATCGGAACTGAAGATTTCGACTGATGCGTTGCCGATCAAGGCCACAAGTTTCTCGGCCGTCGCCTGCGCATCGGCTTTTCCCTTGGGTGTCAGTTCGGTATCATACCAGCCACCAACCTTGTTCTCGACATGATGGACGGACTGGGTGTGCGTGACGACAAAGATGTTCTTCATAGTGTTCTTCCGGGTATATGGGGCTTACTCGAACCCCCACAGCCTGCCTTCGCCCACCTCCACGGAATTGCCGGCCGGGTCGCGGATGTAGACGGAATAGCTATCATTCGGCCAGCGGTGATAGTGTTCGATGGGAATTCCAAGCTCCTCGAAGCGTGCTTTCCAGTCGTCCACTTCCGACTTGTCTTTCGCATAAAAACAGAAATGGCCTTGTCCGGTGGCGCCGTGGCGCGGGATCGGATTGTCGGGGGTGGCCGTGCGCGATTGTTGCGGATCGAAGACCAGCAGCATCTGCCGGCCACATTTGAAGAACACGAACTGGCCCGGCAGCCTGCGCACCACCTCCAGCCCGAAGACATCGCGATAAAAGGCCTCGGCGGCGTCGAGATCGTCGGCGTAGATCGCCGTTTCCATAAGGGCGGCTGGCGGTTTCATGGTTCCTCCCCGATGTCTGGCAACGGATATAGCGGACAGTCTATGTTTTCGTGCTGTAGGTCAGCACCGTCAGGTCGTGCTTGCCAACACCACGTTCCAGAACGGTCCAGCCGCAGTTCGTATAATAGGTTTCGAGACGGCGCCGGCAGCACAGGTAGCTGGTGTCGTGACCAAGTTCGGCGGCCCGTTGTGTTGCGGCCTGCATGAGCGCCCGGGCGACACCTGAGCGTCTGCTGTTTTCCTCCACCCAGAGTGCGGCAACCCATGGCAGATATTGTGGCCGCTCCTCCAGATCGCAATGGATAAGAAAGGCGGAGCCGACGTAACCCTTGTCGTCATGGGCGACGAAGCCGGTCGGCAGGGCATGGGGGTTCACCATATCCTTCAGATGTTCAGCCACATCGCCGACCTGGAGGCCACTATCCTGCCACCATGCCGTCCAGACCCGTTCCGCAATGATGGGTCCATGGGACTGGCAGTCGCGATAGTCGGAAATACTGTACAAAAAGCCCTCTCCCTGATCGGTTGCTGCGGCGATTTAACCGGTCACGGCGGGCTTTCGCAACCCACAGGTTGTTGAAAGCGGATCAGGGTTTCGTTGCCATCACATGCAGCCAGTCGGTTGGCAGCTTGTCGTAACCGCTGCCGTGCCGTGCTTCTATTTCCACCCCTGCCCAGGCGAAATGCCCGTACAGGTCCTCAAGCCAGGTTTTCGAAGGATAGTTGTAATAGCGGCCGAACGTGTCGCGGCCTTCCGCTTCCCCGGCCTTGAAGCTGGCGTAAAAAACACCGGCATGTTTCAGCGCCGTATGGATGCGGCGGATGATGCCGGAAAGGGCAGGGCGCGGCACATGCAACAGGCAGGCATTGGCCCACACGCCGCCATAGGTCTCCACGTCGCCGATATCTTCGAACAGCAATGTTGCGACGGGAATGCCGAGCCGAGTTTCGGCCGCCTTGGCGATTTCGGGTGTGCCGTCCGTCGGGCGCACGTCGAAGCCTGCAGCGAGCATGAATTCACTGTCCTGCCCGCCACCGCACCCCAGTTCGAGGATGGTCGCGCCTTTGGGCAGGCGCGACAGGAATTTTTCCAGATGGGGAAGGTCCGCCGTTTGCCCTCTCGACGTATAGGCTCCGGCATTATCCGTATAAAAGCCGATCGTTTCGTCGTCTCTGCCGGCCATTGTCTCAGCTTTGCGATTGGCTCTGCGATTGCTGCACGGTCACCGAAACGTTCAGCGTTTCGCCGGCCGGGCCGATCCGCATGCCCGATATCGGCGCGCAGTCGCGGTAGCAGAGGCCAAGGGCAATGCGCACGTAGCGATCGTCAGGGCAGATATTGTTGGCGGCGTCAAAGCCAACCCAGCCGAGGCCCTGCAGATGCACCTCGGCCCAGGCATGGGTTGCCGTCTGCTCCGCCACGTCTTCCATCATCAGATAACCGGAAACATAGCGGGCGGGCAGGCCCATCAGCCGGGCGGCGGAAATGAGGATATGGGCATGGTCCTGGCAGACGCCCTTGCCGGCTTCGAGTGCCAGTTCGGCGGTGGTTTCGGTGTCGGTCGAACCCGGCACATATTCCACCTTGCTGTTGATCTTCTCCATCAGGTCGTGCAGGCGCTCGAGCTCGCTGTTGCCGGTGCTGGCCTTCGCCAGTTCGCGCACGAGTTTGCCGGGCTTCGTCAGCGGCGTCTCGCGCAGGAAGAGCCATAGCGGCGCACTGCCGGTGTGGGGGCCGACCATGCCGGCCCTGTCTTCGGTTATGACGAGGCCACCGGCCACGACCTTGACCCTGCGTTGCGGGCCTTCGGTCTCGACTAGTGCGACACGGTTGCCGAAATGGTCGTCATAGCTCACTTCGACGGTGGCGCCGTCGACCGATACATCCCAGTCCTCCACCGTCTGGCACGGGCCGGTCTGTGGCGTCAGGCGCAGCCGCTGCAATGCATAGGGCATCGGCTCGTCATAGACATATTCGGTTGTATGGGTGATTTTCAGACGCATAAGCTGTCCCCGTCCACGCGCTTACAGATAAAAGCGGTAGCCTTCCATGATTTCCTGCCCCAGCTGCCCGTTCCGGTTGACAAATCTCTCCAGAAACTCGTGCAGGCCTTCATCCATGACGCGATCGATCGTTGTCTTGCGCAGACTGTCGCGAATGCTTTCCGCCGTTTCATGCGCCTTGTGCTTTTCACCGTAATCCTCAGCTATGTAATTGAGGTTGCTGGTGATCTTCTCGTAGCAATAGGCGAGCGAGCGCGGCATGCGGCCGTTGAGAATGAGGAAGTCGGCGATGTTGGCGGGCTTGTATTCCGCATCGTAGACCCAGCCATAGGAGCGGTGCGCCGAGACCGAGCGCAGGATGGATTCCCATTGGGCATTGTCCAGCGAGGAGCCGACATGCGCCACGGCCGGCAGCAGCACGTAATATTTTACGTCGAGAATGCGGGCGGTGTTGTCGGCGCGCTCGATGAAGGTGCCGATGCGGGAGAAATTATAGAGATCGTTGCGCAGCATCGAGCCGTGGAAGGCGCCGCGCACCAGACCGGCGCGATGCTTGATGACATCGATGGTCTGCGGCAGTTCGGCATGGCTGAGTTTGCGGCCGAGGATGTTCTTCAGCTCGATCCAGAATTCATTGGTGGCTTCCCATGTCTCGCGCGTCAGCGCGGTGCGCACCATGCGGGCATTGTTGCGGCCTGCCTCGATGCAGGACATGACGCTCGAAGGGTTTGCCTTGTCCCGCAGGAGATAATCGATCGCATTGGCCGCCGTCACCTTCTCGCGCGTTTCGAGAAAGGCTTCGTGCACGCCGGCACTCTGCAACACGCCGTCCCAGTCCTCATCGCCGCTGCCGCTGCGCGTCAGGGAAACGCGCAGGCCCGCATCGATAAGCCGGGCGATGTTTTCAGCGCGCTCAATATACCGGAACATCCAGTAGAGCCCGTTTGCCGTTCTGCCCAGCATGGCTTAGTCCTCCAGTACCCATGTATCCTTGGTGCCGCCGCCCTGGCTGGAATTGACCACCAGCGAGCCCTGCTTGAGGGCAACACGGGTCAGTCCGCCGGGAATGATCTTCACCTTGTCTGAAACCAGCACATAAGGACGCAGATCGACATGGCGCGGCGCGATGCCGTTTTTCACCATGATCGGCACGGTGGAAAGCGACAGCGTGGGCTGCGCGATGTAATTGGAGGGGCGGGCTTTCAGCTTTTCGGCAAAAAGCGCCCGTTCCTTTTTCGACGCGGTGGGGCCGACCAGCATGCCGTAACCGCCCGAACCGTGAACTTCCTTGACGACCAGTTCGGCAAGGTTGTCGAGAACGTATTTCAGGCTGTCCGGCTCCGAACAGCGCCATGTCGGCACGTTTTCCAGAAGCGGCTTGCGGCCGGTGTAGAACTCGACGATCTCGGGCATGTAGGAATAGATTGCCTTGTCGTCGGAAATGCCGGTGCCCGGCGCATTGGCGATGGTGATGTTGCCGGCGCGGTAGACATCCATGATGCCGGGTACGCCGAGCGCCGAATCCGGCCGGAAGGTGAGCGGATCAAGGAAGTCGTCGTCGACGCGGCGGTAAAGCACGTCGATGGCCTCGTAGCCACGGGTAGTGCGCATCTTGACCTTGCCGTCCATGACGCGCAGGTCGGACCCTTCCACCAGCTCCACACCCATCATGTCGGCCAGGAATGAATGTTCGTAATAGGCGGAATTGTAGATGCCGGGGGTCAGCACCGCGACGCGCGGCTTGCCGGTGCAGCCGGGGGGTGCAAGCGAGGCGAGCGATTGGCGCAGCTGATAGGGGTAGTCCTCCACCCGCTGTACCCGGTTTTCATGGAAGAGTTCCGGGAACATCTGCATCATCGTTTCACGGTTTTCCAGCATGTAGCTGACACCTGAAGGCGTGCGGGCGTTGTCTTCCAGAACATAGAACTGATCTTCGCCGGTGCGGACGATATCCGTGCCGACAATGTGGGTATAAACGCCGCCGGGTGGCGTGAAACCGATCATTTCCGGGAGGAATGCGACGTTCTTCTCAATGATTTCGCGGGGAATTCGCCCGGCGCGAATGATTTCCTGCTTGTGGTAGATATCGTCGAGGAAAGCGTTGAGAGCGAGAACCCGCTGTTCGATACCCTGGGCCAGTTTGCGCCACTCGCGCCCGGAAATGATGCGCGGAATGATATCGAAGGGGATCAGTTTTTCTGAACTGTCGGCGTGGCCGTAGACTGCGAAAGTAATACCGGTTTTTCGAAAGATGTTTTCCGCGTCTTTAGACTTCTGGATCAGGTGTGCCCTGTCCTGCCGGCTGTACCACTCGTTATAGTTTTCATATGGGCTTCGCGGCGCGTTGTCCGCATTTATCATTTCGTCAAATGCCAACTTCGATGTCCCCTTTTTTGCCATATGAATACAACGACAAATGCAATGCAAGAACTATGCGGAGGCCTCCGTGAAGATTTTTTACCGCCCTAGAGTTTTAAAAAAGAAGCGTTTTTTCGCTTTCAGCCTATAAATGCGGCATTGGCAAATTGGTTGCAGGGCAAGGTGGGGTGGAACGGGGTGGTGGCACTGTGTGCGCCGTGGGCGAATGCACAAATTTTGTTCGTTCGCTTTCGGTTGATGGGTTTTGGGTGTGGCATCAGAAAATCTGAAAGATGCGATCACCAAAACACTTTTGACCTTTTGCGGGGATGGGGATACCGGCTAGCTTGGACGGCTGTGTTTCGCCAAGGGGTGCGCGCCGAGATCCGGCCGGGTAGTTCACCGGTTGCTTCAAGTCGTAAAAATGTCAATTCGCCGCATGCCTTATGTCCCGGGCCCATGTCCGGTTGCGGGGCATCACGCGGCACAGGGGAATTCCCATGTCGCTCGACCGTCTGGCTCCGGCCATCTTCGTCTTTCTCTGGTCGACCGGCTGGGTCACCGCGAAATATGCCGTTTATTATACTGGTCCGCTGACCTTCCTCTGTCTGCGTTACCTGTTGGCGGGTGCGATATTGTGGGCGATCTGCCGGTTTTCCTCCATTCAATGGCCTGAACGGCGCATCGATGTTTTCCGGGCAATCTTGTCCGGCGTGTTCCTGCACGGCCTTTACCTTGGCATGATCTGGTGGGCGATAGGGCAGGGCGTGCCGGCGGCGATCGGCGGCATTATTGCCGGTTTGCAGCCATTGATGACGGCGGTTGCCGCCCGTTACATGATCGGCGAAAAGATCTCTCCGGTGCAGCGTGCCGGCTTGCTTCTCGGCTTTGTCGGCATTGCCATCGCCGTGCTGCCGAAGGTCATGGCGTCAGGCGCGCTCGGCCTTTCCGTGCCGCTTTATGCCGTGGCGGTGAATGTGCTGGGCATGACGTCGGTGACCTATGGCACCCTTTACCAGAAGAAATACGTCCATGGCGGAAACATCATGGCGGTCGCCACGCTGCAATATGTCGGCGCCCTCATCGTCACCGTTCCCTTCGCGCTGTTGCTGGAGGATGGTCATGTGGACTGGAGCCTCGGGCTTGCCGCCACGCTCGTCTGGTCGGTGGGCGCGATCTCCATCGGTGCGGTGGCTCTGCTGCTCTATCTCATCCGGCGCGGGCAGGTCTCGCGCGCTGCCTCGCTGATCTATCTCGTGCCGCCGCTTGCCGCCGTGGAAGCGGCCCTGCTTTTCGGCGAAACGCTGACGCCGGCCATGATTGCCGGCACGGTCCTGGCGGTAACGGGGGTGTATCTGGCCAACCGCCGGCCCGCAGCGCCGGTTGAGGCACGTTAATTCCTACAACCTCATATTAGAGATTTGTTAACCATAAAATTATACCTCTCGTTAATCTAGAGATTTGGCGGGGGTTACATGTCTATTTCACGTCGTGGTGTTCTGTTCGGATTGCCGCTGTTGCTGGCCGGCTGCGCAAGTTCCGGCATCGGGCAGCAAAGGCTTAATTATGCGGCGAAGCCGGACGAGAAGTTTCCGCTTCCGGAAATGCATCTCGACAAGGTGAAGCCCGAGCTGCGCCGGCAGGAAGTGGCATACGATACCGCGCATCCGGCTGGAACGGTGATTGTGGATACGCCCGCGCGGCGTCTTTACTACGTACTGGGCGATGGACGGGCAATGCGTTACGGCGTCGGCGTCGGTCGCCAGGGGCTTGCGCTGAAGGGCGACGCCTATATCGGCCGGAAGTCGGAATGGCCTTCCTGGACGCCGACCGCAAACATGATGCGCCGTGATCCGCGCAATCTGAAATACGCCGGCGGCATGGAGGGGGGCCCGAACAACCCGCTCGGCGCACGGGCGCTCTACCTCTATCGCGGCGGCAACGACACCATGTTCCGTCTGCACGGCACCAACCAGCCGCAATCCATCGGCCACGCCATGTCAAGCGGCTGTATCCGGATGCTGAACCACGACATCATCGATCTTTACAGCCGCGTGCCGGTTGGCTCCAGGGTCGTGGTGCTACAGGCCTGACGTAGAGGCGGATTTTTCCGCCTTTGCCACTCGAAAAAATGCCTGTATCCTTGGGTTGATTTTTTCCACATGAGCGCAGTTTTATGGTGGAAAATCAACCATGTCTAGAATGACTCCCTTTATGTATTTAAGGGAGTTCTGCTATATCGGAAATGTGATTTTCGGTGTTCGAGACGTGTATCCATAAAGGCATGATTGCGCTGTATCGAGCGTCGCACCACTTCAACGGGGACACATGAACATGGCAATTTTAGACAATCTCTCCCGCTATCGCCCGCAGGCACTCGGGGCGCTGCGCATCATGACGGCGCTGCTTTTCATTTCGCATGGAACGCAGAAGCTGTTCGGTTTCCCGGCATCGCAGATGGACGGCTCCCTGCCGACGATGCTGCTGGTGGCGGCGCTTCTGGAAGCCGTTGGCGGCATTCTCGTGCTGGTCGGCCTTTTCACGCGTCCGGTTGCCTTCATCCTGTCCGGCCAGATGGCTGTTGCCTATTTCATTGCGCACGGGCCTAAGAGCTTCTTCCCCGCTCTCAATGGGGGCGACGCCGCGATCCTGTTCTGCTTCATCTTCCTTTATCTCGTGTTTGCCGGTCCGGGCGCTTTCTCGGTGGATGAACGCCGGGCCTGATCGGCCGCTGCAATCACCGGTCTGTCATTGAAGCCCCGCATGGCTGGTACCGTGCGGGGCTTCATGCTTTGGAAGCGGTGGAAACTTCGGCCGTCACCGAAGCATAGATGCTTGTTTTCGGGTTAGGAACGGTTCATCCTGAACGCAGTTGGAAAATTGATCCGTGACCAGTCAAAACCCTATCGCCCGCGAATTGCTGCTGCTTGCCCTGTTGTCCACTCTGTGGGCCGCATCCTACACTTTCATCAAGATCGGGGTGGAAACCATACCACCGCTGACCTTCATTGCCGCAAGAACCCTGATTGCCGGTCTGTTGCTGCTGGCGGTCATTCGCCTGCGCGGGCTGCGGTTGCCGCGGGATTTCGCCACATGGCGGCTCTTCTTCGTTCAGGCCTGCATCAACAGCGTGTTGCCTTTCACGCTGATCGCGTGGGCGGAGCAGAGCATCGATGCCGGTCTCGCCGTCATCCTCAATGCGACGACGCCGATCTTCACCTTTCTTCTCACCGCGCTGATCATCCGGCATGAGCAGGTCAGCGGGCGCAAGCTGTTCGGCACTGTTGCGGGCATGACAGGTGTCTGTCTCATCATCGGTCTGGATGCGTTGAACGGGGCGGGTGAGGCGCTGTGGAGCCAGATTGCCGTGCTGACTGCGGCCTTTTCCTACGCCTGTGCCGCCATCTTCAGCAAAAACTTCAGAGGTCTCGATCCCGTTATGCCTGCCGCCGGCTCGCTGATCTGCGGCGCCGTGCTTCTGTTGCCGGTGAGCGTGATCGTTGACCGGCCCTGGACATTGTCGCCATCTCCGGCGTCGCTCACCGCACTTGTGTGCCTCAGCGTCTTTTCAACCGCGCTCGCCTTCATGGTCTATTTCCGGCTGATGCAGACGCTCGGTTCGGTCGGTACCACGTCGCAGGCGTATCTGCGGGTTCCGATCGGTGTCGCCATTGGCATGGTGTTTCTTGGAGAAGTGCCGACGCCTGCCATGTGGGTGGGTCTTGTCTGCGTGATTGCCGGGGTGCTGGCCATGACCCTGCCGTCGCGGCGCCGGTCGTTGGCGCAGGGCGGTTGAGAGCAAAAAGAAAACCCCGCAAGCCTGCGCTTGCGGGGTTTGAAGGTAGACACGCGATACCGAGGAATCGGCTCGCGCAGAGTTACTTAGCGGTTACGGCCGCGATTGCCGTTTCCGTTGCCGGAAGCGCGCTTTTCCTGGCCGTTGCCGCCAGCAGGTGCGTGACGGTTGCCACCGCTGCCGCCGGGCTTGCGGGCAGGGCGGCGCTGCTTGCGAGGGCCGGCCGGGCGACCTGCGTCACCTTCCGCCGTCTTCACGCGCTTGAAGTCTGACGTGACTTCCAGATCGTTGTCCGCATCACGCGGGGCGTGGTGACGCGAGGGACGGGGCTCGCCATTGTGGCGTCCGCCTTCGCGGGGTCCACGCGGCTGGCCGCCATTGTTGTTGCGACCACGGTTGTTGTTGTTCGGGCGCGTCGGGCTGGCAAGACCGGCCGGACGTTCACCGGATGCAACCGGGATATCGATCTTCATCAGCTTTTCGATATCGTGCAGCAGACGTGTTTCGTCCGGTGCGCAGAACGCGATGGCAATGCCGTCGCGGCCGGCACGGGCGGTACGGCCGATGCGGTGGACATAGGCGTCGGGCACTTCCGGCAGGTCGTAGTTGAAGACGTGCGTCACGGCCGGAATATCGATGCCGCGGGCAGCGACGTCGGTTGCGACCAGAACCTTGATCTCACCGTCCTTGAAGCCCTTCAGTGCCCGCTCGCGCTGGCCCTGGCTCTTGTTACCGTGGATGGAGGCGACCTTGAAGCCGATATGTTCCAGATGCTTGTAGAGCTTTTCCGCGCCGTGCTTGGTGCGCAGGAAAACGATAGAGCGGCCATCCGGGTTTTCGTTGAGCGACTTCTTCAGAAGGTCGGTCTTGTCGTTCTTGCCGGCGACGAAATGCACGTATTGCTCGACCTTGTCGGCGGCCTTGCCCGGAGGTGTTACCTCGACCTTGATCGGGTCCGTCAGGAAGTTGCTGGCAAGCTCGGAAATCGCCTTCGGCATCGTTGCCGAAAACAGCAGGGTCTGGCGCTTGGCCGGAACCATCTTGGAAATCTTGCGCAGATCGTGAATGAAGCCCAGATCGAGCATCTGGTCGGCTTCATCAAGCACCAGATAGGTGACCTTGGAAAGCGAGATCGCGTTGCGGGCGATGAGGTCCAGCAGGCGGCCAGGTGTCGCCACCAGGACGTCCGTGCCTTTTTCGAGCTGAAGCTGCTGCTTGTTGATCGACGCGCCGCCGACAACCTGGTTGATGCGCAGCGGCGTCTTCTTCACGAAGGAGCGCAGGTTTTCGCCGATCTGGTTCACCAGTTCGCGGGTCGGTGCAAGGATAAGGGTGCGGGTGGTGCGGTTTGCCGGGCGGTCGGCTTGCTTCATCAGCATTTCGATGATGGGCAGGCCGAATGCTGCCGTCTTGCCCGTGCCGGTCTGTGCGAGGCCGATGAGATCACGGCCTTCAAGCAGCAGCGGAATGGCCTTTGCCTGAATGGGGGTGGGGGTTGTGTAGCCGAGCTGGGTAACGCTGGCCACAATCTTTTCAGAGAGGCCGAGTTCGCTAAAACTGGTCAATAGTAATGCCTTTCGGGGCGCCAAAAACCAATCGTCCGGAGCAGTTGCTGCTGTCCGGCGGTTTCGGCGTCAAGAACCCCGCGTGAATTGGGAACTTGTGGGTTGGAATAACTTTCTGCGCATCAGTGCGGCAAAACGCCGTCTTCTGTATTCGTTGCGCTTTTCCTTCATGCGGGCCAAGTCATCTTGGTCATGTGCTGCAGCTCACGCGGCTGCCGAAGGTGAAAGCTTGACCGGCATGTGGGCGTTTTATGGCGTAAAGTCAAGCAATAGTTTTGTAACGCTGCCGTCCCGCGGCGCATGGCTGCCATGCAGAAGGCAGGCTGTCGATTACCGGCGAGGCGCGAAGGCTTGCGAATAATTATGGTTAAAAAAGGGTAAAGCGACCATTCCGCACATAGCAAATAGCGGTTTTCTCACATAACGTTTTTGCAACGACGTCTGGAAATATTTGATTCGACAAGGATGGAACTGCACGGTGTGGAGTATCGCTTGACCCAAGGATGCGGGTTGCTGGAAAAAGCTTGCGGGGCCATCGCCGCCCTGGATTTGCCCGCGTGCATCAAGGACAGCGAGCTTCGCTACCTCATGGTCAATGCAGCCTATGGCCGGGTCATGGGGCGTCCGCCCGCCGCGTTCACGGGCCACACGAGCCTTGCCCTTTCCGCCGATATTCGCGATGCCGAGCGCGAGGACAGGGAGCGCCGCTCGCTGGTCTTTGCCACGGACGAAGTGATTTCATGCCATGGTGCAGCGTCTTCAGGGCCTTACAAGCTGCGTTGCGAACGTTTCACCGGCGATGACGGCAGTCTGTTCCTGTTTGAGGTGTTCGAAGAGGCGCCCTCTGTCGTGAAGGGTGTTTCGGACGGCGGCAGCGCCGACCTGCTGTTCGACAGCGGCGTTATCGACCTCATCGATGCCGGTATCGTAATTTATGACCGTGAAAACCGGCTCGTCTATTGCAATGCGCGTTTCGTGGAATTCTACAGTGATTTCAACCTCCAGCTAAAGCCCGGCACCCGGCTTGAGACGCTGATGGAGGCGGTCTATTTCTCGAGCGGCTACCGCAGCGTGAAATCGGACGATCCGGATTACCAGGCATGGCTGCAGAAGCAGTTGCGGGATTTTTCCCTGCCCTATCTCGAAAGGGTGGAGCAGTTTGCCGATGGCCGCTGGGTGCGTATGGTCAACAAGCGGCTGGAAAACGGCATGCTGGTGGGGCTTCGCGTCGATGTGACGGAGTTCAAGGCGCATGAGACCCTGCTTAGCAAGCAGATCCGCGAGACCTGGCTGCTGCGCGCCGCGCTTGAGCAATTGCCCGTGGGCGTGTTCCTGCGGGATCAGGACAGGCGGCTGACCTTTGCCAATGCGGCCTTTGAGAAATTCCGGGGCGGCAGCCTCGCCGACTATTTGGGCAAGACCGAATGCGAGATGTTTCCGGAGGAGGGCGCAGAGTTCCAGCGGGAAAACGAGCATATCCTGCAAACCGGAGAGGCGATTGAAAAGACGGGAATCATTCCGCTTTCGGATGGCGGCGCCGTTCCGGTCATAACCCGGCTCGGCCGGGTCACGACGCCCGATGACGAATATTATCTGGTGGGTTCAGTCACAGATGTCAGCCTGCTGAAGGAGCGGGAAAATGCGCTGATCGCGGCGCAGGCGCAGGCCGAAGCGCTGCATCGCCAGTTCGAAACGGTTCTTCATGCCCTGCCGGTTGGCGTACTGCTCCTCAACGCGGATCTCGTCATCGAATATGTCAATCCGTGCTTCGACACGTTATGGGGCGAAATCGGCGGCGAGAAGTCGCTTGTCGGCAAAAGCTATCGCGAATTCATGGAGGCGAATTTCGAAAGCGGCCTTTATGACTATGGCGATATACCCTTCGAGGAGCTCTACAACCAGCGCGCAGAACGGCTGCTCAACGACAAGGTCTTCACGCCGCGCGAGGTGCGCAGCAAAAGCGGCAAGGTCACCGTCATTTCCAAGACCCGACTCGACGGCGGAAAAATCCTCAGCACCTATGCCGATGTGACCGACGTGCGCATGCGCGACGCCGAGATCAGTGAGGCAAAGGCCGAGCTTGAGCGTGTCGGCGAATATATGCAGGGCGCCACACGCGCCATGGCGCAGGGGCTGGTACTGGTCGAGCAGGGAACCATCATCATGTCCAACGAGGCCGTGGCGCGAATGTTCGACGTGCCGCCGCAGCTGCTGGAAAAGGGCTGCAACTGGTCGGGGTTCTTTGCCCATTGCGCCGGGCGCGGAGATTTTGGCACCAAAGAGGAGGCGGCCGCGACGCTGACCGCCTGGAGAGAGCACATAGCCGCCAACAGGCCGTTCTCCTGGCTGATCCATATTGCCGGAAAGACGTGGCTCAATCTGGAAGCGACCAACAGTTCCGGCAATTACTGGCTCATCATCGTCACCGACGTCACCGAGATGAAGATGCGCGAGGAGGAGTTGCAGCGGCTGCTTTCCCGCGCCGAAGCGGCAGATCGCGCCAAATCTGAATTCCTTGCCAATATGAGCCATGAAATCCGCACGCCGATGAATGGCGTGCTCGGCATGGCGGAACTTCTGGCCAAATCCAATCTGGATACACGCCAGAAAACCTTCACCGATATCATCGTTAAATCCGGCAATGCGCTCCTGACGATCATCAACGACATTCTCGACTTCTCCAAGATCGAGGCCGGGCAGATGAAGCTGCGCAGCGTGCCTTTCGATCCGGCGGAAGCGGTGGAGGATGTGGTTTCCCTCCTGTCCTCAGCGGCTCTGGAAAAGAACATAGAACTTGTCGTCCGGATCGATCCATCGGTTTTCGGCAAGGTCATGGGGGACGCCGGGCGGTTCCGTCAGGTCGTCACCAATCTTGTTGGAAACGCCGTCAAGTTCACGGAAATGGGGCATGTGCTGATCGAACTTTCGGCGCAGTCGGCGGAAGCGTCGGAGACCATTCTGTCGCTGCGCGTCGAAGATAGCGGCATCGGCATTCCCGCAGACAAGCTCGAAACCATCTTCGACAAATTCAGCCAGGTCGACGGCTCAGCGACGCGGCGGCACGAGGGAACGGGATTGGGACTGGCGATCACGGTCGGTCTTGTCGGTCTTTTCGACGGTACGATCAATGTGGTGAGCGAAGTCGGCAAGGGATCGACCTTCGAGGTCAATATTCCGTTTCACGTTACGGAAAAACGGCGCGACGCTCCGCTTCTTGCCATGGCGATCGAGGATATACGCGTACTCGTCATCGACGATAACGACGTCAATCGCCGCATATTGGCGGAGCAACTGAAGACATGGGGAATCGACGGCCATGCTGTGCAGGACGGGCCATCAGGCATTGCCGTGCTGCAGGAGGCTGCGTCCCTCGGTTTTGCCATCGACGCCATCATTCTCGATTATCACATGCCTGTTATGAACGGGCTGGATGTGGTCGAGCGGATCAGGGCGGATAGCCGTTTCGACGATATCGCCATCGTGTTCCTGACGTCTATGGATGTCGTAGGTGACGAGAGCCTGTTCACCGATCTCAGCGTGCAGGCGCATCTGATGAAGCCGGCGCGGGCGCGTCTGTTGCGTTCCACCCTGTTCGATGTGGTGCGGGATGTGCGGCAGAAACGCGCCCGGCAGGATCCGCAGGGGCTGGGCTCAGGCGGCAGCGATGCGCCGGTGCGGCCAGACAATGGCCCGACGGACAAGAAGCGGCGGGTTGTGTCACCTCCGACGACGGTTCCAGACCGGCGCCGACCCTGCCTTGTGGATGTGCTGGTGGCCGAGGACAACGACGTCAACCAGATTGTCTTTACCCAGATCTTGCAGCAGGCGGGTTTGCGGTTCCTGATCGTCGGCAATGGCAAGAAGGCCGTTCAGGCGTGGGAGGAGCACAACCCCGCCGTCATCCTTATGGATGTGTCGATGCCGGTGATGAACGGGCATCAGGCGACAATGGCAATCCGCGCCGCCGAACAGGCGGCTGCCGACGGCCGGCATGTTCCGATCATCGGCGTTACCGCGCATACACAGGACGCGGACCGCGAGCTTTGCATCGCAGCAGGCATGGATGATTATCTGTCGAAGCCCATCAGCCCCGAAATTCTCGAGGACAAGATCGCGCAATGGCTGGGAGACGCGATGCCACGCCGCGACGTGCCGACCGCCTGACAGTGAAGGCCGGTTGCTGCTGTGGGAGCCGTCTCAGTGGGATGGCTTGGTGCCGCACAGCATCTCACGCTTTCCGGCAAACCCTTTGCGGCGCTCCAGTTCAAAACCGGCGGCTATGAGGTTGCGGCGGACGAAGCCAGCGGCGGCATAGGTGGCGAATGTGCCCCCCGGTACCGTTTTGCCGAACAGCGTCTGCATGATGCCCAGCGACCACATGTCGGGATTGCGGGCAGGGGCGAAGCCGTCCAGAAACCAGGCGTCGAAGCCTTCACTTCTGCCGGAAATGCCGGTGAGCGCTTCGCCGCACACCACTGTCAGGCGCGTCTGGTCGTCCAGTTCGATATCGACCTCGCCTTTCGGGTCCGCCGGCCAGCGGGCGACCAGTGCCTTGCGTTCGGTATCAACTTCCGGCCAGCGGGAAAGCGCCCGGTCGATCTCGTCCGCCTTCATCGGGTAGAGTTCGAAGGACATGAAATGCAGCTTGGAGTGACCGTTGCGCACCTCTTTCCATTGACGCCAGGTCTCGCAGAGATTGAGACCGGTGCCGAAGCCAAGTTCGCCGATACGGAAGATGTTCTCTCGCTCAAGCCAGCGCTGCGGCAGGCCGTTTCCGGACAGAAAGACATGGCCGCATTCCAGCCTGCCATCCGTCTGGCAATAAAAATGATCGTCAAAGGCTAGCGAATAGGGCATATCCCCCTCACGCCAGTCGAGCGCGGCGGGCGGATCGTCGGCTGCCGAACCGATATCTGCGGTGTTTTCCTTGGAATGTGTCATGACTAATGCCGATAGTCCCGCTTTCGAATCTGGTCAATCACCAAGATTGCGAGCACCAAGATTGCCTGGCTCGGTGCCGCTCCTCATCGTCGGTGGCGGCATTATGGGGCTGTGGGCTGCCGTCAAGGCAGAGAGGATGGGCATAAACGCCCTGCTGCTGGAAGCGGGCTGTCTTGGAGATGGTGCAAGCGGCGGGCTGTTGGGCGCACTGATGCCGCATATGCCGGACCGCTGGTCGGACAAGAAGCAATTCCAGTTCGACGCTCTCGTTGCGCTGGAAAAACAGATCGCCGAGTTGGAAGCCGAGACCGGGCTTTCCGCCGGTTATCGGCGCTGCGGCCGGATCATTCCCCTGCCGAAACCACATTTGCGCAGCATTGCCGAACGGCACGAGCGGGATGCCGGGGAAAACTGGGTTTCAGACGGGCGCCGGTTCCACTGGCATGTCGGTGACAGCCCTTCCGTTGCCGGATGGGTGGACGATGCGGCGGGACAAGCGGGCTTCGTGCTGGATACGCTGGCTGCACGGGTTTCTCCCCGGGCGATGATCGCCCTTCTGTCGGCTTTCCTCCGCAACGCCCGGCATGTGCGGGTGGCGGAACAGTGCCGCGTCGTCTCGCTCGATCCGGATAAAGGGCGGGCGGTGCTGTCGTCGGGCGACGAGGTCGCCTTCGATCATGTGATCGTCGCCAACGGCCACGGTTCCTTCGCGCTGATCCGCGATGCCATCGGTCTGGAACCCGGCATTGTGCTTGGACAGGCGGTGAAGGGGCAGGCCGCCCTTCTGGATGCTGCGGCCGATCCGGCCATGCCGGTCGTGTTTCTGAACGGCCTCTACATCGTGCCGCATGAGGATGGCACCGTCGCCATCGGCAGTACCAGCGAAGATTGTTTTTCCGATCCATTCAGCACCGACGAAAAGCTGGAAAAATTGCTCGCGGATGCATGCGCCGTGGTGCCGTCGCTTGGCCGTGCGCCGGTGATCGAACGCTGGGCCGGGTTGCGGCCGAAGG
The DNA here is from genome assembly GCF_013318015.2 of Agrobacterium tumefaciens. Taxonomy (NCBI): domain Bacteria; kingdom Pseudomonadati; phylum Pseudomonadota; class Alphaproteobacteria; order Hyphomicrobiales; family Rhizobiaceae; genus Agrobacterium; species Agrobacterium tumefaciens. The sequence continues at coordinate 1,920,370 of NZ_CP115841.1, read as the reverse complement.
CGGTTGGACGGGATCCGATGGTGGGTACACTTTCCGAATATCCGCGGCTCGTGGCGTTATCGGGCGGCTTCAAGGTCAGCTTCGGCCTTGCCCACTATCTTGCCGATGCTGCGTTGCAGGCCGTATGTGGCCACACGCCGGACGTGCCTTCCGGTTTTCGCCTTCAAGAACACGTGAGTATTGCTGTCCGGACTTTAGAAACTTCTGATTAGTTTGGTCCACGTCGTTAATCTGTCACGCAAATCGCTTACTTGCTGGCCTGCAAAGAGCCCCGTTTGGCCGCATTTGCGGCGAGGTGATAGCGCATGCGATACGCCATCCATTTTACGCCTTCCCCCAACGACCCGCTGACGCAGGCGGCTGCCGCGTGGCTGGGACGCGATGCCTATTCAGGCCATGCGGTGGAGCCGCCGGGCATGATCGATCTCGGCATGCAGGAGATTTCCTACCACACCGCCCTGCCGCGCCGTTATGGTTTCCACGGCACCATAAAGGCCCCGTTCCGTCTTGCCGAAGGTCATTCCGAGGCCGCGTTGTTGCGCGACCTGATGTATTTTTCCGGCAGGCAGGACCCCTTCACGCTGCCACAACTTATAGTGGCGCGGCATGACAATGTCTTCAGCCTCGTTCCCGAGCGCCCCTGCGAAGTGCTGAATTTTTTCGCAGCCCGTGTGGTGCAGGAATTCGACCGCTACCGCGCGCCGCTCTCCGAGGCGGAAATCGAGCGGGCGGATCCCGACCGGCTTTCGGCTTCGCAGCTGACCAATCTGCACCGCTGGGGCAGTCCGCATGTGATGGACGAGTTCCGTTTTCAGATGTCGCTGACGGGCGGTGTCGAGCCTTCCAGCAGCCAGAGGATCGAGCGTGCCGTGCGCAAGGTTTTCGAGCCGCTGCTCACCCGGCCTCTGTCATTTTCCAGCCTTGCGCTATTCATCGAGGATGAACCCGGCGCGCCTTTCCGGGTGCACTCGCTGCATCCCATGGGTCGTGTTTCCGCCCGAAAGATCGCCTGAGAAACGCCCCGCAGAAATCGTACACAAAAAAGCATCGGAATGTCGGCAAAATTGCTCTCGACATTCCGAATGCGGATGCTACCGTCCGTGCATCGCATGTCTGAAGCGTGTCGTGTTTAACCGTTCCGGGCAGACACCTTCGGATGGTTGTTTTGCTCATGTCTTCCAGAAGCGGGTTCCGCGTCGGGAGAGGTGTTTTGGGTGGCTGAATGATTTCCGAGAATTACTCCCGCAATCTGGTGGGCTACGGCCGCAACAGTCCCGATCCGAAATGGCCGGGCGGCGCACGCATCGCCGTGCAATTCGTCATCAATTACGAAGAGGGCGGCGAAAGCTGCATTCTCGACAACGACAAGGCGTCGGAATCGCTGCTGTCGGAAATCGTCGGCGCGCAGCCGTGGCCGGGCCAGCGCAACCTGAACATGGAATCGATCTACGAATATGGTTCACGCGCCGGTTTCTGGCGGCTGTGGCGCATGTTCACCGATCTCGGCGTCACCACAACTGTTTATGGCGTGACCGCTGCCATGGCGCGCAACCCGCAAGCCGTTGCGGCAATGAAGGAAGCGGGTTGGGAAATCGCCAGCCACGGTTATCGCTGGCTGGAATACAAGGATTTTTCCGAGGAGGAAGAGCGCAAGCATATTGCCGAAGCCGTGCGCCTGCATACGGAGCTGACGGGCGAGCGCCCCTTTGGCATGTATCAGGGCAAGCCTTCCGACAATACGTTGCGTCTCGTCATGGAAGAGGGTGGTTTTCTCTATTCGTCCGATTCCTATGCCGACGATCTGCCCTATTGGGTGAAGGGATTGCAGGATGAACCGTTCCTGATCATTCCCTACACGCTCGACACCAATGATATGCGTTTCGCCACGCCGCAGGGTTTCAATTCCGGCGACCAGTTCTTCGCCTATCTGAAAGACGCTTTCGACGTTCTTTATCGGGAAGGGCTTGAAGGCGCGCCGAAGATGATGAGCGTCGGCCTGCATTGCCGTCTCGTCGGCCGTCCCGGCCGCGCCGCAGCCCTTCGCCGTTTCATCGAATATGTGCTGGGCCATGAAAAGGTGTGGATCCCGCAGCGTATCGAGATCGCTCGTCACTGGCATGAAAACCACAAGCCGGGAACGCTCTGATGAGGACGCGAGATGAATTTGTCAGCCGTTTCGGCGGTGTGTTCGAACATTCGCCTTTTATCGCCGAACGGGCCTATGATGTCGGAGGCGCAGGTCTGGAGTTAACAGCGAAGGCGGTTCATGGCGCATTATGCGCGCAGTTTCGTGCCGCCTCCGAAGCGGAACGGCTGGGTGTTTTGCGCGCGCATCCTGATCTTGCCGGCAAGCTCGCAATAGCAGGTGGGTTGACCGCCGATAGCCGCAATGAACAGGCAGGCGCAGGGCTCGACCGGCTTTCGCCCGATGAGCATGCGCGCTTCACCGAGCTGAACTCCGCCTATACGCAAAAATTCGGCTTTCCATTCATCATTGCAGTCAAGGGGCTGAACAGGCACGATATTCTCTCCGCCTTCGAGACGCGTATCGGCAATGATGCGGCGACAGAATTTGCGACGGCGACGGCGCAGGTGGAAAAGATCGCCTGGCTGCGCCTTTCCTCGATGCTGCCCGAGGGTTGAATTGGCGAGCGGCGGTCGTTCCGTTATACTCGTCCTATCTGGAGATTTAGGCCATGAGACCCTCCGAGGTGCTGGAAAAGAACAGGGAAGCGATCCGCGAAGCAACGAAGCGCTTCAACGCGGCAAACCCGCGCGTGTTCGGTTCCGTCGCCCGTGGCGAAGACAGGCCGGACAGCGATCTGGATATTCTGGTGGATGCGTTGCCGGGGACCACTCTGTTCGATCTTGGCGGATTGCTGGAGGAACTGAAGACTATCCTCGGTGTCGAGGTTGACGTCGTCACCTCAGGCGGCCTGCACTCGGATATCCGGGCGCGTGTTCTGATGGAAGCCAAGGCAGTATGAGTACGGATCGACTTCTGCTCTACCTGAAGGATATGGATGTTGCCGCCTCCCGAATACGGGATTTCATTCAGGATATGGATGAGGCCACTTTTTCTTCCGATACGCGTACCCAGATGGCGGTGATGATGTGCCTTGCCCTGATTGGCGAGGCGGTCGCAAAACTGGACAAGTATTACCCCGCGTTTTTACAGCAGCACCCGGAAATCCCCTGGATAAAGATGAAGGGTATGCGCAATCTGATCGTGCATGATTATTTCCGGGCGGAACTCTCGGTGGTCTGGAAAACGATAACGCAGAGCATTCCGGATTTGCAGGCGCGTCTCTCACTCCTCCGAAACTGGCATGCCCAAGGTGAATGACATTTGACTGATTTTCTCGAGATTAAGCCTCTCACCAAAGAGGCGTTCGCATCCTTCGGTGATGTGATCGAAATTACACCCTCTTCCATGCGCCACATCAATGGCGGCCAGACCGAGCGGCATCATGCGCTTGCTGCACCCGAGGCAGCGGGCGAGGGTGCGCGCATCATCCTCAATATTTTCCGCGGACAGCCGCGTACCTTTCCCCATACAATCGAGATGATGGAGCGGCATCCGTTCGGCAGCCAGAGTTTCTCGCCGCTGTCCGGCAGGCCTTTCCTTGTCGTCGTTGCCGAGGACGAGGGCGGCAAGCCTGGTCGGCCGCAGGCTTTTCTGGCGCGCGGGGATCAGGGCGTGAATTACCGCCGCAACGTATGGCATTACCCGTTGATGCCGTTGCAGGCGATTTCGGATTTTCTGGTTGCCGATCGCGATGGGCCGGGCAACAATCTGGAAGAGCATTTTTTCGATGCGCCCTACATGATCGCGGAGCCCAGCCTATGACCGGTTTGACCACTCACGTCCTCGATGCCGCCCATGGCACGCCCGCCGAGGGGCTGACGATCGAGCTTTACCGGCTCTCGGGTGATCGTCGCGAGAAGATTAAGACGGTTAAGACCAATAGCGATGGCCGCGTTGATGGCGGGCCGCTACTTGTGGGCGACAGTTTCAAGGCAGGGGAATACGAGCTGGTTTTCCATGCGGGCGATTATCTGCGTGGCAAGGGCGTCACCCTGGCGGAACCCGCGTTTCTCGACATCATCCCCATCCGTTTCGGCATTGCCGACGAGAGCGGCCATTACCATGTGCCGCTTCTGCTTTCGCCCTATAGTTACTCTACCTATCGAGGAAGCTGACCGCCATGATCTTTGCCGCCATTGCCGATATTCATGGAAACTGCGCCGCACTGGAGGCCGTGCTTGAGGATATCGCGAGGCTTGGCATCAAGGACATCGTCAATCTCGGTGATTGCTTCAGTGGTCCGCTGGAAGCGGGTTTTACCGGCGATGTGCTGGTTGGCAACTGGATACCCAGCGTTCTCGGCAATCATGATCGCGAATTGATCGAGCGCGCGCCGGAGGAGATGGGCAGCTGGGAGAGGCCGGCGCATGCGCAGCTGACCGCCGCGCATCTGGACTGGCTGCACACCCTGCCGTTCAGCATGGTTTTCAAGGACGTCGCCTATTGCTGCCACGGCTCGCCGCGCGGTGATCTGGAATACTGGCTGGAAACGCTTTCGACGGAAGGGGTGCTGAAATTGCGACCGCTTTCCGAAATCGAGGCCATGGCTGATGGCATCACCCAACCGCTGATGTTGTGCGGCCACACACATATCGCCCGCACCGTGCAGCTCTCCGATGGCCGCCTGATCGTCAATCCTGGCAGCGTCGGCTGCCCCGGCTGGAAGGATGGCACGCCGTTCGACCATCATGTCGAAGTCGGTCATCCGCTTGCCAGCTATGCCGTGCTCGAAGAAACCGCACGCGGCTGGCAGGTCTATTTCCGGCAGATACGCTACGATAATCTTGCCATGGCCGAGATGGCGAAGGTCAACGGCATTCCGTATCTGGCCGATGCGTTGGAAAACGGTTGGCTCAAGCGGTAGAACTCACCCTTCGCTGTTCATGACAACGCAGGCATAAGACTGCGCCTTCAACTCCTTACAGGCGGAAACCGCCGAGGACTGGTCTTCAAAGCCGGTAAAGCGGGCGCGGTAGAGCGTTGCCGATCCGCTTTGCACCGCTTCGGTATAGGGCGCGATGCCGGAGTAGCTGCCGGCGATGTTGGAGCGCGCATTGGCGAGCAGCGAGCGGGCGGCAGCTTCGCTGTCGGTGGCGGCGATCTGCACTTCCCAGCGGCTGCGTTGGCCGGTCATTTTTGCAGCGGGTGCGGGCCTCGGAATGGCAGAGACCTGGATCATATCTGCCATCTGGCTGTTCGCCGTGGCGATCTGCATGGCGATCGGATCGGCGCGACGCTCGGCAAACATCGGTAGTGGTACGGCTGCCGGAGGGACGGCTGCGGGCGGCACATCGAAGGTGCGGCTGACATTGGCGCTTGCCACCAGCTGTTCGGTATTACGGCTTCTCGAGGCCTGCGGCATCGCCTTGTCCAGCAGAGCAGCCATCTGCGCATCGCGGCCGCGCGCGGTTTTGCCGCCCAGCACGACGCCAACGACACGGCGGCCATTGTGATTGATGGCGCTGACGAGGTTGAAGCCCGACGCATTGGTGTAACCGGTCTTGATGCCGTCCATGCCCTGATAGCGATACATCAGATTATTGTGGCCACGGATGCGCTTGCCCCGGAAGCTGAAGGATTCCATGGCAAAGAGGCCGTATTCTTTCGGAAAATCGCGCTGCAACGCAAGGCCGAGTTTCGCCATGTCGCGCGCCGTCGTCACCTGCGATTTGCTGGGCAGGCCGGAGGCGTTGCGGAAAACCGTCTTGGTCATGCCAAGCTGGCGGGCCTTACGGGTCATCATCTGCGCAAATTGCGCCTCGGACCCACCGAGATGGTCACCCATGCCTTCCGCCATGTCATTGGCGGATTTGACGATCATGCCGTAGACGGCTTCGCGCACCGTAAACGTCTGGCCCTCACGCACATAAAGCTTCGAGGGGATGACGGCTGCGCCGTTCCTGGACATCCTTATCTTCTGGTCCCAGCGAATCCGGCCGGCGTGCAACGCCTCGAAGGTCATATAGAGCGTCATCATCTTGGTCAGCGATGCCGGGTGGTTCAGCACATCGGCGTTCTGCGCGGCGAGGACCTTGCCGGTATTGGCATCCATGATGAAATGGGCATAACCGGCCTGCGCTGGCGATGCCTGCAATGAGAGGATCGCGCAAAAGAAGGCGAGTGCGAATACCCATGCGCCCGCCATTCCCCGTTTGATCGTTCCCGACATGGTCCACCCCTTTATGTTCGATCGCCGCGATGGGCGAAGTTTTACTGACACTTTCCGGCAACAAAACCGCTAAAACTTTAGAGATCGCTTTCATGCTTAATTAAGTATGAAATTCAAGTCGGCCGTCGCCCTCACAATTTCCTTGCAAAGAAACCAACCATCCGGTATGTTTGCGACCATGACAAATGCACATGAACGCAAAAAGCAGCCTGAGATCGTGCGCCGCAATCTTCTCGATTGCGCGGCGAAACTCGCTGCCGAGCAGGGGGTTGCGGCGCTTTCCGTGCAGGCAGTGGCCGATGCCGCCGGGGTGACGAAGGGTGGGTTGTTTCATCATTTTCCCTCCAAGCAGGTGCTGCTGGAAGCGGTGATGACTGACCTTCTGGCGGCTCTGGACACTGAGATCGACGACCTCATCTCACAGGATTGTGAAGCTTTTGGGAGCTTCACAAGGGCCTATGTGAACGCGGTTTTCTCGGATCGGGGCAGGGATTCGGGCAGGCAATGGGCAGCGATCTCGGTTTCCATGGTCGGTGAACCGTCGCTTCGGCGCATGTGGAACAGCTGGATTGAGGGGCGCCTTGCCCGTCATAAAGAAACGGATGACGGGGTGGTGCTGGAGATGGTGCGGCTTGCGGCTGACGGCATCTGGTTTGCCGATCTACTGGCCGACGACGGTAAAGCGGGTGGCGACAGGGCGGCTCTGAGGGCCCGGATGATCGCCCAGACGAAAAAGGAAGTGGAACGATGAACGCGGCTGTTTTGACTTATGGGGCGCTTGTCGCGGCTATCGTCTGCGAGGTCATCGCAACTTCCTTTCTGCAGCAATCGCAGCAATTCACCAAGCTGTTGCCGACGGTGCTGATGGCGCTTTTTTACGGTGCGGCTTTTTATCTCCTGTCGTTCACGCTCCGGGCGCTGCCGGTCGGCGTTGCCTATGCGATCTGGAGCGGGCTTGGCATCGTGCTGATTTCCGGCATTGGCTATTTCGTGTTCCGCCAGACGCTCGATATTGCTGCGGTGGTTGGTCTTGGGTTCATCGTGACCGGGGTGGTGATCGTCAATGTGTTTTCGAAGACGATTGGGCATTGAGCGGACTTCTCCACCTCATTCCTGTTCTTGTCAGAGGAATCCAGCCGGCGCGCGTCTGCGCGACGAGGATAGTCCGTTCAGCCCAAGGGCTTGGGCTCGCTGGATCCCTGTGACAAGCACAGGACTGAGGGAGGCGGCGTAAAGGCGATATTCTTACCGAAGCATCGGCTTCGATCTTTACGTTGTATGCCGTGTCGTCACCATCACGCCAGAATGCTGCGATCGACGTCCGTAATCAGCCGCTTCCCGCAAAGCGCCATGCTGATATCCATTTCCTTGCGGATGATCTCGAGCGCCGTCGTCACGCCCTGCTTGCCATCCGCGCCGAGGCCGTAGAGGAACGGGCGGCCGATGTAGGTGCCCTTGGCGCCGAGTGCTACCGCCTTCAGCACGTCCTGGCCGGAGCGAATGCCGCCGTCCATATGCACCTCCACCCTGTCGCCAACGGAATCGACGATCCTCGGCAGCATGGCGATCGAGGAATGCGCGCCGTCGAGCTGGCGACCGCCGTGGTTGGAGACGATGATGGCGTCCGCGCCGGTATCGAGCGAGGCGCGCGCATCTTCCTCGTCAAGGATGCCCTTGAGTATGAGCTTGCCGCCCCAACGCTCCTTGATCCATTCGACATCCTTCCACGACAGGCGCGGATCGAATTGCTCGGCCGTCCAGGAGGAGAGCGACGAGAGGTCGGAGACGTTCTTGGCGTGGCCGACGATATTGCCGAAGCTGCGGCGCTGGGTGCGCAGCATGTCGAGGCACCATTTCGGCCGTGTGGCCATCTGCCAGATGTGTTTCGGGGTGAATTTCGGCGGGGCGGAGAGGCCGTTGCGCAGGTCCTTGTGGCGCTGGCCGAGAATTTGCAGGTCGAGCGTCAGCACCAGTGCCGAGCATCCGGCGGCTTTGGCGCGATCGATGAGATTATTGACGAAGTCGCGGTCCTTCATCACGTAAAGCTGGAACCAGAAAGGTTTGGAGGTGACGGAGGCGACATCCTCGATGGAGCAGATGCTCATGGTGGAAAGCGTGAAAGGCACGCCGAATTCTTCCGCCGCTTTTGCCGCCAGCATCTCGCCATCGGCATGCTGCATGCCGGTTAGTCCAGTGGGGGAGAGCGCCACCGGCATCGAAACCTTCTGGCCGATCATTTCGGTGGCGAGCGACCGGTCGGTCATATCCACCAGCACACGCTGGCGCAGCTTTATCTTCGAAAAATCCTCCTCATTGGCCCGGTAGGTGCCTTCCGTCCAGGCGCCGCTATCGGCATAGTCGAAAAACATCTTCGGCACACGGCGCTGAGCCTGTTTCTTCAGGTCCGCTATGGTGAGGATTTTGCCCATGGATAAAGCCTTCACATTTGAATGATGGCTTCACATAACATGGTAATCGCGTTTACGCGATGGCAATCGTCTTTGCAGCAGTGCTTTTTGCACTCGCAAATGGCTAGGAATTATGCTTGAAATATACTGTATTTCGATAATAATTCAGATGGTTTCTCAAATAATAGCGTATTTTAATATGTTAAATTATTTGCTCAGATTACTTATCGCAGTTCTTATTTCGCCCGCGATTGTTTTCGCCGCCGAGTGCCCCTCCGGTAAAAATGATGGAGATGAGTTTGTTCTTGCCCACGGTCAGGTGCGCAGCGAATTCAGGCGATCCGGACCGATCGTCTTGGTGGAGAATGATTTTCAAGGCGCAGGCAAACAGAGGCTTTTTCTCTTTCGGGGGTTAATCGAGCTGGCGCGTTCGGGCGATGACGGCAATTACAGCCAGCACTTTACGTCAAATCTGGAAGCATTCTGGCCTCTGAAAGTTGGCGCTCGACGCACTTTTGAATTTCTGCCGCTCGAAACTACCAAAATCGAGGATAAGTGGTCACTGACCCTTGCAGTTACGAAGCGGCGCGCCTTTCCGATTAAATTCTGCAATTATGAGGTGTTTTATGTGACCTACGACATTCGTAAAAACGGCAAAGAGGAAGAACGATGGACAGCGGTTTATTCGCCGGATCTGCGCGCCACGGTGGCGAAGATTTACGATGAGGGGACGGAAGACGAAGAAATTGTCGCCTATAATTTGATTGCGCCTCTGAAGCGGTGACGGTTCTACTGCGCTTGAATCAGCTCCAGAATGCTCGCAAAAACAGCTCAGCCCCAAGCAACAACAGGCAGATTAGGAACCAGCGCCTGAATGTCGCGGGAGTGACGATGCGGCGGATATTCTGACCAAGCCACATGCCGAGAAGCGCTGGCAGGACGGCGAGTGCGGAAAGCGACATGTGCTCGACGCGGAAGGCGTCCTGAGAGGCAAGGCCGGCAGCAAGCGCAACGGTGGAAACGGTGAAGGACAGGCCAAGCGCCTGCACGAGATCGTCGCGGCTGAAGCCAAGCGACTGGATATAGGGCACGGCGGGGACCACGAAAATTCCGGTGCCGCCGGTCAGAAGGCCGGTCGCCAGCCCGACGGCCGGGGAGAGTTTCGGTTCCAGCCTTGCGGGAACGGCGAAGGGCTTTGCAAGAAGGCTGTAGGCTGCGTAAGCCGCGAGGCATAATCCGAGTGTCGAGGTAGTCCAGACGCCGGTGCCTGATGTCATCAGCCGGATGCCGAGAAGCGTGCCGACGGCAATGGCGATCATCATCGGCCATAGTCGCGAGACGACCGCCTTGAAATCGGGTCCGGCCAGCAATTGCCAGATATTGGTGATGAAGGAGGGCAGAATGAGCAGGCCAGCGGCAACGACCGGCGGCATGAAAAGGCCGAGAACGCCCATGGCAACGGTCGGCAGGCCCATGCCGGTGACGCCCTTGACGACGCCCGCGACGATGAATGTCGCGACAATCATGAGCGTTGTAGTTGTCTCAAAATCCGGCACGGCGCACTCCAGAGGTCATTCGCATTTCGGCTGACTTGGGCTGTCAGGCGATCATATGAAACGGGCGAGTGCGGCCTGTTTCTTTTCCCGGCGGCGAGAGAAAAACAGGCGACGCCCGCTCGTTTCAATATGTACTGATATAGATGAGGCGACGACCTGATGTTTCGGCCTAAACCGAACTATGCAAGCGCGCTTTTCATCGCCTTGCCGGCCACGTAGGTTTCGACGACGGTGCGGTCGTCGCCCATGGTCAGCATCAGGAACAGTTCTTCGGTCAGGCTTTTCACCACTTCCATCTTCAGCGCCATGGCGGGCGTGGAAGAGGCGTTGAGAACCGTGATGTCGGCATCCGTGCCTGCGTCCAGCGTGCCGATGCGGTCGACCATGGAAAGCGCTTCGGCGTTGCCGCGCGTCATCAGATACCAGCTTTCCAGCGGGTTCAGGCGTTCGCCCAGCAATTGCTGGATCTTGTAGGCCTCATCCATGGTGCGCAGCATGGAATAGCTCGATCCGCCGCCGATATCGGTCGCGACTGCGATGCGCACCGGCTTTTCGCGCCGTTGCAGCTTTTTCATCGGGAAGAGGCCGGAGCCGATGAAGAGGTTCGATGTGGGGCAATGCACGGCGACTGCACCGGTTTCCGACAGCACGTCCGCCTCACGTTCCGAGAGGTGGATGGCGTGGCCGAGCAGGGTCTTGTTGCCCATCAGGCCGTAACGCACATAGATGTCGGTGTAATCGGTCGCTTCCGGGTAGAGCTCGCAGGTATATTTGATCTCGTCCAGATTTTCGGAAAGATGCGTCTGGATGAAGAGATCGGGAAATTCCTGCGCCAGCGCCTGGGCTGCTTCCATCTGTTTCGGCGTAGAGGTGATGGCGAAACGGGGCGTGATGGCGACGTGGTTGCGGCCCTTGCCGTGCCAGTCGGCGATGACGGCCCGGGTCTCGTCATAGGAGGTTTCCGGCGTGTCCAGCAGGCCCTGCGGGGCGTTGCGGTCCATCATCACCTTGCCGCCCACCATCAGCATGCCGCGCTTCAGGGCCTCAGTGAAAAACGCATCGGCTGAGGTCTTGTGCACGGAGCAATAGGCGACAGCCGTGGTGGTGCCGTGGCGCAGAAGCTCATCGTAAAAATGTGTGGCGATGCGCTGGGCATGCGCGCTTTCGACGAAACGGCATTCTTCCGGGAAAGTATAGGTATTCAGCCATTCCAGAAGGTTGGCGGCATAGGAGCCGATGACCTGCATCTGCGGGAAATGCAGGTGCATGTCGATCAAGCCCGGCACGATGAGATGAGGGCGGTGGTCCTTCTCCTCAATGTCATCAGGTGCCTGCTTGCGAATATCGGCATAGTCGCCAATGGCGGCGATCTTGCCGTTTTCGATAAGCAGGCCGCCATCCTCGATGTAGAGATAGCTTTGCGTATCGTCGATTGCGAGCGGCGCGCGGCGGAAGCTTAACAGGCGGCCACGCAGCAGAACCATGCTCATTCGGTTTTTTCCTTGGTGTCTTTGCCCGCGGAAACGGCGCTTTCGTACCATGCGGTCAGCACTTTGCGCTCCTGCGGGGTGATGGCGGTGATGTTGCCGGGAGGCATGGCATGGCTGCGGCCGGCTTGCAAATAGATTTCGCGGGCGTGTGCGGCGATCTGCGCGTCGGTTTCGAGCTTCACAGATTTCGGTGTGAAGGGCACGCCTTCCCACACCGGCTCGGCGGCGTGGCACATGGAACAGCGACCCTGAACGACATCGCGGGCGCTCGCGAAATGGGCGTCGCTGACGAATTGCTGCTGCATCGGCGAAAGCATTGCCGCCTTCTGTTCTTCTTCGCCGGTCAGCACCTTCGGCACGGTGGAAAGCCACATGATGACGATGAAGATGAGCGCGGTCAGCAGCCAGGTCCATGTCGGCTTGCCCTTGCGGGCATGGGTGGTGTTGAACCAGTGGCGGATGGTGACGCCCATCAGGAAGACGAGTGCTGCGATGATCCAGTTGAACTCGGTCGCAAAGGCCAGCGGATAGTGGTTCGACAGCATGAAGAAGATGACGGGCAGCGTCAGGTAGTTGTTGTGCAACGAGCGCTGTTTGGCGATGCGGCCATATTTCGGGTCCGGCGTGCGCCCGGCGATCAGGTCGGCAACGACGATCTTCTGATTGGGAATGATGATGAAGAACACATTCGCCGACATGATGGTGGCGGTAAAAGCGCCGAGATGCAGGAAGGCGGCGCGGCCGGTGAAGACCTGCGTATAGCCCCACGCCATCGCCACCAGCGCGACGTAAAGCACCACCATCAGGCCCCAGGTGTTGTTGCCAAGCGGCGATTTGCAGAGGAAATCGTAAAACAGCCAGCCGACGGCAAGCGATGCCAGCGACAGACAGATGGCCTGGAACTGAGTGAGCGCCAGCACCGAATGGTCGATGAGGAAAAGGTCGGCGCCGCCGTAATAAACGATGCACAGCATGGCGAAGCCGGACAGCCAGGTGACGTAGCTTTCCCATTTGAACCATGTCAGGTGTTCGGGCATCTGGGCCGGGGCGACCAGATATTTCTGGATGTGGTAAAAGCCGCCGCCATGCACCTGCCACTCCTCGCCATAGGCCCCCGGCGGCAGATGCGGCCGTTTGACCAGCCCAAGATCGAGCGCGATGAAATAGAAGGACGAGCCGATCCAGGCGATGGCGGTGATGACGTGGAGCCAGCGGACGGCAAAGGCCATCCATTCCCACGCAATGGCATATTCGTACATTCGGTTCCCCTGATCCTTGTGCAGCGCACCTTGCGAGAAATTTGACCGTTAGGGAAGGGAAAAGCAAACACCGCACTATGATTGTTCACAATCCCGTACGCTCGTGTCCACAACTTTGGCGCAGGCGCGGCGACGCCCCGCTTCCGGCCCCGCCCAATCGTCAAGGAGCCGTCCTGCCGCTGAGTTTGTGCTTAGCTGGCTAACGCGACTCAGCTATTATCCGTTGAGCAGTCTGCTGATGTGCAAAACTATTGGGCTGCGGGGCCTTGGAGCGACCTGCGTCCGAAAGGACGCTTCGAAGGGCACTCTGACACATTCATGTTGCGCATGTTCTTTCCGGTTTTCGGTCAGAGGCGCAAGGCTTCAATGACATGTTTTCGCTGGCGGTTCATTCCGAAAGCGGGTGCTGCGAACCCTGGGGGCGGGGCAGATCAGGGGCAGGTGTTGCAGTTCCCGGTGCCGTTGCGTCCGGGTATGCGTTGATGCTTGGATTTTGAATGAAGTGACGCAATGACCTTCCGGCAGCCGCCGTTGTTTTCAACGGAGACCGTGCCGATGCGCCTTGTTCTGACAGTTCTTTTCCTGCTGATGGCGTTCAACGCCACGGCGCTTGCGCATGAATCCCACAAGGGGTTCAAATATGAAAGCTACTGCTGCAATGGCGACGCCGAAACCGGCGATTGCCAGATGATCCCTACGCGAAGTGTTCGTGTCACGCAGGATGGTTACGAGGTGTCGCTTGCGCCCGGCGATCATCGTCTGGTGACGCGGCGCCATGTCTTCAGCTGGTCGCAGCGTGAGGTAAGACGATCCGAGGATGGAGAATATCATCTCTGTCTGTTCCCGGACGAGGACACGCCGCGCTGCTTTTATGCGCCTGATATGGGGTATTGAGATGTTTGCGGCCGGTTTTCGTCGATCCGCTTCAGTATCCAGTCGCGAAACAGCCTTATCTTGCGAATGTTCCTGCGGTTTTCAGGGTAGACGAGCCAGTAGTTCTTACCTTCGTTGCTGAGGTGCTCGAAGGGCTGATAAAGGCGGCCGAGGGCAATCTCGTCCGCATAAAGTTCAGGGGTGAGCATGGCTACCCCCTGGCTGGCAATTGCCGCTGCGGCTTCGAAAGCCTGCACGCTGAGGCGGCTGCGCGGATAACGGTCGAGGCCCGGATTTTCGATGCCGACTTCCCGGAACCATTGGCTCCACCAGATGTCACCCGGATCGATGATGCGCAGGCGCAGAAGATCCTCCGGCTTATTCAATCCGCCGATGCTTTCGGCAAGGTTCGGATGCAGCATCGGCGTGTAAACGCCCCGCAGCAACTGATGATAGATCAGTCCTTTGCCATCGTCGCTGCTCCAGCGGATGGCGACATCGCAATCGGAATGCGTAAAATCGATCAATGCGCTTGATGTGTCGAGCCGCACGGCGATCGAAGGATGTTCAAGCTGGAAAGCTCCCAGATGCCGCGAAAGCCAGCGCGATGCGAAAGTCGCGGTGGAGTGAATGGTCAGGGTGGTGTCAGAGGTGTCACGGACATTGTCGACGGCCTCCCGTAAAGTGTTGAAGGCTTCCGCAACTTTCGGCGCCAGTTTCTGCCCGGCCTCGGTCAGCACAACCTGCCGCGCCTTTCTGATGAACAGCGGCTCGCCAACATTCTCTTCCAGCAGTTTCACCTGATAGCTGACCGCCGTCTGCGTCATGCCCAGTTCCTCACCGGCCTTGGTGAAGCTGAGATGCCGGGCGGCGGCTTCGAACACGCGCAGGGCATTCAGGGGGAACTGGCGGGACATTTTCATGGATAAGTTCTCTTTATGCCAACTGCCAAAGGTTTCATTGGTTTTTATCCGGAAAACAGAGCATTTTTATCTCAATTCATCAACTGAGCTTCTGACATTTTTTAAATGGAGACGAACATGCGCACAGCACTCTTGCGCGCGTGGTCCCGCCTGCGCGCGGGTCTGCGGACCGCGGAACGGTTTTCCCTTGAAAGCCTTCGACCGGACAATCTGGTAGATGAAAGCCTGCCCGACGGGATCAGGCGTGATCTTGGTCTTGAGGATGGCCGCGCTGATTTTCGGTGCGACGGGTTTCGGCAGCGGAAAATGCTTGCAGCAACTCGGCTGCCACAAGGGCCGCTATGACGGCGGGGCGCTTGTCCCTGACGCTACTTCCACCGATCGGCAGGATGAGTTTTTGAAGGCGGGTAGTGGGTTCTCCCTCCCGCTCCAGCCAATGGGCGAAGGTGGCGCGTTTGGTTTTCGAGCCGATCATGCCGACATAAGCGAGATCGTCGCGGGCAAGCGCTTCCTTTGCAATCAGGAAATCGAGTGCGTGATCGTGGGTGACGATGATCGCAGCGCCGTTTGCGGGAATTTTCGCGATCAGCGCTTCCGGCATGGGGGTCAGCACGGATACGACACCGGCTGAAAGATCGCGCAACTCGTTTTCACGGGTTTCCACCACGGTCAGTGTCAAAGGCAGAAGCAACAGAGCATCTGTCAGCGCCTTGCCGACATGGCCCGCCCCGAAAATGAAAACGGCCTGCTGCTGCTCGGTTTCAGCATTAAGCCTTGCCTCGAGTGCTGCCGCGATGTCCGGCGTTACCAGCCGGAAGCGGAGCAGGGTGCGGCCGCCGCAGCACTGGCCGATTTCGGGGCCGAGCGGAATATCCATGCCGTCTTCGGTCGTACCGTTCTTCAACATGGCACGGGCATGGTCTATCGCCATATATTCGAACTGCCCGCCGCCGATGGTCTCCCACAGCGCCTTCCGGCTTACCAGCATGAAGGTTCCCGCCTCGCGCGGCGATGACCCTTTCACGGCCTCGATTTCCACGAGGATTGCAGGTCCGGAGCTGGCGAGGAAGCGGGAGAGGGACGTCATTATGTCTCCCCTCACACCTTCTTCAACCGTTCCACCGCCATCAGCACCCGCTCGGGCGTTGCCGGCGCATCGAGGCGTGGGCAGACCTTGTAGTCGGCGATGGACGCGACGGCCATGGAGAGTGCTTCGAGAACCGAGATCGCCAGCATGAAAGGCGGTTCGCCCACGGCCTTGGAGCGGCCGATGGTGGGCTCGGCGTTTTCCGACCATTCCGCCAGTTGAACGTTGAAAATCTTCGGCCGGTCGGAGGCAAGCGGGATCTTGTAGGTGGAGGGAGCGTGGGTGCGCAGCCGCCCCTTGCCGTCCCACCATAATTCCTCCGTCGTCAGCCAGCCCATGCCCTGCACGAAGGCGCCTTCCACCTGGCCGATATCGATGGCCGGGTTCAGCGACTTGCCGACATCGTGGAGAATATCGGTGCGTTCCATCATGTATTCGCCGGTCAGTGTATCGATCGACACTTCCGAACAGGCCGCGCCATAGGCGAAATAATAAAACGGCGTGCCGCGGCCTGCGGCACGATCCCAATGGATTTTCGGCGTCTTGTAAAAACCGGCGGCGGAAAGCTGGACGCGGGCGAAATAGGCTCGTTTGATGAAATCGTTGAAGGCGATTTCCTCAAGCCCGATGCGCACCCGGTTTGGCAGGAAGACAACCTCTTCTTCCGGCACGTTCCAGTTCTCGGCGGCGAATTTGATGAGCCTTTCCCGGATCTGGCGGGCGGCGTCATAGGCGGCCATGCCATTAAGGTCCGTACCGGACGAGGCGGCCGTGGCCGACGTATTGGGCACCTTGCCCGTGGTCGTGGCGGTGATTTTCACCCGGCCAATATCCACCTGGAAGGCATCGGCCACCACCTGCGCCACCTTGGTGTAGAGGCCCTGGCCCATTTCGGTGCCGCCGTGGTTCAGGTGGATCGAACCGTCATTATAGATATGCACCAGCGCGCCCGCCTGATTGAAGGCGGTCATGGTGAAGGAGATGCCGAATTTGACAGGGGTGAGCGCAATGCCCTTGCGGATGATCGGGCTGGTCTTGTTGAACTCGACAATTGCCTGCCTGCGCGCGCGGTATTCGCTGGAGGCTTCCAGTTCCTCGACGACGCGGGCGATGATGTTGTCCTCGACCTCCTGATGATAGGGGGTTGTGGTGCGGCCCGAACCGGTCTCGCCATAGAAATTGAGCTTGCGGACATCGAGCGGGTCCTTGCCGACGGCATAGGCGATTTCCTCGATGAACCGCTCAGCCCCGAGCATGCCCTGCGGGCCGCCGAAACCGCGAAAAGCGGTGTTGGAGACGGTGTGGGTTTTCAACGGCCGCGAGGTGAGGTGCACATGCGGGTAGAAATAGCTGGAATCCGCATGGAAGAGCGCGCGGTCGGTGACCGGGCCGGAAAGGTCAGAGGAAAAACCGCAGCGGGCGGCATAGGTGGCGTCAACGGCGTGGATGCGGCCTTCCTCATCAAAGCCTAGCTCGTAATCGACGCGGAAATCGTGGCGTTTGCCGGTGGCGGTCATGTCTTCGTCGCGGTCGGGGCGGATTTTCACGGCCCGGTTCAGCTTCTTGGCGGCAATGGCGCAAAGGGCTGCGAACTGGTTTCCCTGGGTTTCCTTGCCGCCGAAACCGCCGCCCATGCGCCGCACCTGCACCGTGACGGCATTGGATGGCACCTGAAGGATGTGGCTGACAATGTGCTGGATTTCGCTCGGATGCTGGGTGGAGCTCCACAGCGTCACCTCATCGTCCTCGCCCGGCACGGCCATGGCGATGTGGCTTTCGAGATAAAAATGCTCCTGCCCGCCGATCCGCATCGTGCCGGTCAGGCGGCGGGGTGCCACGTCCATTTCGAGCTTCGCATCGCCACGCTTCAGCGTCATCGGATCGATGACGAGCGCACCGCCATTTTCAATCGCCGTGTCGATATCGGTGAAATGCGGCAGGTCCTTGTAGACGATTTTCGCCCTGCGGGCGGCCTTGCGGGCAATATCGCGGCTTTCAGCAAAGACCGCGAAGATCGGCTGGCCGTGAAATTCAACCTTCGTTTCGGCCAGCAGCGGCTCGTCATGACGCCCGCCGGAGGAGACGTCGTTTTCGCCGGGCACGTCTTTGCCTGTCATCACCCATAACACGCCCGGCGTAGCTTCCACTTCGGAAAGGTCCATCGAGACGATTTCGGCATGGGCCCGGTCGGAAAGGCCAAGCGCGCCGTGAACGAGGCCGGCGGGTTCGGGAATATCGTCGATATATTCGGCGCTGCCCGTCACATGTTTATGGGCGGAATCGTGCCTGAGCGAGGCGTGTACAGGGCCGTCGATTTCGGTCTTGGTCTTATCGAAGCTTGTCGTGTCCATGGTTCAAGCCTCCTCCAGCGAGAAGCGGGCAAGTTCCTGCTTTTCCCCTGATGTCTCGAGGAAAAACCGTGTCAGCAAATTCTTGGCCGTCAGTTGCCGATATTCGGCGGTGGCGCGCCAATCGGTCAGCGGGGTGAAATCATCGTCCAGCGCATCGCGTGCCGCATCGATCGTTTCCTGAGACCAGGGCTTGCCGAGAAGTGCCGCCTCAAGATGCGCGGCGCGTTTCGGCGTGCCGGCCATACCGCCGAAGGCGATGCGGATGTTTTCGACTGCGCCATCGGCATCGAGCGTCAGATTGAAGGCGGCGCAGAGAGCGGAGATATCCTCGTCGCGTCGCTTTGAAATCTTGTAGACGGCATAGTGGCTTTCGGGTTTCTGGAACGGAATGAACAGCTTTTCGACGAATTCGCCGCTCAGCCGGTCCTGCTTGCCATAATCGATGAAGTAGCTTTCCAGCGGCAAGGTGCGGCTGCCGGAAGACGAGTGCAAGGTGAGCGTGGCGCCGAGCGCGATCAGGGCCGGGGGCGTGTCGCCGATGGGTGAACCGTTGGCGATGTTGCCGCCGATGGTTCCCATATTGCGCACCTGTTCGCCGCCAAGACGATCGAACAGCCGGGCAAGCGGCGGGAAATGTTCTGCAATGGTCTTGAAGGCCTGGCTGTAGGTGACACCGGCACCGAGCGTCACGCCGTTCTCATCCACGGCAATACCCTGCAGATCGC
This sequence comes from Agrobacterium tumefaciens, assembly GCF_013318015.2. NCBI lineage: Bacteria > Pseudomonadati > Pseudomonadota > Alphaproteobacteria > Hyphomicrobiales > Rhizobiaceae > Agrobacterium > Agrobacterium tumefaciens. Next base: position 1,901,441 of record NZ_CP115841.1, on the reverse strand, counting down.
CGAGGTTGTTGATGAAGATGACAGGGTTAAGCGCCCGCATCTGCTTTGTCACCCACAGGCCGACATCGGTGGAACCGGCAACGATGGTAGCCTTCGGCTCGGCGGCATAGATATCGGTCAATTCAGCAAGCGTTGCCGGGATGATGGTCCGATCCTCGCCGCGGGTGACCGTAATGGTCTCATTGGCGCGGATCGCCCAGAGCCTTGCCATGATATCGGTGCGGTCGCGTTGCAGCGGGTCGAACAGCGCACTCGGGCGGGCGGCTGCAATCTTTTCGGCAGCCCGTACAATCGGCTCGTAACCCGTGCATCGACAGAGATTGCCTTGCAGTGCCTTTTCAATATCGGCGCGGGACGGGTTTTCGCTGGCAAGCCACAGGCCGTAGAGCGACATGATGAAGCCCGGCGTGCAGAAACCGCATTGGGAACCGTGGAAATCCACCATTGCCTGCTGCACGGGGTGAAGCGTGCCATCGCGGCCGGCCAGATGCTCTACCGTCACGATATGGGTTGCATGCAGCGAGCCCAAAAAGCGGATGCAGGCATTGACGCTTTCATAACGCAGCGAGCCATCAACAAGCCGCCCTACCAACACCGTGCAGGCGCCGCAGTCACCTTCAGCACAGCCTTCTTTCGTCCCGGTCAGCCGTCTTTGAAGGCGGAGATAATCGAGAAGCGTGTCTGTCGGTCCGAAACCCTTAAGCGAAATGGTTTCGCTGTTGAGGATGAAGCTGATCGCGTCGTTCATGCACTGCCTTGCTTTTTGTCCGGTTGAGCCGGTTCCCAATCTGCTATCTATGCACGCCCGCGCGCGCATATCGATTTCCGTTTTGGCAATTCATTGTTTCCAAAACGGAAAGAGATGTCATCGATTATTGCGCTGTCCAGCCGCCATCGACGGAAATATGCGTGCCGGTAATGTTGCTGGCGGCATCGCTTGCCAGAAACAGCGCCGCTGCTGCCACGTCATCGATGGTGACGAATTGCTTTGTCGCCTGCAATTCCAGCATCACGTCGTTCTTCACCGCCTCTTCGCTGATGCCGCGCACCTTGGCCATTTCCGGTATCTGCTTTTCGACGAGCGGCGTCAGCACATAACCGGGACAGATGGCGTTGACGGTGACGCCCGTCTGCGCAAGCTCGAGCGCCGCCGTCTTCGTCAGGCCCATGATGCCGTGCTTGGCTGCCACATAGGCCGATTTGAACGGCGAGGCGACGAGACCGTGGGCAGAGGCAATGTTGATGATACGGCCTTTGCCGGCCTTCTTCATCAGGGGTATCGCAACGCGCATCGTATGGAAGGAACTGGTCAGATTGATGGCGATGATCCAATCCCACTTTTCCGTCGGAAACTCCTCGATCGGAGCGATATGCTGAATGCCGGCATTGTTGACGAGCACATCGACCGAACCAAGCTTTTCATGCGCGGAATTGATGAGATCGGCAATCTCGTCCGGTTTCGTCATATCTGCCGGGTGGTAGAGCACACGCCCGCCACTTTCGGCCTCCAGCAAGAGGCGGAGTTTTTCAATTTCGTCTTCGTCGCCGAAGCCATTCAGCACGATATTCGCGCCCTCCCTCGCAAATCTCTGTGCGATGCCAAGGCCGATGCCACTTGTGGAGCCTGTCACGATAACTGTCCGATGCATGCTTTCCCCTTTTTGCATTACTTCGCACATATTTAAGCAGGTTATGCCCAAAGGGGGCGGGCTGGCAATCGCGATTTCGGGCGCGATTTCGGGGGAGGCCGGCATGGGGCATAATGCGCCGGCGTCCATCCACTTTTTCGAAGCTAAGCATCCAGATTTTACGCCAGATTTTGCATTTGTCTGAAGGGCCGTCCGTGCCTATCTCTCAGACAATCAAACAGAGGTATCGTCTATGGAACTCGGTCTTTACACTTTTGCGGATGTCAATCCCAACCCCGCCGATGGCCGTGGGCCGGAAGGTGCGCGCCGGCTGCGCGAACTGCTTGAGGAAATCGAGCTTGCCGATCAGGTCGGACTGGATGTGTTTGGGCTGGGTGAACATCACCGCCCGGACTATGTCGCGTCCTCACCCTCCACCGTGCTTGCGGCGGCGGCGGTGAAGACGAAGAATATCCGCCTGACGAGCGCTGTCTCGGTTCTGAGTTCGGATGATCCGGTCCGGGTCTTCCAGCAATTCTCCACCGTCGATCTCCTGTCGAACGGCCGTGCCGAAATCATGGCCGGGCGCGGTTCCTTCATCGAATCTTACCCCCTGTTCGGTTACGACCTCGAAGACTATGACGTGCTGTTTGCAGAAAAGCTCGATCTGCTCTTGGCGCTGCGCGAGAACGAAATCGTCACCTGGTCCGGCACCAAACATCCGGCCATCAATGGGCGCGGGGTCTATCCGCGTCCTCTTCAGGAGCGTCTGCCGGTCTGGATCGCGGTTGGCGGCACGCCGCAATCGGTGGCGCGGGCCGGCGCCATGGGGCTGCCGGTGGCGCTCGCCATCATCGGCGGCGAATATCGCCGTTTCGCGCCGCTGTTCGATCTCTATCACGAAGCTGCACGCCGGGCGGGGCAGGAAAAGACCAGGCTGCGCACCAGCATCAACGTGCACGGCTTCATTGCCGACACCACCGACAAGGCGGCGGACCAGTTTTACGGACCGCAGGCAGAGGTGATGAACCGCATCGGCCGCGAGCGCGGCTGGGGTCCGACAAACCGCGCGCATTTCGATGCGGCGCGTGGGCCGGAGGGCAACCTCTTCCTTGGAGAACCTGAGCTGGTGGCGGAAAAGATCATCAAGGCGCATGGCGTTTTCAAGAACGACCGTTTCCTGTTGCAGATGGCAATCGGCCTGATGCCGCATGACCAGATCATGCGCGGCATCGAGCTTTATGGTACGAAAGTCGCGCCTGTTGTCAGAAAAGAATTGACGGGGAGTGCCGATCCGGTGAAAGCCACGGCCTGATTATTACCAAGGCGGGCGTCTTCAGACCCGCCATTTAGAACGACGGACAGAAACATGGTCATCTCCACCGACGAAGAACTGGTTTTGCTAAAGGATATCGGTCGCATCTGCGCCGTGGCCATGCAGACCATGGCGGATGCGCTGGAACCCGGTATCACCACGGCCGAACTGGATGCGATCGGCCGAAAGGTACTGGAGGATAACGACGCGCAATCGGCGCCGGAGTTCTGCTACCAGTTTCCCGGCGCGACCTGCATCAGCGTCAACGAAGAGGTTGCGCATGGCATTCCGGGCCCGCGCATCATCAAGGCGGGCGATCTCGTCAATATCGATGTCTCGGCGGTGAAGAGCGGTTTCTTCGGCGATACGGGCTCGTCTTTCGCCGTGCCGCCGGTAAAAAAGGAGATCGAGCGGCTGTGCCGCGATGGCAAGCGCGCCATGTGGACGGGCTTGCAGCAGGTGAAAACCGGTCGGCCCTTTGCCGATATCGGCAATGCCATCGGCTCCTTTGCAAAAAAGAACCGCTACACGCTGATCACCAATCTGGCGAGCCACGGCATCGGCCGCTCCCTGCATGAGGAGCCGAAGGAACTGGCGACCTGGCCGGACAAGGGTGAGCGGCGCATCATGCAGGAGGGCATGGTCTTCACCGTTGAACCCTTCCTGTCGACGGGTGCCTATTGGGCCGAAGATGGCGACGACGATCCGTGGACGCTCTATAGCGATCCGAGCGCGCCGACCGTGCAGTATGAACATACCGTGGTTGCTACGAAGAACGGCCCGCTGGTGCTGACGCTGGTTGAGTGAGGGGATGCGCAGGCGACGGGATCTCGCATCTCGTACCAATAAAGACGGCTTATGCTGCCGATCAAAATAACTCGCTTGTTCCGTGGCAGTGCGGTTGCGATAAGCCGTACATGAGCATCGACAAGCCACTTTCCCCCAAACATCTGACTGCACTCGGTTTCGCCGGCGCCTTGATGATGGCGTCCGCCATGGGCTTCGGCCGTTTTTCCTTCACCCCCGTTCTTCCCGGCATGATGGCTGATGTTCCGCTATCGGCGGGGGATGCGGGTATCGTCGCGGCTGGAAATTTCGCCGGTTATCTCGCGGGGGCGGTTCTCGCCGCCTATTCCTGGGGCTCGGGACGCGAACGGCTGGTCGCCCTTTGTGGCTTGTTTTCCACGGGCGCGTTGCTGCTTGCCATGGCCGCCTTCAACTCCGTTGCGGCCTTCACCCTGATCCGGTTTTTCGCCGGCGTTGCCAGTGCGATGACCATGATCTTCACGTCGCAGATCGTCATCGGCCACGCCATGAAAGCTGGCAAGGACCATATTCAGGCGCTGCATTATGGCGGCGTCGGTGCCGGCATCGCGATTTCCTCGCTTGTGGTCTATCTCATCGGCGTCGTTTTTGATGGCGGCGGTGCCTCCTGGCGGGAGGAGTGGATTGCCGGTGCCGTCTTTTCCTTCGCCACGTTTCTTCTCGTCTGGCGGGTGATGCCCGCCGGGCCACCCCGGCATGCCTCTGCGCTGTCGGAGCCGCCGCTCAAACGGACGAAGCCGCTCTTTCTGACGACGCTCGCCTATGGGCTGTTCGGCTTCGGTTACGTCATCACCGCCACCTTCATTGTTGCGATTGCCCGCATGGCTGCTGCCGGCGCTTTCGTGGAGTTTCTGGCCTGGTTCGTGACGGGATGTGCCGCCGCCATTTCGCTTTTCCTCTGGAAGCCAGTCTTGAAATCGCAGGGGCTGAAGCGCGCTTTCGTGATCGTGCTTGCCGTGGAAGCCATCGGCGTCTTCGCTTCCGTCATGCTGCCACCCGTTCCGGGCGTGCTTGCCGGCGGTCTGCTTCTGGGGCTGACCTTCATGGTCATCACCGCCTATGGCCTTCAGCTCGGCCGGGAATTCGCAGGCCCAAGCCCACGCCGCGCCTTTGCGCTGATGACGGCAGCCTTCGGTACTGGACAGATCGTCGGACCACTCGCCGCCGGCTGGATTGCCGAGGTGACGGGAAGTTTTACTGCACCAAGTATTCTCGCCTCTGGCGTGCTTGTCGCCAGCATTCTCCTGATGCTGCCGGTTCTCGCCACAGAGCGGCGGCGCTAAATCCGCCCGGGCATATTGCGCCTCACAAGGGGCGATTTCAGGGGTTCCTTGCGGGATCGATCCGCCGTTTGCGCCTTACATCTTGTTAAGGTCGTCGCTTCTTCGTTGCTGTGCACAAATTTCTGCCCTAGGTTCGGGCCATCTAGTGCTTCGCCAATAATGGCCGACTTCAAACGCGCGTGAGTTCGAAACGTGTTTCATTCTTTCTTTCCCAAACCTAAATTGTTCTTCACCTCCGCCATCGTCTGGGCTTTTGTCGCCATTCTTGGATGGTACTTCATCGTTGAAGGGCTAGGCAGGTCTTGGGGCTACGTGATGCCCGAGCAAGAACCTTACGATCTCAGCTATTTTCTGGTTCCCGCCAATCTGTTCTTCTACGCCTATCTGGCATTGTGCCTGGTGTTGTTCGGGGCTGTCTGGACCGTTCTCGCCAAGGATCACCCCTGGAAGTTCTGGTCCATATGGGGATCGCTGCTGATTATCGCGGTGACCTATTTCGGCGTTCAGATTTCCGTCGTCATCAACAATTTCCGGCGGCCTTTCGGCGATCTCCTGCAAAATGCGCTGTCAAAACAGCCGGGTATCGAAGTCTGGGATTTTTACAGTCTTCAGATTGTCTTCGCCAAGATCGCCTTTCTCAGCATGGCTGTGTCGATCCTCACGGATTTCTTCACCAGCCATTATATCTTCCGCTGGCGCACCGCGATGAACGACTTCTACATGTCAAAATGGGAAAAGCTGCGCCACATCGAAGGTGCCTCGCAGCGCGTTCAGGAAGATACGATGCGGTTCTCCTCCACGCTGGAGGGATTGGGTATTACCCTGATCAATTCGGTCATGACGCTTGTTGTGTTTCTGCCGATCCTGTTTGCGCTGTCGTCCTACGTCTCCGAATTGCCGATCCTTGGCGAAGTGCCGCACGCGCTGTTCTGGCTGGCGATTGTCTGGTCCGTGTTCGGCACCGTGCTTCTGGCGACGGTCGGCATCAAGCTGCCCGGCCTGAATTTCCGCAACCAGCGTGTGGAAGCGGCCTATCGCAAGGAACTGGTCTACGGTGAGGATCACGCCGACCGCGCCCAGCCTCCGACAGTCAAGGAGCTTTACTCCAATGTGCGGAAAAACTATTTCCGCATGTATTGGCACTACCTCTACTTCAACGTCGCGCGGTATTTCTACATTCAGGCCGATGCCGTGTTCCTGCTCCTGATGCTTGTTCCCACCATCGTGGCGGGCAAGATCACCTATGGTATCTACCAGCAGATCGCCACGGCCTTCGGTCAGGTCAGTAATTCGTTCCAGTATCTGGTCAATTCCTGGACCACGATCATCGAGCTGCTGTCCATCCACAAACGTCTTGTGGCTTTCGAGGCCGCGATCGATGACAAGCCCCTGCCTGAAATCGACGAGCGTTATCTTCAGCGGGAAGCGGAAGCCGGAGAGCTGGCGGCCAACAAGCCCTGACGGAAAACAAAAAGGGCGGCCGACTGGCCGCCCTTTTGCATTGTATCCGGGAACCTTAGCCCTCTGTCTTCTGCTTCCTGCGCGCCTTGATGATCGGCATGGCCTCGGCGTAACTCACGCAGGCGACATCGTCCCTGCGGCAGACTTCGCGCAGCAAACGCTCATAGGCGTTCCAATAGGCGCCGCCATTCATCTTCACGAAATGGAAGCCCATCTGCAGAGGGATGCGTTCGCCATTATACTGCTTGTCGAAAGCGGTGCGAAACGCCGCATAGGCGCGGTCCTCGAATTCCTGCGCTCGGTCCGGCGTCTCGATGCCGATGGAGTGGCGGATGAAGAGGTTGTAGTCCATGGCGATGATCGGGCGATTGCCGGGGCCTTCCGGAACCAGCGGCAGACCGAAATGTTCGATGCCGTCGCGCTCCACCGGCCATTCCGGTCCCTTGGTGATGCTGGTGGCGTCATAAACGAAGCCGTGTTTCTTCTGGGCTGCGGTCAGCGCCGGCCCCTGCGAAAGATAGGGCGCGCGGAAACCGTTGATGTTTTTCACCATGTCACGCCAGCCTTCGGGTTCTTCACCCTTCTTGCCAATCATCTGCCAGGCATTTTCCAGCGTGCTGGTGAAGGTGGTGAACTCGCCGTCCCATTGCTCGGCGGTCCATTGGCCGCCATCGAAATGTCCGCAGGTGTGATTGCCGATCTCGTGGCCTTCGCGATAGGCCGACCAGATGTTGCGCAGCCGCGTCTCCACCTCTTCCGGCGACTGGCCAAATCCGACATTGGAGCGCCCGGCCTTCTGGCCGGGGCCCTGATAGGTCTTGGCGCTGGTCTTGCGGTCCATCACCAGCGTGCAGGCGAGGAAATAGGTAAAATGCGCGTTGACCTCCTTCGCCGTCGCCCGACTTCTTTCCCACAGCGAATTGTCGCCCGCACCGTCGAAAGAAACGATGACGAGCTGCTTCGGCTTCTCCGCATTTTCGGCAAAAGCGGGAAGGGTAAGGCAGAGCGACAGGGAAAAAGCAGTCAATGGGCGAAACATCAGGCATCCGTCATGTGAAACACCGCTGCCTTTTGCGTGTGGAATAAGGCGAAGCTTTGAATAAACTGGCTTTTTTACGTCTTTCAGCCTAATTCCTTTTCTGCGTCGCGGTAATGAGGCCGCATTCCGTTCCACCGGGGGACCGTGTTCCATGCTTTTTCTCGTACTCTGTCTTGCCTTGTTTTTCCTGACGCATCTTTTGAAGGTGTTTGCGCCGCGATTTCGCGCGCAGATGATCGCGAAGATGGGAGAAGGACCGTTCAAGGGCGTCTATTCTCTCGCAAGCCTCATAACGCTCGGTCTCGTCATCTATGCGTTTGGCGAGGCGCGACAGGAAACCGGCGTTCTGTGGAACCCGCCGGTCTGGACGAGCCACCTCGCCGTGACCCTGATGCTGCCCGCGATGATCTGTCTTATCGCCAGCCTCATCCCGGCTGGCCACATCGCAACCAGAACCAAACATCCGCTCATTCTGGCGGTCAAGATCTGGGCGCTCGCCCATCTTCTGGCGAATGGAGAGACCTCTTCGATTCTTCTCTTTGCATCGTTCCTCGCCTGGGGTGTGGTGATGCGGATTTCGCTGAAGCGCCGGGAAAGAGCGGGTGAAAAAGTGGTCCGTCCCTTCGTCTCGGGCCGTTACGATCTGGTGGCCATCGTCGGCGGCATCGTTCTCTGGGGCGCTTTCATCCTGAAACTGCACGAATGGTTGATCGGCGTTCAGCCCATCGCCATGTAGGAAATCAACGTTTCCCCCTTACATATCAGGCAAAATAGGCTAGAAGGCCGACCATGACCCGTCGGCCGGACTTTTGCTGACCCGGGTAAGCGGCTTGGTATGTCTGCGAACGGATGGATCGGCGACGATCTCCGCGCGGGTAACGGAGAATTTGATGGCAAACGAAAATGATACCTTTATCCGCGAAGTGAACGAGCAGATCCGTTCCGAGCAGCTTTCCCGTTTCTGGGGCCGCTACGGTATCGTGGTCGTTGGCGCCGCCGTTCTCGTGGTTGTGGGCGCCGCCGGTGCCGGCATCTACGAATACTGGAACACCAGCCGCGCTTCCAATTCCGGCGACCAGTTCATTGCGGCGCTGAAGCTTGCTTCCGACAACAAGACGGACGAAGCGCTGAAGGCCTTTGCCGATCTTGAAACCTCCGGTCATGGCAATTATCCGGTGCTGGCGAAGTTCCGTTCTGCGACGCTGCTTTCGCAGAAGGGCGATGCGGCCGGCGCCATCGCTGCCTTCACCGCGATCGGCAACGACACGTCTGCCCCGCAGGTCTTCCGCGATACGGCGAAGGTGCGCGCGGCTTGGCTGCTGGTTGACAACGGTACGTATGATCAGGTCGTTGCACTTGCGGAGCCGTTGAGCGGCGAAGGCCAGACCATGCGTGCATCGGCTCGCGAAGCCCTTGGTCTTGCCGCATACAAGGCTGGCGATTTCGCCAAGGCCAAACAATGGTTCGAGCAGATCGTCAGCGACGCGCAGGCGCCACGCAATGTGACGAACCGCGCGCAGATCATGCTCGACAATATCACTGCTTCGGGCAAAGCTGTCTAACACGGCTTTCCCACCTCCAAGGATTAACGATCAATGAGCTTCACCGTCGCCATAGTCGGGCGCCCCAATGTCGGCAAGTCCACGCTTTTCAACCGTCTGGTCGGAAAGAAGCTGGCGCTTGTCGACGATACGCCGGGCGTGACCCGTGACCGCCGCCCGGGCGACGCGAAGCTTGTCGACCTTCGTTTCACCATCATCGATACCGCCGGTCTGGAGCAATCCGGGCCGGAGACGCTTCAGGGCCGCATGTGGGCGCAGACCGAAGCGGCGATCGACGAAGCCGATGTGACGCTTTTTGTCGTTGACGCCAAGGCAGGCCTGACGCCCGCCGATGAAACGCTGGCCGAAATGCTGCGCCGTCGTGGCAAGCCGGTGGTTCTGGTGGCCAACAAGTCCGAGGCGCGCGGTTCCGATGCGGGCTTCTACGATGCCTTTACGCTTGGTCTTGGCGACCCGTGCGCCATCTCGGCCGAACATGGCCAGGGCATGATCGATCTGCGCGACGCCATCGTCGAGGCGATCGGCGAAGACGTCGCCTTCCCGCCTGAAGTGGATGAGGCGGAGACCGATATCGTTCTTCCGCGCACTGAGCCCGGTAGCGAGGAAGAGGAAGAAGAAGAGCCTGTTTATGACGAGACCAAGCCGCTGCGCGTCGCCATCATCGGCCGACCGAATGCGGGCAAGTCCACCCTCATCAACCGTTTCCTTGGTGAAGACCGCCTGCTAACCGGCCCGGAAGCGGGCATTACCCGCGACAGTATTTCCGTCGAGTGGGATTGGCGCGGCCGCACCATCAAGATGTTCGACACGGCCGGCATGCGCCGCAAGGCCAGGGTGACGGAAAAGCTGGAGAAGCTCTCGGTCGCGGATTCCCTGCGCTCCATTCGTTTCGCCGAAACGGTGGTGATCGTGTTCGACAGCACCATTCCGTTCGAAAAGCAGGACCTGCAGCTGGTCGATCTCGTTATCCGCGAAGGCCGCGCCGCCGTGCTTGCCTTCAACAAATGGGATCTGGTTGAAGATCCGCAGGCGTTTCTGGCCGATCTGCGTGAAAAGACCGAGCGGCTTCTGCCGCAGGCCCGCGGCATTCGCGCCGTGCCTATGTCCGGCCAGACGGGCTATGGCCTTGACCGGTTGATGCAGAACATCATCGATACCGACAAGATCTGGAACCGCCGCATCTCGACCGCCAAGCTCAACCGCTGGCTCGATGCGCAGACCACGCAGCATCCGCCGCCGGCCGTTTCCGGCCGCCGCCTCAAGCTGAAATACATGACGCAGGTAAAGGCGCGCCCTCCGGCCTTCATGATTTCCTGCACCCGACCGGAAGCCATTCCGGAGAGCTACACGCGCTACCTCGTGAACGGTCTGCGCAAGGATTTCGACATGCCGGGCGTGCCGATCCGTGTGCATTATCGTGGCTCCGATAATCCGTTCGAGAGCAAGGCGAAGAAGAGGCGGTAATCGGCTGCTGAAAACCTCTCCTCCGTTATTCTCGCGCTAGTCCCGAGAATCTGCAAACTTTCGATTTTGCGACTCGGGAGGTAGATCCTCGGGACAAGCCCGAGGATGACGTCGCGTGGGGCCGAGGTCTCACCAATATCGAGATCGACGGTGAACCGGTCTCTCCCGTTGCCTTCCGATAATCATAAAACCGGCGAGTAAAAAACCATGTTGATCAAGCAGACCGACTATCACCGGATTTACCGCGTCATCAACAGCCTGCTCGTCAACGACAATGCCGACCCGGCTACGGCCTGCATGTATTTCAGCACCTTCGGCGCCTTCATCCTTCAGCAGCATTACAAGGTGAAAGCTGTGCCGAAGGGCGGGCTTGCCGCTTATAATCTTGGTGGAACGGTCATGCTTTTTGCGGACCATCGTGACGATGGTTACGTAACGGGCGCTGGCGATAATTTCCATTGCTGGGTCGAAGCGGAGGGATGGGCGATCGATTTCATGGCGCCCGCTTTTTCGCAGAGCGCACGCGAACTTTCCGTGCCCCCGAAGATGTTTCAGCGTCCGCTATCGGCCATGGCGGCTTCTATCAACGATCTCGATCATTCCGGCGATTTCTTCTACCGCTCCGAGCCGGAAGCCACCGCGCGGCGTTTTGCCGACTGGCATAAGCAGGCGATGATTGGCGATCTGGCGAGCGTCGCCGCGAACTGGTTCCGCAAGTCGCCGAAACAGATGTCCCCGTCGCTTTCGGTCACGGAGCGGAACGGCAAGGCGCGGACGGTGCCGCTTTCCGGCCAGGCGCTCGTCGGCGCGTGGTGATCTGAGACGGGATAAGTCTTTGTGAAATTAGGACGGCCAGCGTGATCTCGCGGCAGCCGCCTGACGTCAATCAGCAGCCCGACCCCGTTCTAAAGATAACGGCGGTCGCGTCCAGATCGTCTTGTGACACTCCTGCTTTGTTTCGTCCACCGTTCCCCGATAAAATGTCGGGGATCAATGTGTCTCCACGTCAGGCAAGTCGTGAGCGGGACAAAAGCGGCAGGGATTTTCCGGCGGCGTGAATGACGTTGTCGAGGAATTGCCGCGATGCCTTTTCCCAGCTGTAGCTTTTGGAAAGCGCCAGGGCCTCCTGCGATGAACAATGGAGCGCTGCAAGACACGCGTCGCGAAGATTGTCATTCAGCGCGCCTGCCCCGGGATTGCCGCCGAGAATATCGATCGGCCCGGTAACGGGGAAGGCGGCCACCGGCACACCGCTCGCCAGCGCTTCCAGAATGGTGTTGCCGAATGTGTCGGTCTTGGACGGGAAAACGAAGACATCGGCCTGCGCATAGGCAGCCGCGAGTTCTTCCCCGGTCTTGATGCCGGTAAACAGCACGTCCGGATATTTTTCCTGCAATTCATGGCGCGCCGGGCCATCGCCGATCACGACCTTCGATCCGGGCAGCTCGAGGTCGAGGAATTCAGGCAGGTTTTTTTCCACCGCCACACGACCGACCGTCATGAAGATCGGTCTCGGCAGATCGAAAGGCAGCGACGTTTTCGGACGTGGATGGAACAGTTCGGCATCGATGCCGCGGCTCCAGCGCTTCAAGTTGCGAACCCCGCGGGCCTCAAGCTCGGTCTCCAGGCTTGGCGTCGCCACCATGCAGGTGTTGCCACCGTTGTGAAACCAGCGCACGAAAGCGTAAAGCCAGCTTTCCGGGATGGGGAAGCGCGCCGCGACATATTCGGGAAAGCGGGTGTGATAGCTGGTGGAAAAACGCATCCTGTTCTTCACGCACCAGCGCCGCGCCATGAAACCCAGCGGACCCTCGGTGGCGATGTGCACGAAGGAGGGCTGGCTTTTTTCAATCTCCGCCGCGACACGGCGATAGCCGGCGACTGACAGGCGGATTTCCGGATAGGTCGGGCAGGGGATGCTGTAGAAACTCTGCGGTGTCACCATGTGCACATCCACGCCCAGCCGCGCGAGTTCCGTATTGGTATTTTCGATGGAACGAACCACGCCGTTGACCTGCGGGTGCCAGGCATCTGTGACAATCGTGATTCTCGTCATGAAACACCGATCCTGCTCGACTGCGCGCGGGCGATTCCCCACCACCCGGCTTCCGCCCGTATATGCGGCGTGCGTGTTACAGGATCATGTCAGGGCGGATGAGGGTAGAGAAGTGTCCTTTGCACACACAAGCTTGCTCTGTCCGTAATGCACGCTCCTGGTCATCCCTGTGACAAGCACAGGTATCAGGAAGCCGGTTCCGTCTGGCATCATCCGACCAGCGGAAGAAGCTCGGGGCTGATCAGCGCGCCGTGATGGCCGATGACGGTTGCCGCTGCCCGTGCGGCAAAGACGGCGGCGTCGTGCGGCGAACTGCCGGTTACATATCGGGCGAGAAACGCGCCGTTGAAACTGTCGCCTGCACTTGTCGTATCCACCACATCCACGGCTTCTACCGCCGGAGCGTGGCTGCGTGCGCCGCTGAAATCGAGTGTCGCACCCTTTGCGCCATCCTTGACGACGATGTTGGCGACGCCGAGTGCACGGTAACGCTCGATTGTGGCCTCGACGGATGTGTCGCCGAAATGGCTGGCTTCGTCATCGAAACTTGGCATTACCAGCGTTGCGGCGCGTGCGCCGTTGGTAATCGTCTCCAGCATCGTGTCCTTGTCGGACCAGAGGCGCGGGCGGATGTTCGGGTCGAAGACCACGGGCTTGCCCGCTGCCTTGGCGCGGCGCAGTTCCGCAAAGAAAGTATCGACATCGTGCGGCGAGGCGAGAATGGCGAGCGTGATGCCAGAAAAATAGATGACGTCGGCGCTTTCAACCGTCTTGCGCAGGTGGTCCGCATCTGCTGCGAGTTGCCTTGCTGCGGCGGCGTTGCGCCAATAGCTGAAGGTGCGCTCACCATCCTTGAGGTTGATGAGGTAAAGGCCGGGTGTGCCGCCCTTGATGCGGCGGATTTTTTCCGTGCCGATACCGGCATCTGCAATGAAGGCCAGCATGTCCTGCGAAAGAGGATCGTCGCCGAGTGCGGTGAAATAATCGACGGACCAGTCTTCTGGCAGGCAGGCACGTGCATACCATGCCGTATTGAAGGTATCACCGGCAAAACCCTTGCGCAGCAGCCCGTTTCCGGCCTGCGACAGTTCCACCATACATTCGCCAATCGACAGAAACCGTCCGCCCACGCCGTCATCCTCCACTTGCTTTACCTTCGGGATTACGACGACAGGAGGTGCCTGACAAGCCCGCTTCGCGGTGATTTTGGGCATTTGCGAAGTTCCGGTTTACGCAGGGACAGCTGCTTTATATTCTCGGACCAACCCTCATCAGGAGATCGCTCATGCCGACAACCCATGCCCCGGTCCACAAATCCCAAGCGCAATCGGACTGGTGGAAGGGGGCGGTGATCTATCAGGTATATCCGCGATCCTTTCAGGACACGACCGGCGACGGTTACGGCGATCTTGCCGGGGTGACGAAGCGGCTGTCCTACATCGCCTCGCTCGGCGTCGATGCCATCTGGCTCTCGCCTTTCTTTACCTCCCCCATGGCCGATATGGGCTATGACGTTTCCGATTATTGCAATGTCGATCCGATGTTCGGCACGCTTGCCGATTTCGATGCATTGATGGCCGAGGCGCACCGGCTGGGGCTGAAAGTCATCATCGACCAGGTGATTTCGCATACATCCGATAAGCATCCCTGGTTCGTGGACAGCCGTGCAAGCCGCATCAACAGCAAGGCGGACTGGTATGTTTGGGCCAATCCCAAACCGGATGGCACGGCGCCCACCAACTGGCTTTCCGTTTTCGGAGGGCCGGCATGGGAATGGGATGGCGTGCGCAAGCAATATTACATGCACAGCTTTCTCGCCTCGCAGCCGGATCTCAATTTTCACAATCCGGATGTTCAGGATGCGCTTCTGGAAACCGTACGGTTCTGGCTCGATCGCGGCGTGGACGGTTTTCGTCTCGATACCGTCAATCACTATTTCCACGACAAGCTGTTGCGCGACAACCCGCCGCTTTTGGACGACGAAAGCTTTGGCCTCGATGCGTCCGACGTCAATCCTTACGGCATGCAGGATCATCTCTACGACAAGACGCGGCCGGAAAACGTGGCCTTCCTCCAGCGCTTCCGCGCGCTTCTCGATGAATATGAGGGCCGCGCCACCGTGGGCGAGGTGGGGGACGGCGCACGCTCGCTGAAGACGGTCGCGGCCTACACATCCGGCAATGACAAACTCAACATGTGCTATACCTTCGATCTGCTTGGCCCGGATTTCAGCGCAAAACACCTGCGGGGCTCGGTCGAGACCTTTGGCAAGGTGGTGACGGATGGCTGGGTGTGCTGGGCCTTTTCCAACCACGATGTGGTGCGCCATCTGAGCCGGTTTTCCGAAGGCTCCGAGGAGCAGACGCGGGTTGCGAAGCTCGCCATCTGCGTTCTCGCCAGCCTGCGCGGCTCGATATGTCTGTATCAGGGTGAGGAGCTGGGCCTGACCGAGGCCGAACTGGCCTTCGAGGATTTGCGTGACCCCTACGGCATTCGCTTCTGGCCCGCCTTCAAGGGGCGTGACGGGTGCCGCACGCCGATGGTGTGGGAAACCGGCAAGCCGAATGCGGGTTTTTCAAGCGCGGAAAAGCCGTGGCTGCCGGTGCCCTATGTCCACGCCATGCAGGCGGCGGATGCGCAGGAGCGCAAGCCGGACTCGGTTCTTAACCACTACCGCGCGGTCTTGTCCTTTCGCAAAGCCCATGGAGCATTGCGCGACGGCGATATGGACTTCATCAAGACCAATCTCGACGTGCTGGCCTTCACGCGCCACAAGGGTGACGAAAAGCTGCTGTTCGTTTTCAACCTGACCCGTGAGGCGGTGGAATTTCCTGTCCCGAAGGGTATGGAGGTCACGGATATCCTGCCGATGCCGGGTTTTGAGCCGCTGTTCGACGCCGGAATCGTGAAGCTTGAGGGGTTGGACGTGTTTTGCGGGGTCGTCGCTTGAGCCTGCAATTTTCCATCAGGGACGCCGCAGCATTTCTGGACGACTGGTCCCTTTTGCGCCACCGTTTATGGCCCGATGCCTCCGTTGCCGAACACAGGGCGGAATTGCAGAACCTCTCCGACAACGACGCCGGTTTCATTGCCTATGATCTGGTCGGAATGGCCATCGGTTTTGCCGACGTCAGCCTCCGGCGGGATTATGTCAACGGATGCGATACCTCGCCTGTTGCGTTTCTCGAAGGCGTTTATGTGGAAGAAGAATTCCGCGGTCAGGGCGTTGCCGCGGCATTGATCGCCGAGGTCACCCGCTGGGCGATCAGCAAGGGTGTGAGCGAGCTTGCCTCCGATGCCGATATTGCCAATATCGATTCACACCGCATGCATGCGGCGCTGGGGTTTGAGGAGACCGAACGGGTGGTTTATTTCCGCAAGCTGCTGCCATCGCATTCATGACTTGCCGATGCTGTAAGTCAGCCGATTTAGCAATCCGTCCGTTTCGCCTTGTCTTAACCGGCATTTTCATGCGGACGTCGCTCGGCTCTTTTATGCTTATTCCGGGAACTTGCGCCACGCCTATTTTGGCAGGGTCGCGGACAAATATTATTACGTGACCTGGCCTGCAGAAACGAAAACCTGAGACGGCTCGCGCCGTCTCAGAAACGCGGCATAAGCAGATTACGCTGTTTCCAGCCGATAAACTCCATCGTCAGATCAGTGCAAACCGATCCACATCCACCATGCCCATGTCGGAAATCTTCAGGTGCGGGATGACGGGTAGCGGCAGGAAAGCCACCTGCAGGAAGGGCTCCTCGAGCGTCGTGCCGAGCGCATAGGCTGCCTTTCGCAGGGTGTGGAGCGTGTCTCGCACCGTTTCGTAAGGTTCGAGGCTCATCAACCCGGCGACCGGGAGCGCAATCTCGCCCGTCACCTTGCCGTCTTCGACTACCACGAAACCGCCCTTGATTTCGCCGAGCCGGTTGGCGGCCAGCGCCATGTCGTCCTCGTTAACGCCGACAACGCAGATATTGTGGCTGTCATGACCGACAGTGGAGGCGATGGCGCCCTTCTTCAGCCCGAAGCCCTGCACGAAGCCGTTGGCGTGGTTGCCGTTCTTGCCATGGCGCTCGATGACGGCGACCTTGATGATGTCGTTTGCGAGATCGACAGTCGTCTGGTTGCCGTCCGTCGGCAGCGTGTAGCGGCGATGTTCGGTGATGATCTTGCCGGGGAGCACCCCCATCACCGGGGTCTCGCCTTGCGCGACCGGCACGCCGAAATGGGCGGCGAGCACGGGTCTTGCCTTGACGCTGTCAAGACCGACGGGCGCGACCGGCTTGCGGGTGGCAAACAGCGCGTCGTCGACGATACGGCCGCCGGAGAAGACCATACCGGCCTTGCAGTTCTGCAAGGTGTCGATCACCACGAGGTCGGCACGCCAGCCCGGTGCGATAAGACCGCGATCGCGCAGGCCGAAGGCCTTTGCGGCGGAAATCGAGGCGGCGCGGTAGATGGCGAGCGGTTCCACGCCGTTGGCGATTGCAGTGCGGATCATATAATCGAGATGACCCTGTTCGGCGATGTCGAGGGGGTTGCGGTCATCGGTGCAAAGCGCAAGATAAGGCGACAGACGCTCGGTGATAACAGGCATCAGGGCGTGCAGGTCTTTTGAGACCGAGCCTTCGCGCACGAGAATATGCATGCCCTTGCGGATCTTTTCCAAAGCCTCGGCAGCACTGGTGCACTCATGTTCGGTGCGGATGCCGGCTGCCAGATATCCGTTCAGCGCCGTTCCCGACAGAAGCGGCGCGTGTCCGTCGATATGCTGTCCCTGAAAGGCTTCGAGTTTTGCCATGCATACCGGGTCTTTGTGGATGACACCCGGAAAATTCATGAATTCGGCAAGGCCGATAACCTTCGGATGATCACGGAACGGCAGCAGTTTTTCGATCGGCAGATCGGCGCCCGAGGTTTCCAGATGGGTTGCGGGCACGCAGGACGAGAGCTGCACGCGGATGTCCATGATGGTTTCCATGGAACTGTCCAGGAAGAACCGAAGCCCCTCCGCGCCCAGAACATTGGCGATCTCATGCGGGTCGCAGATGGCGGTGGTAACGCCGTAGGGCAGAACGCAGCGGTCGAATTCGTGCGGCGTGACCAGCGATGATTCGATGTGGAGATGGGTATCGATGAAACCTGGAACGACGATTTTCCCCGAAATGTCGATTTCCCGGCGACCCTTGTAGCTTTCGCAAGTTCCAACGATGGTATCGCCGCAGATGGCGATGTCGGAGGCAACAAGTTCTCCAGTTACGAGGTCGAAGAATCGTCCGCCCTTGAGAACTATATCTGCCGGTTCACGGCCCGTACCCTGATCGATGCGCGTTTCAAGTTTCGAATTCATGCGGCTTTTCTTCGGCTCCTGGTTTACGTCGTTCGCGAGAATTTTCAGTATTTACATTCTTAGGTTGTTTCTTGGCTTAATCGAATTGATTCTTTGCGTTTTAAATATATCCAGAGTAAAAAATTTTCATATTCGTGCTATCTTATGTTTAAGTTCCAAAATTGAACAATGTTAGGAATGCGTAACTTACCCTTGGAGGGATACCGGTTGGTTCCGGTCTTTTCAGCAATTGCCAGCGGAGGTTACCATTCCCGGGAAGGAAAATAAAAGCGTCTGATGCTCAAACGAATTTCTACCCAGCAATTGACGGTTGGCATGTTTATCGAAGCGGTCGAGGGAGCGCTTTCGAACAGCGGATTTTTGCAGCGATATCGATTTCTTCTGCGCCATGAAGAGTTGATGCGTCAATTGAAATTGAGCGGCGCTGAAAGCATCATCATCAATACGGCCAAGGGAAACGATATCGAGGGTAGGCCGTACTCTGGAACCGTCCCGCCGCGATTAAACAATGGCCCCGAAACCATGGCTGCCATCACCCATGCCGTGCGCTCCGCCGCCGATGCCATTGCCGAGACATTTGCCGTTGCCGAAGCCGGTGGCTGCGTCTCCCTCAAGGGCATGACAGCGGCGGCCGGCAAGATTTCCGATGCGGTCCAGTCGAACCCGGCGATTTTCATCGGGGTTACCCGGTTGAAGTCGAAGGACGAGACGACCTTCGTGCATTCGGTTTCCGTCAGCGGGTTGATGATCCATTTTGGCAATTATCTCGGGCTGGACAAGGAAACGGTTGATCTGCTCGGCATCAGCGGCCTGCTGCACGATATCGGCAAGGTGGAAATTCCTTCGTCGATCCTCAACAAGGCGGAAGGGTTAAGCGCCACCGAGCGGGAAATCATCAATCTTCATCCAACGTTCGGCCGGGATATCTTGTCTCGCAACGAGCAGATGCCGGCCATGGTTCTGGATGTCTGCTTCAATCATCACGAGCGCATTGATGGCGGCGGTTATCCCAGCGGCTGCGCCGGAAACGAGATCAGTCTTCACGCGCGCATTGCGGCGATCTGCGATGTCTATGACGCCGTAACCTCGGTTCGGCCCTACAAGAAGCCTTGGACGGCAAACGAAGCGCTGACGTGGATGTTGCGCCGGGAAGGCCACTTCGACATGCAACTTTTGAAGAAATTCGCGCTGTGCATTTCCACATCGCTGCCGCGTAGCTAGGCAGCAGGCGATCTCGAAGTCGCGCTGTTTGAGGCTTGCCCGGCGGCGCCGAAGTGACGCCGCCGATGCAGGATGTTTACGCTGCCTTGGTTTTCGCCTTGCGGGTGAGATGCACCACGACGTTCTCGATCATGCGCATGCCGGCATCCTGGCCGAGAGTCATGATCGATTCCGGGTGGAACTGAACGGCGGCTACCGGTTCCTTGGCGTGTTCGATGCCCATGATCGTGCCGTCTTCACTTTCCGCGGTGATGATGAAATCACGCGGAAGGGTGGAAGGGTCGGCGAAGATCGAGTGGTAGCGACCCACGGTCACTTCCTTGCCGAGTCCGGAGAAGACCAGGCCTGGCTCCAGCACGCGGATGCGTGAGGGCTTGCCGTGCATTGGTACCGCAAGTTGGCGAAGTTCGCCGCCATAGGCTTCCGCCAGCGCCTGAAGACCGAGGCACACGCCGAAGATCGGCAACTCGCGGGCGCGGGCGGCCTTGATCGTCGCCTTGCAGTCGAAATCCGTCGGGCTGCCCGGTCCGGGCGAGAGCACGACGAGATCGGGCTGGAAGCGGTCGAAGACCTCCGCTGCAACCGGCGTTCTGACGGTGGAAACCGTGGCGCCCGTCTGGCGGAAATAATTCGCCAACGTGTGCACGAAACTGTCTTCGTGATCGACCAGCAGGATTTTGACGCCGGTGCCCACCTTGGCGGCATCGCGCTTGGTGGCGGCCGAGTTTGTAGCTTTTGCATCGCGAATGGCCGCGATCATGGCGGATGCCTTCAGTTCGGTTTCGGCTTCTTCTTCCTGCGGATTGGAATCATTGAGAAGCGTCGCACCGGCGCGGACTTCCGCGATGCCATCCTTGATACGGATGGTGCGCAGCGTAAGCCCGGTATTCATGTCGCCGTTGAAACCGACCATGCCGATTGCACCGCCATACCAGGCGCGCGGGCTCTTTTCATGACTTTCAATGAACCGCATGGCCCAGAGCTTCGGTGCGCCGGTGACGGTGACGGCCCAGGCGTGGCTGAGGAAGCCATCGAAGGCATCCATGTCGTCGCGCAGACGGCCCTCGATGTGGTCGACCGTGTGGATGAGGCGCGAATACATCTCGATCTGGCGGCGGCCGATGACCTTCACCGAACCCGGCTCACAGACGCGGCTCTTGTCATTGCGGTCCACATCCGAGCACATGGTCAGTTCGGACTCGTCCTTCTTCGAATTCAGCAGCTTCAGGATCTGCTCGCTGTCGGCAATCGGGTCGTCGCCACGCTTGATGGTGCCTGAAATCGGGCAGGTCTCAATGCGACGGCCGGAGACGCGCACGAACATTTCCGGCGAAGCACCGACCAGATATTCCTGATGACCGAGATTGATGAAGAAGGAATAGGGCGAAGGGTTGATCGCCTTCAGGCGGCGGGAGATCGCCGATGGATTGCTTTCGCAGCGCTCCATGAACTTCTGGCCGGGAACGACCTCGAACAGATCGCCGCGTCGGAAGCTTTCCTTGGCCTTCACCACCAGCTCGGAATATTCGCCGGGACGGTGATCGCCCTTGGGCGGGATCGTGTCGGTGGTCTTGAAGGGATCGGGCGCGATCTCTGAGGACTTGCCGTCCGTCGTTACACCGTCCTTCTCGAAATCGTAACGGTCGATCCAGGCCTTGGCGGAATAATGGTCCACGACGAGAATTTCGTCAGGCAGATAAAGCACCATGTCGCGCTGGTCTTCCGGGCGCGCGAGCGAAAGCTTGATCGCGTCGAACTGGAAAGCGAGATCGTAACCGAAGGCGCCGAACAGGCCGATGGCCGAATCCGCATTCGAATAGAACAGGTCGACGATGGCGCGCAGCGCCGTGAAGACGGTCGGGATTTTCGAGCGTTCTTCTTCCGTAAAGACGCGGTCCGGCTCGTTGACCGTGAGGTCCAGACGGCGGACGGAGGATGCGCCCAGCGTCAGATCGGGCGTCGCCTTCAGCTTTTCGGTGATGAGGTCGAGCAGCACTTCGCCGCGGCCGTTATAGGCTTCGATCCACATCTGGCGACCGAAGCAGGAAATGCCGAGCGGCGGATCGATGATGGCCGTATCCCAGCGCGTGTAGCGGCCCGGATATTCGTAGTTGGACGAGAAAACCGCGCCGCGATGGGCATCGAGCTTTTCGATGTAGTTGTCGATGGCGCTGGCATATTCGGCGGCGCGACGCTTTCGGCTGACCTTTATGCCGCCTTTCGTCTCGTAGGTTTCCGCTCCGTCATCCTGAATGATCGTTACCATTTCTTTCGCACTTCCCGTTTTTCAGGCCCGATGACAGGCGGCAGAATAACAAAAAAGCCGCCTGAAAATTCGGGCGGCTTGGACTTTGTCTGAAGACATGACTGGTCAAGGCCGCGTAAAGCTGCTCCACCACCAGTTAGCAATGTTCATAGACACGATGTTCATGGGAAAATTGTTAGCCTGCACAATTCGCCTTGGCAAGCGGATTCCGGCGACGGAATGAACCTTACCGGCGCGAGTTGCGTTCCTGTCCTGCCGAAACAGTCAGGAGTGCCCCGGAAAATGCTTCATCGCCTGTGTCTTCTGATGACGAGTCTCGCCCTTATTTCCGCTTCCGAACCGCCGCCACAGGTGCCGGTGCCACAGCCGAAGCCTGGCGAACAGCAAGCACCTGCCACAACGGAAAAGCCGGCCGATAAGGGCGCGCAAACGCCCGAAGACACACCGAAGCCGACCCCCAAGCCGCAACCGCCTGAAGAAGGAAAATCCGACGCGGAAGGGAAGGGTGCCGAGGACAAGAAGAAAGATGACAAGGGGCAAAACGGCGGCGAGACGGTAACTCCGGTTGTCGAAGCAACGAAACCCGAGGAAAAACCGCCGGAGCCTGTGAAGCCGGAAGACCCGGCAGAGCTTCAGGCCTGCCTTGGCGCATTGAAGGAAATCGGCGCGGAATTCAAAGAGCTCGAGCCGATCCGCGACGACGAGCAGGGGTGCGGTATCGAAGCGCCGATCGAGCTTTCCGTGGTGCTGCCGGGCATCAAGCTTGAACCATCTGGCACCATGCGCTGCGAAACGGCCCTTGCGCTATCGCGCTGGACAAAGGAGATGATGCTGCCGGCTGCGGCTCTCGCCCTGCCGGACAAAAAGGTAACGGCGATTGCCAATGCCTCGACCTATATTTGCCGCAACCGCAACAGTGCCGAAACCGGCAAGATTTCCGAACATGCCAAGGGCAATGCTGTCGACATTTCCACCATTTCCTTTGACAAGGGCGATCCGCTGGTGATGAAGCCGCGCGGCGAGGATGGAACGGTGGAAGGTGCCTTCCAGCGGACGATCACAGCCGCCGCCTGCCTGTTCTTCCGAACCGTTCTTTCCCCCGGCAGCGACGCGACCCATCAGGATCACCTGCATCTCGACGTGCTGGAGCGAAAGGGAGGTTATCTCTACTGCCGCTGATAAAAAGGGGGCGACCCGAAGGCCGCCCCGACTGGAGATGATGTTCCGACCGGGTTCAGAATTTCTGGGTCAGAGAGATTTTGAAGGTGCGTCCCGCTTCCGTATAGAAGTCGACAGGCTGGTTGACGGTGCTGACGGCATTGGGGTTGACGTCACGGACGCCGACGGCGTTCCAGTATTGCTTGTCGAACAGGTTGTAGACGCCGGCCTGAATACGCAGGCCCTTGGTCTGTTCCGGTTCCCACCAGCCGGTCAGGTTGAAGATGCCGTAACCGGGCGCGTCGTAGGTTGTGGCCACCTTGTCGTCACGCATATGCGAGGAGAAGATGCCGGTGAATTCCGTGCCCCATGTCTCCTGTGCGTAGCCGACGCCGAGGACGGACTTGAACGGCGCCACCGTGCGGATGAATTCGTTGCTGTCTGTGTCTTTGCCATAAGCATAAGCAAGCGACGCATGGGCGAAGAAGCCGTTTGCGAGTTCCTTGCGGACCTTGGCTTCCACGCCGGAGATTTCAACATTGTTGCGGTTGCGATAGGTAAAGAGCGATCCGTTGCCCCTGCCGCCGAAGCCGGGGAACAGCGTCGTCGAGGTCGTGTATTGCTCGATGAAGTTCTTGTACTTGTTGTGGAACAGCGTCAGGCTCCCCGTCAGATCGCCGGATGCGTAATTGGCGCCGATTTCAAAGCCGTTGCTGGTTTCGGGGTTGAGTGCGGAGTTGCCGACCACGGCATAACCGGAGCTGATATTCGAGAAGTTCAGATAAAGCTCGTTGATGGTCGGAGCGCGATAGGCCATCGACCATTGTGCGAAGAGCTGCAATTCCGGTGTCACGTCGTAGGTGGCGAGCAGCTTCGGCGAGAAGCGCGAACCGCTATTGCCGCTTGGCAGGCCGAAGGTGTTGTAACCGCTGTTGCTGGATACCGAGCCATCCGGATCGTAATCGTAGGAATCGAAGCGCAGTCCGGGGGTCAGCCTGAAACCGTTTCCAAACGCGATTTCGTCATCGAGATAGAGGCCAAGGCTCTTGCCGCTCACGTCAGGCATGTCCGACTGTGACGATGAGGTCACTCCGCCTGTGTTGGCATAAAGCGCCTGGCTGAAATCGGTTGTCATGGCGTTGCCGCCGAAGCGCACGGTGTGCTGCACGCCGCCGAGTTCGAAACCGGATTCAAGGCCGCCGACGATGCCGAAAGCGCTGTTGCGCATGCTGTCTTCGCGGATATAGAGCGAGTTGTTGGTCAGCCGGTTGCCAGCGCCGGATTCCTTGGAGAGGCGCGTCCAGTAGAGCGACAGATTGGCTGCATCGATCAGGCTGTCTGTCGACGGCGCTTCATATTCGTAATCGAGCGATACGCGGTCGCGCTCCGTATCCTCGTAGCCGCTGTAGTCGCCAATACGGTAAGTCGATCCCGATACGCTGACGCCTTGCAGGGTTCGCATGTCGCTGCGATCTCTCAATGAATAGCGCTCGGCCGTAAGCCCGATGCGGTGGCCGCCTTCCAGATCCTGGCGGATCTTGAACATCAGGTTGCTTTCGTAGGTATCTGCCGGGTTGGGCTTGGTGCGGCGGGTTCCGTAGATATCGGCGAAGCCCTTATTGTCCGTTTCGTTGCCGCGCTTGTAGGAGCCCTGGAACAGAACCGAGGTGTTTTCGATCTTCTTTGCAACGGCGAGCGATCCGCCGACGCTTCTGTCCTCGCTGTCATAGGTGGTCTTGGCAACACCGCCCCAGTCCTTGCCTTCACCGATCAGGTCTTCCGGCTCAAGCGTGCGCAGAACGAGTGCGCCGCCAAGGGCGCCGGAACCGATGCGGCTGGAATCGGCGCCGCGTACAACGTCAACCGTGGAAAGCGATGAAAAATCAAAGCTCGAACTGGTATCACTCAGGGTCGTCGTGGCCTGTCCCTGACGGGCGAAATTGTTGAAGAAGGGAACGGGAATATTGTCGATCAGGGTCACGACACGGGCGCCGCCCAGACCGCGAATGAACAGGCCGCCGGGCCTGCCGGGCTTGGCATCCACATAATCGGCACCCGGCTCGGTGGAGTTTCCGAGGTCCTTGATGCTGCCGATGTCTTTCTTCCTGATGTCTTCCGCCGTCGTCTGGCTTGCAAGCGGTGTGTCGGCGGCTGCATTCGCGCTTTTGACGCGCTTGCCCTTGACCACGATCTTCTCCAGAGTGGTGGTGTCGTTGGTCTGCGACGCGGCATCCTGCGATTGCGCAGGTCCGGCAAAGGGCAGAAGAGACATGGCAGTGCACAAAAACAGCGCCGAATGTGTGCGCGAGATGGACATTAAATACCCCCGGATAGGCGCGCGCAGAAGCTATGGCGCGCAAAAACGCGCCGCGCTTGCTGTCGCGGCTGAAACTGTTTTGATTTGTTACGGGCAAGCCGATTGCTGAGGACTAAAAAACATGATCATAACTGTCAACATATTATATATGACTTTTATCATCATGTTTTAAAGCATAACGGTGCGTGGCAAAAATGTGACGCTCCGTGAGACTGCATCCGGATCGGTGGAGAGGCCCGAAAATGCCGGGTTCCGGCCAAAGTCCCGACATTGACGCTTGCTAGGATATTCGCAGCCAGTTTAGATGGCGGAAGAATGCATGTTCCAACAATATACGAAAAAGTAATCGGATACGGAAATGAAGTCACTTGAACTGCTCGTCGAGCGGATCATTCTCTCCAGCCGCTGGCTGCTTGTCGTGTTTTATCTCGGGCTCGTTGCGGCGCTGGCGGTTTATGCATTTTCCTTCGTGCTGAAGTTCCTGAAGGTCGCCAAAAACGTTTTCACTTACGACGAATCGGACATGATCCTCGCCATGCTCGGGCTGATCGATGCGGCGCTGGTCGCGAGCCTTATCGTCATGGTGATGATCTCCGGCTATGAGAATTTCGTCAGCCGTTTCGATGAGGCGGATGACGAGGTTTCGTTTCTGGGCAAGCTTGATGCCGGCAGCCTGAAAATCAAGGTCGCATCGTCGATTGTGGCGATTTCGTCGATCCACCTGCTACAGATATTCCTCAACGCCAGTCAGTATACGGACAGCCAGTTGATGTGGTTCACCATCATCCATCTGGCCTTTGTCGTCTCGGCGGTCATGCTCGGTTTCCTGGAGAAATTGATGGCCAAGCCGAAGGATAAACCCGAAAAACCGGCACTTTAGTCAAGGTGGTCCGCCCGATATGAAGGTTGCAACACTGTTTGCCCATGCCGCCTGGTCGTCGCTTCTGGGTGTCCTGCGCCCACCGCCGGGTGGCGCCTGAATGCCAAAGACGGAGCGCCAGGCCAGACTTTGCCGCGACCTTTCGGCTGCCATTGACAGACCCCAATGGCTGGCGGCGCTGCAGCAGGTGATGCAGGCGTTCAGTTATTCCTACGTGACCTTGCTGAAGCTGCCGAGCATTCGCAATGCCTATGCCCTGCCGATAGTGGTGGAAAGCAGCCTGCCGGTGTGGGTGGTGAATGCGATGACCCGGGACGGTGAACTTGCAGATTGTCCCGTCATAAAGCGCGGCGCTTCATCGATGATGCCGCAATACTGGTCTCTTGACGATAAGGACATCAACTGCGGCTCGCTGCTGGAAGTCTCAACCCTGCTGCGCGGCATGGGCATCACCTCCGGTCTTCTGGTGCCGGTGAACGGCATGGACGGAAACCGGCATCTGATGAATTTCGCGGGCGATTGCGATGTCCTGTCGCAGGGTTCGCTGAACGAGCTGTGCATGATCGCCCTTCACGCCCTGGAGGCCTATGACCGGCTTTGTCGTGCAGGCTCAAAACTCCCCTCACCACTGACGAAGCGGGAACTCGACGTGGTCCGCTGGACTGCGCAGGGCAAGACCTCCGTGGAGATTGCCGAGCTTCTGTCCATCTCGGAGCACACCGTCAATACCTATATGAACAACGCCATTCGCAAGCTCGATTGCGTCAACCGCGCGCAGCTGGTGGCCAAGACAATACGCCTTGGCCTGATAAGCTGATTTTCATGCCGGTCCAAGCCGTTGACTTACCTGTCGAGAACGGAGCGAAGCTCGACGAGGTTGGAGCGAACGCGCAGAACATAAAATCCCATGGTGGCAAGGTGCGAGGGCATGATCCAACCGCTTTCGTCGCCGTTGGAAATGATTGCCGGCTGGATGCGTAGCGCCGCACGGGTCTGCCCCAGGGTGTCATTCCACAGATTGGTCAGATTGCGTTCGCGAATAACCTGCGCGAAGTCCGATCCGGCTGCCGACAGCACGCCGTAATAACCATAGAGCTGGCCATAGGCGAACCAGAAACGGTCGTCGGCGCGAGTGTCGAACCAGCCGCCATTATAGTTTTCCGAACGCTCGCGCAGAATGGCCGATGTCGAGCCGATATCGCCGGCAATGCGGTCGATGAACTGGATGAGGTTATCGGCGCGGGTATCGAAGACGGCCTTGCAGGCGGTGAGTTCACCGTTAAATGCCTGGAAGCTGCGGATGGCGGCGCGATAGTAGCTCGGTGTCGGTGTTTTGGGGCCAAACGGATCGAGGCCGAAATACCAGGAATATTCGCTGAACTGCATGTTCCCGCGCGCTTCCTGGAGATTGTTGTTGATACCGGAGGTTCCGCGAACGCGACCGAGCGTATCCACCAGTTCCACCGCGGTGCGGCGCACCGCCTGGTTCACGCCGCGCTGGAAGGACGCCTTGTTGTCCAGAAATGGCGTGCTGTCCCAGTCCATGCCGAAAAGGCCGAGACGATAGAGCAGCATGGAGGAAATCCATGCATTCTGATTGACGTTGAAATCGGTAAGGTCGGCGGCGGCATCGACGATGGCTGAGCGCTGGCATACCGGTGCGGAGGTGTTTGCGGCAGCACCGGTGGCGCCGGCGGCGGCCGTGGGTGTTGCAGCCGGCAATTCCTGCCCGGGCGGCACCGCGCGTTCGGCAAGCTTGTAACGGGAAATATAATCCGGGTCGAAATTCGTCCAGACCTGCGTTTGCCAGAAGAAGTATCCGTAAAAGCCGGCCAGAAGGATGAGCACCAGAGCGATCGGACCCTTGATGATCCAGTTGCGGTCGCGGTACCAGCCGTGGGCGGCCATGAAAGGCCACAGAAGCCAGGCTACGACGAGACCGGCGGCCTTGCCGATGGCGTTGAAGGCTGCCTGAATCAAAGCGGTTATCCGGTCGATCATGTCGTCATAGTCTCCTCTGCCCGTGGGGCTGAACGCCGGAAGGAACAACCGCGTTTCGGCCATGCGCCTTTTGGCGCTTCGCAACAACCGCGGTCGTTTACTGTCTTCCAGATATGTCCCTACCCACCGGGATACAACATGATTGCGAAACTTTTCTCAACCTGCGGTCCGCGCGGCTCGTTCCCGAGTTCCTGGACTACGCGCGGAGCATGTATCGCCTGGACAAGGTGACAGGCGGTTACAGACCGAGCTTGGCAATTTCGGCGTCCAGCCGCTCCCGCGCCTTTTTCGGCAGCTTGCCGGTCTTTATGGCATCCAGATTGGCCGGTGCGGCATCGCCGACCACAACGAGGGCGACCATGCCCATGCCGAGATGCGGCGTGCATTTGACGACGTATGCGCCGTCCTTCTCGACGGTCAGTTTCACCGTCTCGTTCATCTTGCCCTTGAAGTCCGCAACGCCCTCGGGAAGCATTTCCTTGACGGCAGCCGCATCATGACCCTTGTCGACGGGCACGAAGGAAATGACGTCGCCGACAGCTGCCTTGACGGTTGCCGGTTCAAAGACCATCGCCTGGCCATCGCTGCCCTTGTTGAGCATCTTCACCTCGATTTCGGCCGACAGGGCGGGAAAGGCAAGGAGGGCAGCAGCGATGGCAAGGCTGGCGACGGTGGCAGTTTTGTTGTGCATATCTTTTGCTCCTGAGAGAAAGCACATCCACGCGAATGTGTCCGCATGGTCTTAGCGCAGGAGCAGGGGAGCCATCCTTGCGAAAAATCAAATGCGGCAACCGGCCGCAGACGGTCAGTCGCCCTTGACCGTTTCGACCCAGTGGCGGCGGCAGAAGGAGACGTATTTTTCGTTGCCGCCGACATCGATCTGCGCGCCTTCCTTGACCACATTTCCTTCATTGTCGAAACGGGCGACCATCGTCGCCTTGCGGCCGCAATGGCAGATGGTGCGGATTTCGCGAAGCTCGTCGGCAATGGCGAGTAGTTCCCTGGAGGCCGGGAAAAGCTTGCCCTGAAAATCCGTGCGCAGGCCGTAGGCCATCACCGGAACGTTCAACCGGTCGGCAATACCGGCAAGCTGCCAGACATGGTGTTCGGACAGGAAGTTGGCTTCATCGATGAAAACGCAGGCTACGGGCGCTTCGGCATGCAGGGCCTCCACTTCGGAGAAGATATCGGTGTTTGCGTCGAAGGTCCGTGCGTCGGAGGACAGGCCGATGCGCGACGCGACCCGGCCGAAGCCGGCCCGGTCGTCAAAGGCGGCCGTGAAAATCAACGTGCGCATGCCGCGCTCGTGATAATTATAGGATGCCTGTAACAACATGGTCGACTTGCCGGCGTTCATCGCCGCATAATTGAAATAGAGTTTTGCCATCGTCCACTCCCTGTACACCTTCGCGTCTTTTGACGGCGAAGGGTCGGGTTGAAAAGTGCCGCAACGGGAAAAACACAGATTTCCGCATGCCGCAGCTGTCCGTATCGCGGACTAAAAAGCCGGAGATTTTCATCGTCGTGTCGCAAACGGCGGGCCAAAGCACGCAAATGCACGCGAGTTGATTGTGTCCGGCAGATATTGATAATGGCAAGGGAACGAAAAAAAGGGAGCAAGCGATGTTTGCAAATAGAAGTCGCTGTCTGGCTTTGGCCGCAGCAATCTCCGTCATGACGTTCAATGCAGCCGGCGCTGCGGAGCCGGCAAGTTGTGGCAAGGTTCGTTTTTCCGATGTGGGCTGGACCGACATCACTGCCACCACAGCGACTGCCACGGTGCTGCTGAAGAGCCTCGGTTATGAAACCGACGTCAAGCTTCTCTCGGTGCCCGTTACCTATACATCCCTGAAAAACAAGGACATCGACGTCTTCCTCGGCAACTGGATGCCGACCATGGAAGGCGATATCGCGCCTTACCGCGACGACAAGTCGGTTGAAACGCTGCGTGAAAACCTGACCGGCGCGAAATACACGCTCGCGACCAATGCCAAGGGTGCTGAACTCGGCATAAAGGATTTCAAGGATATCGCGGCCCATAGCGGCGATCTCGGCGGCAAGATCTACGGCATCGAGCCCGGCAATGACGGCAACCGCCTGATCCTCGACATGGTCGCCAAGGACACCTTCGGGCTGAAGAGTTTCGAGGTGGTCGAATCCTCCGAACAGGGCATGCTGTCGCAGGTTGCCCGCGCGGGGAAATCCGGCGAACCGATCGTGTTCCTCGGCTGGGAACCGCATCCCATGAATACGAATTTCAAGCTGACCTATCTGACCGGCGGTGACGAGGTTTTCGGCCCCAATCTCGGCGGTGCGACGATCTACACCAATGTCCGCAAGGGTTACACCGAGGAATGCCCGAATGTTGGTGTCTTTCTCAAGAACCTGGAATTCTCCCTGCCCATGGAAAACGAGATCATGGGCAAGATCCTGAATGATGGCCTCGAGGGCGAAGCGGCGGCGACTGCCTGGCTGAAGGCCAACCCGGCCGCGATCGAACCCTGGCTTGCCAACGTCAAGACCAAGGATGGCAGCGCTGACGCCTTGCCCGCCGTCAAAAAGGCCTTGGGCCTCTAGGTTGCAGATAACGCATGTATCCGGCCTAACCTTGTAAGCAGGCCGGATACCGCAGGAAATTACGATGTCCTTTGCATGATCTCGGTCCGCGAATTTTTCTCGCATCCGGGGTCACGCGCAATCCCGGTGTCCGGCAATGCTGTTGCCGGCCGTCGTTTCTGCATTAGCGGCATTTCCGGTGAAACGGGATCACCTTCAATGCCTGTTCTTCTTATTTTTTTGCAATTCCGGGCCCAAAACCGTTACGCATTTTTACTGGAATTGCTCTGGTTCACGAAAGGTCTTGTCTTACCGTGGAATGGCTCAGCGCTCCTGAAAACCGCCTGCCCGTCGGCCGATATGCCAAGGAGGCCATTGACTGGCTGACCGGCAATCTCGCTTTTTTCTTCGATTGGCTTTCTTTCATTTTCCAAAGCGTCATTAACGCCCTGCTTTACGTTTTGCAGGCGCCGCATCCGCTGGTCATCGTCGCGATTGTGACGGCTCTTTCAGCCTGGACAAGGCGGTCGGTCGGCATGCCGGTCTTTACGGCGCTTGGTCTGCTGTTCATCATCAATCTGGGGTACTGGAAGGCGACGACGGAAACGCTGGCGCTCGTTCTCGCCTCCAGCGCGGTCTGCATGATCATCGGCATACCGCTTGGAATACTGGCGGCGCGGCGCAAATGGATCTATGCCGGCATGCGCCCGGTGCTGGATTTGATGCAGACCATTCCGACCTTCGTCTATCTCATTCCGGCGCTAGTGCTGTTCGGCCTCGGCATGGTTCCCGGGCTTATCGCCACCGTCATCTTCGCAATTCCCGCGCCCGTGCGCCTGACCCGTCTCGGCATCGTTTCGACGCCGCCGGCGCTGGTAGAAGCGGCCATCGCCTTCGGTGCCACGCCGTCGCAGGTTCTGCGCAAGGTGGAGCTTCCCTTCGCTGCGCCGCAGATCATGGCAGGTCTTACCCAGACGATCATGCTTTCGCTTTCGATGGTGGTCATCTCCGCCCTCGTCGGCGCCAACGGCCTAGGGGTGCCGGTGGTACGCGCATTGAACACCGTCAACATCGCCATGGGCTTCGAAGCTGGGTTGTGCATCGTCATATTGGCGATCGTTCTCGACCGACTTTTCCGCCTTCCCGGCACGGAGCATGATCTATGAGTGATGCAATCATCTTCGGAAATGTCGATATCGTCTTCGGCGACCGGCCCGAGGCGGCGCTGGCGCTGATCGACAAGGGCAGCACGCGTGACGAGATAAACGAGCAGACCGGACTGGTCCTCGGCGTTGCGAATGCCTCGCTTTCGGTAAATGAGGGCGAAATACTCGTGCTCATGGGGCTTTCGGGCTCCGGTAAATCGACGCTGCTCAGGGCCGTTAACGGCCTGGCGCCTGTGGTGCGTGGCAATGTCAGCGTGAAGACGGCGTCCGGTTTTGTCGATCCCTATCGGGCGACGGCGAAGGCGCTGCGCGATCTGCGCATGCATACGGTTTCGATGGTCTTCCAGCAATTCGGCCTGCTGCCCTGGCGAAACGTTGCCGACAATGTCGGTTTCGGGCTGGAGCTTTCCGGGACGCCGGAAGCGGAGCGCAAGCGCATGGTGGCCGAGCAGCTTGAGCTGGTGAACTTGTCCGCCTGGGCTGACCGCAAGGTGGGGGAGCTTTCCGGCGGCATGCAGCAGCGCGTGGGGCTGGCGCGCGCCTTCGCAACCGGAGCGCCCATTCTCTTGATGGACGAGCCGTTCTCGGCGCTCGACCCGCTCATCAGAAGCCGCCTTCAGGACGAACTTCTGGAGTTCCAGAGCCGCTTGAAGAAAACCATCCTCTTCGTCAGTCACGATCTGGACGAGGCATTCCGCATCGGCAACCGCATCGCCATGATGGAGGGCGGGCGTATCATCCAGTGCGGCACGCCGCAGCAGATCGTCAAGCAACCGGCTACGCAATATGTCGCGGATTTCGTGCAGAACATGAACCCGATTTCCATGTTGACCGCCGCGGACGTGATGAAGCCAGGCGTGGACGAACAAAACGGCCGGTTGAACGTGGCCGCCACCGCCCGTCCGACATCGCCGCTGATCGATATCCTCGATGCGCTCTCGAAACATTCCGGCGCGATCGGTGTTGTCGATAATGGCGCAATTATAGGCACGATTTCCGCAGACGAAATTGTGACAGGCCTCACTCGCCACCGCAAGAAATGAGAAACACTCGCATTGGTCGAGAAAACGAAAGGCCTTCCTCACCGGAAGGCCTTTTTGTATTACCTAATGCTGGTATAAAGAAAAAGAATACCCAAGACATTATAAGTTATGCATTAAAATAATTGCGAATAAAAAGCATATTGCAAACTTTGAGAAAATTGCGCAAAGTAAAACTAGATTCTGTACCTCCTTGCTAAATTTAAGGTGGTGTAAGGTAGTGGTCACGAAGCCAGACATTGGAAGACAAGATTTGTGTGCTCAATTTTTGATTGTTTTTTGCTCCAAATACTACTGAGAATGTAGCAGTTTGTTGCTAAAATGACGAAAAACAGGCGAAAGTCTGAAAATTTGATCAAGATGTCCAGGTAAATGATCAATGAAGAATAGTCTTGGAGGGGGACACGATATAAGCAAGATTTAGGTATATACAACGTATCGACTGAATTATAAAAAACACCTTTTGGACCACCTATAATAGCCACCATGACGGTCTTTCCGACTGTCATCAGGAGACTTGAGCGTATGGATAACCAATCTCTGTCGGAACATAGCATCGCCGCTGCAGACTTGCTCTCAGCGATGGCAAATCCCAAGCGCCTGATGATCTTGTGCACGCTGGTGGATACGGAAGTGCCGGTCGGTGTTCTCGCCTCCCAAGTTGGTCTCAGCCAGTCCGCGCTCTCGCAACATCTTTCGAAATTGCGTGCACAGCGGCTGGTGAAAACAAGACGGGATGCTCAGACCATCTATTATTCCAGCAATTCCGAATCCGTCAAAAAAATCCTCGCTTCCCTCGAGGAGATTTATTGCCAGGTGCAGAAGAGCAGCAAGACTGCTGCCGCTTGATCTAACGGCCATCCCACGGCCCGGCGGTGCCATTCCGTTGAAACCGGCGCATGACGCCGGTTTTTTCTTTTTTTGGCGTGTGGCTCGCATTTAATGCGGTGAAAAGTCGCCCGCGCCACTCAGGGCGAAGACGCAGCCTGTATCTGTTGCTTTAGGCGGCTTGCCGCAGCCGCATATCCACCGTCGGCACCATCGACGAAATGCATATGGTCCTTCGAAAGCGGGGAGGGCACGATACAGGTCATCAATGCGGCGTCCTGCTCGTGCAGGCCGAAATAGCAGGTGCCGGAAAGGCGCCCCAGCTCCAGCCGCGCACGGATCTTTTCGAGCCTCTCGGCGTCGATATCAACCGTCATTTTCAGGCCATCGTCGAATTTCCGGAAATCGGTGTTGCTGGCAACCGAGCGACGATAGCGATCCGCATTAAACCGTCCGAGCGACAATCCCGTCATGCCGAGGAAATTCACGAGGAAGCTCTCGCCGAGAATGCGCAGCGAACGGCGCACCTTGCCCCAGCTATCGTGATAGGCCGCACCTGCCCTGGCTTCCAGACCGAGGCCTTCCCGCACGAAGCCCAGTTTCGGCCCATCCTCCGGCACGGGGTGGCCTTGTCTTGCGTCCTGCGTGGCCAGATCGACGAGATCGATGACCAGCTGGCGGAATGCCGGCATATCCAGTGAGGGTCCCGGCATGGCGATGATCGACACTACCTTGCCATGGGTCGCCGGAATGGGGTTCCAGCGGCATGAAAGGCCGGTCAGGTCCGGCCGACCGCCTGTCGCAACCGTAGGCAGGGCATATTGCCCCTCCTTCATCCGCGCCTCGGCCCAGCTGTTGCCGCCGCCCGAAAACATGGCGTAGGAAACATCCTCGCTTGCCTGAAAGCGCGCGACGCGCACATCGAAGCCGTTGTTGCGTATGTCCTCCACCGGAACAAGCGCCACACGCATCGAAAGATCGAGATCGTCCTCCACCCAGCGCTGCACGTTCGAAAGGGCGGTGCGCGCAAGGGATATCCCGTTCGGTGGCACCGCAACGGCGGCTCCATCGCCACCGAACACGAAGGGCAGGTCGTGACGCCCGAGGCTGTTCGATATGCCTGAGATGACCGCAGCGCCCGCCATGTTGACGGACTTATATCTGCCGGTGCCGATCGCCCCTGTCGAATCGATGATATCGGCAATGGCCAGCGCCCATCCCGGCGGCAGGGCGCGATAAAGCGCCGGGTCGGCCACGTCTTCGAAATGTCGGAAGACGGGCAGACCCGTCAGAAATTCGTCATCTGCTGTTATCATGCCGCCATTATCCTCCTGCGGCGACCAAACGCCAAGCGTTTACGCCGTTGCGCTCGCCCGTTTCGATGACACGATCGAGGCTGGCCTGACGATAGATTTACCGCGAATAGACCTTATCCAGCAAAGGTGACTTGCATAAGCCATCAAACCTTCCGTATGAGTTGAAATGAAGGCTCGGAATTCAAAAATGGAACGGGTTTTCGCCGGGAGGCGTCCGCGAAGTTTCATTCGGTCGGCGCCCAAGGCGCTCATCGGGGCTGAGACCCCATTTCCAAGGAGACACCAGGATGAAACTGAAGACATTGACCAGCGTGACGCTTGCAGCGTCCTTCGCATTCGCACCGCTTGCTCATGCCGAAATCGTCATCGGCCTGATTGCGCCGCTTACCGGTCCCGTCGCCGCCTATGGCGACCAGGTCAAGAACGGCGCCCAGACGGCAGTCAATGAAATCAACAAGAAGGGCGGCATTCTCGGAGAGCAGGTCGTTCTGAAGCTCGCAGACGATGGCGGCGAGCCGAAGCAGGGTGTGTCGGCCGCAAACCAGCTGGTTGCCGAAGGCATCCATTTCGTCGTCGGTCCGGTCACGTCCGGCGTTGCCATTCCGGCATCGGACGTGTTTGCTGAAAACGGTGTCCTGATGATCACCCCCACGGCGACCTCGCCGGGCCTGACGAACCGTGGCCTTACCAATGTTTTCCGCACTTGCGGTCGGGACGACCAGCAGGCAGAAGTTGCGGCGAAATACGTTCTTGCCAAGCTTAAGGACAAGAAGGTCGCCATCATTCACGACAAGGGCGCTTACGGTAAGGGTCTGGCGGATGCCTTCAAGACCACGCTGAATGCCGGTGGCGTTACCGAAGTTCTCTATGACGCGCTGACACCAGGCGAAAAGGATCTCGGCGCGCTGACGGCCCGCCTCAAGTCTGAAAATGTCGATATCGTCTATTTCGGCGGTTACCATCCGGAAGCCGGTCTTCTGGTGCGTCAGTTGAACGATATCGGCGCCAAGGCTGCCGTTATCGGCGGTGACGGCCTGTCGAACAGCGAGTTCTGGAACATCGGTGCCAAGGCTGGTGAAGGCACGATCTTCACCAACGCCTCCGACGCCCTGAAGAACGCGGATTCCAAGGCTGCTGCCGAAGCTCTAAAGGCCGCCAACATTCCTGCGGAAGCCTTCACCCTTAACGCTTACGCTGCCGTCGAAGTGCTGAAGGCCGGCATCGAGAAGGCTGGAAGCGCAAAGGATTCCGAAGCGGTCATCACGGCTCTGAAGAGCGGTGACGCTTTTGCCACGGCGATCGGCAAGGTCACCTATGGCGAGAGTGGCGACCTGTCGTCGCAGGCTTTCTCGCTCTACAAGTGGCAGGACGGCAAGATCGTCGCAGCCGAATAAGGATCAGGCGTACCGGCCGCATCCGTTGCGGCCGGTACCATCTCCGTTGCGTGACTAGGGGCAAGCACAATGGGCAGTGACCTGGACGCCCGGGATGCAAGCGTGGCGGGTGGGGAAAACCTTTCTCACATTGGCTTTGCGCGGATATTCCCGATTCTCAGAATTTTCGATGAGGCCAAGGCGCGGGAATTCTATGTTGATTTTCTCGGTTTCAAGGTCGACTGGGAACACCGCTTCGGCGAAAACTTCCCGCTCTACATGCAGGTTTCGCGGGCCGGAATGGGGCTTCACCTCAGCGGCCATCATGGCGACGCGACGCCGGGCTCCAATATCTTCGCCACCATGCACGGCGTGCATGCCTTCCAAAAAGAGCTGGTCGGCAAAGACTACCGCTTCCTGAAGCCTGGTGTCGAAGAATTGCCCTGGGGCGATGTCATGGAAGTCATCGATCCATTCGGCAACCGTATCCGTTTCTGTGAGCAGAAAAGCGAGGGGTGACGTCTTCGACGTGACCTCATGGGTCTTGACCTCGGCTGCGGTTTGAACGATAGGAAGCGCAAATAACGAACCGCGTGCACGGAGACCCCGTGCGCGCGGTTCGTGCGTTTTGGCGGTCAGTTCTGCAATTCGTTCGCATCCGCACCGGGGGCAAAAAATGAACACTGAAGGCAATGCACTGGTAAGGAAGCTCGCATTCTGGGGCATTCCACTTTCTTTCGGCGTGCTTGGCCTCAAGCTCGTGGCTTGGTGGGTCACAGGGTCGGTAGCGCTGCTGTCGGACGGTCTGGAATCGACCGTCAACGTTGTTGCGGCCTTCATTGCCTATTTCGTCATCCGTTATGCGCAGAAGCCCGCAGATGACGATCACCAGTTCGGCCATCACAAGGCGGAATATATCTCGGCTGTCGTCGAGGGCGTGCTGATCGTCGTCGCCGCACTTCTCATCGTGCAGGAAGCCTGGGGTGGTCTCTTCAACCCGAAGCTGCCGGAAGCGCCGGTTCTCGGTCTTGCCATCAACGCGTCAGCGGGCGTCATCAACGCCGTCTGGGCGACAATCCTCATCCGCGTCGGCCGGAAATACGCTTCTCCCGCCCTCAAGGCGGATGGTCATCATATCATGTCGGATGTCGTAACGTCGGCAGGCGTGCTGGTCGGCCTGGTTCTGGCGCTTCTGACGGGTTACGCCATTCTCGATCCGCTGCTCGCCATTCTGGTGGCCATCAACATCCTGTTCCAGGGATCGAAGGTCATTTTGCATTCGCTCGGCGGGTTGATGGACCGGGCGGTGGAACCGGAAGAAGACGAGGCGATCAAGAAGGCGATCGCCGAAAATTCCGTCGGCATCATCGGCGTGCATGATCTTAGAACCCGCCGCGCCGGTTCGGCCGCCTTCATCGATTTCCACGTCGTTGTTCCCGCCCCGATGACGGTGCGGGAGGCGCATGATATTTGCGACCGCCTTGAAGATGCCATAAGGGAAGTCATACCGGGTGCCAGCCTTGCCATTCACGTTGAGCCGGAAGGCGAAAAGGCGCATGGCGTCAAAGTGATCGTTTGAATAAGCAGGAGTTTTCCATGTCCGTGACGGATGTTTCCAGCCTGTCGCAGCTGGGCGCGAAGGTCGATACGCCCGAGAGCCCGGAAAAGGCCATTCTCGAAAAGGTGCCGAACGGCAATGCCGGTACCGATTACGTGGTGCGGTTCACAGCACCCGAATTCACCTCGCTTTGCCCGATGACCGGACAGCCGGATTTCGCCCATATCGTCATCGACTATATTGCCGGTGATTTTCTGGTGGAATCGAAGTCGCTGAAGCTGTTCCTGCAATCCTTCCGCAACCACGGCGCATTTCACGAGGATTGCTCGGTCTATATCGCCAGGCGGCTGGTGGAGTTGTTGCAGCCGAAATGGCTTCGCATCGGCGCTTACTGGTATCCGCGCGGCGGTATTCCGATTGACGTTTTCTGGCAGACCGGACCGGTGCCCGAGGGCGTGTGGTTGCCGGATCAGGGTGTGCCGACCTATCGCGGCCGCGGCTGATCCGGCTTTTCACGGTTGAAAACGTTCAGGCGAACGACCCGTCGTCGCCTTGATCGAAATCGTCATCGGCGCTGTCGTCGTAGTCGGCCTGCTGGACATCGTTACTATTGTCCGGCTGGGAGGAACTGTCGCCGTAGTAGTTGTTGATGACGGTTTCTTCGACCGGTGCATTGTTGCCCAGCGGATTGCCGCCGCCGAATGGCGAGCCAATGCCGAGCGACGATGCATGGTTGCCGAAAATACCGCTCAGCGAATTGGCGAGCAGCATGCCGCCGGCAACACCTGCAGCAGCGCCGAGCGCACCTTGCAGGAAACCGCCGCCGGAGCGTCCGGCTGCTGCGGGTTGCTGGCTCCAGAGGCCACCGGGCTGCTGATCAGGTGCGCGGCCGGCTGGTGAGCCCCAGGGACCGGCTGTCTGGCCTGCAGTATCGTTGCGCCATGATGTCTGGGGCGGTGGAGAAACGGGCGCCGGAGCAGGTGATTGCTGTTGGCCGGTGCCGAAGATCGAACTCAGAAAACCACCCTGTGCGGCTGCTTGCGGGGCCGCATTACCGCTTTCCAGCGCATGGATGCGGTCTTCGAGCTGTTGGATGTGTGCTGCTGCCGCTTCCAGACCCTTTTCCTGAACAATCACCGCCTGGGCGAGATAATAGGGGGCTGCGGGCTGATCGCGCACGGCATCTGCGATCAATATTTCCGCCTCGCGGTCGCGCGGAGTGGCGGATGCGGCTTTTGTCCTGTCGAACAGGGCCTTGAGAAGTTGGCTTTCTTCCGGTGACATATGATGCCTCCTTACCGTGAAGCGGAAATCAACGATAAGGAGGTAGGTCCAAATTCAGGCTTTTCAAAGCGGCCGAAACTTTAAATTTCGGTAATGATCGTCACCCGCCGAAGGCAAGCGAAAGGCCCGCTATTGCCGTCAGCGCGCCGGCGGTACGGCTTGCGGCCGAGCCGAAACGGGCAATGCGCAGGCCAAGCACGATGCCTGCGAGATGCAGGATCGCGGTTGCTATCATGAAACCGATGCCGAATTGCAGGGCGCCGGCGCTGCCGAGTTCACCGCCATGGGCATGGCCGTGGAAAAGGGCAAAAGCGCCGACCACGGCCGCAGCGGCTGCCGTCGGCAGCTTTGCCGCAATCGTGACCAGCAGGCCGAGGCCGATGACGGAGGCCAGGATGGCCGGTTCGACAAACGGAAGGCCGATGCCATAAACGGCCATCAGGAAACCAATGGCCATGGTGCCGACGAAGGCGGCAGGCACGATCCACAGCGCCTTGCGGTCATTCTGCGCCATGGCGATCTGCGATGCCCAGAGACCGACGGCAACCATTGCCAGAATATGATCCGCACCGAAGAAGGGGTGGGAGACGCCAGCCATGAAGGAGCCGTGTTCTTCCGGGTTCAAATGGGCGAAAGCGGGCAGGGCGGTGGCGCCGAGCGCTGCGGCAGCAAGGCTTAGTCTTTTCAGCATGATTCCCTCTTTTGATTATCGCCGCCAGCAAGGGGATCTTGGGGTTCCCGCAATCGGCGGCACTGCAATGAGGACCTGACGATACCGCGAACCCGGAGAGGCTGTCCATGCGTCATCTGCCGGGGGCGATGTTTATTGTTGGGGCGCAAACCTTGCCTTTTTTGCTCATTGCCTTACGTAACAAGTCGCACTATGTCCGAAGGGCATGCATGAATTACGCTGGAGAGCCGCTGATGAACGAAGACGAAGACGACAAGAGCAAGGAACTGCCGATCGGCAAGGAAACGGAAGCGAATCTTTTCAAGTCGCGTTCGATCTTCATCTATGGTGGCATCACGCAGGAACTGGCGCAGAAGGTCTGCACGCAGCTCGTGGCACTTGCCGCCGCCAGCGACGACGACATTCGCGTTTACGTCAATTCGCCGGGCGGCCATGTCGAATCGGGTGATTCGATCCATGACATGATCAAGTTCATCAAGCCGAAGGTTTATATCATCGGTACGGGCTGGGTCGCTTCCGCTGGCGCGCTGATCTATGTTTCGGTGCCGAAGGAACGTCGCCTTTGCCTGCCGAACACCCGCTTCCTGCTGCACCAGCCCTCCGGCGGCACGCGCGGCATGGCATCCGACATCGAAATCCAGGCCCGCGAAATCA
This sequence comes from Agrobacterium tumefaciens, assembly GCF_013318015.2. Lineage (NCBI taxonomy): Bacteria > Pseudomonadati > Pseudomonadota > Alphaproteobacteria > Hyphomicrobiales > Rhizobiaceae > Agrobacterium > Agrobacterium tumefaciens. Next base: position 1,861,149 of record NZ_CP115841.1, on the reverse strand, counting down.
TCAAGATGAACCAGCGCCTGATCAAGATCTTCGCCAAGGCCACCGGCCAGAGCGAAGAAAAGATCGCCAAGGACATCGATCGCGATTACTGGCTCGGCGCTGAAGAAGCCAAGGGCTACGGCCTCGTCGGCAAGATCGTTGAGAGCCAGTCGGAAGTCTAAGGTTTTGATTTTTAGTTGAGAGAGCCCGTGCCGGTGGAAACCGGCACGGGCTTTTTTCATTCAGGCCGGATGATACGTGCCGCTTCCGGTCATGTGCACTGAATGTTCGGCCGGCATCACTTCATCGTGTTGCAGGCCTTCATCATGTCGGCTTTTTTCATCTTGTTCATTTCCATGTCAGCCTTGTGCATGCAGTCCTTTTTGGATGCCATGGACATGTCGCTTTTTTTCATCGTCTGCGTCTTCATGGTGTCGTTGTGCATTTTCGTCATATCGGTTTTCATGCCGTCGGCATGGGCGATGCCTGCGAAAGAAAGAACAGACAGCATGGAAGCGGTGGCGATGGCGGTAAAAATGCGGGTCATGAAAGATCTCCTCTGGACGTCATTAAATGTCCGCCGGCGTTGCACCGGGGCTCACGATTGTCCATTCGGTGGGGGCCCGTGTGTCGTTACACGCTCACGCGTTTGTGAAATCATATTCGGGCGAGATTCTTTTCACGCCATTATGTAACAATATCCCGCCGATTGCGAATAACCCGATAGTGACGATGACAGGCAGCCTTTCGGAAGAGACATTAAAAATGCTGATGCTGCGTTCCCTCGATGGGGACGAGGGCGCTTACAGGCATTTGCTCCATGCCCTACGCAGGCTGCTGACAGCCTATTTCGACCGGCGCATGAGGACCGCTTCACGGGGGGATGTGGAAGATCTCGTTCAGGAAACCCTGTTGTCGCTTCACGCCAAACGCGAGACCTATGATCGAGCAAGGCCTTTTACCGCCTGGTTCTTTTCGATAGCGCGCTACAAACTCATCGATCACTACAGGGGCAGGGGTGCGCGCCAGCTTTCGGAAGTGGAACTTGATGAGACGCTGGAAGCGGGATCGTCCGTCGATCAGGTCACGGCACGTATGGATGTGGAACGGTTGCTCGACGAGTTGCCGCAGCGGCAACGCGACCTCATTCGCAGGGTAAAACTCGAGGGTCAGTCAATCGCCGAAGCGGCCCAAAAATCCGGCCAGACCGAGCTTGCGGCGAGGGTCGGCATTCACAGGACGCTTAAAATGCTGGCGGCAAAGTTGCGAGGCGAAACGTGAGGAAGACGGAAGACATCATTGAACAACTGGCAAGCGGACTCAAGCCCGTGCCTGCCTTGTCACTGGAGCGTCGGCTGGCGCTGGCCGTCCTGCCCGGCCTTGGCGTTTCGCTGTTGCTGATGCTTGCCATTCTCGGGCCGCGGGTCGACATGCACGACGCCTTGACCGAGCTGGGTTTCTGGATCAAGTCCGCCTATAACGCCCTGCTGGCCCTGACTGCGTTTTTCGCGGTCGGCCGCCTTACCCGCCCCGAGGGGAACAGCGGCTGCCTTTTCGTTTGGCTTGCGCTAATTTTCGTTGTGATGGCGGCGATAGCGCTCGTACAGCTGGGGTTTGCCTTTCCGGACAATTACAGGACGCTTGTTCTGGGGTCGTCCGCGCTGCATTGCCCGTTGTTGATCGTCGCTTTCGCGCTTCCGGTATTCCTGGCGAATTTTTCAGTTCTCAAGCGCTCAGCCCCGGCTGATCCAGCCCTGGCAGGTTTTGTGGCAGGCATTGCGGCGGGTGCAGCCGGAGCCTGGGTTTATTCCTGGTTCTGCACCGAAAACGGCATGGCTTTCGTGCTGATCTGGTATTCGCTTGGCATTTTCATCACCGGCCTTATCGGCGCTTTTGCCGGTTCGCGTTTTCTGCGCTGGTAAAAGGCGTACCTGTTCAGCCTGCGGGCATCTTGCCAGCGGTTGGGTTTTTTGATCTTCAAGGGAAACAGAAGATCCGGGAACCGCCATGTTGATGAAAGATTTTTCCATACAGAGCCTGTTCATGGGGTGCCTGACCGCCTTTGTCGGCTTTGCCAGTTCTTTCGCCGTGGTGTTGCAGGGCCTGAAGGCTGTCGGTGCGACGGATTTCGAGGCGGCGTCTGGGCTGATGGCGCTTTCGGTGGCGATGGGGGTTTGCGCGATAGCGCTTTCAGTCGCGACGCGGATGCCCGTCAGCATCGCATGGTCGACACCTGGTGCAGCCTTGCTGGCGACCACGGGCGTGATCGAGGGCGGTTTTCCGGCCGCCGTGGGCGGGTTCATCATCTGCGCCATATTGATCATCATTGCCGGCCTGTTCCGGCCGCTCGGAAAGGCGGTGGCCTCCATTCCAGCGCCACTTGCCAACGCCATGCTTTCCGGGGTCATCATCGGCCTGTGTTTTGCGCCGATCAAGGCGATCGGCTTTAACCCGGCCCTCGGATTGCCGATCATTCTTGCCTGGATCGTGGTGGGAGCCTTTAAACGACTTTTCGCCGTGCCTGCGGCACTCGCCGCTTTCGTGCTGGTGATGATCTTCGGTGTCGATATTCCGGCGGGGGCGCTTGACCGTGTGGCGCAATCGCTGACGCCTCCGATGGAGTGGGTGACGCCCGTCTTCAGCCTGCACGCCGTCATTTCCATCGCGCTGCCGCTCTTCATAGTCACCATGGCGTCACAGAATATTCCCGGTATCGCAGTGTTGAAGGTCAATCACTACGATCCGCAGCCCGGACCGCTTTTCGCGGCGACCGGCTTCTTCTCACTGCTTTCCGCACCCTTCGGCGGCCATGCAGTCAATCTTGCCGCGATTACGGCGGCGATGTGCGCTGGCGAGGACGCCCATCCCGATCCGAAACGGCGCTATTGGGCGGCGATCATCGGCGGTGTGGGCTACATCGTCTTCGGCCTGCTGGCGGGCGCGGTCACGGCTTTCGTGGCACTGGCGCCGCCTATCCTCATTCAGGCGGTGGCGGGGCTTGCACTGGTGGGCGCCTTTTCCGGCTCTGCCGTTGCGGCTTTCAAGGATCCGGAAACACGCGAGGCTGCGGCGATCACCTTCCTCATCACCGCCTCCGGCCTTTCCTTCGCCGGTGTCTCCGGTGCCTTCTGGGGGCTGATCGGTGGCGGGTTGATGATGGCTTTGACTGGTTTCGTAAAAGGATTGAAGAGACAATAGCCCTTGCATCCAAATATTTCGCCGATTATAAGCTTGCCCATGAGCAACAGCATCGCAACCATTTCCGGCATGAGCGCGCAGATTTCTGCGATTGCCTCTCCGTGCGGTGCACTCTCGCTTCTTAGCCTCGACCTTACACGCGGTTGCCGGGTCCAGTGAGGAGCGCCCGGCGGCCGAAAGCCCGCTGGCGCAAACGCTCCTCATCTCGAAATCTCATTTTATACTGGATTTAGGCCCTTGAGGGCCGCGCATCCGCCGATGGCTCGAGAAGCCCGCGGAATGCGCAAGGAGGAAGCGAAATGGACGGCAAGATCACCAATATTTCCAAAGGCATGTCGGACGCGAACGTCAAGTATCGCCCTTACCCGACCATCAATATTCCTGACCGCACGTGGCCGGGCAAGACCATCACCAAGGCACCGATCTGGTGTTCGGTGGACCTGCGTGACGGCAACCAGTCGCTGGTCAACCCCATGGGCCACGACCGCAAGGCCCGCATGTTCAAGCTGCTGCTCGAAATGGGCTTCAAGGAAATCGAGATCGGTTTCCCTTCCGCTTCGCAGACGGACTTCGATTTTGCCCGCTGGTGCGTGGAGCAGGGCAATGTGCCTGAGGATGTTTCCCTGCAGGTGCTGGTGCAGTGCCGTCCAGAACTGATCACCCGCACCTTCGAAGCGCTGGAAGGCGCCAACAAGCCGATCATCCACTTCTACAACTCCACCTCGGAATTGCAGCGCCGCGTGGTATTCGGCAAGGATGTACACGGCATCAAGCAGATTGCTGTCGATGCCGCCAAGATGATCACCGACATGGCGGCCAAGGCCGGCGGCGGTTTCCGCTTCGAATATTCTCCGGAAAGCTTTACCGGCACCGAGCTGGAAGTGGCGCTGGAAATCTGCAATGCCGTGGTCGAGGTGGTGAAGCCGACGGCGGATAACAAGCTGATCCTGAACCTGCCTTCCACAGTCGAAATGGCCACGCCGAACATCTATGCCGACCAGATCGAATGGATGTGCCGCAATATCGACAATCGCGAAAACGTCATCATTTCGCTGCATCCGCACAACGACCGCGGCACTGGCATCGCTGCGACGGAGCTCGCTCTGATGGCCGGTGCGGACCGCGTCGAGGGCACGCTGTTCGGTAATGGCGAGCGCACCGGCAATGTCGACGTCGTGACGCTGGCGCTGAACATGTATACGCAGGGCGTCAATCCTGAGCTGGATTGCCGCGATATTGAGCGCATCAAGGCGGTCTACGAATATTCGAACGAGATGACGATCCCCGAGCGCCACCCTTATGTCGGCGAACTGGTCTATACGGCGTTTTCCGGCTCGCATCAGGATGCGATCAACAAGGGTATGAAGGCGATCAAGGTTGCCAATCACCCGGTATGGGAAGTGCCCTATCTGCCGATCGATCCGAAGGATGTCGGCCGCTCCTACGAAGCGATCATCCGCATCAATTCGCAGTCCGGTAAGGGCGGAATCGCCTATATTCTCCAGCAGGATTACGGCATCAACCTGCCGCGCAACCTGCAGGTGGAGTTCCGCGAAGACATCCAGCGCATCACCGATGAAGAGGGCGTGGAACTGCCGGCCAAGCGCATCTACGAGCGCTTCATGGAGCGTTACGTGACGCAGCCGAATGCGCGCATCAAGTTCGTCGATCACCACACCTATCCGGCGGGCGATTTCAAGGGCGTACGCATTGTCGCCGCCGAAATCACCGATAACGGTGAGGTGAAGCGCATCGAGGGCAAGGGCACCGGTCCTATCGACGGGTTCATCAATGCGCTGTCGGTCTATCTCGGCATCGATCTGTCGGTGAATGACTATTCCGAGCATTCGCTGCAACATGGGTCCAATGCTTCCGCCATTGCCTATGTTGAGATGGAGCATCCGGGCGGAAAATTGTTCGGCGCCGGGGTGAATACGAATATTGTTGGCGCTTCGCTGGAAGCGATTGTTTCGGCGGCCAATCGGGTGCTGGAAGAGCGAGCTAGGTAAGTGGGGGTTTGAGGGTGGGTTTTACCCCCCTCTGTCCTGCCGGACATCTCCCCCACAATGGGGGAGATCGACCTGAGGTACGGTCTCGCCCATCTCAACGTTCAGAATGAATTGACGAAAGAGCGTCTTGCTGATCTCCCCCCTTGTGGGGGAGATGCCCGGCAGGGCAGAGGGGGTGAGCCACAGACTCTAACCTCAACACTCCGGAGTTTATCCCCCCAGCCGCTAAAACCCCAACGGCCTACCATTCTCATAAAATACCCTGATATCTTCAAGCCCGATACCCGTTCCGGTGTCGTTGAGACTGTGGCGTTCGCAGGCGACGTTCCAGGTGCCGGGGCCACCGGAAATATGGAAGAGATTATAGGCCGTGCGCGGTTTTTCGCCGCCCGGTCCCTGGCTGGCGGAGGCGATGCCGACGACCGGGATGTGCTGTTGCCCGTGGTGAGTATTCAGCCAGTATACGGTGTTCAAATGGGTGTGGCCATGCAGCACGAGCTCGGCGCCGCCAACGCCAAGCGCTGCCGCGAAACGGCGAATGCCGAACATGCGCTTGTGCGCAGCCGCCGCACCGCGGATCGGTGGGTGATGGATCATCACCACGCGGAACAGCCCCTGTTCACCGGCTTTTTTTAAGAGTTCCGCGGTTGCGCGTGCTTGACGGTTGCCGAAATAGCCGGTGGCCGAGAAGGGCGGCGTTGCAATCGAGGTGGAGCAGCCAATCAGTGCGACGGGACCGCGCACGCGCATGTAGGGGAAAATCTTGCGGTCATCGTCCCATTCCGCCGGGTCGCCATCGCCACGCACATAAGGATACCAGGCGCGCATGGCCTTGTCGTGCGCGCCGGAAACATAGGCGTCATGATTGCCGGGAACGACCGAGATCTTTTCAGGGTCGCCGACTTCTTCCAGCCAGTCGGCGGCGGCGCGAATTTCAATGCCTGTCGCAAGATTGACGAGATCGCCGGTAATAGCCAGATGATCCGGCGATTTGGCTTCGAGATCATCGAGCAGCTTTTCCAGCGTGTCGGTGAAAAGGTGCTTGCGGCGGTTGCGGTGCCAGTTGACGAAACCGGTGATACGCTTGGATGCAAGTTCCCGGAAAGTAAGTTTTGGCAATGGCCCGAGATGGACGTCTGAAATATGCGCAAGTTTGAACATGGCGGCAGAGATAACCTATGATATGCGGCACGTCCAATAAAAGCCTGCCGGCAAGGAGAAACCAGGGTGAATGACGAGAGAACCGAGCGGCAGGCCCGTCCGTTCCACACGCGTATCCTTATCCGCCTGCTTCATTTCGTTTTTCTGTTCACACGCGGTGCCACCCTCGGTGTACGTGCGCTCTGCTTCGATGATGCGGGACGGATTTTTCTGGTGCGGCATACCTATCTGCCCGGCTGGTATCTGCCCGGCGGCGGGGTGGAACGCGGCGAAACGCTGCTGATGGCGCTCAACAAGGAAATCCGCGAGGAAGGCAATCTCGAGGCTACGTCGACCCCCGAGCTTGTCCATGTCTACCTCAATCTGGAAGGCAGCAACCGCGATCATGTTGCGCTCTACCGGCTTCAGGTCACCCAGACCACGCCGAAAACACCGGATCATGAAATCACCGAAAGCGGTTTTTTTGATCTCTCGGACCTGCCGGAAAATGTGACGCCCGCCACCCGCCGCCGCCTTGCCGAACTTTCCGGCAAGGCGGCGATTGCCGACTACTGGTAGCGGCGGCGTCTCTGCCGTTAGGCAAGCGTCTCACGGCTATGGGCCATGGTAAGGTCCAGTTCCGGGCCAACGGGCACGATACCTGTCGGGTTGATGGTGAGGTGGCTGCGGTAATAATGTTCCTTGATGTGGCGGATATCGACTGTGTCCGGCACGCCTGGTGTCTGGTAGAGGTCGCGGAGGTAACCCGTGAGATGCGGGTAATCGTGAATGCGGCGGATGTTGCACTTGAAGTGGCCGACATAAACAGGGTCGAATCGCACCAGCGTGGTGAAGAGACGCCAGTCTGCTTCCGTCTGTTCTGCACCGAACAGGAAACGGCGGTCCTCCAGCCGGTCTTCCAGCATATCAAGCGTTTCAAACACCTTCACGGCATTTTGCTGATAAGCATCCTGGGTGGTGGCGAAACCGGCCTTGTAGACGCCGTTGTTGACGGTGTCGTAGATAACGTCGTTCAGCGCATCGATGTCGGCGCGCAGTGCTTCGGGATAATAATCCGCCTCCGATCCGGTGAGGTCGTTGAAGGCCACGTTGAACATGCGGATGATTTCGGCCGATTCATTGGAGACGATGGTGCCGCGTTCTTTGTCCCACAGTACCGGCACGGTCACCCGTCCCGAATAGTTGGCATCCGCTTTGGTATAGACCTGCCACAGTGTGGAGAAGCCGAAGAGGTGGTCCTCGGTCGCACCCGGAGTGCGTTCGCCTTCCGGTCTGAACTCCCAGCCGTTTTCCAGCATCAGCGGATCGACGACAGAGACGGAAATCAGGTCTTCCAGCTTTTTCAGTTTACGGAAAATCAGGGTGCGATGCGCCCAGGGGCAGGCGAGCGACACGTAGAGGTGGTAGCGATCCCTCTCGGCCTTGAAGCCACCTTCGCCGGAAGGTCCGGGCGCGCCATCCACCGTTACCCAGTTGCGAAATTGCGAGGCGCTGCGCTTGAAGTGCCCCTTGGTTTCCTTGGTGTCGTACCAGACGTCTTTCCATACGCCTTCCACCAGCATGCCCATGACGATCTCCTTGATTGTTTCCTTAACCGCAATTCTAACCGTTTAGCGCGGTGCCGCGAACCCGTGGCGCATTGAACAATGCGTTTCCGGTCTTGCATGGGCTGAATGGGATAGTGCCGAGATTTGTTCTGGACGGGTGGGAATTTTCCTGATAATTGCGATTTTCACAAATCTGAGGAAATCGTAGATTATGATCGAAACACGGATGCTCCGACGACGCTGACGCTCCTGAACGCCTTTACCGGCGCAGCCGTCATCTATTGTCGCATCCGCATTTTGGAAGTTTCGGTCTCTTCATGTCCAAGCACGATCTTGTCTACCTTACCGAGGACGCGTCGCACGACGCCATCATCGAAATCATCAACGAAGAAGCATTCGGCCCCGGTCGGCACACCCGTGCCGCCGCGCGCATTCGCGAGCAGGGTCCGCATGACCGGTCGCTGTCCTTCGTCTGCGCCGATGATGGCGAGACGATCGCTTCGGTGCGCATGACGCCGGTTTTGGCCGGTGGGGTGAAAGGCCATATGCTCGGCCCGCTTGCCGTGCGGCCTTCGCACAAGAACATGGGCATCGGTCGTGAACTCGTCCGGATTGCCATCGCTGCCGCCCGGCGGAAGGGTTCGGAGGCCGTCATTCTGATCGGCGATCCGCCCTATTACATGCCGCTTGGTTTCGAAAAGGTCGCCTACGCCGCGCTTGATTTTCCAGGCCCGGTGGATCCGAACCGGGTGCTGGTCGTGCCTGTTGGTGACGACGTGCACCAGCGGCTGAAGGGCAAGATCGGCTGGCGCAAATGCGAGGCCGCCATGCCTGCAGCCCAGGCGGAAGACGACGGCTTCGAAGAGCCTCTTCGGGTTTACGGCTGACGGATTTCGTTACGTCGGATTTCCCGCCCTTCACCAGTGCGCACTTTTTCCCTCATCAAATACGACTGACTTGATGAGGGATGGGGTGTTGAGTCGACCATATTGGTACTGGCCGGTTATTTCGCTAAAGACGGCGGGATGGTGTTCTGCCTTGAAACCATGCATCGAACTTCGCAAAATTCAATTCCGTTTCTTTCCCCTATGCGATAGCACTCGATAGTCGATTTCGGCACGGGGGCGAGCATATGACGGCAATCACCATGAACGATGCGCTGGAACGCGCAGGTGCGGGCGCCTATCAGCGGAGGTTGATGGGTATTTTCGGCCTCGTCTGGGCAGCGGATGCCATGCAGGTGCTGGCGGTCGGCTTCACTGCCGCCTCGATTGCCCTAACGTTTGGCCTGACTGTTCCGCAGGCCCTTCAAACCGGAACGGCCTTCTTCTTTGGCATGCTTTTAGGTGCTGCCGGTTTCGGGCGTCTGGCGGACCGTTACGGTCGCCGCCGTGTGTTGATCGTCACCGTGGCCTGCGATGCCGTGTTCGGTGTACTTTCCGTCTTTGCGCCGAACTTTGCCATTCTTCTTGTCCTACGCTTTTTGACGGGTGCGGCTGTCGGCGGCACCCTGCCGGTGGATTATGCGATGATGGCGGAATTCCTGCCCGCAAAAACCCGGGGGCGCTGGCTGGTCATGCTGGAAGGCTTCTGGGCCATCGGAACCCTGATCGTGGCGCTTGCAGCGTGGGGCGCTAGCCTTGCCGGTGTTGCCGATGCCTGGCGTTATATTTTCGCGGTTACGGCTTTCCCAGCCGTTGTGGGTCTGGGTTTACGGTTCATGGTGCCCGAATCGCCGCTTTACCTCGTGCGGAGAGGCCGATCGGACGAAGCCAAGGTCATCGTCAACCGTATGCTGGTGGTAAACGGCCGCGCGCCACTTGATGCAGGGACAGGGCTTTTTCAGCCGGAGGTTTCAAAAGGGCAGGGGATATTTTCGCCGGCGCTCAGACAGCGCAGCATCATGATCCTTGCCATCTGGTTCCTTGTCTCCGTTTCCTATTATGGCGTCTTCACCTGGATGCCGGCAAAACTGGCGGGAGACGGTTTCGGCTTCGTGCGCGGTTATGGTTTCCTCGTGCTGGTGGCACTGGCGCAGATCCCCGGTTATGCGCTTGCGGCCTATGGCGTTGAAAAATGGGGCCGCAAGCCGACGCTGATCGGTTTCTGCCTGCTGTCCGCCCTCGGTTGCCTGCTCTTCACGCTCGCTACAGGCGGCGCAATGATCGCCACATCGCTTCTGATCATGAGCTTTGCGCTGCTTGGCACCTGGGGTGCGCTTTATGCCTTCACGCCCGAATTGTACCCGACGGAATCGCGTGCGACCGGCATGGGGGCTGCGGGCGCCATGGCAAGGCTGGGCGGCCTTCTGGCGCCGTCGTTGCTGGGTTATGCCATCGCGCAGGACTTCGGTTTCGCCATCGGCATTTTCGCCGGGCTGCTGGTGCTGGCTGCGATTGCCGCAACGATGATCAACGCGGAAACGCGGCGGGTGGCGCTCTCCTGACACTGCTGCGCCAAACGCTTTCTTTCGAACGGATTAGAAACGCTTTTCAAGCCATGTGATCGCCTGGCCGCTGGAGAGCGGGGCAAGCGAGCCGATCTTGGTGAAACCGCAGCGCTCATAAAGCCTCAGCGCATCCGGGTTCATCGTGTCGATATAAGCGCCCATGCAGCCGCGCTTTTTCGCTTCCTCTTCCGCCATGCCGAGAAGCTTCGCGCCTGTGCCTTGACCGCGTAAGGTCTCGGGGATGAAGAGAAGCTGCACATAAAGCCAGCCGCGGCCGGTATAGCCGACAAGACCCCCGGTGACGGTGTTCTCATCGTCGCGGATTGTGATGATGAGTTCGCGTTTGTCGCTTTCGCCAAAACGGGCGAGATTATAGGCCACCAGGGGATCGCGGATGGCCTTTTCAGCTTCTGCATCCGCGGTGTCGCTCAAAACGAAATTCATGATTATCTTTCCCAGGTCGCCGAGCGGCGGCCGTTTCTCGTTTCCACTGCGAGACGTGAAAGCGCCTGAGCTTCCACCGGAAAGTTCCTACCGGCCCTCACGCCACCAGAGCGCGGAGAAAGCAAGGAGCAGGGCGGCAAGCCCGGCAAAACCGGCAAACAGCGGTAGGGTGTTGACACCTTTCAGCACCGTCTCGTCGGTCATGCGTATCAGCATGCGATCCTCATCGGCAACCCTGATATCGCCCCTGACAGGCAGGATATCGGGCAGTGCCACGCGGCCCGAATTGTCGGCGACACGGTGCACGCTGCCCTTGGTGGCGTCGGCAAGCGGCTTCAGCGTTTCGGTTGTCGAAATCATTGCCTTGAATTCCGGCGCATCCACCGCGCCGACATGGACGAGCGTAGTGAAATCGCCGTTCTTGATTTCGAACAGGCCGGTCTCGTCCATGCGACGCTCGATCTTGTAAAGACCGGGCTCGGTATTGTTGAAGGCCATGTTTTCGGTTTTGCCAGAGGGGAAATGCACGCTTGCCTGACCGGGGTCGTCGCCGATGGTCTGGCGGGTAATTTGCAATGTGCGGCCGTTGGCGCGCGCCGTCAGCGCCTCTTCCTCAAGCTCCGGTTCCTTCATCAGCCAGTGGGCGATGCGCCGGTAAAGTGCCACATGCGGGCCGCCGCCTTCGTAGCCACGCGCCCAAAGCCAGCCCTGATCGGAAAGCAGCATGGCGACACGGCCTTCACCCTGGCGGTTCAGCACCAGCAGCGGGTCCTGCCCGTCACCCAGCATCACGGTCTGGCCCTGCGGCGGCTCGACGCTGACGGTGCGGAACCAGCGGCCCCAATGCGGCGGCTCATCGCCCGACCCTTCCAGCCCACGGGTAACGGGGTGTTTCTTGCCCGCTTCCGAGAGGCGGGGATAAAAGGCGGACTGATGCACCTGGCCTGTCGGCTGGGCCGGCAGCACGGATGCAAGCGGCGTCATGGCGATCGAATCTTGACCGGCATGTTCCGGGCCTGCGGCGATCAAGAGCGCGCCGCCCTTTTCGACATATTGCGCGATGTAGTCGTAATAGAGGATCGGCAGCACGCCGCGATGCTGGTAGCGGTCGAAGATGATGAGGTCGAAATCCTCGATCTTTTCCACGAACAATTCGCGTGTGGGGAATGCGATCAGCGACAGCTCGTTGATCGGCGTACCGTCCTGTTTTTCCGGCGGGCGCAGAATGGTGAAATGCACCAGATCAACCGAGGCGTCGGATTTCAGGAGGTTGCGCCAGGCGCGCTCGCCCGCATGCGGCTCGCCGGAGACCAGCAGCACGCGCAGGTTCTGCCGGATACCTTCTATCAGGTGAACCGCACGGTTGTTCGCGGCCGTCACTTCGCCGGGAAGCTCGGCGACTGAGAACTCCATGACATTGTTGCCGCCGCGCGGAACCTTAAAAGTGAAGGGTGTCGGCTGGCCGGGTGTGGCCTGCAAGGTGGCGATTTCTTCGCCGTTCATCTTCACGGTTACTTCCGCCGAACCACCGCCCGCGGCTGCACGGCCATCATCGAAGACGCGCAGCGTCAGTTGCTGTTCCTCGTTGACGATGCCAAAGCGCGGCGCGCGGACGATCTCGATACGGCGGTCGAATTCATCGGCCTTGCCGGTGATCAGCCCGTGGAGGGGAGCGCGGAAACCAAGCGCCTGTTCGGCATTGGGCAGAGCATTCGGAATATCGTGGATCTGGCCATCGCTGAGGAAAATCGCACCGCCGACGCGGGAGGGCGAAACATCGGAGACGGCGGAGGAGAGGGCCGAGAAAAGCTGCGTCGAAGGTGAATCGCTCTCACCATCATCACGCACTTCCACGATGCGCGGTTCGATGCGCGGGAAGCGCGACAGCCGGTCTTTCAGCGCGGCAAGCGCCGTATCCGTCATCTGCGGTCGGTCCTGCACGTCCTGGCTCTGCGATCGATCGACGATAACGGGGACGATTGTGGAGAGAGGCTCGCGTTCCTCCTGGGTCAAAAGCGGATTGGCGATGGCGGCAAGCAGGGCGACAAGCGCCAGCCCGCGCAGCCATGCGCCGCGCACGCCGCGCCACAGGCCGATGAAGGAGAGAAGAAGGGCGGAGACGGCCAGAACGGCAATCACGATCCACGGCAGGAAGGGGGCGAATGTCAATGTCATGTCACTGCCCCAACCGTTCGAGAAGTGCGGGAACGTGTACCTGATCGGCCTTGTAGTTGCCGGTCAGCATATACATCATGATGTTGACGCCAGAGCGAAACGCATGTTCGCGCTGCAACTCGTCCGGCGGCACAGTGGGCAGCACCGGCGCGCCCTGCGCATCGACGGCCCATGCGCCGGCAAAATCATTGCCTGTTATCATGATCGGCGTTACGCCATCGCCGGAGGAAGAGAGGCCGGATGTCGTCTTCGCCGCCCCCTGGCGCGATTCCACCCAGAGCGGCGAGCCGTTGTAACGGCCGGGGAAATTGGTGAGCAGGTAGAAAGACCGCGTCAGGACGTGGTCTTCCGGCACGGGCTCCAGCGGCGGAATATCGATATTGGCGAGGATCGCCTGCAAACGTTCGCCATTGGGGCTGGTCGCGCCAGTGTCGAGCGACGAAAACTGATCGCGCGTGTCGAACAGAACGGTGCCACCGGCGCGCATATAGGCATCGATGCGCGATATGGCAGCGCTCGACGGCATGGGGGCGGAGGCCGACACCGGCCAGTAGATGATCGGGTAAAAGGATAATTCGTCCTTGGATATATCGAGGCCGACCGGCTGGCCGGGCTCCAGCGTCGTGCGCCAGGTCAGGAATTCGCTCAATCCCTGCAAACCCTGTTCGGAAATGCGGTCGACATCGTCCTCGCCGGTGCGGACATAAGCGAGATGCGTCGTGTCCAGCCGCTCGAAAATCTGCTCGTCACCGGGTTTGGGGTCGTCGGCGCGCGCATCGCTCGGGGACATCGCGGCGAAGGCGCCAATGGCCAGCAGCACGGTGGCAGCTGTGGCGCTGCGGGCTTTCGGCAAGCGTGCGAAGGCGCCGTTCATAAAGAGCACGATGAGACTGTCGGCAATCAACATCAGGAAGGCGGCGATGAACAAGGCCGGGCGCAGCGATTTCGCCGTTTCGCCGATCAGTGCTTCGCTGGTGGTGTTGACACCGGCGAGCGAGGTATCGAGCGGGCGAAGCGTGGCGCCAGCCGGTAGAAGATTGAGAGCCACGAAACCATCCTCTGTGCCATAAAGGCCGGGGGGATTGTCGAAACCGGTGCGGGGAGCTTGACCGGGGCGCATTTCCAACGGCCGGGCGGAGCCGACATCGGCTGACAAAGCACCTTCGGCCGTCAGTAGCCGGAAGGGCGGTAATGCTGCGGCCGGGGCATTCGCGGAGGTGGAAGCACCGCCTGCCTTGGACAATTGCACGATACGGCGCAACATATCGACGAAGTGGCCTGATATCGGCAGGTCGGACCAGCTTGCCTCGGCGCTGACATGGAACAGCACGATGCGGCCCGCTTCGACATTGCGGGTGGTGACGAGTGGCGTGCCGTCGGCAAGGCTCGCCCAGGTGCGCTCGGCGAGGTCCGGTGTCGGTTCGGCCAGAACCTGCCGTTTTACGAGCACGCCATCGGCCTTCGGCATTCCGGCAAAGGCGCCGAAATTCGGAAAATCGGCAAGCGGCTGTGGCTCGGCCCATGAGAGCGCGCCGCCAAGTGCGCGTTCACCCTGCCGCAACGTCACCGGCACCAGCGGATCATTGGTGGGGGCTGCGGCAAGGCGCGGTCCGGCAAAACGGATCAGCGTGCCGCCGGCGGCAAGCCAGCGCTGCATCGGCTCATAGGTCTCCTGCGGCAGACGTCCGATATCGGCCATGACGATGACGGAAGGATTGGATTGCAGGATTTCCGGGATCGCCTGCGCAAGATCTGCCTGTCGTTGCGGGATGAGATCGACAAAAGGCTGAAGGGCGCGGCTGATGTAATAAAGCGGCTGCAGCAGCGGCTGGAAATCATTGCCGGTTTCACCGGCCAGCAGCGCCACGCGGCGGCGGCGGAAACCGTCATCCAGAAGATGCACCGCGCCCGCCGTCGAAACTGCCTCGATGGAGAGGCGGGCGAAGTCGTTGCGCAATTCGAAAGGCGCTTCCACCGTTGCCGTCGTTTCCGCTTCGCCGGGGGCGAAACTGGCGGTGCCAGTGGCAAGGATGCGGCCCTGGCTGTCCTGCGCATTGACGGTCAACCGGCTGGGGGAGGCCGTGTCGAGCCGCGATAGCGTGACGCTCATCGCATCGGCATTGTTGGCGGCGCCGGTAATGGCGGCGATGGATTTCCCATCACCCGTGACGATGCGGAACTCGGCAGCTGAGAGGCTGGCCAGCGTTTTGAGTGCGCTTTCATCCTGCGCGGTGGCAACGCCGTCGGCAATATAGGCGAGCGTGCCGGGGGAGGTGCCGTTCAGCGCCTCGGTAATGGCTTCCGCCGTGCGCACGCGGTCGGGCGCAAGCGGCTTCGGCTTGGCGGCGGCGAGCTTGTCCAGCGCCACCGCCGTTGTGGCTGGCACGGCGTCGTGTTCGGCATCTGCGGTGAAGCTGATGGAAACGGGGCGATCAGCCCTTTCCGCATCGCCGATCAGGGCCTGAGCGGTGTCGACGCGTCTCTGCCAATCAGTTGCGGAGGCCCAGCTATTATCGACCACAAGCACCAGGGGACCAGTGCCGGCAATGCTGTTGTTGCGTGGGTTCACCACCGGATCGGCCAGCGCGAAAATCACGGCGGCGGCGAGCGCCATGCGCAGCAATGTCAGCCACCACGGGCTTTTCGAGGGCGTTTCCTCGCGCTTCAGCACGGTGGCCAGAATTTTCAGCGGCGGAAAAACCTCTGCCTTGGGGCGCGGCGGGGTGAGCCGCAACAGCCACCAGATGGCTGGAAGCGCCAGAAGGCCGAAGAGAATATAGGGGCTGGTGAAGACGAAGGGCAATGCGCTCATCGGTTGCCACCGCCTTGCGCGGGCGCACCGGACAAATACATGTGAACAGCCACAAGCGCCTCGGAGGCAAGATGATCGGTGCGGTGAAACACGAAATTCCAGCCTAGACGGCGCAGCGACGAAGACAGCGCTTCGCGGCGGGCGAGATAGGCGCGGGTATAATCCTCGCGAATGGTTTCCGCGCGGCCGGAGACGAGTTTTTCACCGGTTTCCGGGTCGGTAAATTCGGTGCGGCCCGAATAGGGGAAGGTTTCTTCGGCCGGATCGGCGATTTCCACCACATGGCCGCGCAAGCCGCGCCGCGCGAGTGGCGAAATCCGCTCCATAACGTTTTTCGCATCGTCGAGAAAATCGCCTATGAGGACGATGTCGCTTGCACCGCGGATCATGCCCGTTTCCGGCATGCCTGTGGTGAGCGGCGCGTGCATGATGGCGGCAGCCAGACGTTCGGCGGCGTTTCTGGCCGAGATGGGCTCCATGATACCGGGACAACCTATGCGCTCGCCCGAGCGCGCAAGGATTTCCGCCAGCGCCAGCATCAGCACCAATGCGCGGCTTTCCTTGGAGACGGAGCCGAGTGTGGATTTGAACATCATCGACGGCGACATGTCGGCCCACAGCCAGATGGTGTGGGCAGCTTCCCATTCCCTATCGCGCACATAGGTGTGGTCGTCGCGGGCCGAGCGTCGCCAGTCGATGCGCGACAGACTCTCACCTTCGGCATAGGGGCGGAACTGCCAGAAATTCTCGCCGATGCCGCGCTTGCGCCGGCCGTGCCAGCCGGCGGTGACGGTGTTGGCGATGCGCTTGGCTTCGACCATGCAGTCCGGCACCAGTGCGGCACGCTGGCGCGCGCGCGCCAGGACTTCGCTACCCGGTGTCTTATCTACGATCTGGCCGATGGATGCCACAGGCACTCCTTTCGAGAAAGCTTAGGCAGATGTCAGAGCGGCGGGCCGCTCCGAGTTTTTTGTCGAGGATCGGATTTTCCGAAAACAGCGTCACACTTTTCGGTCCGATGCCTTAGTTCTTCGCCTGCTCCACAAGGGCTGCGATGACATCGCGCACCGACATGCCTTCGGCGCGGGCGGCGAATGTCAGCGCCATGCGGTGCTCCAGCACCGGTTCGGCCAACGCATAGACATCGTCCAGCGACGGCGCGAGCCTGCCTTCGTAAAGCGCACGGGCGCGTGCCGTCAGCATCAGGGACTGGCCGGCGCGGGGACCCGGACCCCAGACAACGTGTTTGTCGGTCAATTTGTTGCCGTGGCCGGGGCGGGCAGAGCGGACAAGCGAAAGGATCGCGTCCACAACCTTGTCGCTGACCGGCATCTGGCGGATGAGCGCCTGGATTTCCATCATGCGTTCGGCGTCGATTACCTTGCGTGCCTCGCCCGATGCGGTGCCTGTCGTGTCGAGCAATATCTGGCGTTCGGCGGCAAGCTCGGGATAGCCGACATCCACCTGCAGCAGGAAGCGGTCGAGCTGCGCTTCAGGCAGTGGATAGGTGCCTTCCTGTTCCAGCGGGTTCTGGGTTGCGAGAACGTGGAACGGTTTCGGCAGGTCGTAACGCTGGCCGGCCATGGTGATGTGATATTCCTGCATGGCCTGCAGCAGTGCGGACTGCGTGCGCGGGCTTGCGCGGTTGATTTCATCCGCCATCAGCAATTGCGCAAACACCGGACCTTTTATGAAGCGGAAGGAGCGCCGCCCGTTTTCATCCTGATCCATGACTTCGGAGCCGAGAATATCCGATGGCATGAGGTCCGGTGTGAACTGGATGCGGTTGGCATCGAGCCCGAGAACCGTTCCGAGCGTGGTGACGAGCTTGGTCTTGGCAAGCCCGGGAACGCCGACGAGCAACGCGTGGCCGCCCGAGAGTATTGCGAGAAGCGTGTTCTGAACCACTTTTTCCTGGCCGAAGATGACCTTGGATACCTCCGCGCGGATCGCGGCAATATCCGAAAGCGCCTTTTCGGCCGAGGCGACGATGGCTTTTTCGTCGAGGGTTTCGCCGGTATTCATCACGCCCATGTCGCTCTCCTCATACCTTTGCCGCCGACCCATTCCTGCCCCGATCTTGATCGCCATTGGCCGGGGCGGATTTCGCGCTGCAACTAGCTTATTGCTCTCTTGGCCGCTGACAAGCGCCATTCGAATGACTATGTCGTGACTTAGTATTTCCTTATCGGCAAAGCGAGACTCGAATATGGCAGCGGAGACGATAAATTCGGCAAGCGATGCAGCAGGGCTGGCGGCGATGATTTCCCGCGCCGCCGAGCAGACCGGCGACGCCAAACGTGGACCTGCCCCGGTGGAGCGCTGGAATCCCCCCTTTTGCGGCGATCTCGACATGGAAATCCGCGCAGACGGCACCTGGTTCTATATGGGTACGCCCATTGGCCGGGCGCCGCTTGTGCGGCTGTTTTCCACGGTCCTGCGCAAGGATGACGACGGCAAGACCTATCTTGTAACTCCTGTGGAAAAAGTCGGCATCCGCGTGGTGGATGCACCTTTCGTGGCCGTCGAGATGAAGGTGACGGCGGGCGAGAAGGATGGCGGACCGCTGCTGACCTTCCGCACCAATGTCGGCGATGTGGTGGAGGCCGGGCCGGAGCATCCGCTACGCTTTACGATTTTCGGAGAAAACCGCGAATTGAAACCCTATATTCTGGTGCGCGGCAGGCTGGAGGCGCTCGTCTCGCGGGCGGTGATGTATGATCTCGTGGCACTCGGCGAGGTGATCGATGTGGACGGTGTCGAGATGTTTGCCGTGCGCTCGGGCGGGGTTGTCTTTCCCGTGATGCCCGCCAAAGAACTGGAACGGCTTTCGCAATGACAATAACGACAACCCGCCTTGAAACTTTTACCGCCGCCGATTTCCGCCGCCGGGTGCTGGAGGAAGGCAAGGGCGTGGCGGAACGCGAGAATGGCGATCATCTGCTCAATCCGGGCGTGGTGCTTTCGGGAAACGGCATAAGGCTGAAGGACGCCGCCGTGCTGGTGCCTGTCATCGACGACGGCAACGAAGCGCGGGTGATCTTCACCCAGCGTACCGCAACCCTGCGCAAACATTCCGGCCAGATTTCCTTTCCGGGCGGTGGCATCGATGCCGGGGACCGCACACCGGAAGAGGCGGCCCTGCGCGAGACGGAAGAGGAGATCGGCCTCTCGCGATCTTTCGTGGAAACAGTCGGGCGTCTGCCGGATTATATTTCCGGTACCGGTTTTCGCATCAAGCCGGTGCTGTCGGTCGTTCGTCCCGGCTTTGACCTGACGCTCAATCCCACGGAAGTGGATGAGGTTTTCGAGGTGCCGCTGTCTTTCCTGATGGACCCAGCCAATCACGGGCGCGGCAGCCGCATCTTTCAGGGGAAGGAGCGGTTTTTCTACGAAATGCCCTATGGCGAGCGCTACATTTGGGGCATTACGGCGGGCATCGTGCGGACGATTTACGAGAGGTTTTATTCATGAGCAGCCTTGCCGGGCGGGACTGGTTTGAAAAGCCGGCGCTGAAGCGCATCTTCGCGCTGTTGAACGCCGATGGCGGCGAGGTGCGGATCGTCGGCGGCGCCGTGCGCAATGCGCTGATGGAACAACCGGTCGTCGATGTCGATATGGCGACGACGCTTACCCCCGATGTGGTGGTTGAGCGCGCCAAGGCGGCGGGCATCAAGGCGGTACCGACCGGCATTGAACACGGCACGGTGACGCTGGTGATCGACGGCGAGGGTTTCGAGGTGACGACGCTGCGCCGCGATGTCGAGACCAACGGCCGCCATGCGCAGGTCGCTTTTGGCACAGACTGGCAGATCGATGCCGAACGGCGCGATCTCACCATCAACGCACTTTACGCTGACGAGAAGGGCAAGATCATCGACCTCATCGATGGCCTTCCCGACATTGAAACCGGCACGGTGCGCTTCATCGGCGATGCCGCGATGCGGATTTCGGAAGATTATCTGCGGATTCTTCGGTTCTTCCGCTTTTTCGCCCATTATGGTTCCGGTCGTCCCGATGCCGATGGCTTGCGCGCCAGTGCGCGAGCCAAGGACAAGCTGGGGACGCTCTCGGCCGAGCGGGTGTGGGGCGAGCTGAAAAAGCTGCTTTCCGCGCGCGATCCCTCCCGCGCCTTGCTGTGGATGCGGCAATCCGGCGTGTTGGCGGAAATTCTTCCCGAAACGGAAAAATGGGGTATCGACGCCATTCACGGGCTGGTGGCAACCGAACAGGCGCTTGGCTGGACAGTTGACCCGATGCTGCGGCTTGCTGCCATAGTGCCGCCCGACAGGGAGAGGCTAACGGCGCTTGCTGCGCGGCTGCGGCTGTCGAAGGCTGAAGCTGCATATCTTGCCCACTGGGCTTCCGCGCCGGTGATCGATCCGGAGATGAAGGAGACGGCGCTCGACCGGCTGCTTTACCGGCAGGGCGTTGACGGTGTGAAGACGCGGCTGAAGCTGGCGCTTGCCTCGGCCCGCGCCGACCTTTCGGGCGGTGAGGCGGCGATGCAGAAAGTCGCGCGACTTTCGACGCTGCTGACGAGAGCGAACAAGTTCCACAAGCCCGGCTTTCCGCTGAGCGGCGCTGATGTGATGGCCGCGGGCGTGGAGTCCGGTCCGAAGGTAGGCGAGGTGCTGAAAAGCCTCGAAGAAAAGTGGATCGACGTCAATTTCTCGCTAGACCGGGCAGCGCTGACCGCCCGGCTGAAGGATATGCTGGAGAATTGAGATCGCAGTGCCGGAGGCGTTGCAGCTCAGGCCGCATTTGCCTCGTCGCGGATGCGGGATTTGATGTTTTCGATCATGTTTTCGCGGATGATGGTTTCGCCGTGGGCCGATCGCATATGTTCCACGGTGCGGCGCACGACTTCCGCGTCGTCATCCGCGCGGGTGTGCCAGGCACAGCCGGGCACGAGCGTTCCACATTCAAACAGTCTCATGGTCTTGCCTCCCTGTTTTAGACAGAGGGACAGCCTGCAAATGCCTGCTGTCCCTCTGACAAGAAACGAACGGTCGCCGCTAATGTTCCAGAGCGGCGTCCGCTGACCCTGTTCAGGCCCTATTCGGGCATCGCCCAGCACTGGAAAACAGAGGATGTGCCGGCTGCCGGGATTTTTGTACGAGGCATTTCGTCATTGTCGGCCCGCGTCACCGCTTTTCCGGCAAGCGTGCGTTTTACCTGTTCGACATAAAAGGAATGCGGCAGTTCGCGATCGCCGGTGGCACGCATTTCCGCTGCCATGCGGTCGATCAAATCAGGGGTATCGATGGAATGCGAGGCTCCCTCAGCGGAAGCAGATATAGGCATGCTGTTCGAAGTAATCATGACGATAGCTCCTCCAGTACGTCTGCACGCAGGAGATTATCATTGCCTTTATTTTTCCATAAGTCCTAATTTGCGCGATTTGCGCCCAAATTCCTGACGGGCGTCAAATTTACGTGAGTATTTCAGGGCCAGCGGACCACGGGCGGCAGGGAAGACAGAATCGATTCGACATTGCCGCCGGTCTTGAGGCCGAAGATCGTGCCGCGGTCGTAAAGCAGGTTGAATTCCACATAGCGGCCACGGCGAATAAGCTGCTCGTCGCGGTCCTCTTCCGTCCAGGGCTGGTTGAAATTGGACCGCACGATTTTTGGGTAGACCAGGTTGAAGGCGCGGCCAACATCCTGCACGAAGGCGAAATTGGCGTCCCAGCCGCCCTTTTCCTCTTCCGGGTGCAGCCAGTCGAAAAAGATACCGCCGGTGCCGCGCGGCTCGTTGCGGTGCTTGAGGAAGAAGTACTCGTCGCACCACGACTTGTAGCGCGGATAGTCGGCCACGGGATGGCGGTTACAGGTGATCTCGAAGCCGCGGTGGAAAAGCTGGGTGTCTGGATCCTGTTCCGTCCGCCGGCGTCCAAGCACGGGCGTCAGGTCCGCGCCGCCGCCGAACCAGTGGCTGGTGGTGACGACCATGCGGGTATTCATATGAACAGCCGGCACATTGGGATTGACCGGATGGGCGATCAGCGAAATGCCCGAGGCCCAGAAGCTCGGGTCTTCTTCCGCGCCCGGTATCTGCTGGCGGAATTCCGGCGAGAACTCACCATAGACGGTGGAGGTGTGGACGCCGACCTTTTCGAAGACGCGGCCCTCCATCATCGACATCTTACCGCCGCCGCCCGCGCCATTGTCGCGCAGCCAGTCCTTTTGCACGAAGCGTCCCGGTTCCTGATCGGCGAGCGGGCCGCTCAGCTCGTCTTCAAGGGTTTCGAAGGAGGTAACGATGGTGTCGCGCAGATGCTGGAACCAGGCCTCGGCGGCGGCCTTCTTGTCTTCTATGTCCTCGGGCAAGCCCTTCGGCAAAGATGGCCGTTCCATGCATGTTCTCCTTTGGTGAAGTCGATTCCCTGTCGCATCTAGCAGGTGCTGGCCTTGCGCACAAATTCGACTCGCCAAGTTCACATGCGGACACTATCTTTAGCGATGTAGGTGCCAGAGGTGAATATCATGACGAAATTTGCCGGACCGCCGCCCCTGGACGGGCTGAAGCGCAGGATCGCCAATCACCGCAAGGCGCGTGAAAGTGACGGTGGCGATCCGATGCGCAACGGCATGTTCGTGCGGCAGACCTTTTGTCTCGACCGTGAAGAAGCCCGTGCCAAGGCGCGCGAGTGGTTCGACAGTTTTCCGAAGGCCGCCTATTGGACCGAAGTGGAAAGCTGGCGGCAGCTGGAAGGCGACCGCATCGAATTCACCATGCGGCGGCTTCCTTCGGCAGACTAAGCTTTAAGCACGCGGTTCGGCGTAACGCAGGCGGCTTTCGATCAAAACACCGCTTTCATCCAGAATGGGATGCGCCACAGACACGATATGGGCGTTTATGCGCTTCAGGTCGCGCAGCATGTCGAGATGCAGTGAACTCGTCTGCATGCTTTCCGTCAGCCCATCGCGCAGCCGCTCCAGATGGCGGTTGGACGACTGTTTTTCGAGGCGGCGTATATCCACCTTGCTTTCCATCAGCCGGCGGGCGAGATCGAAATCGCCGGTCACCAGAATGCTCTGGGCGGCCCGCAGATTTTCGATTGTCATGTCGAACAGCGTCTTCAGCTCCTCATAACCGTCGTCGGAAAATTTGAAGCTGTTCAGCACCTTCTTGCGGATCTGCTCGCAAATGCCTTTTTCGATGATGTCGCCGATATGTTCGAGATTGATCGCGTAATCGATGATGGCGATCGAACGGCGCGCTTCGTCGTCTGCAAGCCCTTTGCGCCCCAGTTGGGAAAGATAGACCTTCACCTCCTGCTGACGGCGATCGACCTTCTTTTCGAGCAGGGACACTTCCTGAAGGGGTGCCAGATCATTATGCTTGAAGGCGTTTTCGGCGCGGATCAGCATGCGCTCGATAGCATCGCCGACGCTCAAGACCTCACGCGTGGCATTGGCGAGCGCCACAACAGGCGTATCCAGCGCCTGCTGATCGAGGAAATTCGGGCCATCTTCGGCTTTCGGATCGCCCGGCACCAGCTTTGCCATCAGGTCGGATATGAGGGCTGAGAACGGCCAGGCAACCGCTGCCAGAATGACATTGAAGATGAGATGCGCATCAACAGGCAATTTGGCGGGCGAAAGCGGCAATTGCTGCAAAAGCGTTGCGCCATAGGATGCGAGTGGCATGGCGATGAGGCAGCCGATGGTGCGCACCACAAGGTTGCCGATAGTGATGCGCCGCGCCGAGGCCGGGCCGGAGAGCGTGGCGATGACCGGCGGAATGGCGCCGCCGAGATTGGCGCCGAGAATGAGAACGATGATGAGACCGGCGGACAGCGTGCCAGTAGCAGCAAGCGACAGGATAAGCACCACGACAGCGAGGCTGGAGGAGGAGACGAAGGCCAGCACGGCGGAGAAGATCAGCGCGACGGGCCATGCGCCATCAAGCAGACCGATGAAGACGCCAAGGGCTGGCGAGGCACGCATCGGTTCGGTCGCGCCGCTCAACAGATGCAATGACAGAAGCATCAGGCCGATGCCGATGACCGCGGTTCCGCCACCTTGTCGGGCGTTTGAGCTACCCTTTTTGAGAACGATACCGGAGAGGATCAGCAGCGGCGACAGCCACTCCACACCGGCCGCGACAATCCAGGCGGTGACGGCGGTGCCGACATTGGCGCCGAGCAGCACGACCTGCGCCATGCGCGGCTTGATGAGATCGCGTTCTGCGAAGGAGGCGACGGTAAGCGCGGTTGCCGTCGAGCTTTGCAGCGCGACAGTGGCGAAAAAGCCGGAAAAGAAGGAACGCGGGCCGCTCTGGGTGCCCGTCGCCAATACACTTCGCAGTTTCATGCCGAAGGCACGGGTAACCCCATCCTTGACCTGGGCAAGACCAAAGAGCAGCAGCGCGACTGCGCCGAGAAGGTTGACGATGACAATGGTGGATTGCATGCGACGTCTCCTCACACCCGCCGGCGGATGGCTGCGGCGAGGGCGATTTTTGTTGTCCGGCTAATAAGTATAGGAGCCTGAACGCCTTCGGTACAGGCCGGGTTGCGACAGTTTTGAAGCAAAAACGGTCAATTTTTGTATTTGCACGAAAAAATGGCGCTAAAAAAGGCGCTTAAGACCATGCAGTCTGGCGCAAAGCCTCGCCGGTGATCATCGCGGCGGACATTGCGACGTTGATGGAGCGCTGCCCCTCGACCATCGGGATGATGATTCGCTCCTGCGCCTTCTCATGCACGTGGTCCGGCACACCAGCACTTTCACGGCCGAAAAGCAGGATATCGTCGTGGCGATAGGCGATTTTCGTATAGGGCAGGGCGGCCTTGGTGGAGGCGAGAACGAGGCGGCGGCCGGTGGTTGCGCGCCACTCCTCAAACCGGTCCCAGCTGACGTGGCGCGTCAGCGCCGCCGCTGCGATATAATCCATGCCTGCCCTTTTCAGGTTGCGGTCGGAAATATCGAAACCGGCCGGCTCGATGATATCGACGCCGAGGCCGAGACAGGCCGCCAGCCGCAGGATCGTGCCGGTATTGCCGGGAATATCCGGCTGGTAGAGGGCAATCCTGATTTCGGGTCTGATATCGCTCATGGTCTTCTCACCGCGTTTGGAATGCCGGAGCGCTTATCACGGGCGGCGGGTTTGTGACAGATGCAGCCCGAGAGGACCGTTTCGAAGAGTGCCGTATTCATTCGCGTGACACACAGTCGGGCTACCCATTAACCATCGTGCCGTCAGGCCGATCCGGCATATCCGGTTGCGTCGGATCGGCGTTGTTTCGATCCGGGTTCCGCGCAGCAAAAACAGGAAGATATCATGTCCGAACGGGCGAATTTCGTCCATTTGACCGACCTGCATGTCGGCAATCTGCAGGTGCAGGACGATGATCTTTATTCCGACACCTCGGCCACGCTTGCCGATACTCTGGCGCAGATCAAGGCGCTCGGGCAGGCGCAGGACGCCGCCGAGTAAGCTGCGTATCCAGGCCTTACAACGGGCGGAGACCTTTGCCGGGTCTTCTCCGCCCGTTCGGCAGAATCGGTCGCAATCGAGAGCTTTTCTGACGCGTTCGGCATCTTTGCGGCTGGTCAACGATTAATTTTTGCGCTACAAGGCGACATCTTCAACACCAGCTAGGGAGGTTCTGATGCAAAATGACATTCGTATTCGCCTCCCGGCCCCAGTAGTGCTGCTGCTGGCCTAGGTGTTACCCCCGCGGTTCGACCGCGTTTCCCATAGTTTGACTCGTCATGTGGCTGTTGCGGCCATATCCAATACTTTTCTGTTCCGTCGTGAGCCATATTTGCGTTTGCTCACGTTTCACGATGGGGCGATTGCTTGCCGGAGCTTGGCCTATGTTTGGCTGGTTTGAAAAACGCCTTGACCCTTTTCCCTCTTCGGCGCCGTCTGTGCCGCCGAAGAAGCTTTTGCCGTTCGTGTGGCATTATGTGCAGCCCGCATGGCCGTGGCTCCTGCTGCTCGGCCTGATGTCCATGGGCATCGCCGTTGCGGAAGCCATGCTCTACAAATTCCTCGGCAGCATCGTTGACTGGCTTTCCACGGCCAATCGCGAGACGTTTTTTGCCGATGAGGGCTGGCATCTGATGGTCATGGCTGGGCTGGTGCTCTTCCTGCTGCCACTGATGGGCGCTATCCACACCATGACGATGCACCAGACGCTTGCCGGCAATTTCGGCATGATCGCGCGCTGGAAGATGCATCGTTTCCTGCTGCGCCACTCCATGAACTTTTTCGCCAACGAATTTGCAGGCCGGGTTTCGACCAAGGTGATGCAGACGGCACTGGCGATCCGCGAAGTGGCGCTGAAGGTGATCGACGTGTTCGTCTACGCTATCAGCTTCGTCGTCTCGATGCTGTTCATGGTTGCGGCCGCAGACTGGCGGCTGGTCATTCCGCTGCTGGTGTGGCTCGGCATCTATATGGGTATCCTCACCTATTTTGTGCCGAAACTCGGCCGGCTCGCGCAGGAGCAGGCAGATGCGCGCTCGATGATGACGGGGCGTATTGTCGACAGCTATACAAACATCTCGACGATCAAGCTGTTTTCGCATGCGGGCCGCGAGGAAAGATATGCGCGTGAGGGGATGAACGTGTTTCTCGGAACCGTTCACCGCCAGATGCGCAAGATTTCCGGCTTCAACATCCTGATCGACCTCAACAATGCGGTCGTGCTGTTTTCCACGGCCTCGCTCGGTCTTTATTTCTGGATGCAGGGTTCGGTCACGGCCGGCTCGGTTGCCATTGCCATAAGCCTTGCCATGCGCGTCAACGGCATGTCGCAATGGATCATGTGGGAAGTCACCTCGCTGTTCGAAAACATCGGCACCGTCTATGACGGCATGTCGATGATGACGAAGCCGCACGATATCGTCGATGCTCCGAAGGCGCCGCAGCTTGCGGCACCGCAGGGCGCGATCCGTTATGATAACGTCCGCTTCCACTACGGCAAGAACAAGGGCGTGATCGACGGGCTGACGCTGGATATCAAGTCGGGCGAGAAGGTCGGTTTGGTCGGGCGTTCCGGTGCGGGCAAGACAACGCTGATGAACCTGCTTCTGCGTTTCTACGATCTGGAAGCGGGCAAGATCACCATCGACGGGCAGGACATCTCCAAGGTGTCGCAGGACAGCCTGCGCGAGTTGATTGGTGTGGTGACGCAGGATACTTCGCTGCTGCACCGTTCGATCCGCGACAACATCGCCTATGGCCATCCCGAGGCCACCGACGAGCAGGTGATCGCGGCGGCAAAGCGGGCGAATGCCTGGGACTTTGTGGAAACGCTTGTCGATATGCATGGCCGCCAGGGCCTTGATGCCCAGGTGGGCGAACGCGGTGTAAAGCTGTCCGGTGGCCAGCGTCAGCGTATCGCCATTGCTCGCGTGTTCCTCAAGAACGCGCCGATCCTGGTGCTTGATGAAGCGACCTCGGCGCTCGACTCGGAAGTCGAGGCGGCGATTCAGGAAAACCTGTTCTCGCTGATGGAAGGCAAGACGGTTATCGCGATCGCCCACCGTCTGTCGACGCTGACCGAAATGGACCGGCTCATCATCCTCGACAAGGGCCAGATCGTGGAATCGGGCAGCCATGCGGAACTGGCGGCGATGGGAGGTATCTATGCCGATCTATGGCGGCGCCAGTCCGGCGGCTTCATCGCCGACCACGAGGCGGAAGCGGCTGCCGAGTAAGGAGAGCTCGAAGGGCGGGAAGCATGGTTTCCCGCCCTTTCGTTTGCGGTTCACGTTTATCTATGTAGGCGAGTTAAACCTCTCCTCCGTCATGCCGGCCTTGAGCCGGTTTCCAGTCACGGCGCGTCTGCGCCGTGAAAGGAGTCTCCGCGATCAAAAACTTGAATCGCGCTTTACCCCGGATCTAGTCCTTGGTGACGGAGTGAGGATGCTGCGAGTGCGCAAAATCCAGGTGGGTCTATCCAGAGCCCGGTGGAACATTCTTCGCCCTTTTTCATTTCCCGAACGTTACCGAAATATAATCTCTTCCCGAACGCTCTGCGGCTGTTCCCGCTCCGGGAATCCGCCTATATCCGGATCATGGTCATTACCCGCATCTTCGAGTTTTTCGAGAACTGGATAAAGCCCTTCGCCCGCAAGGACGATTTGCGGCCGCCGGAAAAGACGTCCGGTTTCATCTGGTTCTATATCTCGCAGGCCAAGGCGCCGTTTCTTGCCATGCTGGTGCTGGGCGGGTTGACGGCTGCCATTGAGGCTGCGCTTTTCTGGTTCGTAGGGCGGCTGGTCGACATTCTCTCGACCGTCAAGCCGGAAGAGGGCTGGGCTGGACTGCTGGCAGCCCATGGCGGCGAACTCGTCGGCATGCTGGTGTTGATCGGCATCGTGCGTTTTATCGTCACCATGGTGACCGCGCTGGTGGACCAACAGATCATCACGCCCGGCTTTTACAATCTGGTGCGCTGGCAATCCTATATGCATGTGGCGCGGCAATCGCTGACCTTTTTCCAGAATGATTTTTCCGGCCGCATCGTCACCAAGGTCTGGTCGGGCGGGCAGGCGGCAGGCGATCTTGTCACCTCGCTGATGGAAAGCGTCTGGTTCGTCGGCATCTACTCCGTCTCGATGCTGCTGCTGATCGGCGGACTGGACTGGCGGCTTGCCGTCGTCGTCCTCGTCTGGGTGCTGATCTTCTCGCTGCTGGCGCGTTATTTCGTGCCGCGCATCCGCTCCCATTCGAAAGAAACGGCGGAGGCAGCCTCCATGCTTTCCGGCCGGATGGTGGATGCATACAGCAATATCCAGACGCTCAGGCTGTTCGGGCGCGACGATGCCAATGACCGCTACATGCGGCAGGGCTTCGATATCTTCCAGAACGCTACGATGACGTTCACGCGGTTCATCACCGGTGTGCGCGCCTCCATGGCGCTGCTGTCTGGTGTGATGATCACGTCGATGGCGGCGCTGTGTATCGACCTTTGGCTGTCCGGCAAGATCAGTTCCGGCGCTGTCGCCTTCACGCTGGCACTGGTTCTGCGCCTCAACTTCCTGCTCGGGCGATTGATGACGCAGTTCAACGGCATCATGCGCAATTTCGGCACGGTGCAGAATGCGGCGGAGCTGATTTCGCAGCCGATCGGCCTTGTGGACGCGCCGGATGCGACAGTGCTGGACGTGAAAAGTCCAAGTATCCGTTTCGAAAATGTCAGCTTCCATTATGGGCGGGCGAACGGGGTCATCGACAATCTTAATCTCGATATCAAGGCGGGGGAGAAGGTCGGCATCGTCGGACGCTCCGGCGCGGGCAAATCCACGCTCGTCAATCTGCTGTTGCGGTTTTACGATGTCGAGAAAGGCCGTATCCTCATTGATGGGCAGGATATCGCCAAGGTCACCCAGGAATCACTGCGCGCCCATATCGGCATGGTCACGCAGGATACATCGCTGCTGCACCGTTCTATCAGAGACAACATCATGTTCGGGCGCACGGATGCCACCGAAGCGCAATTGCTGGAGGCGACGCGCCGGGCCAAGGCGGATGAGTTCATTGCACGGCTGGAAGACCAGCGCGGCCGCACGGGTTTCGACGCGCATGTTGGCGAACGCGGCGTGAAATTGTCCGGAGGCCAGCGCCAGCGCATCGCCATTGCCCGCGTGATGCTTAAGGATGCGCCGATCCTCGTCCTCGACGAGGCGACGTCTGCGCTTGATTCGGAAGTAGAAGCGGCGATCCAGAGCAATCTGGATGAGTTGATGCAGGGCAAGACAGTGCTGGCCATCGCCCACCGTCTTTCAACGATTGCTGCTCTCGACCGGCTGATCGTCATGGATCAGGGCCGTATCGTCGAGCAGGGCAGCCATTCAGATCTCGTCTCGCAGGGCAGACTTTATTCGGAACTCTGGGCGCGACAGTCGGGCGGCTTCCTTGCTGTGGACGAGGCGGCCCAATAGGGTCTTTCGGCAGCTATTTCCCGATCATGAAATCCGCCATCAGGCCGAAATGATTGGAACCGAGGCTGTCGGGCAGACGGGTGGTTTTCAAGAGCGTGGCCGGTTCGCGGGCGAAGATATGGTCAATCGCGATGCCGAAGCGACCTGCCTTCGTCGGCCATGTGGCGGGTTCCCATGGCGCTTTCTTCAGGTCGTTGGCGGCGAGGAAGTCGCGCATGTCGGGAGCGATGCTGGCCGAATTGAAATCTCCGGCCAGAATGAGCGGCCCGGTGACACGAAAGAGAATTTCGCTGACTTCGTCCAGCTCGTCCCGGTGATAGTCGTCGAAATAGGGTTTGGTGATGTGACCTGCAGCGAGCGTCAGCTTCGTGCCGTCGAAATCGATGCTGGCGATGGCGAAACGGTCGCGGCGCAGATCGCTGAGGCTATGGAAACGGCCCTCCAGCAGCGGCCGCTTCGATAGGATCAAAAGATCACAGGTCGGTGTTCCCGCATAGCAGCCAAGCCTGTGGGGGTAGGTTTGCTGCAGACGCGGCAGAACCGATTCCAGCGCAGCCGCCTCAAACAGATAGACCGCATCCGCGTCTGATTCGAGAATCCTGTCGGCAATCGCATCCGCATTGGCGGCGTTATCCATCAATACGTTGAAGGACAATAGCCGGAAGGGTCTGGCGCCAGGTGCCGCATTGGCGCTTGTCGAGAATTCCATGAGCATGGCGACGGCGTGGATGGCGAGCGCAAGCGACCAGATGATGAGGAAAGCGGAAATCGCGTCACGCGTCAGCCAAAATACCAGGCATGACAGCAGGATACAGACGAAGGCGATGTGAAGCTGGAAACTGGTGACGAAGGCTAAAAGCCAGAAATCCGTCACATAACGCAGGCTGGCGATAAAAAGGCCGGCAGCCACGACCGTGGAGACCATGCACGAGAGCTTCGCCGTCATCCGAATCCCTGCTTTCCAAGCTCTCCCTTGATGTCTCGTAACATGCC
This sequence comes from Agrobacterium tumefaciens, assembly GCF_013318015.2. Classification (NCBI taxonomy): domain Bacteria; kingdom Pseudomonadati; phylum Pseudomonadota; class Alphaproteobacteria; order Hyphomicrobiales; family Rhizobiaceae; genus Agrobacterium; species Agrobacterium tumefaciens. The sequence goes on along the minus strand of NZ_CP115841.1, from coordinate 1,830,472 downwards.
GCAAGGGTGGGCACAATGTTGCCCGCTTGCCGGGGCTCAGGAAAAAATGAGAAACAAATCCGCCCCTTCTGGCAGAATTACGGCAGCTTTGTGTGCTTTGCTCTTGCCAAGTCAGTCAATATTTTGCGATCAAACAGAATGACGCGGTTTTTCAAACGCCGCGAGGATGACCGAGACGGTGGGACGGAGATTGTCTTGGATCAAATCATAGCGGGAGGACTCATGCGATTTACGGCAAAAACAGCGCAGAGGATGGTGTAGCGGTGAGCGAGCACGTAACCAATCACGACGCCTCGGGTGAACCGACCCGTCGCGATTTTCTTTATCTAGTAACCGGAATGACGGGCGCCGTTGGTGCCGCCGCAGTGGCATGGCCCTTTATCGACCAGATGCGTCCAGACGCATCGACGCTGGCGCTTGCCTCCATCGAGGTGAATGTCGCGGCGGTCGAGCCGGGCATGTCGCTGACCGTGAAGTGGCGCGGCAAGCCGATTTTCATCCGTAACCGCACGGAAAAGGAAATCGGCGAAGCCAATGCGGTCGCTCTTGCCGATCTCAAGGATCCGGTGGCGCGCAACGCCAACATTGCCCCCGACGCGCAGGCGACGGACATTGACCGTTCCGCCGGTCAGGGCAAGGAGAACTGGATCGTCATGATCGGTTCCTGCACCCATCTCGGTTGCGTTCCGCTCGGCCAGGCCGGCGATTTCGGCGGTTGGTTCTGTCCCTGCCATGGCTCGCATTACGATACGGCGGGCCGCATACGTAAGGGTCCGGCGCCGCAGAACCTCGCCATCCCGACATTTGCATTCACATCCGATACCGTGATCAAGATCGGATAAGGGGACAGATATTTATGAGTGGTCATTCCAGTTATCAGCCGTCCACCGGCATCGAGAGGTGGATCGATTCGCGGCTTCCCTTGCCGCGCATGATCTATGACAGCTTCGTTGCCTATCCTGTCCCGCGTAATCTGAACTACGCCTACACGTTCGGCGCGATGCTGGCTGTCATGCTGATCGTGCAGATCCTCACCGGCGTCGTGCTTGCCATGCATTACGCCGCTGAAACGACGGTTGCCTTCAATTCCGTCGAAAAGATCATGCGCGACGTCAACCACGGCTGGCTGTTGCGCTACATGCACGCCAACGGTGCGTCGTTCTTCTTCATCGCGGTTTACCTGCACATCGCCCGTGGACTTTATTACGGCTCCTATAAGGCGCCACGCGAAATCCTCTGGATTCTCGGCTGCGTGATCTACCTCCTGATGATGGCGACGGGCTTCATGGGCTACGTGCTGCCGTGGGGCCAGATGTCCTTCTGGGGCGCCACGGTCATCACCGGCTTCTTCTCGGCTTTCCCGGGCATAGGTGAGTGGATTCAGCAGTTCCTGCTCGGCGGCTTTGCGGTGGACAATCCGACGCTCAACCGCTTCTTCGCGCTCCACTACCTGCTGCCGTTCATGATTGCGGGTGTCGTCATCCTGCATATCTGGGCGCTGCATGTGACCGGCCAGACCAATCCGACCGGTGTGGAAGTGAAGAGCAAGACCGATACGGTGCCCTTCACGCCCTATGCGACGTTGAAGGATGCACTCGGCGTTTCGGTGTTCCTCATCGCTTATGCGTGGTTCGTCTTCTACATGCCGAACTTCCTCGGACACCCTGATAACTACATCATGGCGGATCCGTTGAAGACACCGGCGCATATCGTGCCCGAATGGTATTATCTGCCGTTCTACGCGATGCTGCGCGCCATCACCTTCAATATCGGGCCGATCGATTCCAAGCTCGGTGGCGTTCTCGTCATGTTCGGCGCAATCATCGTGCTGTTCTTCCTGCCCTGGCTCGATACCTCGAAGGTTCGCTCCGCCGTCTATCGTCCCTGGTACAAGCTGTTCTTCTGGCTGTTCGTGGTCAACGCCATCCTGCTCGGCTGGCTGGGTTCGCGTCCGGCGGAAGGCCTTTATGTCATCATGTCGCAGATCGGCACGCTTTATTACTTCGGTTTCTTCCTCGTCATCATGCCGATCCTCGGTCTGGTCGAAACGCCGCGGCGTATTCCGAATTCGATTACCGAGGCCGTTCTGGAAAAGAACGCCGCCAAGAAGACTGCCGCGCCAGCGGCCGCCCAAGTCTGAGCGCGAAGGAAGGATGACGACAATGAAGAAGCTTGTAACGAGCATCGCGCTTATCGCTGCCATCGGCTGTTCCGCCGCCGCTTTTGCGGCGGAGGAGAGCCACGATCTCGCCACCAAGACCGAGCATGCGATCGCCGGCGGTCACTTCCCGGTCATCAAGCCCGAGGAGCAGAGCTGGTCTTTTGCCGGACCTTTCGGCAAATACGACAAGGGCCAGCTGCAGCGCGGCCTGAAGGTCTACAAGGAAGTCTGCTCTGCCTGCCATTCGATGAGCCTCGTTTCCTTCCGCACGCTGGGCGATCTCGGTTATTCGGAAGAGCAGGTGAAGGCCTTTGCTGCGGAATATGAAGTGCAGGACGGGCCGAACGCCGACGGCGAAATGTATAATCGCAAGGCTGTGCCTTCCGACCATTTCCCCTCGCCATTCCCGAACCACGAAGCGGCTGCTGCTGCCAATGGCGGAGCTGCACCACCGGACATGTCGCTGCTTGCCAAGGCGCGCGGCGTGGAGCGCGGCTTTCCGCAGTTCGTCATCGACATGATTCCGATCATCGGCGGTTATCAGGAAGGCGGCCCGGACTACATCCATGCGCTGCTGACCGGATACCAGGACGCGCCTGCCGGCGTTGAAGTGTCGGAAGGCACGCATTTCAACCCGTATTTCGCCAGCGCCGTGGCGCTGAAGATGGCGCCGCCGATCAGTGCCGATCAGGTGACCTATGACGATGGTGCGCCGCAGACGGTGGATCAATATTCCAAGGACGTGTCCGCTTTCCTGATGTGGGCCGCAGAACCGCATCTGGAAGCGCGCAAGCGCACCGGCTTCATGGTCATGGTGTTCCTGTTCATCTTCACGGCGCTGATCTATCTCACCAAGAAATCGGTCTACGCCAACAAAGAACATTGAGCGGCTTCAAATGCCCGCAATCATTGGCCCCCATGGTCTTGCCCTGGGGGCCTTTTCATGTGTCGAAGGAGGATGAGAAATGGCGAAAGTCCGGAGCGGTGGCTGCCTGTGCGGTTCCGTCCGTTTCGAGGCCACGGGTGAACCCGGCAATCCGCACAGCTGCTCCTGCGATATCTGCCAGCGGCACTCCGGCGCTTCCAGCCTTGCCTGGGTGGAGTTTGCGAGCGATGCAGTGGTCTGGACGGGAGAGCGCGGTGCGCCCATGGTTTTCCGGTCTTCAGATTATTCCAGCCGTGCGTTTTGCGCGGTCTGCGGCAGCACGCTTGGCGCCATCGACGATGCACCGACTGTCGCCCTCGTTTCCGGCTCTTTTGACGACAGAAATGATGAGGCGCTACGGCCTCTGTCGCATTCCTTCGCGGATGTATGCCCAGTCTGGGCGCGGATCGAGGGAATGTCGGGGCAGGAATGAGCGGCGGTCCTTTTTAGTTGGTCCGCAGCCACCAAGTTGATAGGGTGGCCCGAACCTTCTGATCCATTTCCCAATCTAACTGGAAATACCATGACCGTTATCGCTTCGGAGCTTTCCGCTGCCATCCGCTCCATTCCCGACTATCCGAAGCCGGGCATCATCTTCAGGGACATCACGACTCTGCTTGGCAATCCGCGCGCTTTCCGCCGTGCCGTGGACGAGCTTGTGCAGCCCTATGCGGGAACGAAGATCGACAAGATCGCGGGGATGGAAGCGCGTGGCTTCATTCTGGGCGGAGCGGTGGCGCACCAGCTTTCCGCCGGTTTCGTGCCTATCCGCAAGAAAGGCAAGTTGCCGCACACCACCGTGCGCGTGGCCTACAGCCTTGAATACGGCGTTGACGAGATGGAAATGCATGTGGACGCCGTGCAGCCGGGCGAAAAGGTCATTCTGGTCGACGACCTGATCGCGACTGGCGGCACCGCCGAAGGTGCGGTGAAACTCTTGCGGCAGATGGGCGCGGAAATCGTTTCGGCCTGCTTCGTCATCGATCTGCCCGATCTCGGCGGCCGCAGGAAGCTGGAAGACCTCGGTGTGGAAGTGCGGACACTGGTGGAGTTTTCAGGCCATTGAGGCCGGTTTCCGGCTAGGAATGTTGCGACAGGCCGGTGTTTTGTCCGTTCTTTCGTAGTGCGATCCATGTCCAGTGGACGCCCATGGCGCGATTACCCGCCTGAATGGAAGCAACTTCTACCTGTCGTATCAACGTGAACCCCAGACGGGCTGCATTGCCCGTCGTTTCCGCTGGTGAAATGGGAAAAGCACGGCGGCCTTTGGGTGCGGGGCCGTGACGCAGAGACATGATCAGCAATCCGCCTTCTGCCGTCATCTCCGAGAGGCTTTCCATGGCGGTCTGCCGTGCCTCGTCATCGATATGGTGCCAGACGCCGCACAGCGTAACCAGATCGAACGGGCCGTGGCGGCGCGCTTTCATCAGATCGGGCAAACAGTCGTCAAGCCAGGTTATCTTGTGCGAGAGGTGCAATCTCTTTCCGGGTTCACGCAGTTCCTTGACCGGCTCTATCGCCAGAACATCATGGCCGCATTCGGCAAACCAGGCGGCATCGCGACCGGTGCCGCTGCCAATATCCGCCACGCGGGCCGGTGAGACCGGCAACAGATCGATGACCGGTGCGTAGATTTCCCGGCAATCCAGTCCATCGAACCTGGCAATCAGGTCCGGCGTTGCCGCTTCAGCATAACCCTGTAGGATATCGTTCATTCTTGCCTTCCCGCCGCGACGCCGATTCCGAGGGTATCGCGCGCGGGCTATCTCGGCCAGCCGCTATTCGAACTCCAGAACCCCGCTCTGGAAGGTCATCACGGTTTCTCCGGACTGGTTCACGCCCTCGTTGAAGGTGGTGTTCAGCCAAACCCCGGCTCTTGATTCCAGTGGTCGGGCATCGAGCAAGGTGACGAAATAGGTCACGTCGTCTCCGGCGAAAACCGGCTTTTTCCATTTGAGTTCACGAAAGCCGGGGGAGGGGCCGAGTTTCGGCGGTTCAAGGCCAAGTTGTTTCAGCCTCTTCACTTCCTTGCCCCAATGGGAAAGGAAACATTTCATCCAGCCAGCGCCGGTGTGCCAACCGGAAGCGCAGAGCGCTCCGAAGACGCTGTTTTTCGCCGCTTCGGCATCGAGATGAAAGGGCTGCGGATCGAAATCGCGGGCGAAACGGACAATGTCTTCGGCGGAAAAATGCAATGTGTCGAGGGTGACCCGTTCGCCGATCGGGGAAAGTTCTGCCAGTCTCATGCCGCAAGGCCTCCGTCCGCACGCATCAGGAACATCACGGTGTTTTCGCCGTGCGATACCAGAACGCCGCGCTGGTTGTAAAGCTCGTGGCGAAACTTCACGAGGCCGATGCCAGGGCGTGAGCTGGAGGTGCGCTGTTCCAGAACAATGGATTTTCCCGAAAGCGTATCGCCAGCCAGAACCGGCTTTTTCCAGTCGACATAATCGATGCCGGGGCTGCCTTGCGATGTCGAATCGCTGATATAGCTCTCCGCCATCATTCGCATCAGCAGGGCGCAGGTGTGCCAGCCGGATGCCGCCAGCCCGCCGAGAATGCTCTGGCGGCCAGCCTCTTCGGACAGATGCATGGGCTGAGGATCGAACTCGCTGGCGAATTCGATTATTTGTGCTGCAGAAATCGATTGCGGTCCCAGGGGAAATTCCCGTCCGACGGAAAAATCCTCATAGGCATATGTCGCGACCGGCGCCATGGCTTCCTCCCTTGCCTAGTCGATGTCACCGGCATCTAAAATGATTTTTCCCTTTACGTAAAGGTCAAATCGAGAGTGCGTTCGCGGCGTAGGGAGATCCTATTGAGAGATCGGGTGCGGCATGCTGCCTTCTCCCAGAGGAGGAGAAGGTCGCGATAGCGGAATGAGGGGCAAGGGTCGTGAGATTCGCCAGCCTTGCCTCCTCATCAGATCCTCCGGGCTATCTTCCCCCGCCGGGGAGAAGAAACAAGCCACAGGTCTGTGTCACTTCGGTCAGCGCGTCAAAAGACGCGATGTGACCGCCGCCGCGCTTAAGACCAGATCAGGTATTAAAGCGGAAGTGGATGACGTCACCGTCCTGGACGACATATTCCTTGCCTTCGTCGCGTCCCTTGCCGGCTTCCTTGGCACCAACTTCGCCCTTGTAGGCGATGTAGTCGTCATAGGCGATGGTAAAGGCGCGGATGAAGCCGCGTTCGAAATCGGTATGGATGACGCCGGCGGCAGCGGGCGCTTTGGTGCCGCGCACGATCGTCCAGGCGCGCGTTTCCTTCGGGCCGACGGTGAAATAGGTGATGAGGTCGAGCAGGTGATAGCCGGCGCGGATCAACCGGTCGAGACCGGCTTCGGTGAGCCCGAGGGCCGAGAGGAATTCTTCGGCTTCATCGGCCGGAAGCTGCGCGACTTCGGCCTCGATCGCCGCCGAGATGATCACGCATTCGGCGCCCTGTTGCTTTGCCATCTCCGCGACAGCCGCGGTGTGCTCGTTGCCGGTGGATGCGTCGGCTTCAGAGACGTTGCAGACATAAAGCACCGGGTGCGACGTCAGGAGATTGAGGCCCTTGAGGATTTCGATTTCCTCGTCCGCCAGTGTCTTCAAAAGCAGACGTGCCGGTTTTCCGTCGTTTAGCAGAGCAATTACGGCTTCCATCACCGGCAGTTGGGCCAAGGATTCCTTGTCCTTGCTGGTGGCGCGCTTGCGCGTCTGCTCGACACGGCGTTCCAGGCTTTCGAGGTCGGCGAGCATCAGTTCCGTCTCGATCGTGTCGGCATCGCCAACCGGATTGATGCGGCCTTCCACATGGGTGATGTCGTCGTCCTCGAAGCAGCGCAGTACATGCACGACGGCATCAACTTCGCGGATATTGGCGAGGAACTTGTTGCCGAGACCTTCACCCTTCGATGCGCCGCGCACCAGGCCGGCAATGTCCACGAAGGAAATGCGGGTCGGAATGATTTCCTTCGATCCGGCAATGGCCGCAAGCTGCTGCATGCGGGGGTCCGGCACAGCAACTTCGCCGGTGTTGGGCTCGATGGTGCAGAAGGGATAGTTGGCGGCCTGCGCGGCCGCCGTTTTCGTCAGCGCGTTGAAGAGGGTGGACTTGCCGACATTCGGCAGCCCGACGATACCGCATTTGAAGCCCATGGCTTGAAACCTGTCCGTTTGAAAGAATTCGTTGAGGAGCCTTTTGCGGAAAGGGCAGGGCAAGGTCAAGCCCGGGGGCCGATTTGGGCGGGCAAAGCCCCGCGAATGGCGCGGAATTCTGCGCGAGTGCGAGGCCGGGGTTGTCGATGCTGCGGTTGCGGCGCAATATGCGCCGGTCGAGCAACCGATCTTTCGTCATCAACGGGGATTTTCCCCATGGGCTACAATTGAGTGACAATCACGGGCGACAATGATGAGTGACAGTCCTGTTGATCTCAAACCGAAACCGAAAGTCAAACCGAAGCTGGAGCGGCCTAAGCTCTACAAGGTCATTCTGCTGAATGACGACTATACGCCGCGCGACTTCGTCACCCTGGTGTTGAAGGTCGTCTTCCACATGGGCGAGGACACCGGCCACCGGGTGATGATGACGGCGCATCGCTTCGGAAGCGCGGTCGTCGTTGTCTGCGAGCGCGACATTGCCGAGACCAAGGCCAAGGAGGCGAACGATCTTGGCAAGGAGGCCGGGTTTCCGCTGATGTTCACCACCGAGCCGGAGGAGTGACGGCTTTATGCTCAATCCCGCCGGATCTGGAAACCCGTCTTGTTCTGAATGAAACCGCAGCTTTCGTAGAAGGCATGCACCTCAGGACGCTGCCGGCCGGTCAGCAGCATCACCTTGTAGCAATTTGCGGCAAAGGCGGTCTCGATGGCGTGGCGCACGACTGCGCGGCCATATCCCCGGCCGCGACGAGTTTCCAGCGTCACCACATTTTCGATGAAGGCATAGGGACGGGTAGCGCGCGTCAGGTTCGGGATGACGAGAAGCGTGGCGGTTGCAACGGGTTCCTGCTCTTCCATGGCAAAGAACACGGTGAGGCCGGGTTGGCCGAGCATGGCGGCGAAAACCGTGCTTGCCTCTTGCGCCGTCAGTTGCGGGTCGGAAGGGTTCAGCGCCTGGTAAAGTTCGAGCAGTTTCGGCAGATCGTCCGGGCCAGCTTCGCGAAGGCTCATGGTCTCTGAAGACATCTGCGCTCAATCCTTCTTGCCGAACATCCGCTTCAGCATCTCTGTCATCGGCCCGGTTTCCGGCAGTTTTTTCGGTTGGGCGTTGTTGCGCGCCTGATGGATGTGGGATTGCGCGGCGGGCTTGGCCGCCTTGGCCGGTTTTTCCGTTTCCGGCTTGCTGCCGGTGGCAAGCGCCAGCTTGTTCATCAGCTGCGAATCCTCTGATTTCACCAGCATGGCGGCATTGTCGGCAATGGCGTCCAGCAGCGGATCGAGCCAGACGCGGTCGGTCTTGGCGAAATCACCGAGAACGTGGCCATGCACCCGCTCCTTGTCGCCGGGATGGCCGATGCCGAGACGCAGGCGGCGGTATTCCTTGCCGCAATGGGCGTCGATCGATTTCAGGCCATTATGGCCGCCATGGCCGCCGCCGGTCTTGATGCGCGCGCGGCCTGCAAGCAAATCCAGTTCATCATGGATGACGATAATGTCTGCCGGTGCAAGCTTGAAGAAACGCATGGCCTCGCCGACGGATTCACCCGACAGGTTCATGTAGGTGAGGGGCTTCATCAGCAGAACCTTCTCACCGCCAATTTCGCCTTCGGAAATCTCCGCCTTGAATTTCCGCGCCCAGGGCGAGAAGGAAGGCAGGCGCTGCAGCGCATCCACGGCCATGAAGCCGATGTTGTGACGGTTTCCCGCATATTGGGCGCCGGGGTTACCAAGGCCTGCGATGATCTTCATGGGGCATGTCCGCTTTTTTGCCTGACGATGCTGTTGTCACCACCCCGAAATGTTCTGGCTGTCAATCTTTTTATGGATTTTTTGATGTCGCGAGCGGGCGCTCAAGGGCTGACGAGTTTGTAGCGGTCGAATATGCTCTGTTGCGTTCCATCGGCGATCAGCCTGTCCAGGCGCGCCTGCAATTTTGCAATGACCTCGTCTGGAACGCTTTTGTTGCAGGCAAGACCCAGCTGTTGCCGCGCCAGCGTTATCACTTCCCTGAACGTGCCTGGGGGTTGGCTTTTGAAAGTGCTTTCCGACATGGGCATCAGGTCGATGCGGCCTGCGTTCAGCTTGTGAAGCGTGATCTGGAAATCAGCACCGACATCCACATGCTCGAAACCGAGGTTGCCAAGAAGGACCTCGGTGTAGTCGCCACGCTGGGTGCCGACCCGGTATTTCCTCGCGTCTTCCAGACTGGAGACGTTGATATCCGCATTCTGGCGCGCCACGAGGATATTGCGGTCGCTATGGATCGGTGAGACCCATTTGAAAAGCTTTTCCCGTTCGGGCGTTCTCGCCGTGGCAAAGACGCAATGCATGGCCTTCGTTGTGGCCAATGCGATTGCCCGCGCCCAGGGCATGACGGCAACCTCGTAATCGGTGCCGGTATCCTCAAGTACGATCCTGAGCTGGTCGATATAAACGCCCGCCACGCTGCCGTCGTCGTTTTGCAGATTATAAGGCGGGTAAACCTCGGTGGTCAGGAAAAGCTTGGCTGCGCTGGCCGGGCCGGCAAGAGCAAGAAAGATCAGACAAAAGCGGATCAATCCCATGGCTGCTCCCACCGGTTTACGCCTGTCGCGCCGCGGCGCGGTCTGCGCCGTTATCCGCATTCAATGCGGCGATCAGCCGTTCAATGGGCTGCGGTCGCGCAAAATAATAGCCCTGTCCGTAATCCGCGCCTATCACTGTCAGAAGCTCCTTCTGCTCTTCCGTCTCGACGCCTTCGGCGATGACGGAGCAATTCATCTTGTGTGAGATTGCGGCGATACCCTCGACCAGCATGCGGCTGCGCTGCCTTATCTCCACCGTGTCGTCGCAGATCGAGCGCGTGAAGGACTGATCGATCTTGACGATGTCGACCGGAAAGCGGCTGAGATAGCTTAGCGACGAATAACCGGTGCCGAAATCGTCCAGCGCGATGCGGCAGCCCAGCTGGTGAATGGCATTGAGGATCGCCCGGATTTGCGGATCGTCCTTCATGATGACCGCCTCGGTTATCTCGATAATCAGCCGCTTGGGAAGAATGCCGTAGCGGTGAAGGACGCCGGCGATACGGGTCGGCAATCCCGGTTCGAACTGCAGCGGCGAAAAATTCACCGCCACATAGGATTGCTCCATGCCGGGCAGGTGCGACAGTCTGGCCAGATTGGCGATTGACTGGTCGAGGATGACGTTGCCGATGCGATGGATGGTGCCGTTTTCTTCCGCAAGGCTGATGATCGTGGCGGGAGAAAGCAATCCCTTTTCCGGATGGTTGAGACGCAACAGTGCCTCGAAACCCGCCGTCTGGCCCGTTGCAAGATCTTGAATCGGCTGGAAATAAGCCTCGAACCAATTGTCGGAAAGCGCCTGCGCAATATCCCTTTCCAGTTCCGCATGTTCGCGGGCGCGGTCCATGATCGAGCTGTCGAAGATCTGCGAGCCGTTCTTGCCCGTTCTCTTGCGGGTATACATGGCCATGTCGGCATTCTGCAAAAGTTCGGACGCGCTTGCGGCATGCAGCGGGTAGATCGCCATGCCGATGCTGGCGCTGAGACGGATGCTGTTGCCTTCGATCTCGAAGGGCGTGTCCAGCATGGTGCAAATCCGCTCGCAGAACAGCTGGGCGCGCTCCTCCACCTTGTCGCCAGCAAGCAGGATGGCGAATTCGTCGCCGCCCAGACGCGACGCGCTGTCCAGCGGTGTCAGCAGTGGTTCGATTTTCAGCGTGAATTCCCGCAGAACCGCATCGCCCGCCGCATGGCCGAGATTGTCGTTGATGGCCTTGAACCGGTCGAGGTCTATGAAAAGGCATGCCAGTTCGCTGCCGTTCCTGTCGGCGTCACGGATCTGCACGTCGAGAATGGCCTCGAAACCCTGGCGATTGAAGAGACCGGTCAAATGGTCGGAAATAGCCTGCTGGCGGTTGCGCTTTTCCGACTGGCGCAACTCCGTCACGTCAGTCATGACGCAGAGATATGTGCCCTGATGTGCGTTGCCGGAATCAAGGGCTTTTTCAAGGATGAGGGCGTCCATAACGCTGCCATCCATGCAATGAAAACGCACCGTTATACCCGCATGTGCGGCGTCGGGCGAATGTTGCGCCGCCTTGCGCTGCAGGAAAAGGGACCGGTCATCCGGGTGGATGAGGTCGGCGAAATTCAGGCCGAGTATTCTGGCCCGATCATAACCGGTCGCCTGCACCCAATAGTCGCTGACCGCGGCAATCCTGTCGTATCTGTCAAGCGAGAACAGCATGGCGGGTGTGCGATTGTAGATTTCCGTCTTCCGCTCATGGGCATGCTTGATTTCCAGCTCTTCCTTTTCAAGCTGGGTCTGCATTTCGTTGAAGCTTTTTGCCAACCTGCCGATCTCGTCCTTCGAGCGCCAGTCGACATGGTGGCGGGAGCCGACGCGGCGTGTCGCTTCTATCGCTGCCGCCAGCCGCATCAGCGGGCGGATGACCATGAAGCGGTTGCCTGCGATGGCCGCAAGAACGGTGGTGAGAATGGCGAGAATGAAAATTGTGATGAACGCCAGTTCGGTGCGGCTGAGAGAGGTCAGAAGACCGATATCGTCGTAATAGACTGTCAGTTGCCCGACGGTGACGACACCGTTTGTGGTTTTGTAGGTCACTTCGCGGGTCGTGGAGGCTGCATCCTGAATGATGTCGCTGCCGGCCGTCTGGATGATGTCCAGCTGGCCAGAGGTATCCTTGACCTCGACCATGCGGATCACGGGGTCGGAGACGAGGGTGCCGGTAATCTGATTTATGGTGTCGTCGTCGAGATCCCATAGCGGGCGGGCAAGCGCCTGCGCATTGGTTGACAGCAGGATCTCAAGGTGATTGCGCTGGCTACGGATAGCCTCGTGATAGGAGAGGGTCAGCAAAAGGGTGAAAAGCGGGGCGACCACTGTGAGAAGTGCACCGGAAACAATCGCGATAAAGCGACTTTCGACGGAATGAGCCATGTTCTATTGCAGTACCCTCTACCCCAGATAACTGCGCCCCGTTTCCGCCCCGTCCGGAGAGACATCCTTGAGGTTTTCGGCAACGGCCTTGTATCCTCACTGTATTTCTTCAACCCGTCCGGTGTTTTCACGATAACGCAATGGGCATCGTTTCATGGAATTGTTAATTCACGCTGAAACGGGACCGGCATCCTGCACGCGGCGAGAGGTTTTTGCTTTTAAAGTTCATAAAAACTAAAAGGCCCGTTCCGAAAAACGGAACGGGCCTTTTAGCTCAAATCTGTCTGGCCTTATGGCCGCAGATTATTATTCAGAAGCTTCGCCGGCTTCTTCTTCTTCTTCAGCAACGCCGCCAGCCGGAGCAACGATCGTTGCGATCGTGAAGTCACGGTCGGCGATTACAGGCGAGATGTTCTTCGGCAGCTTCACATTCGAAATGTGAACGCTGTCGCCGATCTTCAGACCGGCGAGATCAACCGTGATGAATTCCGGAATGTCGTTGGCCGGGCAGTGGAATTCCACCGTGTGGCGAACGATGTTCAGAACGCCGCCGATCTTGATTTCCGACTTTTCTTCGTTTTCGAAGTGAACCGGAACTTCAACGTTGACGAGCGTGTTGCCCGAAACGCGCAGGAAGTCGACGTGCATGGTGAAGTCGCGGACCGGATCAAGCTGGTAGTCCTTCGGCAGGACCTTGATCTTCTTGCCGTCGACGTCGATTACCGCCACAGTCGTCATGAAGCCGCCAGCGTGGATACGCTTGGTTACTTCGTTGGTAGACAGAGCGATGGAAATGGGGGCCTGCTTGTCACCATAGATGACAGCGGGAATCAAACCGTTGCGGCGAAGTTCACGAGAGGACCCCTTACCAACTCGTTCGCGCGCCTCGGCCTTGAGCTCATACGATTCTTTGCTCATGGCAATTCCTTTCGAGGTTATATGGAGAGTTCATGCCCGCAGGCGCTGAACTGGAGAGGCTAAAAGCCATCTCGCCCGCGTTGCCTCCAAGGGTGTCTACACGGGTGCGGGCGCTATAATACAAACGGAAGACAAAGACAAGAGCGGCCGTTTTCCACGGATGCTATGCTGTGATTTTATTAGACTTGTCTAATTCACTCGTGCATTGCAACTTTTAATATATGCTTATCCATTCATATAAACCGGCTGCAAACTTGGCAAGTGATAAGGCTGCCTGGAATTCCAATTGCGTAGATGACAATGCTTAAAGTTCTCCAGTGCCTTACCGTCGATCATGACTTCCGATACACCACAGCAGCGGTCCTCGTCTGCATGCTGGGGAGCTTCGTCACGATGCGTCTTTTCTCGAGGGCGCGTCAGGCGAGGGGTTGGCAAAAGGTCAACTGGCTGTTTCTGGCTGGTGTCAATGGTGGGTCGGCGATATGGACCACCCATTTCGTGGCGATGCTGGGTTATGTCGCTGCCGGGGAGGTGGGTTACGATCCCTATCTGACCGGGCTTTCGCTTCTTATCGCCATTGCCACAACGACAACCGGCTTCGCCATTTCCGCCTATGGCGGACGCACAGCGCTGGTGGAAGCGGGTGGTGCGACAGTCGGTCTCGGTATTGCGGCCATGCATTATACCGGCATGGCTGCCTATCAGATCCAGGGTATGATTTTCTGGAACCAGACCTACGTCATCGCTTCGCTGGTGCTCGGGGCTGTATTCGGCGCGCTCGCGGTCAATCGCATCGCGCGCCCAGTCAACCGGTTTTGCCAATATAGCTCGGTTGCGTTCCTGATCCTGGCCATCGCCTCCATGCATTACACCGGCATGGCCTCGATGTTGTTCGAGTTCGATCCGCGCATCGTCATTTCGGAAAGTCTGCTGCCGCCAGCCATCATGGGTGGGGGCGCCATCGCCGTGACGCTTCTCCTGCTGGCGCTCGGGCTTTCCACCTATGTCATCGACGCCCAGTCCACCCAGCAGGCGGTCGCCCGCTATCGTCATCTTTCGTTGCACGATCCGCTGACGGGCATTCCGAACCGCGCGGCATTTATCGAACATCTCAACCGACGCACGCGCCATCTCTCCATGGGCGCACACACGGCGCTTTTGTCCATCGATCTCAACCGCTTCAAGGAAATCAACGACGTTCACGGCCATGCGGCGGGCGATGCCGTGCTGCGCGCCATTGCCGACCGCGCAAGTTCCGTTCTGAAAGCCGGGGAGTTTCTGGCGCGTATGGGCGGGGATGAATTCGTGGCGATGACCCATTCCTATTATACCCGCGCCGATGGTGCGGAATTCGCCCAGCGGCTGATCGAGCAGATCAGCAGGCCGGTCGAATGGAACGGGCAGACGTTTTCGGTCGGCGCGAGTGTGGGCATATCGGTGCGCAATACCGGCGCCATTGACGCCGACACGCTGATGGCGCAGGCCGATGTCGCCATGTATCGGGCAAAAGGCGGGAATTCCGACACGATCTGCTTTTACGACAAGTCCATGGATGAAGCCGCACGCGAACGCAACGCGCTTGCCGTGGCCATGCGCAGCGGTCTCGCCAACAGCGAGTTCGAGCTTTACTACCAGCAGCAGAATGATACCAAGAGCGGCAGCATCGTCGGTTTCGAGGCACTGTTGCGCTGGAAACATCCGGAACGCGGTATGATCTCGCCCGTCGAATTCATTCCGATCGCGGAGCAGACCGGCTTTATCGTCGAATTGGGCGAATGGGTTCTGCGCGAAGCCTGCGCGCAGGCGGCTCTCTGGAAAAAATCGCTTTCCATCGCCGTCAATGTCGCCCCGCAGCAGCTTGCGGACAATGATTTCCCCGAGAAGGTCGAGAAGATTCTTAGGGAGACGGCGCTTGCGCCTGAGAGGCTTGAGCTTGAAATCACCGAAGGCAGCATCATCGCCGACCACCGCCACGCGCTGATCACGATCCGCAAACTCAAGGCGCTCGGCGTCAAGATCGCCATGGACGATTACGGCACGGGCTATTCCTCTCTGTCGACCCTGCAGAGCTTTCCCTTCGACAAGATCAAGATCGACCGGGCCTTTATCGATGGCCTGTCGACCAATGTGCAGTCGGAGGCGATCGTTCGCTCCACGCTCATTCTGGCGCATAGCCTCAATATTCCGGTGCTTGCGGAAGGTGTCGAGACGAAGGCCCATATCGAGTTCCTTCGCCGCGAAGGCTGCCTGCAGGTGCAGGGCTTCTTCTTCGGCAGGCCCGGTCCCTTGACCTCCATCGCCAATCTCGTCGACGACACGTTCCTCTCGACGGAGGACGAGCCGGAGGTCACCACCACCGGCCAACGCTATTTCAAGGCGGTATGATATCAGGCGCAGCCCGCGGTTGCGCTGACGGATGCGGGTCGCAAAGTTTTTAGTTGAAACGTGAACGCTTCCAGCGCACCATTGCCGAAAAGCTTTGGGAGGAGCGAATGCCGACAGACATCGCCCATGCGGACCGCGTGTACGAAACAGCGCGCCAACGTTCCGCAGCCGCAAGTTCTCCGATCATCGCCTCATGGCGCCGTTGCATGGTCACGCACCGTCTTGCGCCGGAGGAAAACCGCAAGCCGATCTTTCTCACCGACGTCGAATTCCGCCGCGCACGCGAAAGTGCGGCGGGCCTGATTGCCGAAAGCACGGATGAACTCGACCGTATTTTTCACAGTGTCGGCAAATCCGGCTGCTGCCTGCTTTTGACAGACGCCCAGGGCGTCGCGCTGGAGCGCCGGGGTGCTGCCGGTGACGATCGTGATTTCCGGGCGCTCGGTCTCTGGTCCGGCGCCGTCTGGAGCGAAGCGAGCGTCGGAACCAACGGTATTGGAACGGCACTTGCCGACGAGCGTTCGGTGGTGGTCTATCGCGATCAGCATTTCTTCACATCGAACACGGAACTGTGCTGCACCACGGCCCCGATCCGCGACCATACCGGCCGGGTGACGGGCGCTCTCGATATTTCCACGTGCCGCGACGACATCAACGAAATGACGTTTTCTTTCGTCACGCAGGCGGTGCGGGATGCGGCCCAGCGTATCGAGGGCAATCTCTTCCGCCGGGCCTTTCCCGGCGCGCGCATCGTCGTGGTGCCTACGGGTTTCAGTCCGGCACTTTCCTTGCTTGCCGTCGATCAGGACGATCTCGTGCTTGGGGCGACGCGCGCGGCGCGCCTTGCGCTGAAGCTCGATGACCATCGCATTGCGCAGGGGCTGCCCGCCGCCGATGTGTTGCAGGAACAGCGTCACGACGGCGGTTCCGATCTTGAGGAGGCGGAACGTTCGGCTTTGCGCCGGGTTCTGTCGCGCACCAATGGCAATGTCACGCAGGCCGCGTCCCTGCTCGGCATCAGCCGCGCCACGCTTCATCGCAAGATGAAGAAATTCGACGTGCATTGAGGCTATAAGAGACGATACCCGCTCAATTCAGCGGGATCGGAGCGGGTTTGTCGCAGATGTGAGACAATGTGCGCTGCGGAACCGCGCGGTGCCACTACCCGCCACGATCATCTAGGCCCACCTTCCTGTCATGCGGTCCGTCGCGGATCGTTTTCATCAGGGAGGATGAAATCATGAATATTCAGGTTCAGCACAAAGCTGGCGAAGCGCCCTTCAAGCTGAAATACGGAAATTTCATCGGCGGCAAATGGGTGGAGCCGAAATCCGGCCGCTACATGGACAATCTGTCGCCGGTAACGGGTCACAAGATTTGTGAGGTTCCGCGCTCCGATGCGGCCGATATCGAACTCGCACTGGATGCCGCCCACCAGGCGCGGGAGAAGTGGGGCAAGACGAGCGTTACCGAACGTTCCAACATCCTGCTCAAGATTGCCCAGCGCATCGAGGACAATCTGGATCTCATCGCACGGGCCGAAACCTGGGATAACGGCAAGCCGCTACGCGAGACCACCAATGCGGATATTCCGCTGACGATCGACCATTTCCGCTATTTCGCGGGCTGCATCCGCGCGCAGGAAGGCACGATCGGCGAAATCGACAATGACACGGTCGCTTATCATTTCCATGAGCCTCTCGGCGTCGTCGGCCAGATTATTCCGTGGAACTTCCCGATCCTGATGGCCGCATGGAAACTTGCGCCGGCACTCGCCGCCGGCAACTGCGTGGTACTGAAGCCGGCGGAACAGACGCCTGCTTCTATTCTGGTGGTGATGGAGCTTATCGAAGACCTGCTGCCGCCGGGCGTGCTCAACATCGTCAACGGCACTGGTGTTGAAGCGGGCAAGCCGCTGGCGCAGAGCAAGCGCATCGCCAAGATCGCCTTCACCGGCTCCACCCCCGTCGGCAAGGAAATCATGCGTTATGCGGCCGACAATGTCACAAACATCACGCTGGAGCTGGGCGGCAAGTCGCCGAACATCTTCTTTGCCGATGTGATGAATGAAGACGACGCCTTCCTTGACAAGGCGCTTGAAGGTTTCGCCTTCTTCGCGCTCAACCAGGGCGAAGTCTGCACATGCCCGTCGCGTGCGCTGGTGCATGAATCGATCTACGACCGCTTTATGGAAAAGGCGATCAAGCGCGTTCAGGCCATCAGCCAGGACGACCCGCTCAATCCGTCGACCATGCTGGGTGCGCAGGCCTCGCAGGAACAGTTCGACAAGATCATGCGCTATCTGGATATCGGCAAGAAGGAAGGCGCAAAGGTTCTGACCGGCGGTGACCGCAAGACGCTCACGGGCGATCTTAAGGACGGTTATTACATTCAGCCGACGGTCTTCGAAGGCAACAACAAGATGCGGGTTTTCCAGGAGGAAATCTTCGGTCCTGTTGTTTCGGTCACCACCTTCAAGACGGTGGAAGAAGCGCTCGAAATCGCCAATGACACGGTTTACGGTCTTGGCGCTGGCGTCTGGAGCCGCGATACCAATATCGCCTATCGCGCTGGCCGTGGCATCGAAGCGGGCCGCGTGTGGACCAATTGCTACCACGTCTATCCGGCCGGTGCCGCCTTTGGCGGTTACAAGCAGTCGGGCATTGGTCGCGAGACCCACAAGATGATGCTCGATCACTATCAGCAGACCAAGAACCTGCTCGTATCCTACAGCCCGAACAAGGTTGGCTTCTTCTGAGTTCCTCCCCGGAAGCCGGCGACGGATCGTCCTGATTTCCGGCCGCCGGCGAGTTCCCAGGGGCTTCGGTCCCTGGGAACCCGGATGAAGTTCAGCAAAATAAAAGGCCGGAGGTTTTGCCTCCGGCCTTTTTTTACTGCGGACTATGCCGCGTAACGCTGGTCGCGGTTTCGGGTGGCGCCTACGGAGAACTGGCCCACCTGTTCGGTCAGGCCATCAGCTTCGCTTGCGAGCGAGAAGGCCGCAGCTGTCGTTTCCTCCACCATCGCCGCGTTCTGCTGCGTCACATGGTCGAGTTCGTTGACGGAGGCGTTGATTTCGCCGAGGCGACCGGATTGTTCGCGCGATGCTGTGGCGATTTCACCGATCTGATCGTTGACCGACTGGATGCGTTTCTGGATCTGCTCGAGGCTTTCTCCGGTTTTCAGCACCAGTGCCACGCCGCTTTCCACATCGCCCGCAGAGGTGGCGATGAGCGTCGTGATATCCCGTGCGGCAGCCGCCGATTTCTGCGCGAGTTCCCGCACTTCCTGTGCCACGACCGCAAAGCCCTTTCCGGCCTCACCGGCGCGGGCGGCCTCAACCCCGGCGTTCAGCGCCAGAAGATTGGTCTGGAAGGCAATCTGGTCGATGACGTCGATGATCTGGCGGATCTTGGACGACGACGTCTCGATACGCTCCATGGCGACGATCGCTTCTTTGACGACAGCGGTGGATTTATGGGCATCCTGCATGGTTTCCGCCGTCGTTCCGACTGCGACGTCACAGCGGGAGAGTGAAACGTTGACGGCCTGCGTCATGTCTCCAAGTGCGGCGGCTGCTTCCTCTAGGGCGGCCGCCTGGCGTTCCGTGCGCCGCGACAGATCTTCCGATGCGCTTTTCAGCTCGCCGGAGCCGGAGCGGATGGCGTTGGCGCTTTCGCCGATGCTGGAGATCGTCGCATCCAGCCCCGCTATGGAGTTGTTGAAATCGACGCGCAGATGGTCGAGCGACGGCACGAAGGGTTTTTCAATGCGAAGATCGAGCCTGCCCGCAGCAAGATTGGCAAGGCCGGTCGCAAGCGCATCGACTGCTTCTTCCAGTTCCTTTGCACTTCTTGCCTTTTCCATCTCACGCTGGGCACGTTCCTCGTCCAGTTCCTCGCTTTTGCGATGGGACTCGGTTTCCATTCGCTGCTTGTCGAGAATGCCCTGGCGGAAGGATTCCAGTGCGCGCGCCATCGTGCCGATTTCGTCGCCACGGGAAACGGCCTTGATCTCAATATTATGGTCACCACCGTTCAGACGTTCCATCAACCCGGCAAGGCCGGTCAGCGGCTTGGTCAGGCTGGCGGAAACAAAAATGCCGATGAGTGTCATGACGGCAAGCACCGCAAGTGTTGCAAGCGTTGCCCAGAAGGCGAGATCATTGGCCGCTGCGAGCACCTTGCTCTCCTGCTGGCCGATGGCCAGAAGATGCTTCTGTCCGAAAACGGAGACCGGACGATAGGCGTAGAAGATGCTGCCCGCAGGGGTCTTCGCCATGACCGTTCCGGCTTCGCTGGCACCTGTAAGTGCTGCGAGACTTTCGGAAACGGCGACTCCAGCCCCACCGGAGAGCACGCCCGCGCGAAGTTTGCCTTCAGCGCTCAGAAGAACGGCGTCGTCGATGGACTTGCCGGTTTCCTCAGGTGTTACCACCGCACCGATACGGTCTGCGGAAATGCGCATGATGACGGCGCCCTTGCGCTGCAACTGACCCCAGTTCGAGACCGCAAGCGGCATGCCGATCAGGGCCGACTCATTGGTGCCGCCATCGCTGAACCCAGTTGTGCTGATGACACCGTCCTTGCCGGCCTCGATGCGGTCGAACAATTCCTTGATCGCACTGTTTTGCGGTTCCGTCACATTGGTCAGGAAGTTCTTGCCCTTGGTCACGGAATAGATAATGAGGCCTGCCTTGTCGATGACGTAGATGTCGCTGACCCGGGTGTTGCGCCAGACGCTGGCGATGGCCGCGTTGATCGTGGCGTGGCGAATGGCATAGAGCAGCCGCAAGCCTTCACCGTTGAAGGAGGCGCGCTCCTCCTCGGATACGCCCTCGCGGCGGAATGCCTGAATGATCGCATCCTTTTCCGTCGGTACGACCGTGGTCATGGTTTCCAGCGCCTGAGCGATCGCAGCGTTCTGCGACAGCTCGGAAATGCTTTGTTCGACGCGCAGCGTATAGGCATCAAGCTGTTTGGACTGGTTTCCCGCAACCGTCTCGAGCCTGATCTTGCTGGCGTCGATCAGGCCGGACTTGCCCATTTCGTATGACAGCAGCCCAACGGCCAGGCACGAAACCAGCGTCGCGCCCGTGACGAGCGCTGCGAATTTGGCCTTGATTGACAATGATTTAGCTTTGACAGCAGTCGGATTTGCACCCGGCATCCTGTTTCCTCCCCCCAAAAGAACGTTGCGGTACCGTCGCAACAATTGTTTACGGTCGCGTTAAGCTTGGCGGGGAATTGTATGATTATTTCCCGTATACCGTGAAAAAATCCAAGGCCCTGGCCGGCCATTCTCCGTAATAAAACTGCAATGGAACGGGCGCATACCGTGCGAAGTTCAACGGCTGTTCATATTCATGCAAGCTTTTCGCGCTCCTGCTCTTGCCACTATCGACGATGTTTGCGGAACACCCGCGGCTGGATATGACGGAGCCCCTTTGAGATCGATCCCGGATTTCGCGGTTATCGTACCCATGCACAATGAGGAAGCGAGCGTTGAAACGCTTGTCGCTGAGATCGTTGCTGCCTGCCAGCCGGTCGGTCCGTTCGAGATTATCGTGGTGGACGACGCATCTTCCGATTGCACGGCGGATGTGGCGCTTTCGCTTGCCGGGCGTTATCCGATGCTGCGGCTGGTGCGGCATGACCGGCAGGGCGGGCAATCGGCTGCGATCCATAGCGGTGTGCAGGCAGCGCGCGCGCCGGTTGTCTGTATGCTTGACGGAGACGGGCAGAACCCGCCGGACAATCTGCCGGCGCTTCTTGCGCCGCTTCTTGCCACGAACGCGCCGAGCCGGCTTGCGCTTGTGGCCGGGCAGCGCGTCGGCCGGCGCGATACGCTTGCAAAACGTCTTTCCTCCCGCTTCGCCAATGGCTTGCGGGCGCGGATATTGAAGGACGGCACGCGGGATACCGGCTGCGGCCTCAAGGCTTTCCGTCGCGACGCCTATCTCGCCTTGCCCTATTTCGATCACCACCACCGCTATTTTCCGGCGCTCTTCAATCGCGACGGCTGGCAGGTTGCCCATGTCGACGTCACGCACCGGGCGCGCCTGCATGGCAATTCCCATTACACCAATATCGGCCGCGCGCTTGTCGGCATCCACGACCTGATCGGCGTTGCCTGGCTGTTGCGGCGGCGCAAGCGGGCAAGTTGGGCCGAAACCTTCAAAACGGAGACATCGCCGTGAACGCACCGGCCTTATGGTCCATGCTGCATGTGAACAGCTGGAAGGAATTTCTCTGGGTCTGCACCGGCTTTATGGGCCAGATGCTGTTCACCATGCGTTTTCTGGTTCAATGGATTTCGTCGGAACGGGCGAACCGCTCGGTCATTCCGGTAGCCTTCTGGTATTTCTCAATCGTCGGCGGCCTTGTGCTGCTATTATACGCGATCTGGCGTCGCGATCCGGTTTTCATTCTGGGGCAGGCCTCCGGCCTGTTCATTTATGCCCGAAATCTCTGGTTGATCCATGCAGAACGCCGCCAGCATGCATGAGGCCGCAGCTCTGCCTTACGCGCAGGCGAATGAGCAGCGCCAGTGGATGACGTTTGCGCTTGCGGCAATCGTGCTCGTCACCGTGCTGCGCGTCGTCGGGCTTGCTTTCAACCGCACCGATCTTTTCGTTGATGAGGCGCAATATTGGCTGTGGGGCCGGGAGATGGCGTTCGGCGCCTATTCCAAGCCACCGCTGATCGGCTGGATCATTCGCGCCGCCACCACTCTGAGCGGCGGCGAGAGCACCTTCGACGTGCGGCTCGCCGCGCCGGTCATCCATGGCATAGTGGCCGCGGCGATCCTTGCGCTCGGGCGCATGATCTATGATGCGAAGCTCGCCTCGCTGGCTGCAGTCATCTATCTGACGCTGCCCGCCGTGACGCTCGGCAGTCTGCTGATCTCGACCGATACGCCGATGATGCTGTTCATCGTGCTGTCGATGATCTGCGTGCGCAAGCTTGCGGAAGCACGCGCTGCCGGTGTGTCCGCGATGCTCTGGAGCATTGCGCTTGGTCTAAGCTTCGGCCTCGGGCTGATGTCTAAATATGCGATGATCTATTTTCTGCCCTGCTTCATCGCTGCCGGCTGGCTGTGCGTGGGCTGGCGCATCCGTTGGCGTGACGCCGGTATTGCTGTAGTTGTCTGCGCCGCCGTCGTCGCTCCCAATCTGTGGTGGAATGCCGCACATGATTTCATGACCGCGCGCCACACGGCGGACAATGCCAACTGGCATGGCGTTAAGCTGAAAATCGGTCCGGCGCTCGAGTTCTTCTTCTCGCAGGCGGGTGTTGTCGGGCCGTTCGTCTTCATCGGCATGATCGTCGCGACGTTCAGGGCGAAAACCGCTGAAACCCGGGCGCTTGTTGCCCTTTCGATACCGATCGTGCTTCTGATCACGGCACAGGGGCTGATGTCGCGGGCGCTCGCCAACTGGGCGGTGGGGGCTTATGCCGCGGGCGTGCTTCTGGCGGTGCCTGTCCTGGCATCCCGGCGCTGGCTTACCGTCTCCACCCTTGTGCTCGGCGGCATCGTTGCCATCGCACTGCCGTTGATGACGATCGCCGGAACGGAATTGCGCTTGCCGAATGGCGACCTGGCGATGAAGCGCTATCTCGGCAGCTCGGAGCTTGTGTCGACCGGCCTTTCAAGGGCGCGAGAGGCGGGGGCGGATGCAATCGTCGCTGCAGATCGCTCCATTCTGGCCGAGCTTTTTTATCAGCTGCGGGACGAAAAGCTGCTCATGCCGCGCGCTCTGCCTGAAACCGGCGTTCCTTCCAGCCACTACGCGCTTCTTTACCCGCTGAAAGCCGGAGAGGCGACAAATCCCGTCTATCTTGCGAGGGCGGACAGCCTGCCGGGTTGTCTCAATGGCCAGGCGCCGCTGTCGACCTGGGTTGCCGGGCCGGGCTCGTTCGAGGGCAAGGAAATCGGTCTCTGGCGTCTGCCGCCACAATGCATCCCGAGGGTTGCCGATGGACAATGATCTTTCGCATATGCGGATCACGATCTGGGTTACGTTCGCCACATTGGCGCTCGTCATCCTGTTCGCGACCTTCCCGTCCATCGACCTCGAGTTTTCTTCCCTGTTTTTCTCGCCCGAAGCGCGCCTGTGGGCTGGAAGCCTGCCGGTTCCGGAATGGTTTCGCGATACGTTGCGGGAGTTAACGGAACTGGCCGCACTTCTGGCCTTCATCGTTCTGGTCGGCAACATCAGGCTGGGCGCGATGCAGCGCACCGGCTGGCGCGTCTGGGCCTTTCTCTGCGGGCCTGTGGTGCTCTGCGCCGGGCTTCTGGTAAACGGGGTGCTGAAGGCCAATATCGGCCGCGCCCGCCCGTTCAGCGTCAGCGATTTCGGTGGACATCAGCTTTTTACGCCGCCTTTCCAGTTCAGCACGCAATGTTATTCAAACTGTTCGTTTTCCTCCGGGGAAACGGCGCTCATAGCGAGCTTTTTCCTGCCGCTCTGCGCGCTTGTCTGGAACCGCCTGCAATGGGGCGGGCGTCTTTTCATGGGCAGCACTGCCGCCGGAGCCATCATCCTCATGTCCGGTCTGCGTATTGCAGCTGGCGGGCATTTTCTCAGCGATGTGGTGATGTCCGTGCTGTTTTCCGCACTGACGACGCTGTTCCTTTACCGGGCGCTGGCAATTGCCCGTCATCGTCATCTATTTACCGGCGATGCCGTTACGGCCGATGCCATCAGCCTTTGGCGCAATGGCAGCCATGCTGTTCGCACCCGCGCTCGGCGCTGGTGGCCGAAAATCAAGGCCGCCGCCACACGGCTGCAACGACCGCCGGATGCGGGCACGGCATCTTCCTGAGTGGTGCAGATGGAGTGCTGCGATCTCTGCGGATGCTGAGATAGCTGGCAAAATTGATAAGCTTTCTTCTCATCATGCCAAACTTTAACCAGCATCCAGCCACGGCGCGGACGCGCCGTAAGAAAGGGTCTCACGCGATCAAAGACTTGATCGCACTGGACCCCGGACTAAATCCGGGGTGACAGTATGCGGATGCAGTGATTTTGCAGATGTACGAGAGAAACGATTGCTTCAGTCGAACAGGCCGGAAACCGACTGTTCCTGCGCGGTGCGGTTGATCGCTTCGCCCAGAAGGCCCGCAGTGCTGATCACGCGGATATTGTGCGCGGACTGGACGCTGGTGGTCGGCTGGATGCTGTCGGTGATGACGAGTTCGCGCAGCTTCGATGAGGCCACGCGGGCAACGGCGCCGCCGGAAAGCACGCCGTGCGTGATATAGGCGGTGACGCTGGTTGCGCCCTTTTTCAGCAGCGCTTCGGCAGCATTGCAGAGCGTGCCGCCGGAATCGATGATATCGTCGATCAGGATGCAGTCCTTGCCGGATACGTCGCCGATGACGTTCATGACTTCGGATTCACCCGGACGGTCACGGCGTTTGTCGACGATGGCCAGCAGACAGTCCAGACGCTTCGACAGGGCACGGGCGCGCACCACACCGCCAACGTCAGGCGAAACGACCATGACGTTGTTGGTGTCGTAGTGGTCCTTGATATCGCGGGCCAGAATGGGCGCTGCGAAGAGGTTGTCGGTCGGAATATCGAAAAAGCCCTGGATCTGGCCGGCGTGAAGATCAAGCGTCAGAACACGGTCGGCGCCGGCTTCGGTGATCAGGTTGGCGACGAGCTTGGCGGAAATCGGTGTGCGGGGGCCGGCTTTGCGATCCTGGCGGGCGTAACCGAAATAGGGAAGTACTGCCGTGATGCGTTTTGCCGAGGAGCGGCGCATGGCATCGATCATGATGAGCAGTTCCATCAGATGATCGTTTGCCGGAAACGAAGTGGACTGGACGAGAAAAACGTCCTCCCCGCGTACGTTTTCACTGATTTCTACGAAAATTTCCTGGTCAGCAAACCGCTTTACGGTGGCATTTCCCAAGGGAACGTTGAGATACTTGCAGATCGCTTCGGCAAGGTGCCGGTTCGAATTGCCTGCGAAAACCTTCATTGCGCCCGCCTGTTTCCATGCAATCGCCTTGCGCCACGGGAAAGTGTCTGCCGTAACCAAGCGTCGTTCAAGGGGAGGAACATCCGGCTGAAAAGCCTTTGCCGGATACGCCTTGTTGCCATGCGCGCCTTAATAGCGTTGTTGCTTCCGATTGCAAGAGGACTCCGTGCTTTCGCAATGATTTTCATGAAATCTCTGTGACTTCTCCCGCCGTTTCATCTCATCCCCTTTGAGACTGCTTCCATGACGAATACTCGTTGAGCGTTTTTGCGGCGATATCCTGCATGACCCTGTCGGTCGCGGCGGCCCAGGGATCGCTGCCCTTGGCTGCCACCGTTTCCTGCCCCTGCAGGCGATGGAGCCTGACACCATTGGCATCCAGAACGTCCCAGACGTAGATGATGTTGACCTTGCTGCCATCGGCGAAGGCGGAGAAATATCCCTTGAGGATGTTCTCTGCCGAATTGTCGTTGGAGGCGCGGATTGTCAGCCCCTTTGCCCGCGCCTCGGCGCCCAGTTGCCGCGAAAGCGGCGTGACGGCCTGAACGGGCGCGCCGATGATCGGCAGGAAGCGGATGGTGTTGCCGGAAGCAGCGGGGGCAAGTGCGGCCGTCTGCTGTGGAGGCGGCGGCTGGGTGCTGGCGGGTGAGTGGCCTGCAGATTGTCCGGTAGACTGGGTCTGACCAAGAGGTTCGCCGTACTCATTGCCGTTGGAAAGCGCCTGTGCCTGCGCCTGCAGGGAGTTCTGCGGTGCATAAGCGGGCACGGAAGAGGCGGTTGCCGGTGCGCCTGCGGGCGCGCGGTCGGCGGCGGCAGCCATCTGGTCGAGATCGCCCTGCGTCACCGGTGTCGATTGCGAGCTATTGTGGCCGACATTCACCTGCGGCGTCAGCGCCTCCGTGGTGTTGCAGGCCGACAGGGTCAACGCCAGCGCCGGAATGACGAGGACCGAAACGACAAACGTCTGGAAAGGGCGGGTAAACCCCGTCCGGCTCATGCGACGTTTCCTCTCATGTTCCGCTCCTTCTTGCCCAAGGTGGCGGCAATGTAGGGCCGGTTTTCCCGCTCTGTCAAACCCGGTGCAGATTTAAGCTGTGAGAAGATCGAGGCTATGGCGCGAGAGCGGTTCCGGCGCGCCTTGCGTGGTGAGGTAGGTCTGGCCTAGGGTCATGGCGGTGCCGGAATCGGAATCCATCACGATCATGTGCACGAACAGGGTCATATCGCTGGCGATTTCCTGCGAGTTGCCGGCATGGAACATCTGATGCTCCATCCATGACGGTGAGAAACGCGCGCCCAGCGAATAACCGCAGGAGTTCAGGCGATGGCGGGTCAGTCCACGCTCGTCCATGACGCGGGCGTGCACGTCGAAGACATCGCCGAAGGTCTTGCCGGGCCGCAGCACCTCTTCGATGTCGGTGAGGTTTTGCAGGCAGGCGCTGTAAAGCTCCTTCTGGCGGAAGTCTTGTTCGCCGATCACCACCGTGCGCATCATGGCGGCGTGGTAGTGGGCGCTGACACCCGCCCATTCCAGCGTCAACTGATCCTTGTCATCAAGCCTGCGTCGGCCGGCCTTGTAACGGCACAGCAGCGCGTCCGCGCCGGAGCCGATGATGAATTCATTGGCGGGATAGTCACCGCCGCCGGCCAGAACCGCTCCCTGCATTGCCGAGAGGATCGCGGCTTCGTCCGCACCGGGCTTGATGAGTTCCAGTGCAGCGTCCAGAGCCTCGTCCGCAAGTCTGCCTGCCTTCCTCGCATAGGCGATCTCGGCTGGGCTCTTGATGAGCCGCAAGCTGCTGACCAGATAGGAGGCGTCGATCATCTGGCAGAAGCTGGCAAGCTGGTTATCCAGCAGGCGGGCGACGCGCCCGGTCATGCCGTGGGTGTCGTATTCCACGCCGATCTTGGCGCCAAGGAGATCGAGATCGCTGAGGAGGTTCTTAAGATCGAGCGTCGGGTCGGCATTGGGCCGGTCGACCCAGACGAGAATATTTTCGATCGTCGAAGTATTCCGGGCCTGCCGCATATCCGCCGAACGGGTCAAAAGCATCATGGAGCCGTCCGACTTGACCACCAGCGTCTGGAAGAAGCAGTAGCCGAAGGTGTCATAGCCGGTCAGCCAGTACATGCTTTCCTGGGCGAAAAGCAGAATGGCGTCCAGCTTCTCTTCCGCCATCTTGGCAATCAGCCGTTCGCGGCGGGCATCGAATTCCGAGAGCTCGAAGTGCAGGGCCATTTAGTCCTCCAGAATTGCGATTGCGGAAATCTGCCGCCCATAGTCGGGCTCGGCACGGTGGGTCGTGCGGCGGTAGGAATAGAAGCGTTCTTCATCGGGATAGGTGCAGAGGCCGAGGTTTTCCGCTCTCACGCCCGCATTGACCAGCCGGTCCACCGTAAATTGCTTGAGGTCGAATAGCGCATGGCCGCCTTTGTCCGAAGCGGTGAAATAGGCCGCATAGGCGGGATCGAAATCGGTGAAGCGCGCCACATATTCAGGCCCGACCTCATAATTGGCCTGGCTGATGGAGGGGCCGAGGGAGGCGGAGATACGTTCGCGGCTGGCGCCCAGCTTCCTCATGGTCTCGATCGTGTTTTCGAGCACGCCGAACAATGCACCCTTCCAGCCGGCATGGGCGGCACCCACAACGCCCGCTTCAGCGTCCGCAAAAAGGATCGGGCCGCAATCGGCGCTCAGAACGCCGAGCACGAAACCCGGCGTCGCCGTCACCATCGCATCGGCCTGCGGGCGGCTGCCGTCATAGCTTTCATCGACCACAAGGACATCAGGAGAATGGACCTGATGCACGGTGGCGAGACGTTCCGGAGACAAGCCGAACCATTGCGTGACGCGCCGGCGGTTTTCCTGCACCAGTTCCGGCTCGTCATTCGAACCGAGGCCGACATTGAGGCCCTGATAAAGCCCCTCGGAGACACCGCCTTGCCGGGTGAAGAAACCGTGACGGACACGGTTTTCACTCAAGGCGGCAAGCAGGGGGCTCTGGATGGGGAGCGGCAGCGTTTCGTTCTGCATGGTGCGGGAGTTCCTTGGAGAATGTCGCTGTTGGCCAGTGGGATGCGTTAAGCGAGATGTTTCCTGTTGCCGCGGCGTTGCGCGGCGTTTGTCTGGTGCAGTGTGTCTGCGTTCGCTTGCTTCGTTCTGGGCCGATGTTGGCCCAGAGGTGATTGCACTGTCAATCCACCGCGCGAAACGGCATGAGATGGAGCGCGGGACTTGAAACGGCGATGACCTTGAAAAGTTCCCCCATCCTTCCAGCCCCTTCGCCAGCGAGACGGTTGACCGCTTCGGCGATTTCAAGCGTCTGGTCGGGTGTAGCTTTCGCGGCAAGGGCGGTTGCCCGTTCCTTCAGGCCAAGACCATAAAGAAAGTCGCCCTGCCTGATGCCGCCGTTGACATGAACGCCGTTTGCCTCAGCCGTCCTGATAAGGCTTTCGAAATCGACATGGCTGGTCAGATCGGCTTGCCCGGGATGAGAAAGCGGCGGGTCGAAGGCATGGTTGCGCATGGCCTGCAATGTGTCGCCATACCCGGCGACCAGATGGCCGTAGTCGATCGCGAGTGCGGTGCCGCCATATGCGGACAGGCGCTGGCAGATTGCGGTCATTACGGCTTCGCGGGCGGGTGCGATCTCGAATATGCTGCCAATCGGCTGCCGTTCCGGGCCGGGCGGCAGCAGAGCCGGGTCGATGCCGGCAAGCCCAGTCGAGAAGACCAGTTCACCATCGGTACCAAGACTGACCACCCGTTCGCGGAAACCCTGCGGCGTCTTCACGAATTGCCGGATTGGGATGGCGTCGAAAAGCTCGTTGGCGACGAGGAGCAGGAAACCTTCCGGCACAGCATCGAAACTGTCATGCCATGTCAGCCGTTCGGCATGCGCAGCGAGCGTCTCTTTCTGGATGGCGCAAAGGCGAGGGCTGGTCTCCACCAGATGCACCCGCATCGTCTCGTAAAGCGGTGGGGCGATGCGGCGGATGACGCGCAGCATGTCAGACATCATGGTGCCGCGGCCGGGGCCGATTTCCACCAGACGAATATCTGCGGGTGCGCCATGGCGCTGCCAGGCGTGAACCACGAAAACGCCGAGCATTTCGCCGAAAAGCTGACTGACTTCCGGAGCGGTGATGAAATCGCCCGATCGGCCGAAAGGCTCGCGGCTCCGGTAATAACCGTGTTCAGGATCGGCAAGGCAAAGCGAGAAGAAATCGGTGACGCTGAGCGGGCCGTTCAGGCGGATGAGGGATTTTATGCGTTGCGCAAGCGGTGTCGTCATGGCAGGCCATTCCGCTTAAGCGCGTATTTTAGCGCGTCGCGCACGCAAGACGGCCCAGAGGCCAAGAAGGAACATCGGCGTGGAGAGTACCATGCCCATGGTCAGCCAGTTGCCCGCGAGATAACCGATCTGGGCGTCCGGCTCGCGGAAGAATTCCACGAAGATGCGCGACAGCGCATAACCGCAAACGAAGATGCCGGTTACGATGCCAGGTGTTTTGAGCGCCCTGAAAACGTAGATGGTGACCGCCAGAATGACGAGGAGAACGAGGCCTTCAAGTCCCGCTTCGTAAAGCTGGCTGGGGTGACGCGCAAACGGCCCGCCGGTCGGGAACACGACGGCCCAGGGAACGTCGGCGATACGTCCCCACAATTCGCCATTGATGAAATTGGCGATGCGTCCGAACAGCAGGCCGACAGGTGCGACGGCTGCGATGATATCGAACATGCTCCAGACAGGGATGCCGTTCTTGCGGGCGAAGAGGATCATGGCGATGGTCGTGCCGATCAGGCCGCCATGGAACGACATGCCGCCGTTCCATATCTCAAGTGCTCTTATAGGGTTTGCGGCGACGGCGCCAAGATCGTAAAACAGGATGTAGCCGATGCGCCCGCCAAGCACGATGCCGCCGGCTGCCCACAGGATGAAGTCGTCAAGATGCTGCGCCGAGATTGGCGATGTATCGTTTGGCCACAGGCGAGGCGTAAGCGCAAGGCGGCGGGCATAAAACCAGCCGAGCATGATGCCGGCGACATAGGCAATGCCGTACCAATGGATCGCCAGAGGCCCGAGAGACAGGGCAACCGGATCGATATTCGGAAATGGCATGATGGCAAGTTGGGTGGGAGCGGCTAACAATCCGTATATTCCGTCATCGTTGCTGGGCGGACAACAGAATAACCCATTGCCTCAAGGAGCCGGGCGATGATGCTCTCCGGTCTCTTTACGCGAGGAAAATGGCGATTGCCGCAGCGCCGGTCAAGATTATTCTTCAAGGGACGCTTTGCGATGCCGAAGGCCATTGCAAGCCATGTGGATTTTTCGATTTTGCTTGCAAGGCGGCTGTCGAGTGCCTACCTGAAAGGCATCAACAGCAGGGAACGGAACGCTCCCTGAACCGACGAAGGAACAGGGCCATGAGCACGACAGGCACCAATCGTTTTCTGGATGAATTCGCCAAGCTGATGACCGATGCGGCGGGCGCTGCGCAGGGAATGCGCAAGGAGGCCGAGGCTGCCTTGCACGCACAGGCGGATCGCTGGCTGAACAGCCTCGACGTGGTCAAGCGCGAGGAATTCGACGCGGTGCGCGAGATGGCGATCAAGGCGCGCGATGAAAACGATGCGTTGCGCGCTCGCATCGAGGCTCTGGAAGCAAAGCTTTCTGCTGCCAAGGATTGATTCTTTTCGCGCTTTTTCATCAATAGGTCCCGGATCGCCTGCGATTCCGGGACTTTTTGTTTGCGGGCCATGCAACCCGAAATTATTCCCTCTCGATCCGGACCTGCCTCCATCGTTAATTTTTTGAGGCCTGTGGACACTTCCAAAAAACGCAATTGCCAGAGTCGCTTATGTATCTCGCCTGAGGTGATGGGGGAGAAGATATCCACTGTTCAAAAAGTAAAAATGCTGCCCGAGGGGTGGCAGCAGGACTCGGCCATTATACACTGATTTTAAATGATGATTCGAAACGAACCTGGTAAGCTCCACACAGGGTGAATGTGTAACTCTGTTGGTGTCGGGCAATCGTCTCAAGTGTTGAATCCGGTTTGTGTGTGCGTTTTGTGCCCGGCGTTCAAAACAGAACATCCATACCGGATGAGAAGGTGCCGCATGAGCCTGATAGAATTTGAAATTGAGCGCCAGTCCAATCCCGTGGACATGATCGAGATTGTCGCCGCCTCGAACGACTGGTCGTTCGAACGTTCCGGCGAAGATGAGATCGCCATGACGGTGGCGGGCCACTGGGCCGATTATCACGTTTCCTTTTCCTGGATGGAAGATTTCGAGGCACTGCATCTGGCCTGCGCCTTCGACATCAAGGTGCCCGATCAGCGCGTCAACGAAGTCATTCGCCTGTTGTCTCAGGTCAACGGCCAGGTACTGATGGGTCATTTCGATCTGTGGCGGCAGGAAGATGTTGTGATCTTCCGCCAGTCGCTGCTTCTGGCTGGCGGTGCGGAGCCTAACAACCAGCAGGTGGAAGTGCTGCTTTCCAGCGCGCTTGAGGCATGCGAACAATATTATCAGGCATTCCAGTTCGTCGTATGGTCGGGGCTGGATGCGAAAAGTGCAATTGAAGCGGTCATGTTCGAGACCGTCGGAGAAGCTTGAAAATGGTCTACAGGGCTTCCGGTCCTCTCGTCCTCGTTGGGGCGGGCAATATGGGCGGCGCTTTGCTTTCGGGCTGGCTGAAAAAGGGCGTGCCGGGTTCGCAGGTTATCGTCATCGATCCGCGCCCCTCCGACGCCATGCGCACGACAATTGCGGAAGCGGGCGCCACGCATAGCGAAAGCGTGCCTGACGGCGTGAAGGCGGGCATTCTGTTTGTCGCGGTAAAACCGCAGATGATGGAAGCAGTGCTACCCTCCCTCAAGCCCTTGCTCGGACCCGAGACCGTGGTGGTTTCGATTGCGGCCGGCACCACCATCGGCACTTTCGTTTCGCATTTCGGCTCGGTCGCCGCCGTGCGGGCCATGCCGAACACGCCGGCCATGGTTGGCCGTGGCGTGACGGGCGCCTATGCCAACGAATTGGTGACGCCGGCGCTAAAGGCAGTGGTGGATGGATTGCTGAAGGTCAGCGGTCCGGTCGAATGGGTGGAAACCGAAAGCGATATCGACGCGGTTACCGCGGTTTCGGGAAGCGGTCCGGCCTATGTCTTCTATCTGGTTGAATGCATGGCGGAAGCCGGTCGCAAGGCCGGTCTGCCGGCGGATATAGCCATGCGGCTGGCGCGTGAAACCGTGGCCGGTGCTGGCGAACTCCTGCATCAGTCTTCTGACGAGGCGGCGCGCCTGCGCCAGAACGTTACCTCGCCGGGCGGTACAACGGCCGCCGCACTTTCGGTGCTGATGGCCGAAGACGGCATGCAGCCCCTGTTTGACAAGGCGATCGCTGCGGCGAAAAATCGCGCCGAAGAACTGGCTGGTTGAAGACGAGCAGGCTGGCGGGAGCAGGGCATGAGCAGTGAAATTTCCTATGCCGATTTCGAGAAGGTCGATATCCGTGTCGGCACGATCGTCGAGGCAGAGCCTTTTCCGGAAGCACGCAAGCCGGCGATCAAGGTGAAGATCGATTTCGGCCCCGAGATCGGCATCAAGAAATCCTCGGCGCAAATCACGGTGCACTATACCCCGGAAAGTCTGATCGGCCGGCAGGTGCTGGGTGTGGTGAATTTTCCGCCGCGCCAGATTGGCCCGTTCCGCTCCGAAGTTCTGACACTGGGGTTTGCCGATGGCAACGGCGACATCGTGCTTGCCGCGGTCGAGCGGCCGGTGCCGAACGGCGAGAAAATGTGCTGAGAAAGCGCAACAACACGCAACCCGAAGATTGCGCAGGCTGAACACTCTTTCTCCGTCATTCCGGTTCAAGGCTGGAATGACGGATGCGGGCGAGCCGCATCACATTTTTCTCTCCGCTGCTCTACGCCGGAATTTTGACGATTACCCGCAATCCGCCCATCGGGCTGTCGTCCAGCGATACGTCACCGCCATGGCTGCGGGCGATGTCGCGGACGATGGAGAGGCCGAGCCCGGTGCCAGAGGCGTTGAGGTTGCGTGCCTCGTCCAGCCGGAAGAACGGCTTGAAGACATCCTCCCTTGACGCTTCCGGAATACCCGGCCCGTCATCATCAAACGTCATGATGATGGAGCGTGGCGCCTTGCGGATGTCGATATGGAGCTTGCTGGCATAGCGCCGGGCATTCTCCGCGAGATTGGCGACGAGGCGGGAGAGGGCATTCGGGCGCGCGATGATCTGGTCGATATTATATAGCTCGTAGCTGAATTTCTTGCCGTGCAGCTCGAAATCATAGTCGATTTTTTCCAGAAGTGCCGGAAGCTCCAGCGTGCCGACATCCTCCTCGACATCGGTGCGGGCAAAGGTGAGGTAGGCCTCCAGCATCGACTGCATATCCTCGACATCCTTGTCCAACCCTTCCAGATCAGGATTGTCGCCGGCAAGCGCGAGTTGCAGCTTGAAACGGGTGAGGATGGTGCGCAGGTCGTGGCTGACACCGTTCAGCATGGCAGTGCGCTGTTCCATCTGCCGCTCGATGCGTTCGCGCATCAATATGAAGGCAAGACCCGCCCGCCGCACCTCGTCCGCGCCACGTGGGGAATAGGCGCTGATCTTCTGGCCCCTGCCGAAATTTTCGGCCGCCTTGGCAAGCGCTTCGATAGGCTTGATCTGCCCGCGCAGGAACAGGATGGAAATGGCGATCAGAACCAGCGATGCACCGACCATCCAGACAAGGAAGATATGCGTGTTGGAGGCATAAGCGGCGCTGCGGCTGGTAAAGACGCGGAGCGTCTTGTCTTCGAGCTGGACACGTATTTCAACCAGGGAACCGTTGCCATAAGTATCGATCCAGAATGGCCGGCCGATTTGCTGGGTCAGCTGATTGGCGAGGATCGTATCCAGAATGGAAAACAACGGTTCTGGTCTCGGGGCCGGCAAATCGGCCTTCGGCTCGATGTAGATGCTGAGACCCAGCTTCTCGCGAGCGATGCGGATGACGCGCTGATAGTCGTCTTCTTCCTCATCAGTTTGCAGAAGCTCGATGATCGCTGCGATATCGCGCGTTACGGCGGAGGAAAGGCGCTCGGTAACCAGCTGCCAGTGACGCTCCATGAAAACGGCCGCGACAACGCCCTGAAGCAGGATCATCGGCAGGATGATGATCAGCAGCGAGCGCGTATAAAGCCCGGTGGGCAGCCAGTGGCGAAGCCATCTGGCAAATGCGCGCCAGGTCTTCGCTACGCCGCTATTCCTGACAGTGATTAGAAAATCGAGGCTCGCCATGGCTGTGCGCCCGCCTTTCGTTTGTCCTTGTCAATCCACGCTCAGGCGGTAGCCGATGCCACGCACCGTTTGCAGATAGACCGGGTTGGCAGGGTCGTCCTCGATCTTGCGGCGAAGGCGGTTGATCTGCACATCGATTGTTCTTTCGCCCACTTCGGATTCCGCCTCGACCAGCTCGTGCCGTGGAATGGTATCGCCGGCGCGAAGCGCAAAGAGCAGCATGATCTCCTGTTCGCGATCCGTCAGGCGGATCGTTTCAGCGCCGCGCCGCAATTCCTTCCTGGGGATAGAGAAGCTGTAGGGGCCGAACATGATCTGTTCGATCTTGGGCGTATCCGGCGAAGTGTTGCGTCGCAGGATGTTGTTGATACGAAGGACAAGTTCGCGCGGATCGAAAGGCTTCGCTAGATAATCATCCGCGCCGGCTTCCAGCCCAGCAATTCGCGAATCCGCCTCCGAGCGGGCGGTCAGGAGAATGACCGGCACGGATTTGTTCTCATTCAGCGAGCGGGTGAGCGAAAGCCCGTTTTCCCCCGGCATCATCACGTCGAGAATGAGAAGGTCGAAACGGATGCCTACCATCTTGCGCCGGGCTTCTGCCGCATCGGCTGCGACGGAGATGCGGTATCCCTTGTCGCCGAGGAAACGTTGCAGAAGATTGCGAATGCGGGCGTCGTCATCGACGATCAGAAGGTGGGCCGCATCGTCATCAGCGGGGGGGAGTTTTGTCGTTGCCGTGGCCATCGTCAGTCGCCTTCCCCCGGTGTCGGGCTGCGCATCTGCGCCAGAAACTTGCGAACGCAGGCGCGGGCGTCGGGTCCAAGCCCTTCCAGCGCACGGTCGATCCGGCGCGACTGCGGCTCGCTCAGCGCCAGCGCCAGTTCGCGCCCTGTCAGCGTCGGATAGAGCCTGCGCTGGCGGCGGTCTTCCGGGCCAGCCATCTGGCGGATATAACCGTCGTCGATCAATTGCTTGAGCACGCGGGCAAGGCTCTGCTTGGTGATCTGCAGGGTGTCGAGCAGATCCGCCACCGTCATGCCGGGCTGCCTGCTGACGAAATAGACCACCCGGTGATGCGCGCGCCCATATTCCAGTTTCGAAAGAATGACATCTGGATCGGAGACGAAATCGCGATACGCGAAGAACAGCGCCTCTATCGTATCGAAGTCGATCTTGCCGTCGTCAACCTTCGGGAGTGCCGGTGTCTGCTTGGCGGCTGCGGTTTTGAGCGATTGCGGTGGCACTGCGGTTCCTTCATATTCTGCGGCTGACATGCGTCGATGCGCCAATATTCTGTAAACATAGCCGAAAATGCGTCCGCTCGGGAGGATGCCGCGATCATTTTCTGTTGCGGTGGATAATATGCTGCGGGTGCCGGTGCAACTGGAATCCTGACTGACCTTTACCGTAAATAGAAAAGAGCGCGGAAAGCCCGCGCTCTTCATTGGTTTCATGCTGCCGGTATCGAGTTCGCGTCTACTGGTAGACGTAGACAATCCGGCGCGTCGATGGCTCCACCAGAACCGGCACGTCGTTTACCTGAACGTAGCGATACTGGTAATCAGGGATTTCCACGAGCCGGGTATCGGAGGGCAGGGTGCTGCCGACCGCTACCTCGCCATCAAAGGTGACAGTGTCCGCAGGGTGCTCGTCAATATAGGAGATGACTGTTTCGGGCGGATTGACTTCACCAACGCGGCCAAGGTTCGGATCGCCGGGGTTGGGTTCTGCCTGTACGCTCGAGGTCTTCTCGTAAGTCACGACCGGCACGCTGATATCGGAGCGGCGCTGTTCGAGAATGACGGGAGAGCCCTCATACATAACATTCAGATAATCTGCATGTGCCCAGCCGCGCAGGCCGTTGACTTCGATGCGGCACCAGCTGCTGCCGTCCATGCAGCCATCCAGAACCGCGTTGCTGCCACGGGTGGCAAGGCCAAGCTCGGGATAATCCTCGCCTGGGCCCGAGCGAACGGAAACGTCCGATGCTGTTGTGGCGACCATGGCGGCGTTTGCGTAACCGGCCATCAGGGCGAAAGCGCCGCCAGCCATGAGCATTTTAAGCGTCTTGTCCATGTGTCTCACTCCTTTAAAGACTGGACCTACAACTAAAGACTGGACCTACAACGTCGCAGCCTTCAGGGCGTTCCACATTTTTCACAGATACCTCCCGTCTCGAGCGGGAAAATTTCCGATATCTAATTGGATTAACTCATAGTTTTTAGAAGTAGCAAGGTCACCGGAAACCGTTGCTTTTTCCTCCGCCATTGTGCCGGAACCGGCCGCAGGCTATAGGAGGCGGGATTTGTCAGACAGGGAGACACGGGATATGGGAAAGTTGCAGGCGGGCATTATTCCGGTCACGCCGTTCGAGCAGAACTGCACCATTCTCTTCGATGAGGATACGAAGGAAGGCGTTGTCGTCGATCCCGGTGGGGATGTGGATGTCATTCTTCAGGTGGTTTCCGAAAACGGCATCGCGCTCAAGGAAATCTGGCTGACGCACGGCCATCTCGACCATGCCGGCGGCGCCAAGGAACTGCGCGAGAAGCTTTCCCTGCCGGTGATCGGCCCGCATGAGGACGATCGGCCGCTGCTCGAGAGGATCGAGACCCAGGCCCAGAAATACGGCATCAGCGGTCTTCAGAACGTTTTGCCGGACAGGTGGCTGAATGAGGGCGACACGGTATCTTTCGGGGATCATGTCTTTGAAGTCTACCATTGCCCGGGTCACGCTCCAGGTCACGTCATCTATTATAATCGCGACCAGCAATTCGCCCATGTCGGCGATGTGCTGTTTGCGGGGTCGGTGGGGCGTACCGACCTGCCGGGCGGGAACCACGAGCAATTGATGGCGTCCATTCGCGACAAGCTGCTGCCGCTGGGTGATGATGTCGGATTTATCTGCGGCCATGGCCCCGGCGGGCGGCTTGGCGAGGAGCGGCGCACCAACCCCTATCTCAAGGGGATCTGAGTTTCCGGGCGCGTATTGGCGCCTCCGGATTGGGCATAAAAAAACCCGGCATTCCTGCCGGGCTTCAACTAGAAATGAAAGCCGTTTTAGGGTTAGCCAGCAATCTGCAGATTGACTGCCTTCGGGCCCTTGCCGCGACGATCCGGTTCCGTGTCGAAGCTCACTTTCTGATTTTCTGAAAGTCCGGACAGGCCGGAAGCCTGTACGGCAGAGATATGAACAAAGATATCAGCGCCACCATTGTCTGGCTTGATGAAGCCGAAGCCTTTGTCTGTGTTGAAGAATTTTACGGTGCCAGTTTCGGCCATGCATCAGGTCCTTTTCGCTCTGCCCGCGTTCAGCTACAGGCAGCATTACAGTTTTGCCCCGCGAGGGCGTTGGCAGGCAGCTCTTGACTATTGAGAAAAAGGACCTTCACAGCGGGAAGTAATGGCGTTCTCATCCAACGTTTTTCGTCCCACCGCCCGAGGTTTATAGCGTCCCCAGTGCGCAAATTTATAGGCCTTCCCATGCTCGCAAATTGCCCGAACCGCAGTAGATTGCTGCGTTTATGGAAAATTGGCAAGCAAAAGTTTTCACGGGCTTTTTGTCGGATAAAAACCTGCGGTAGAATTCCTGCGCGTAGTCGCACATTTTTTCCGCATATTTGATAATTGATGAAATAATTGCCGGTTGCCTTCGGTTTCCGGGCAAAATTTTGAATGCGGCGGTACGATTTTTCCTCGAAACAGAAAAATCAGTTCTTTCTGCGTTAGGCCGTTCCAACGACGGTTTTTTGCCGTTTACGCGTCAGTTCCGGCACCAGTTCGACGATCAATATAGCGGCGAAAATAAT
This sequence comes from Agrobacterium tumefaciens, assembly GCF_013318015.2. Lineage (NCBI taxonomy): Bacteria > Pseudomonadati > Pseudomonadota > Alphaproteobacteria > Hyphomicrobiales > Rhizobiaceae > Agrobacterium > Agrobacterium tumefaciens. The sequence goes on along the minus strand of NZ_CP115841.1, from coordinate 1,791,853 downwards.
CACGCAGCCGATATAACCGGCGTTGGAAATGGTTTCCTTCAGGAAAATCGACGCCAGCAAGGCTCCGAAAAGTGCCTCTGAAGAGAGAAATATCGCAGCCTGCGGCGCGGTCGTATACCGCTGGGCGACGACCTGCAAAACGAAGGCGAGGCCGGAGGATACGAGGCCGACGTATAGAATTTCCGCCAGCGACCCTTCTATGGACGCCATGCTGATGGGTTCTACCGCAAGGCCGATCATGCAACTCAAGAGAGAGCAAATCGCAAACTGAGTGCATGACAGCGCAAGCGGCCGTCCGCTTTCGGAAACGAAACGACCTGCAAGCGTAATCTGGATTGCCCAGAAGAAGGCGCAGATGATGCTGAGAATATCGCCCTGCGTCAGCGTCTCGAGTGCGCCGCCCGAGAGCAGGAATATTCCGCCCAGCATCATCAGGGCGCCGGGCCAGACGATCCAGTGGGGATGGCGCCGGTAAAGAACGACGGCGATCACGGGTACGAAGATGACGTAAAGTCCCGTCAGGAAGCTGGAATTCGTGACGGTTGTAGTCAAAAGCCCGACCTGCTGCGTCGTCGCGCCGCCGAACAGGGCGAGGCCCACAAGGATGAAGCCGCCGATTTCCCTGCGACGTGGCGGCGATTTTTTCGAGCGGTTTTCCATCAGGGCGAATGGCAGCACGGCGATGGCGGCAATGGCGAAGCGTAAACCGACGAACCAGAATGGCCCGATCGAGGCCATGGCGGATGATTGTGCGACGAAACCGCCTCCCCAGATCGCCGCGGCGAGCAGAAGCAGCATGTTGGCCTGAATACGCGTCATTGATGGCACCAGCACAGCAGGGGCCCGAAGATCATTCCGTCGCGGCCTTGGCATTTCGGGGATTTTTGAAACGTCGTTCTGACGACTTCCCCTGTGCTTTAGCAGCAACACGCCGATGCCGCAAGTCGAGGAGAGGGCGGCTTACTTGTGGCGGCGGGCCTCGTCCTTCAGGCTTCGCCGGGTGAGCGCGAGGCCGCCTATGCCGAGGCTTATGAAGGCTGCGGCGGAGAAGATAACCAGCAACAGGTGGCCGCCCGCCCGCGCGGTTGCCGTCACCTGCGGAATAGAGGATGTCTGCAGGGTGTCGATTGCCTGAGAGGCTGCATTGGCCGAGGTTGCGATCCCGGCGGCCATGGTGACGACGACAAGAAAGGCGGCAATGGCCATCCAGAGGGAAAACAGCGTTCTCTGCGCCCTTAACCGTTCAACTGATGTCCTGTCGTTGGTAAACATGGCGATCGCCTCTTGTCCCTGTTCTCAAAGGATAAAAGAGGCTTCGAAATGGACGGCTTGGAGACCGAATTCAGGCGTTCCGCAGTATTTATTGTGGCAATATCGTGGCAAAGCCGATTTCGAGACAATTTCGCTGTCAACGGCCTCAAAGGCCGCGTTTTCCGAAGGTTCGGGTCTGGCGCAGGGTATGCGGCTCGGCGAGGCGGTCTTCACGCGGGAATGCCGGTGTCGCAGTACTTCTGTCCGACCTTGGCGAGGGTGAAAAATATCCGCTGCCGAGTTCGGGAAAGCGAGCGTCGAAACTCGTCGGCGCTAGTTCGGGTTTTGCCAACACGTATCCCTGCATCAGCAGGACGCCGAGGTCCTCGCAGATATCCACCTGCCTGCCGGTTTCCAGTCCTTCGAACACCGGCTCTATCCCATCGTCGCGAAACTGGCTGACGATGACGCGCAGAAGGGCGGCGCCTGCCGAATTCTGCATGAAATCACGCACCCAGCCTGCCTCGAATTTCACATAGTCCGGCTTGATGAGTTTCACCCGGTCAATGTCGGAATCGCCCGCGCCATAATCGTCCAGCGCCACGCGAAAACCGATGTCATGCATATGATAGGCGAAGTCGGCGACCATCTGCGTATCGGAGACTTTTTTCTCGGAGATTTCGCAGACGATGCGGTCTGCCGTCATGCCGGCCTCGTGGGCGGTAAGGCGCATGCGCTCCACTTCCTGACGCATCTTGGCCGGGGTCTGGAACAGGCCCGGATGGAAGTTGACGAAGACGCGGGCGCGCGAACGATTGAGCCTGCCGGTATTGAGAATGTGGATCGTGCGCAGAATACTGTCGATATTCTCTATATCTTCAGGCGCCACCAGCGAGAAGAATTCACCCGGTGTCACAGGTTCGCCGTTGCGATGGGGGCGCACCAGACCCTCGAAGGAATCGATGTCGAGAGCGCCGTTCATCGTTCGGCGAAAGATGGGCTGCAGGGCGGATTTCAAGTTGAAGGTGCCATAGGCCGTGGACCATGTGCCATCGACCTCGCGGACAAGACTGGAAAAGATGCTTTTGGGCGCCATTTTTCAACCAGCTACAGAGACACGACCTCTAGCCGGAGAATATAGCGCATCAAGCGTTACTTCCGGGTTAAGGAAGGTTTAAATTCTTCCCCGTGTCACATATGCTGCTTTTGACCTTGAAAGAGCGCCTGTCTTTCGACATAGAAAATGCCGCAGAAGACAGGATTTTCCGCCTCTGCCGATGTCAACCACAACAGGACCGATTAAAAATGGCCTTCCTTGCCGACATTCTCTCCCGCGTAAAGCCATCCGCCACCATCGCTGTTACCCAGAAAGCCCGTGAGCTTAAAGCGAAGGGCCGCGATGTGATCAGCCTTGGCGCCGGCGAGCCGGATTTCGATACGCCCGAAAACATCAAGGAAGCCGCCATTGACGCCATCAAGCGCGGCGAAACGAAATACACGCCCGTTTCAGGTATTCCTGAACTGCGCAAGGCGATCGCCGACAAGTTCAAGCGCGAAAACGGTCTGGACTACAAGCCGGAGCAGACCATCGTCGGAACCGGTGGCAAGCAGATCCTTTTCAACGCCTTCATGGCCACTCTCAACCCGGGTGACGAAGTCGTCATTCCTGCACCTTACTGGGTCAGCTATCCGGAAATGGTGGCGATCTGCGGCGGTACGCCTGTCTTCGTCGACACGACGCTCGAAGACAATTTCAAGCTGAAGCCGGAAGCGCTGGAAAAGGCGATCACGCCGAAGACCAAGTGGTTCGTTTTCAACTCGCCGTCCAACCCTTCGGGCGCTGCCTATTCGCATGACGAGCTGAAGGCATTGACGGACGTGCTGGTCAAGCATCCGCACGTCTGGGTGCTGACTGATGACATGTACGAACACCTGACCTATGGCGACTTCAAATTCGTCACGCCGGTTGAGGTGGAGCCTTCGCTCTATGACCGCACGCTTACTATGAACGGCGTCTCCAAGGCCTATGCCATGACCGGCTGGCGTATCGGCTATGCAGCCGGCCCGCTGCCGCTTATCAAGGCCATGGATATGATCCAGGGCCAGCAGACCTCGGGCGCCAGCTCGATTGCTCAGTGGGCGGCTGTCGAAGCGCTGAACGGCACGCAGGATTTCATTCCGGCCAACAAGAAGATTTTTGAAGGCCGCCGCGATCTCGTCGTCTCCATGCTCAACCAGGCGAAAGGCATCAATTGCCCGGCTCCGGAAGGCGCATTCTACGTCTATCCGTCCTGCGCCGGCATGATCGGCAAGACCGCGCCGTCCGGCAAGGTCATCGAGTCGGATGTGGATTTCGTCTCCGAGCTTCTGGAAGCCGAAGGTGTTGCCGTCGTGCAGGGATCGGCGTTCGGCCTCGGCCCGAACTTCCGCATTTCCTACGCCACGTCGGAAGCACTGCTGGAAGAGGCCTGCAAGCGCATCCAGCGCTTCTGCGCCGATTGCCGCTGATCGGTCTAGGATATTGAATAACAAAGCCCGGCAGCGATGCCGGGCTTTTTTTGTTGCGGCTAAAGCCCGAGAAACAACAGCATGATGAAGGTGGCGAAGAGGATGAAATGCGTCATTCCCTCGATCGCGTTGGTTTCACCGTCATTGAGGTTGATGGCGGCGGCGATGAGGGTGATGAAGACCATGACCGTCTGAACCGGGGTCATCGCCATGATGAACGGCTGACCGGTGTAGAGTGCGATGCCCTCCATCACGGGGACGGTGAGGATGACCGTCGAAAGCGATGCGCCCATGGCGATATTGACCACGGCCTGCATGCGGTTGCGCAATGCGGACCTGAGCGCGGTCAGGATTTCCGGTGATGCGGAGATCGTCGCGACCACGACGGCCATCAGTGCCGGTGGCGCGCTTGTGCCCTCGAGGCTCTGGCTTAGGAAGGCCGCCATGAATTCCGCCAGCACGCCGATCAGTACGACGCCCGCGATGATGAGACCGATGGAGAGGGACACGCTGCCCTCATCCTCGTCCTCCGTGTGATCGCCGGATGGATGACCGCTGGGATGAGCCTTGCGGGGATAGGCGTAGCTGAAGAAATAGCTGTGCGGACCAACCTGCATTTTCAGGAACAGCGCATAAAGCGCGATCATTGCGAAGATGGTGAAGGCGGAATAGACGTGCCAGCTTTCCTTTGGGATGAATTCCGGCACGATCATCGAGATGCCCATGGCAGTCAGGATCATGACGCCGTAGGTCTTGCCTGAATCGTCATTGTAGGGCTGCTCGCCGTGGCGAAGGCCTCCCAGCAGGGCGGCCAGTCCCAGAATGCCGTTGATGTCGATCATCACGGCGGAATAGATCGTGTCACGCACGAGCGTCGGCGAATTGGATTCGCTCATGATGATGGCAAGGATCAACACTTCCACCGCCACGGCAGACAGCGTCAGTATCATCGTGCCATAGGGGTCGCCGACCTTGGCGGCGAGGATTTCGGCGTGGTGGGCAACCCGCATCGACACCAGAACGATCATCCCGATCAGGGCGATCGCGGCAATCAGCGACGCCGTTTTGCCGGCCTCGAATATCGCATGTTCGGCCATATAGGCGACGGCTGCCACCGGTATTGCCAGCAGCAACATGCGCTCCTGCTTTAAAATAGAACCGGCCATCGATTTCCCTTCCCCTGAGAGTGTGAGGCTGTGACGTATCGTCGTTAAGATCAAGCAGGATTTGCGCTTGAGTGCTTTTGGTAGGATAGTGTTACGGTCAAGGACATGCTGCTCATGCCGTGTTGTCCCCCGTTGGGTGCAATGCTTGAAGCGCGGTTGTGGTTGCGATGTCGCCTACTGAAACAGGAGGAACATGCATGACAAAAGTGGTATATGAAGTCGTGGAACATGACGGTGGCTTCGCCTACCGCATGAACGGCGCTTATTCCGAAACATTTCCTACCTATGCCGATGCGGTCGAGGCCGCGCGCATCGTTGCTGCCGAACAGCAGGTGGGCGGCGATGACGAGGAAATCAGCTATCAGGACGAACGCGGCCAGTGGCATGAGGAATACAGCCAGGGCGGCGACCGGCCGGAGGCGGAAGTGGTCGACAAGATTTCACCGCCGGCCAGACCGTTTTGATGGAGTGCGTCAACATTTCCGGTGAGAACAGCATCACCATCCATGCTTCGCCGGTATGTCTTGCGGATTTGCGGGCGCAAGGCCGTGCGGCATCGATGCTGTAATGGCGCTAGCGTCGTTGCGGCGGGGCGCCCGGATCGGTTTCCTTCAGGTGGGCCTTCAGGCCGTCGACAAGGGCGCTGAACACGGCACGGCATCGCGGCGAGGTCTTGAGATTTTCATGCATCGCGACCCATGCGTGCAGCGGGATGTCGGTTTTCGGAAGGACCTGGACAAGCCGCGGATCCTTGCGCGCGAGGCCGATCTGACAGACGCCGATGCCCGCGCTGGCGCGGATCATGGCAAGCTGGGCGAGGTTGCTGTCGGCGCGAATTTCGAAAGAAATTTCTTCGATATCGGGTATTTCCGGATCGAGCGAGCGCATGCGCTGGATCGCCGCCCTGATGAAAGGCGTCTTGCGGTCGAAACCGATCATACGGTGGTTGTTCAGTTCTTCCATGTTTTTCGGGATGCCGGCTCTTGCCAGATAATCGCGTGTGGCATGAAATCCCAGACGGAAATTGCCGATATAGCGCATGACGATGGCATCCTGCTGCGGTTCGGTCATGCGGATGGCGATATCAGCCTCGCGCCGCAAAAGGTCTTCCAGCGTGTCGGAGAGTGAAAGTTCTATTTCAAGCCGGGGGTGAATCTCCTGCATGGCAGCGATGATCGGCGGCAGCATTTCAACGCCGATGATGTCCGATGCACTGATACGAACGGTTCCTTCGATCTTGCCGACCTCGCCGGAGGCCGCCCGCATAAGGGCCGCAGCCGTCGCCGCCAGATTTTCCGCATAGGGCCGGAGCGCCAGCGCCGCTTCCGTCGGCATCAGCCCGTGCGGCGAGCGGATGAACAGCGGAAAGCCGATGGCCTCTTCCAGCGCTCCGATATGGCGCCCAGCTGTCGGTTGGGTAATGCCGAGTTCGCGGGCGGCGGCGGAAAGCGAGCCGTCGCGCAGCACGCTGAGGAAGGTGCGGTAAAAATCCCAGCTGACATCGCGGCTTCTGATTATAAGATTTTGTATAGCGGCTCCACTCATTTGGACAATTTCGTATATCGCCTGATGGCCCGATACTCCAGCCCAGAAGAAGGAGTAATGGCAATGATATATGAAATCCACGCAAATACAGCAGAGAATAACCGGCCTCTGGCGCTGATTGTTGGGGCGAATGGTGGCGTCGGCAGCCATGTCTCGAAGATGTTGTTGCAGCGCGGCTGGCGGGTGCGGGCGATGACTCGCCGATCGGCACCAGTTGATGCCGTCGATGGCGTCGAGCGCGTGATTGGTGATGCCATGAACCGGGAGGATGTGGTGAAGGCGGCAAAAGGCGCCGGGCTCATCGTCCATGCGGTCAATCCTCCGGGATATCGCAACTGGGACAGCCAAGTGCTGCCGATGCTCGACAATACCATTGCCGCTGCCGAGGCCTGCGGGGCAAGGATCGTGTTTCCAGGCAGCATCTATAATTTTGGCCCGGATGCCTTTCCGCTTCTGACGGAGGACAGTCCGCAAAAGCCTTTCACCCGCAAGGGCGGCTTGCGCGTTGAAATGGAGCGGCGTTTGAAAATGGCGTCGATGCGCGGCGTGCCGGTCCTGATCGTCCGCACCGGTGATTTCTTTGGTCCTGACGCGAAGAACAACTGGTTTTCGCAGATGCTGGTGCGACCGGGCAAGCCGGTTCGCAGTGTTCAGAATCCAGCAGTACCGAATGCCGGGCATCAATGGGCCTATCTGCCGGATGTTGCGGAGATAATCGGACGGCTGCTCGATCGCTCGGACGAGCTTCAGACGTTTGCCGTCTACCACATGGAGGGTGTCTGGGATTTCGACGGGCTGCAACTGGTTGGGGCAATCGAGCGGGCCGTCGGCCATCCGGTCAAGATGCGGCGGCTTTCGTGGTTAGCCGTCGGGCTGGCTGCACCGTTCGTTCCCCTGTTCCGCGAAGTCATGGAAATGAAATATCTCTGGCAGATGCCGATCCGGATGAGCAACCGCAAGCTTGTCGAATTCCTCGGCGCGGAACCGCGAACGCCGATCGATGCGGCAGTATCGGAAACACTGGCGAGCCTTGGGTGTCTCGCCGAGGTGCAGCAACCGGCGGGCCTTCATCATGCGACCGATGCCGGGGGTAGGGTGTGATGCTTACAGTGGCTAATGGATTTTCCCGGCGGCGCCGTATGTTCGCCGTGATTTCGGCAGGCGTGCCGGTGTTGATTTTCGCGCAGGTGCTGCTGGCCGGGCTGTCGATCTATTATGACGGATCGCTGCTTGTGGTTCACAAAGGGCTTGGCATGCTGATCGCCGTTCCCATTGTATCTCTAGTCGTGCTCGCCCTTCGTCATGATGACCTCCGGCCAAACCTTGGGCGCGCGCTCGTGCTGCTCGCTCTCTACTGCCTTCAGGTGGCGTTGATGAGCATCGGTCGGGAAACGGGCAGTGGCTTTCTGCAGGCGCTGCATGTGGCCAACGCCTTCGTGATGGGCGCATTTTCAGACTTTGCTTCGCGGAAGGCGCGAGGCCTTTCCTGAAACGGCAAAACGCCGCAACGCTGTGGAGCGGTGCGGCGTTTCAAGTTTAGCACTAATCAGCCAAGAGCCGGGTAGTCGGTATAGCCTTCAGCCCCGCCACCATAGAAGGTCGGCTGGTTCGGCTCGTTCAGCGGCGCGTTGTCCTTGAGACGGCGCACCAGATCCGGGTTGGCGATGAAGGCCTTGCCGAAGGCCACGGCATCAACCTTGCCGCTTTCCACCGCCTCGATGGCGCTCTCACGGTCGTAGCCATTGTTGGCGATCCACAGGCCCTTGCCGCCCGCATTGCGATAGGCGGCCTTGAAGGCTGCGTAATCGAACGGCTTGTCGCCCTGCTTGAAGTCGCGCGGACCACCGGTCGCACCTTCAACAACATGGATGAAGGCCAGATTGCGTTTGCCGAGTTCTTCCGCAACGTAATTATAGAGTGGCTGCGGGTCGGCCTCGAAAATGTCGTTGGCGGGTGTGACGGGTGACAGGCGAATGCCGGTGCGGCCTGCGCCAATCTCTTCCGCCACCGCATCGACGACTTCGAGAAGGAAGCGGGCGCGGTTTTCGATCGAGCCGCCATATTCGTCGGTGCGCTGGTTGGTGCTGGATTTCAGGAACTGCTCGATCAGATAACCGTTGGCGGCATGGATTTCGACACCGTCGAAACCGGCCTCAAGTGCGGCGCGCGCGCCGGTCCGGTAATCTTCAAGGATAAGACCGATATCGTCGATGGTCAGTGCGCGTGGCTCGGAGGTTTCCGCAAACGCGCCGGTGCCGTCATCATTGATGATATAGGTCTTGGACTTGGCGATAATCGCGGAAGGGGCGACCGGCTGTCCGCCATGCGGCTGGAGCGAGGTGTGGGAAATGCGTCCCACGTGCCAAATCTGCGCGACGATCTTGCCGCCGGCGACATGCACGCCATCCGTGATCTTTTTCCAGCCCTCAACCGCTTCCTTCTTGTAGAGGCCCGGAACATCCGCGTAACCCTGACCTTGCTGGGAAATCGGCGTGCCTTCGGTCACGATCAGCCCGGCTGTTGCGCGCTGCTCGTAATAGGTGGCGTTGAGATTGTTGGGAATTGCCCCCGGCGAGCGGTTGCGGGTGAGGGGAGCCATGACGATACGGTTGGCGAGTGCGATATCGCCGGCCTGTGCCGGTTCGAAAAGACTTGTCATGCGACTTCACTTTCTGGTCGGTTGGCGAAATTGCGCGGCTGGCGCGCTTTCCTAATGTATGGGCATCGGAGAGAAAACCGCCTTGCAATTTCCGGTCCGACGCCCCGGTCTTATAAGCTTGGGAGGCTCAAAGATTGGCTTGCAGATAATTGCGGAAGGCGTCGATGGTTTCCTCGTTGCGTTCGAAAAACACCCATTGCCCAACTTTCTTTGACCTTATCAGGCCAGCTGCCTGCAAAACCGCCAGATGTGAGGAGACCGTCGATTGCGACAGGCCGCTGATCTGGAACTGATTGGCGCATACGCCCATGCTGAGCGGATGGTCCTGACAGAAGTGACTTTCAGGGCTCTTAAGCCACTCGAGGAACTTCAGCCTTGCGGGGTGTGAAAGGGCTTTGAGGATTTCCTCCGGGTTCATCTGCGTTTCTCTAATATCTGACATGTCCGATATTTATATCGATAGTTTTCGATATACAATTCACGTCTCTGTGAGGTAGTCGCCCGGGCCGAAAACAGCGCGCAAAAAAATGGCCGCCGGATTTCTCCGCGGCCAATGAGTTTGAAGGTTAAAACCTCCAGAGGGGAACAGCTGTCGCGTGCATAGGCAGGCGTGACAGCTGATTGAAATATGGGAGTGGCAAGAATGCAAAACAAGGTTGCATCATGCGATATTTCGCCAAATTGGAGAAAATTCTTGCGGGTAAAAAAAGAGGGCCGCCGGATAAATCCAGGGCCCTTTAAGTGTGAAGGTCAAAAACCTCCAGAGGGGAACAGCTGATGCGGTGGAACTGGGAGGAAAAGCCACCGTGTGCATCAACTGAGAGCGATATGGTGCTTTTTTGTGCACGAAACAACTCTTTTTTGTGCAGGTCAGGCATGCGTGCGATGCAGGTCTGGATATTTCCGGTATAATTTATGTGCAAAGCTGAAGTGCGGCGCGTCTGGCGCGCCGCCATCTTGGGACGGCCAACCCCATGAATTAGTATGATATTTCGTGGCGCTGGCCTATTTAAACGTCAGAAGTTCCAGTTCCGTGCCTTGGCAACGACGAAGTCGCGGAAGGCTTTCAGTTTTGCAGCGTTTTTCATCTCGTCCGGGTAACAGAAGTAGGTGTCGAACGAGGGAATATCGGCGGCAAGCGACAACTGAATCAATCCCGGATCGCGCCCGACGATGTAATCCGGCAAACAGGCGATACCTATTCCCAGCAGGCAGGCGCGCTTGATCGAGGTCTGGCTGTTGATCTGAAGATGCGGAATGCGGGTGTTGTCCGACGAGCGTCCCGCATTTTCCAACCAGTTGACATCAAGCAGATAGTTGGGTGCCGGTTCGCCGAAGGAGATGATGCGGTGGTTGTCCAGATCCTCGATCGACTGCGGCTCGCCGTGGCGGTTGATGTAGGACGGCGCCGCATAGACGTGCATGTGCACCGTGAACAGCTTGCGCTGGATAAGGTCGGACTGTTGCGGCTGGCGCAGGCGGATGGCGCAATCGGCGTGGCGCATGTTCACATCCAGCTCCTCATTGTCGAGGATCAGCTGGATCGACATTTCCGGATAGAGCTGCAGGAATTCCTGCACCTTGTCCGTGAGCCAGCCCTGGCCGAGACCAACCGTCGTCGTCACGCGCAGCTTGCCGCTCGGCTTCTCCGTCGTTTCGGTCAGTTGCATCTTGACGGTTTCGAGCTTTAGCAACACGTCATGGGCGGTGCGATACAGCAGTTCGCCCTGCTCGGTGAGGATAAGACCTCTGGCGTGGCGGTGAAACAGCTTCACGCCAACATCCTGTTCCAGCGCGCTGACCTGGCGGCTGATGGCCGACTGGGACAAATGCAGCTTGTCGGCAGCGTGGGTGAAAGACCCCGCTTCGGCTGCGGCATGAAAAATGCGCAGTTTATCCCAGTCCAATGGCATTGCCATGCCTATCCTGCCTTTCGGTTATTCGGCTGCTACCGCAAGCGGCTGCTGCGCGGTGAGGTACCGTTCTGCTTCAAGGGCGGCCATACAGCCCATACCGGCGGCGGTGATGGCCTGACGGTATATGTCGTCGGTAACGTCGCCGGCGGCGAAAATACCTTCCACGTCGGTAGCGGTGGAATCGGGCGCGGTCCACATGTAGCCATTGTCCTTGAGCTTCACCTTGCCCTTGAACAGTTCGACGGCCGGCGCGTGGCCGATGGCGACGAAGACGCCGTCGATGGGCGTATCGCTGATCACACCGGTCTTGGTGTCACGCAGTCGCACACCCGAAACAGAGGGTGGCATTGGCGGCTTGGCGGGAGCGCCGGTGATTTCGGCGATTTCCGTATTCCACAGGATCTTGACGTTTTCCTTGGCGAAGAGCCGTTCCTGAAGGATTTTCTCCGAGCGGAAACTGTCGCGGCGGTGCACGACGGTTACGGACTTGGCGATATGGGCGAGATAGAGCGCTTCCTCCACGGCAGAGTTGCCGCCGCCGACCACGATCACATCCTTGTTGCGATAGAAGAAACCGTCGCAGGTGGCGCAGGCGGAAACGCCGAAGCCCTGAAAGTGCTGCTCACTCTCGATGCCGAGCCACTTGGCCTTTGCGCCTGTTGCGATGATCAGCGTGTCGGCGGTCCAGACCTGACCGGAATCGGTCTTGACCACGAAGGGGCGCGTGTTGGTTTCGACTTCGGTCACGAGGTCGCTGACGATTTCCGCACCCACATGCGTCGCCTGCTTCAGCATCTGGTCCATCAGCCAGGGGCCCTGGATCGGATCGGCAAAGCCCGGATAGTTTTCGACATCGGTGGTGATCATCAGCTGGCCACCCTGTTCCATGCCGGCAATCAGCACGGGTTTCAGCATTGCGCGGGCCGCGTAGATCGCCGCGGTATAACCGGCGGGACCAGAGCCAATGATCAATACCTTGGTATGGCGGGCAGACATGGAAACAATCCTTTTTAAAGTAGCGGGGCCTTTCGGCAGCAGAACATTCCAGCCGAAGCACGGTGGACAGGCCGCAACCCCTTCGTTGCCCGGTATTTAAGGTTGTCTAGTGCCTTTATTCAAGGGCAGCCTTGCGTTACCAACAAGGCAGTTGTGGATGCGCGCGCAATTTTGTGACCGGCCGGCGGCATATTGTTGCGAATCCTGCGCCTGGTAGTACAAGGAAGTTCTCCGGCTTAACGAGGAACCTCTCCGTGACCAGCGTCGAACTCGATGCCATCGATCTGAAAATCCTGCGCGAATTGCAGCGCGACGGGCGCATGACCAACGTGGAACTGGCCGAACGGGTCGGTATTTCCGCGCCGCCGTGCCTCAGGCGCGTCCGCAAGCTGGAAGAAGCCGACGTGATCGAGGGTTATCACGCCATGTTGAACGCGCCGAAGCTCGGTTTCGATCTCGTTGCCTTCTGCATGGTCGGCCTCAAGCGCCAGTCGGACAGCAATCTGAAAGCCTTTGCAGCGGCGACGGCCGGATGGTCGCTGGTGCGCCAGGCCTGGATGGTATCCGGCGAAAGCGATTTCCTTCTGCATTGCATCGCCAGAAACCTGACCGAGTTTCAGGATTTCGTCATCGAGGTTCTGACAGCGGACGAAAACGTCGACACCGTGCGCACCATGCTCACCATCCGTCAGGTCAAGCGCGTCGGTCTGGTGGAAATCTGATCGGCGGACCTTTGAGTGATTGCGCCGGCGCTTACCCGCGCCGCAACGCGTCGTAGATCGTGCCGAGGCTCGTCGCCTCTTTTTCCAGCGGAAATGCAGTGCGCACATGCGAAAGTCCGGCACGGGCATGGTCCCTGGCGAGTGCGGGATCGGCAAGATAGGTTTTAATGGCATCCCGCAGGGACGCGTAGTCGCCGGCCTCAACGACCATGCCGGTCTCGCCCTTGACGATCATTTCCTCATAGGCGCCGGCATTGCTGGCAACGACAGCCGTCTCGGACGCCATGGCTTCCAGTGGCGTCAGGCCAAAGCCCTCGTTGCGTGACGGTGCGACATAGAGGGTTAGCCGCCGATACCAGGGCTTGATGTCGTCCACCTCGCCCTGAAACGCGATGCGGTCCGCAAGACCGGCTGCTGCGACATCGGCCACGAGCTTGTCGGCGAAGGCCTTGTGCTCTGCGGTCACGCGGCCGGAGATGACGGCCGTCCATTCGGGATAGTCGGGCAGAAGTTCGATCATGGCGCGCACGAAAAGGTCTGTTCCCTTCTGGTGGCGCACCCGTCCGAAACATCCGATGAGAAATTGTCCCGGCAGGCCGGTCGAAGCGATCGTATCCTCCGGGCCGGTTGCGGGATGAAACAGCTCGGTATCGACGCCATGCATGACGACGCTGTGTGGTACTTCCAGAAACGAGCCTGAGCGGCCGCTTGTCGCGACGACCGCATCCATTTTTGAAATCAGAAAGCGGGTATAGGCGGAATGTCGCCTTTGCGCCGCCGAGGTGAACATCAGCCTTACCTTCATGCGCAGCACGTCACGCATGAGAATGCCAGGCAACATTTCGAGATTGCGGCGGGCGTGCCAGATGCGCGGACCGCTGAGCGGGCCGTTTTGCCAGAGCCGCCACAGATCACGGAAGCGCACATGTGGCAGATGCTGCGGCAGGCCCGGGCCGATGACGGCCACTTTCTGACCCAGCCGGTTTTGTACCGGAATAAGCTGAACGATGGTGGAGGTAACGCCGGAGAGCCTGCGCTTGAAGTTCGGCGCAAGCACCTGCACATCTTTCAGACTGGCGTGGGACAAGATGGGCTTCCGTCTTTGCGGCTAAGGCAGGATTTTCAGTTCAGGATATCAATGCAATGCGCCCGAAGGGCGCATTGCATGAAAGGGCAGATCAGCCCCACTGTACGGCGAGAATCTCGTAACCCTTGGCGCCGCCCGGTGCGTTGACTTCGATGCTGTCACCGACTTCCTTGCCGATGAGGGCGCGGGCGATGGGCGAGGAAATGGAAATGCGTCCAGCCTTCACATCGGCTTCCTGGTCGCCAACGATCTGATAGATTCTTTCCTCGTCGCTATCCTCGTCGATCAGCTTGACGGTGGCGCCGAACTTGATCTTGGAACCGGACATCTTGGAAAGGTCGATGACTTCCGCGCGTGCGGTCAAGTCTTCGAGTTCAGTGATGCGGCCTTCGTTATGGCTCTGGGCTTCCTTGGCAGCGTGGTATTCGGCATTTTCCGAAAGGTCGCCATGGGCGCGCGCCTCCGCAATTGCCTCGATGATACGGGGACGCTCCTCCTGCTGGCGAAAGCGCAGCTCCTCCTGCAGCTTGATGAATCCACCGTGCGTCATCGGTACTTTTTCTACCATTTTTTTATCCTTCGCAGTCCTGTCGCTTTACTTGCAGACACAAAAAGAAACAGGTTCCGGAGGGGAACTCCGGAACCATGCCAAAATCATAACTAAGCCGACTATATCAGAAGACGACAACGAAATGCCAGCAAATTTGAGACGGGCATTTTCTTGCATTCGTTCAGGGCTTTAACAGATGAGATTGACATTTTTCAATAGAACATATAGTGAACATAACCATGAAGAAGTCAATCAGGCAACGGCTGGCCATTCTTTCCGATGCGGCCAAATACGATGCGTCCTGTGCCTCCAGCGGCACGACGAAACGCAGCTCTGCTGCATCCGGCGGACTTGGCTCCACGGAGGGGTCGGGCATATGCCATGCCTATGCGCCGGACGGGCGCTGCATTTCGCTCCTGAAGATACTGCTCACCAATTTCTGTATCTATGATTGCGCCTATTGCATCAATCGTTCTTCGAGCAATGTCGAGCGGGCGCGGTTTACTGCCGAGGAGGTGGTGTGGCTGACGCTGGAGTTCTATCGGCGCAACTATATCGAGGGGCTGTTTCTCTCTTCCGGCATTATCCGCTCATCCGATCATACGATGGAAGAGATGGTGCGGGTGGCGCGGGAACTGCGCGTCACGCATGGCTTTCGCGGCTACATCCATCTGAAATCCATTCCCGAAGCATCGCCAAAGCTTATTGAGGAAGCGGGGCTTTACGCCGACCGGCTATCGATCAACATCGAATTGCCGACTGATAGCGGCGTCAGCCGTTTTGCGCCGGAAAAGCAGCCCGCCAATATTCGCCGCTCGATGGCTGATATCCGCCTGAAGATCGAGGAGGCGGGGGAGCCGACAGTCAGGACGCGAAAGACCAAACGTTTTGCGCCTGCCGGACAGAGCACGCAGATGATCGTTGGGGCGGATGGGGCTGATGACAGCACCATTCTGTCCACCAGCGCCCGGCTTTATGGCAGCTATGGTTTGCGGCGCGTCTATTATTCGGCTTTCAGCCCCATTCCGGATTCGTCGAAGAACCTGCCGCTCATCAAGCCGCCTTTGATGCGGGAACACAGGCTTTATCAGGCCGACTGGCTCTATCGTTTTTATGGGTTCGACATTGGTGAAATAACCGCGATCGGCGGTAACGGAATGCTCGATCTCGATATAGATCCGAAGCTTGCCTGGGCGCTGAAAAATCGCGACCGTTTTCCAGTGGACGTGAACGTGGCGGATCGCGAAATATTGCTGCGCGTGCCCGGCTTCGGTACCAAGACGGTCGCCTCGATCCTGTCTTCACGCCGGTTTCGCCGATTGCGGCTGGAGGATATCGCCCGCTTCGGCGTTTCCCTGAAAAAGGTGAAGGCCTTCATCGTTGCCGAGGGCTGGACGCCGGGCAAGCTGACTGAACGGCCGGATTTGCGAGCGATGTTTGCTCCGCAGCCCGAACAATTATCGCTGCTGTGATGTACGGCCCGGTTCTGGAAGGGCGGGGCGATTTCGGCGAGTGGCGTGATGCGGCGCGCGCGGCTCTCGCCGCCAATGTGCCGCCGGAGGCGATTGACTGGCGGTTGCGGGATGAGAAAGCCGGGCTTCTCGATTTTGCCGGAGAGCCTTTGCCGGCGGCCCGTGCGGATGACGTGCAGGTGTCCGTTCCAGCCTCCTTCGTGACTTTGGCGCAAGCGATTATCTGTCATAGCGATCCGGGTCGTTTCGCACTGCTTTACCGGTTGCTGTGGCGGCTGAAGCGGGATCGCGCCCTGTTGCAGTTCAAGTCCGATGCGGATGTTTCCGAAGCCCGGCAGCTTGAAAAATCGGTCCGCCGCGATTGTCACAAGATGACGGCCTTTGTTCGCTTCAAGGAATTATCCTTGCCGCAGGGGCAGGGCGGGCGGCGGCGCTTCGTCGCATGGTTCGAGCCGGATCACTTCATCGTCGAGCGCACGGCCCCGTTTTTCCAGCGGCGGTTCACGGATATGGACTGGCTGATCGCGACACCGAACGGCTCCGCGCGGTGGGACGGAAACGTGCTGGAGACATCGCGGCAGGCCGCGTCCAAGCCTGAGCTGACGGATGAAACGGACGAGCTGTGGCGAACCTATTATGCCAACATATTCAATCCGGCGCGTCTGAAGATAAAAGCGATGACGGCAGAGATGCCAAAGAAATACTGGAAAAATTTGCCGGAAGCCGAGCTTATTCCAGGTCTCGTTCTTGGTGCCGAGGCGCGGGTGCTGGAGATGGCGGCAAAGGCTGCGAGCCAGCCGCAACCATTCCATCACCGCCTGCAGGCCGCGGCCTCGGCGCGTGAAGAGCCGCCACCGGCGCCAGACGGTACGCTCGCTTCATTGGCGCGGGAGGCTGGCCAATGCACGCGCTGCGCCCTACATTGCAAGGCAACGCAGACGGTGTTCGGCATTGGACCTGAGGATGCGAAAGTGATGATCGTCGGGGAACAGCCGGGAGATCACGAGGATCTTGCCGGAAAACCTTTAGTCGGTCCCGCTGGTCAGCTGTTCGACCGGACATTGGTTGAAGCCGGTATTGACCGCAAAAAGCTTTATGTCACCAACGCCGTCAAACACTTCAAATACGAGGCCCGCGGCAAGCGGCGCATTCACCAGCGACCGGATGCGGGCGAGGTGCAGCAATGCCGCTGGTGGCTTAACAAGGAAATCGAGCTGGTACGGCCGAAGCTTATCGTTGCCATGGGTGCAACTGCGCTTTATGCGCTGACAGGCGGAAAGGAAAAGCTCTCCGAGGTTAGGGGTCGCCCGATACCGATGCAGGGGGAGCGGACGCTTTTTGTCACGGTGCACCCTTCCTATCTTCTTCGCCTTCCCGACTCGCAGCAGAAGGAGGCGGAAATGCAGAATTTCAGGAATGAAATTGATTTTATAAGATTATTCTAATGGACTGCTTTGTGTGTTGCTACGCTATATTGGATGATCATCGATGTCTTCATCGATATGATTAAATTTTTGTTTATTGGTTATTTTTATTGAAATTTTATACTTTATACTATAAATAAGATATTTATATTTATTCATTGCGTGGATGTATGATGCTCGGCGAGCTAGATCTTGCAACAGTGATACTGATGCAAAAGTGTTCTTACATTGTTGGAATGCTGAGTTTTATATATTTGAAGCTCACAAATCGTGGTTTGCACGGCCCGACGGCTCTTGCAGCAGGCTTCGCAGCCATGGCTGCCGGCTCCACGCTCGCTGGGTACGGCGAATGGGGAATAATGTCTCCGGCCTTGTGGCAATTCGGCAGCATCGTCTTCGGTATCGTGGGTTATGCGCTGATCTGGCTTGGCTTGAAAATCCTGAGCGATGGACGTGCTGCCAGTAGGGGGACAGTGTCAGCTATCTGTTTGATTGCCTTGCTGGCAATTGTCCTTGCACAGCAGGTGGCTGACAATAACGCTTATCGTGCGGCCCTGTTCAACGGTTGTGCGGCTGTGGCCTATCTTGCGGGAGCGGGCGGGCTTTTTGCGCGGTGGCGCAAGGAGCCACTCCTGTCCCGCTTCGCGTTGGGCGCTATTGCGGGTATTTCCGGCCTGATTTCGTTGTCGGTGGCAAAGAGCGTGCTTTTGCCCCAATACGCCGCCATCGATCTGGTCAATGCGTTTTTCTTGATCATCATGTTGAACTTCGCCATTGCGCTGTTCGTGATGATGCTGGTAGCCGAGCGGTCAGAGCGGAAATTGCTGGTTCTCGCCAACACCGATCCTTTGACGGGCGTCAAGAACCGTCGTTTTTTCTTCCAGGCCATGCCGGCGGTGCCGGGTCCCAACGATGCGGCGATGCTGCTCGATATCGACCACTTCAAATCAATCAACGACCGCTTCGGCCACGCCGTCGGCGACAGCGTTCTTCAGGAAGTGGCGAAGCGTATCGGCGGCAGCATACGCGGTGGTGACGTGCTGGCGCGTTACGGTGGCGAGGAGTTTATCATCTTCCTGCCGGGTGCCGGTGTTCAAAAGGCTTGCATGATCGGAGAACGCATTCGCGATGCGATTGCGATAACCGAAGTCGATTGCGGCGGTTTGCGTGTCGGCGTGACGATCAGCATCGGCGTCGCAACCAGCGGCGATATACGCTGCGATCTTCAGACCCTGGCGGAAATGGCGGACCGCGCCCTTTACCGCGCCAAGACGGATGGGCGCAATTGCGTGCGCGAAGCCCTGGCGGCGTGAGGCTTTTGAGCTTTTTGTGAGACAATGCAAAACGCCGCAGGCATGACCCGCGGCGTTTCCATGATCTTCGTTGCCGGCTGATTTTACAGGAAGTAGCTCTGCAAGGGCTTCACTTCCAGATTGCCGGCCTTAAGCGCCTTGATGGCAAGGGCTGCTGCTTCGGCACCGGCCATCGTCGTGTAGTATGGCACCTTCTGCATCAGCGTTGCGCGGCGCAGCGACTTCGAGTCGGAAATCGCCTTGTTGCTGTCGGTGGTGTTGATGACCAGCTGGACCTGCCGGTTGCGGATGGCGTCTTCGATATGCGGACGACCTTCCTGCACCTTGTTGATCTTCTCGGCGTCGATGCCCTGTTCAGCAAGGAAACGCTGGGTGCCGCCGGTTGCCAGTACCCTGAAGCCGCTCTCGACCAGAATACGGATTGCGGGCAATACGCGGTCCTTGTCGTCGTCGCGCACCGAGACGAAGACGGTGCCGGAGCGCGGCAGGTCGACGCCGGCGCCGAGCTGGCTCTTGGCGAAGGCGAGGGCGAAATCGGTGTCGAGGCCGATGACTTCGCCGGTCGAGCGCATTTCCGGTCCGAGCAGAATGTCGACGCCGGGGAAGCGGGCGAACGGGAAAACGGCTTCCTTGACGGCGATGTGCTTCAGGTTGCGCGGATCGGGTTTCTTGCCGTAAGCGGCAATCGCCGCATCAAGCTTTTCGCCGGCCATGACGCGGGCAGCGATCTTGGCGATCGGCGCACCGATGGTTTTTGCAACGAAGGGCACCGTGCGGGAGGCGCGCGGGTTGACTTCGAGAACGTAGATCGTGCCGTCCTTGATAGCGTACTGAACGTTCATCAGGCCACCGACGTTGAGCGCCCTTGCAAGCGCCGTCGTCTGGCGTTCCAGCTCGTCGAGGGTTTCCTTGCTCAGCGAACGGGAAGGCAGCGAGCAGGCCGAGTCGCCCGAGTGGATACCGGCTTCTTCGATGTGCTCCATGATGCCCGACACGAAGACGTTTTCGCCGTCGCACAGTGCATCGACGTCGACTTCGACGGCGTTGGTCAGGTAGCTGTCGAACAGAAGCGGGTTCTTGCCGAGCAGGGTGTTGATCTGGCCGGTCTTGTCGTTCGGGTAACGCTGCTTGATGTCCTCTGGCACGAGGCCCGGAACCGTATCGAGCAGATAGGTCTGGAGCTGGCCTTCCGAATGGATGATCTGCATGGCGCGGCCACCCAGAACATAGGAAGGACGCACGACCAGCGGGAAGCCGATTTCCGAAGCGACGAGGCGCGCCTGTTCAACCGAATAGGCGATGCCGTTGTTCGGCTGGGCGAGGTCGAGCTTCATCAGCAGCTTCTGGAAGCGGTCGCGGTCTTCGGCAAGGTCGATCATGTCAGGCGCGGTGCCGAGGATCGGGATACCGTTCTTTTCCAGCGCTTCGGCCAGCTTCAGCGGCGTCTGGCCGCCGAACTGCACGATGACGCCGACCAGTTCGCCCTTTTCCTGCTCGGCGCGCATGATCTCGATCACGTCTTCGGCCGTCAGCGGTTCGAAATAGAGGCGGTCGGAGGTGTCGTAGTCGGTTGAAACCGTTTCCGGGTTGCAGTTGATCATGATCGCTTCGAAGCCTGCATCCTTCAGCGCGAAGGCAGCATGGCAGCAGCAATAGTCGAACTCGATGCCCTGGCCGATACGGTTCGGACCGCCGCCGAGGATGACGACCTTCTTGCGGTCGGAAACCTGCGCTTCAGAGCGGGCGGCGCCGACGAAGGGGATTTCATAGGTTGAATACATGTAGGCGGTGGGCGAGGCGAATTCTGCCGCGCAGGTATCGATGCGCTTGAAGACCGGGCGAACATTGAGGCTGTTGCGCAGCTCGGCCACTTCCTTCGGGCGCTTGCCCGTCAGAATTGCCAGGCGGGCGTCGGAAAAGCCCATGGCTTTGAGCATGCGCAGGTTCTCTGCGTCCTGCGGCAGGCCTTGCTCACGGACACGGGCTTCCATGTCCACAATTGCCTTGAACTGGGCGATGAACCAGGGGTCGATCTTCGAGTTTTCGTGGACTTCCTCTTCCGTCATTCCCATACGCAGCGCCTGGGCGACCATGCGCAGGCGATCCGGCGTCGGCGTGCCGATGGCGGCGCGGATGGCGTTCTTGGAGCCTTCGCCCTCTTCAAAGCCGGGGATTTCGATTTCATCGAGACCGGTGAGGCCGGTTTCCATGCCGCGCAGCGCCTTCTGCAGCGATTCTGCGAAGGTGCGGCCGATGGCCATGACTTCACCGACGGACTTCATGGCCGTTGTGAGGATCGGCGAGGCGCCCGGGAACTTCTCGAAGGCGAAACGCGGGATCTTGGTGACGACGTAGTCGATCGACGGTTCGAACGAGGCAGGCGTCGCGCCGCCGGTGATATCGTTTTCCAGCTCGTCGAGCGTATAGCCGATGGCGAGCTTGGCGGCGATCTTGGCGATCGGGAAGCCGGTCGCCTTGGAGGCGAGAGCAGACGAGCGCGAAACGCGCGGGTTCATTTCGATGACGACGAGGCGGCCGTCTTTCGGGTTGACGGCGAACTGCACGTTCGAGCCGCCGGTTTCCACGCCGATCTCACGCAGCACCGCAATCGAGGCGTTGCGCATGATCTGGTATTCCTTGTCGGTCAGCGTCAGCGCTGGCGCAACGGTGATGGAATCGCCGGTGTGGACGCCCATCGGATCGATGTTTTCGATGGAGCAGATGATGATGCAATTGTCCGCGGTGTCGCGGACCACTTCCATCTCATATTCCTTCCAGCCGAGAACCGATTCTTCGACCAGCACCTCGGTGGTCGGCGAAGCGTCGAGGCCGCCCGAGACGATGTCGAAGAATTCGGAGCGATTATAGGCAATGCCGCCGCCGGTGCCGCCGAGCGTGAAGGACGGGCGGATGATGGCTGGCAGGCCGACATGGTCGATCGCCTGGGCGGCGATTGCAATCGCATGCGCCATGTAACGCTGCTTGCGGTCGGTCTCGCCAAGGTTCCACTGGTTTTCCAGATCGTCCAGCGCCTTGTCCAGTTCCGCACCGGAAAGCTTCGCCTTGAGTTCGGCGCGGGCAGCTTCGTGCTTCTTGCGGTCGGCGTCCTTGATTTCAGTGGCGTTGGCCAGCATGGACTTCGGCGTTTCGAGGCCGATGCGAGCCATGGCCTCGCGGAAGAGGGCGCGGTCTTCGGCCATGTCGATGGCTTCGGGCTTGGCACCGATCATTTCCACATTGTAGCGGTCGAGAACGCCCATGCGCTTCAGGGACAGCGCAGTGTTGAGCGCGGTCTGGCCGCCCATGGTGGGAAGCAGCGCGTCCGGACGTTCCTTGGCGATGATCTTGGCGACGACTTCCGGGGTGATCGGCTCGACATAGGTTGCGTCGGCGAGGCCCGGATCGGTCATGATGGTGGCCGGGTTGGAGTTGACCAGAATGACCCGGTAACCCTCTTCCTTCAGCGCCTTGCAGGCCTGGGTGCCGGAATAGTCGAATTCACATGCTTGGCCGATGACGATCGGTCCTGCGCCAATGATGAGGATGGACTTGATATCTTGGCGCTTCGGCATGGCTCTCTCGTTCCGCGTTTTGGTTGCGCAAAACACCAGCCAGGGTGAAAGATCACCGGCCGGGGCGCGCAATTCAAAGTTTTCAGGCTAGAAGCGGCTTATAGGCAAATGTTTTTGAGAACGGAACCCCATAAATTCCGGAATCGACAGAAACTCTTAACCCGTCGGTGTATGCGCGGCGAAACGGGCCTGCACGGCCGCGCTATGGGAGCGGCTGACGGGTATTTCCGAACCGTCTCTTGTAATGACGTGCAGACGGCCAGCCTGTTTACGCAACGAGACGACGTCGGAAATGGCAATCCAGTGGGAACGGTGCACCTGCAAGCCTTCCGTGAGGCCTATTTCTTTCAGCGCATCGGCAAAACGCAGCAGAACGAGCTGATGGCCGCGCGTGGTGACGATTTCGGTATAGTGGTCCTGCACCGACAGCCGCAGCAATTCTCCGCGCTTTTGCGGCGGCAGCCGCTCCAGCAGCGGCGCGATGCTTTTCACCTCACCTTTGGCATCTCCATTCGGGTCCGCAACGGCATCCGTTGCCGTTGCGCGTGACTGGCAGGCCGTGAGGTAGCTCAGCAGGCAAAAGATGGCGCAGAGCGGCAGGGCCGACAGGCTGCTTTTCAGATAGGCAGCGAAACCCATTTCCCTGCCGGAAAAGATTTGGTTCATGATGGAAAGCAGCAGCCCAATGGGCAGGGCTGCCGTCAGCGAGCCGATCATCATGCGTGTCAGCATATTTTCAATGCTGCCGGCAAGAATGGTGTTGGCGAGGATGGAAAAGGATATTGCGAACGTCCATGCGCCAGCCTGAACGATTGTCCAGTAAAGCAGCCGGTCGGCGAAACTCATGGTCTCACTTGTCCCGAAAGGGCCGGTCAGAATGAAGATCGCCAATATAGCAAGGAAGGTCAGCCACAGTCTGCGCGATTGCAGGATGGCGTGCATTTCACGAAGCGTGGACTGCAAAGAGAGGTGATCCACGAAGTTTTCCTGCGGTTGACGCCAATGCGTTTTTCTTTCGCGCATGTTTTGCCGAAGTTAGCGATAATTTCAACCGGGTCAAAACGCTTCACCATGTCACTCCAGCCTTTGCTAGACGCACCGCTTGCCGTGCAATTCCATGTCGCCACCGTTGTTCCGGCCGCGATTCTCGGTGCCTTCATTTTTCTTCGCCCAAAAGGAACCGCCATCCACCGGCTACTCGGTAGGATCTGGGTGACGCTGATGGTCATGACCTCCGTTTCGACCTTCTTCATTCATGAATTGAGGGTGTTTTACGGTTTCAGCCCGATTCATCTTTTATCGGTTCTCACCATATATGGCTGTCTGCAATCGGTCCTTTTCGCGCGCAGGGGCGAAATCAGGCGCCATATGAGGATCATGCAGAGTGTTTATCTCGGCGGTATCGTCATCGCAGGCGGTTTCACCTTCGTTCCGGGGCGGATCATTCACGAGGTTGCTTTCGGTGACGGTCAGCCGGGTCTTGTGGTGCTTTTCGCGGGCGTGTTCGTGTTTGCCCTGCTGTCTCTGACCGTCTTCACGCAAAGGCGGCGAGCCTCCTGAACGAATGCACCCACCTCCGCTTTCTTCCGGAACAAGATGTATTATAGTGCCGTTATAAGGTTGCCTGTTGAGGCGACGTTTGCGGAGAGAAAAGCATGGAATGGAGAGGGCGCCGCCAGTCGGACAATATCGAGGATCGGCGCGGCATGTCGGCGGGATCGGGGCCATCCGGCAACGATCCTTTTTCGCGTGGCGGAATGCGCGTGCCGATCGGGCGCCGCGGCGGCGGCATCGGCATTGGCGGTCTTCTGCTGATCCTGCTGATAAGCTGGGTGCTTGGCATCAATCCGCTGACGCTGCTTTCGGGCGGAGACATTTCACTGGATGGGGGCGGTACCACGCAGCAATCCGGCCAGCAGGCGGGCACTCGGCCGCAGGGCCAATCGTCCGACGAGACGACGGCTTTCGTGCGCACCGTGCTGGCTGAGACGGAAGATACGTGGAGCGGCATTTTCCAGTCCGCCGGCGAGACCTATCAGAAACCGACCCTTGTGCTGTTTTCCGGGCAAGTCGCGTCTGCCTGCGGTTCTGCCTCTGCGGCCAGCGGCCCGTTCTATTGCCCTGGTGACCGCAAGGTCTATCTCGACACCAGTTTCTTCAGTGAACTGGACAAGCGTTTCGGCGCGTCTGGCGATTTCGCGCAGGCTTACGTTATTGCGCATGAGGTGGGCCACCACGTCCAGAACCTGACCGGTGTCCTGCCGGAGTTCAACCGCCGCCGCCAGTCCATGAGCCAGGTGGATGCCAACAAGATGTCGGTGCGTGTTGAGCTTCAGGCCGATTGTTATGCCGGTATCTGGGGCAAGTTCACCGAACAGAAGGGAATTCTGGAAACCGGTGACCTTGAGGAAGCGCTCAACGCTGCTCACCAGATCGGCGACGACACCCTGCAGAAGCAGACTCAAGGATATGTGGTGCCTGACAGTTTCAACCACGGCACGTCGGCGCAGCGCATGGAATGGTTCAAGCGCGGCTTCCAGAACGGACGCGTCGAGGACTGCGACACCTTTTCGGCGAATATCTGATAATCAAATGAACGAGGGGGCTTTTCAGCCCCCTTGTTATTCAGCGCATCAACAGCGCCACGGCATACATGCCAAGCGCGAAGATCGTATGGGCAACGAGGTTGAGAAAGCGAACCTTGTTCGGGTTCGGCGTCTTCGATGCCGCCCAGCCGATGCCGAGGCCAGGTTGCAGCAGGAACCAGCCCGCGCCGACCGTGACGATGCCCACGATCCAAGGCTGAATGAAGGACGGCTCTGAAAACCACGAGGCCGGCACTATCAGGGCGAGAATGATGCCGTAGAGAATGCCGACGGCATAATGCGAGACCCAGCCGAGCGCCAGTTCATGCTCGTAAGGTGCGGCCGTCGCGATAGAATCGTGGAATATCCTGCCCTTCGGCACATGCCAGAACCAGCGGCCGACCGGTGCCCAGTTCGGGGCGGACTGGCCGAAAAACCGGTGCAGCACAATTGCCCATATATCCATAAACACGGTGCCACCCACCCCCATGGCAATACCGCGCCAAATCAAATCCAGCATAGATCCCTCCGCAAATCATGATCGACCAAGCTCTAGCTGATCGTGTGAGTGGCGTGAACAGGGTTTTTCGCTTGCTCAGGGCGGACAAGAAAAATGGCCGGATCGCTCCGGCCATAATGAAGACTGAAACGTCTCCTCCGTCATGCCGGACTGGATCCGGGGTAACGGTGCGATTGTCTCACCAGTGAGCTATTTTCGCTCTACGCAGCACGCCCATATTCAGCCTGCCGCCGTGTTGCCGTGGCGAGCTGGAACTGCGCAAGCAATTCGTTGAGCGCCGCCGCTTCCGAGGCGAGGCCGTGGCTTGCCGCAGTCTGTTCTTCGACCATGGCAGCATTCTGCTGGGTGCCCTGATCGATGGTGTTGATGGCGGTGTTGATTTCCTGAAGTCCGGTGGACTGTTCGCGCGACGACGTTACGATGGCGTCGATATGGCGGTTGATCTCCTGGACTTCGCGGACGATGGTTTCCAGCGCCTTGCCGGCATTGCCGACGAGATCGACACCGGATTGCACCTGCGATGTTGAGGCGTTGATCAGCGTCTTGATCTCCTTCGCGGCATTTGCAGAGCGCTGGGCAAGCTCGCGCACTTCCTGTGCGACGACGGCAAAACCCTTGCCTGCCTCACCGGCGCGGGCGGCTTCCACGCCGGCATTAAGCGCAAGCAGGTTCGTCTGGAAAGCGATTTCGTCGATCACGCCAATGATGTTGCTGATCTCCGACGACGATTTTTCGATGCCTTCCATGGCGCGAACAGCGTCCTCGACGATGATGCCGGACTGCTCGGCATTGTTGCGCGTGCGGTCTACCAGACGGCCTACCTCTTCGGCACGGCGGGCGGAATCCTTGACCGTCGTGGTTATTTCCTCAAGCGCGGCCGCAGTCTCCTCGACAGAGGCGGCCTGCTGCTCGGTGCGCTTGGCCAGGTCGTCGGCAGACTGGCGGATTTCTCCAGCACCGGCATCGATTGCGCGTGCATTCTGGCCGACTGTGCTCAAGGCAACGTTCAGCTTGGCGACGGAGTTGTTGAAGTCGTCGCGCAAGCGGTCGATGCGGGTCACGAAAGGTGTCTCGATCCGGTAGTTGAGGTCGCCGTTCGAAAGGTGCGTCAGTCCCTT
This sequence comes from Agrobacterium tumefaciens, assembly GCF_013318015.2. Taxonomy (NCBI): domain Bacteria; kingdom Pseudomonadati; phylum Pseudomonadota; class Alphaproteobacteria; order Hyphomicrobiales; family Rhizobiaceae; genus Agrobacterium; species Agrobacterium tumefaciens. The sequence goes on along the minus strand of NZ_CP115841.1, from coordinate 1,765,449 downwards.
TGCCAGCGAATCGACTGCGAACTGGATGTCGGCCGCGTCTTTCGCCGCCAGTCGTTCGCGGTCGTTGCGCTCCTGTTCGGAAAGCGTGCGGTTCTGTTCGGCGTCGCCTTCAAGACGCAGACGTTCCGTGGCGTTCGATTTGAATACGGCAACCGCCGCAGCCATCGAGCCGATCTGGTCACTGCGCTCCTGGCCGGGAATGGCGACATCGAGATTGCCGGCGGCAAGCCTTTCCATGGCAGCAGTCATCTGCGTGACGGGGCGAACAATGAAACGGCTGAGAACGGTTGCCAGCAGGGCGATCATGATCGCGGCGGCAAGGATCGTGGCGATGGTTGCCGCGAGGCGAAATTGGCCGATCGCGCTGTAGGCGACGTCGGAATCGACAACGAAACCGAGATACCAATCGGCCGAGGGCAGACCGGCGACGGGAATGAAGCTGGTGATCTTGCCCTTGCCGTCGATCTCGGTTTGCGAAATCGCGGAAGAAATTGCCGGTGTATCAACCTTGAAGAGATCGGTCAGCGGCTTGTCGACGAATTTCGCATCGGGATGCATGAGGATCTTGCCGTCCTTGCTGACGAGGAAGGCGTATCCATCCTTGCCGGCATCCACCGACTTGATCATCGTGACCAGCGAATCCAGCGAGAAGTCGCTACCCGTCACGCCGGCCAGCTTGCCGCCGATGGACACGGGAATGGCGGCAGTGATGATAAGGCCGCCAGTCGACGCATCGCTATAGGGCTCGGTCAGTACTGGCTTGCCGGCCTTGACGGCGTCCAGATACCAGGGACGCTTGCGCGGGTCGTAGCCCTCCGGCAATGGCAATTTCGGGAAAGTCGTGAAACTGCCGCTTTCGGCATTGCCGAAATAGGTGGACATGAACTGAGCCGTCAGCACGTCGTTTTGGAGGAACTGCAGTTTGGCGTCGTCATCTGGGAGCTTGGCGAGCGTCTTCGCAACCGTTTCGGTCAGCATGATGCGGCCGTTCAGCCAGTTGGCGATGCTTTGCGCTGCCTGCTTGCCGGACGAATCGATATTTTCCGCCACGGCTTGCGTTGTCACCTGGTGCTGAAGACTGTCGATATAGAAGGAAAAGCCGGCAAAAGCGGCAACGACAAGCGATGACGCCGCAAACAGAATGCGCGTCATGAGATTGGTTTTTTTGGGCAAGCTACACGTCCTTGGAACCAGATGTGCCCATTCGGCTCATCTTGGAAAATAATGGGAAAGACATGCCTCAATGGCGGGAATATTCTGCGTCATGCAGCTTATGGTTTGAAAGAACTTCGCGATATTCTAATGCGTAAAGTGAAATGGTAAAATTCGGCTAAATTTGTTTTATGTCAGGCCGTCTCGGCCCAAGTGGACGTAAAATTGCCGTTCTGCGTAAATTTTGATCATTGATCCGCAAAGGTTGCGTGCAGGAAGGGAATATTTTATTCATCACCTGCTGCCATTGCGCAATTCGCGGGCAATGGCCAAAATTCAGGTGAATTACAATGTCTTCGTCGGTTGTTGCAGAAACCGTTCCCTCTGGATCGGGGTCGTGGCTTTCGCATTTCAAGGCTACGCTTGCGCTTGGAATTCCGCTTGTCGGTGCGCAGCTCGCGCAGCTTGGCATCCACACTACAGATATGGTCATCGTCGGTCAGCTCGGAGCTGAGAAGCTGGCGGCCATGGTGCTGGCCGGGCAGTTCTTCTTCGTTGTCTTCATTTTCGGCTCGGGATTTTCCGTGGCCGTGGTGCCAATGGTAGCGCAGGCTTACGGGCAGGGCGATGCGACGGCTGCCCGCCGCTCGCTGCGCATGGGCATGTGGGTTGCAATCGCGTACTGGGTTCTTGCCCTGCCGATATTCTTCAACGCCGAGCGCATTCTGGTCTATCTCGGGCAAAACCCCGAAGTTGCGGCGTTGACCGGCCATTATCTCGCCATCGCCAAGTTCGGCCTTTTGCCGGCGCTGCTTTTTTACGTGCTGCGCGGGCTTGTCAGTGCCATCGGCCGTGCGGGCATCATTCTGTATGTCACCATCATCATGTTGGTGCTGAATGGCTTGATGGCCTATGCGCTGGTCTTCGGCCATTTCGGATTGCCGGTGATGGGTATGAACGGCGCGGCCGTCGTTGCCGTCATCGTCAATGCCTTCAGCTTCATCTTCATCGTCGCTTATGTGCAGACGCGTGAGGAAACCAGGAAATACGAGCTGTTCGTGCGCTTCTGGCGGCCGGACTGGCATGCGCTGTTCGAAGTGCTGCGCCTTGGCCTGCCGATCAGCATTACCATCCTTGCCGAAGTGACGCTGTTTGCGGCCGCTTCGATCCTGATGGGACAGATTGGCACCGTGCAGCTTGCGGCGCATGGAATCGCCCTGCAGCTTGCCTCCATCGCTTTCATGATCCCGCTCGGCCTGTCGCAGGCGGCGACCGTGAGGGTCGGTGTCGCGTTCGGTCAGGGTGATTTCAGGAACCTCGTGCGCGCCGCCATCATGGTCTACGCGATTGCCTGCGGCATTGCCGTTTGCGGCGGCATCCTGTTTGCGGCTGTTCCGGAATTTCTGGCGAAGTGGTTTCTTGACGCGAAGTTGCCGGAAGCGGCGGAAGTGCTTGCCTATGCCAGCAGCCTCGTGGTGATCGCCGGCATCTTCCAGTTGGTCGATGGTATCCAGGCCGTGACAGCAGGTTTGCTGCGCGGATTGAAGGATGCGCGCATTCCGGCGATGCTGGCGCTGATTTCCTATTGGCCGATCGGGCTGGCGCTGGCTTGGACCATGGCCTTTCCGCTCGGCTTTGGCGGACGCGGCGTCTGGTTCGGTTTCGTGATCGGCCTTTCGACGGCGGCCGTTCTCCTGACTATACGTTTCGTCATTCTGGTGAAGCGTGAAATGAAAACGGCCCGCTGAAAGCGGGCCGTATATTTTTCCTGATTTTCCGAAGATGTCTCAGCGCTCGGCGAGCGCTGCCTCACCTTGTCTCTCGCGCAGCAGGTTGACGAAGCGGCGGAAGAGATAGTGGCTGTCCTGCGGGCCGGGCGATGCTTCCGGATGGTGCTGGACGGAGAAGACCGGCTTGCCGACGATGCGCAGGCCGCAATTGGTGCCGTCGAACAGCGACGTGTGGGTTTCTTCGACGCCATCAGGCAGCGACTTGGCGTCAACCGCAAAACCATGGTTCATGGAAACGATTTCCACCTTGCCGGTGGTGAAGTCCTTGACCGGATGGTTGGCGCCGTGGTGGCCCTGGTGCATCTTTTCAGTCTTGGCGCCGACGGCCAGGCCAAGCATCTGGTGGCCGAGGCAGATGCCGAAGATCGGCAGGTCGCTGTTGATGAGGTTCTGAATGACCGGTACGGCATATTCGCCTGTCGCTGCCGGATCTCCCGGACCGTTGGAAAGGAAAACGCCATCCGGCTTCAATGCCAGAATGTCTTCGGCGGATGTCTGGGCCGGAACCACCGTGACCTTGCAATCGAGACCGGCGAAGAGACGCAGGATGTTGCGCTTGACGCCGAAATCCACGCAAACGACATGGTACTTCGCATCGGCTTCATTCAGCGTGCCGTAACCCTCGTTCCAAACCCAAGGCGTTTCCGTCCAGGTGGAGGATTGGCCGGATGTGGCTTCGATGGCGAGATCGAGGCCGACGAGACCGCTCCATGCCTTGGCTTCCGCCTTCAGCGCATCGATGTCGAACACGCCGTTGGGATCATGGGCGATCACCGCGTTTGGTGCACCGTTTTCGCGTATCCATGCCGTCAGCGCGCGCGTGTCGATGCCGCAAAGGCCGATGACGCCGCGGGCTTTCAGCCAGGCATCCAGATGCTTGGCGGCGCGGAAGTTCGAAGGGTCGGTGATGTCGGCCTTGAAGATGACGCCGACTGCACCGCGGCGGGCGGCTGGCGTCAGGTCTTCGATGTCTTCCTCATTGGTGCCGACATTGCCGATGTGCGGGAAGGTGAAGGTGACGATCTGGCCGAGATAGGACGGATCGGTCAGGATTTCTTCGTAACCGGTCAGTGCGGTGTTGAAGCAGACTTCCGCCTGTACCTTGCCGGTTGCGCCGATCCCCGTTCCCTCGATCACTGTGCCATCGGCAAGAACAAGCATTGCGGTCGGTTTGCGGGTAGTCCAGGGCGCTGTCTCGGTCATCTCGTTCCGTTTCTGCCGCTTCGCACCCCGCCTCTTGAAAGGCAGGGGGAGAGGGGCCATTTTTTGTCGCAGGCTTCGTGACATAAAGGGGCGCGCGAAAAACTCGCGTTTTGACCCTTCGTTAAAATCTCGTGCAGGTGCCGGAAAATAACGAAAGCTGCTTAAACGGTCAACCGCAGGCTCGAGATTTACGCGGAATTAAACCTTCGCACATTCAAAGGCTTATGCATTTGATTTGCTTGAGCGGGTTTGCTCGGTTATGTCGTTTCGAAAAATAAGGTGGAAAGTTTCCGTGTCGAGAAGCTGCGGAATGCACTTTCCCAAGGAGAAGAAGAAATGATGCGCGACACGTTCGCTAATACTCTGAAAGACGCGCTGAAGGCTCGTGACGCCCGGCGTACATCGACCGTGCGTCTCATCCAGGCGGCCATCAAGGATCGCGATATTGCCAATCGCGGCGTGGGCAAGGACCCCGTCACCGACGACGAGATCATGCAGATCCTGACCAAGATGGTAAAGCAGCGGGAAGAGTCCGCCAGCATCTATGATGGTGCCGGTCGCGCCGAGCTTGCCGCTCAGGAGCGCGAGGAAATCGTCATCATCAAGGAATTCATGCCGGAAGAGATTCCGGCCGAAAAGGTGCGCGAATTGTGCCAGGCCGTCATCAGCGAAACCGGCGCCTCCGGCCTGCGTGACATGGGCAAGTGCATGAATGCGCTCAAGGAGCGCTATCCCGGCCAGATCGACTTCGCGAAAGCATCCGGCGTCGTCAAGGATTTGCTGAAGTAGGTTTCGCCCGTTCGGAAAAAGTAAAGGCAGGGCAGCCATGGCTGCCCTGCCTTTTTGCTGCCGACGAAGGCGCATTTCGGCGGATCAAAATGCGGTCACGCGCAGGCGTTTTTCGGGGGACGTGCCTGCGGGCGTCAGCAGCTTTATGAGAATGTCCGGGCGCTGCCTTTGAATATGTTTTATACCTCGGCGACGGTTGGCTCAAATTACAAAAACATAATTTTTTGTGATGATGCGCTGCCATAAATTTGCCCGAAGCGGGCGACAGCGGCGATGCGGTTTTAGTGCGATGGCCTGTGAATATCGGGTATTCCGGTTCTTTGGGTTTGGTACTGACCCCTTTCTGCGCTTATATGAAAGACTGGCCTCGAACAGGTAAACCATGCGATTTTCCAATTCTTTTCTCGATGAGATACGCGACCGCGTGGACATCTCTGATGTGATCGGCAGACGTGTGTCCTGGGATAAGAAGAAGACCAATACGCCGCGGGGCGATTATTGGGCCTGCTGCCCGTTCCATGGCGAAAAAAGCCCGAGTTTTCACTGCGAGGATCGCAAGGGGCGATACCATTGTTTCGGTTGCGGTGTTTCCGGCGATCATTTCCGGTTTCTCACCGATCTCGAGGGGTTGAGTTTCCCCGAAGCCGTTCAGCAGATCGCCGACATGGCCGGCATCTCCATGCCGCAGCCCGATCCGCAGGCTGAGAAGCGCGAGCGCGAGCGCACCTCGTTGCAGGACGTCATGGAAATGGCGACGCTGTTCTTTCAGGATCAGTTGCAGACCGCGCTTGGTGCGCGGGCGCGGGCTTATCTGCGCGATCGCGGACTGACTGGGCGCACCATCGAGACATTCAGGCTCGGTTTTGCACCAGATAGCCGCAATGCGCTAAAGGAGCATCTGGCGAGCAAGGGTGTGGCGCGCGAACAGATGGAAGCCTGCGGGCTGGTGGTGCATGAAAACGTGCCGGTTTCCTATGACCGCTTCCGCGACCGCATCATGTTCCCGATCCTGTCGTCGCGCGAAAAGGTGATCGCTTTCGGCGGCCGCGCCATGGCGGCGGATGCAGTGGCCAAATATCTGAACTCCAACGAGACCGAGCTTTTTCACAAGGGCAATGTTCTCTACAATTTCGCCCGTGCGCGGCGCGCCTCGCAGGCTTCCGGTGGCACCGTCATTGCCGTCGAAGGTTATATGGATGTCATTGCGCTTTATCAGGCGGGTGTGGAAAATGCTGTCGCCCCGCTCGGCACGGCGCTGACGGAAAGCCAGCTTGAGCTCCTGTGGAAAATGTCGCCGCAGCCGATCCTCTGCTTTGATGGCGACGGCGCCGGCATTCGTGCCGCCAACCGCGCAGCCGATCTCGCCTTACCGCATATCAAGCCTGATCGTTCGGTCAGCTTTGCGCTTTTGCCCGACGGAAAAGACCCTGATGATCTCGTGCGGCTGGAGGGGCGTGCGCCTTTTGACCGTGTGCTTTCCGAGGCAAAACCGCTCGCGGCGATGATCTGGAGCCGCGAGACCTCTTCGGTGACTTTCGATACGCCTGAAAAGCGTGCCCAGCTTGAAAGCCGGCTGCGGCAGATCGTTGCCGTCATCGGCGACGAGGCGGTGCGGCGTTTTTACCAGCAGGATATGCGCGACAGGCTGAATGCCTTCTTCCAGCCGCGTTTTCAGCAGGGCGGTTCGCAGGGTGGAAATTTCCGCCGCGATGGCCAGCAGGGTAATGGGCGCGGGTTCCAGAGGAACGCTTCCGGACGGGGTGGAGCCATGGCTGCGCCGGCCAGCAACATTTCCGACCGGCTTACCCAGTCGGGTCTGGTCAGGGGGCACCAGACCAAGCCTTCACTTCGCGAAAGCGTTCTCGCCATCACCATCGTCAACCATCCCGAACTGCTGCTTGAGGAATATGACGAGATCGCCGCGATCGATTACGAGAACCGCGATCTGCAACGCCTGTGGTCGACTGTGCTGACCTTTGCAGCGGAAAGTGCGGCCGAGATTTCGCGGGCAGGGCTGATCGAGCGCCTGTCGCAGCAGGGTTTCGAGGTGCTTTTGAAAACCATGGACCAGCAGGTGCGCAATGCGCGCCTGTGGACGGCCACGGAACAGGCGGCGCTAGAAGATGCGCGTGAGGGATATGTGCAGGCGCTTTCCCTGCACAAGAGGACGAAATCCCTGCTCTGGCAGAAGCGCGAGCTGGAACGGGAAATAGGCGAGGCGACGGACGACGAACGCGGCACGCTTCTGGTGCGGGCGCTGGCCGAAGTTCAGCTGGAAATCGGCCGAATGGAAAATCAGGAAGCGATCATCGATGGTTTCGGCGTCATGTCCGGCCGGGTAAAGGGTCCGGCTGTCGGCCATGGCTGAGAACTGCGGCCAAGAATAGAAAGACGTGTGGGGTTGCCTTTTGCTGCAAGCGCCCTAAATAGGGGGTAGTCTGGTGATAACTCGCAAAATGCGGCCCTTTTTATGAATTTCCGTGGCTGTCTCGCCCTCAAAGGCTTGACGGGGCGGGAAATAGCGGGAATCACCAATTCAGGAATAGTAAGGTGGAATGAGCCTTGGCGGATAGAAATTGCATGAGCAAGCATTTTCGGGTGCACTGTCTTTGCATTCTGCCTGAGGCTGCCGTGGTTAATCGGCAATTAAAGATCACTCCGTTAGGTGTCTGACAGTGATTCGCTGTTATCAGCCGGATGCTCTCAAGGCGAACGGCTATGCGGCGGAACAGGTGTTAGCGTCAGGGAAAGCGACGAGATAGATGGCAACCAAAGTCAAAGAAAACGAAGAAGCAGAAAACGAACGCGACGGTGCGACGGACGGTCCGCTTCTCGATCTTTCGGATGACGCGGTCAAAAAGATGATCAAGGCCGCCAAGAAGCGCGGCTATGTGACGATGGACGAGCTGAATTCCGTCCTGCCGTCCGAAGAAGTGACGTCCGAGCAGATCGAAGACACGATGGCGATGCTGTCCGATATGGGCATCAACGTTATCGAGGACGAGGATGCCGAGGAAGCACCGGGCGAAGCCGAAAGCGACGATTCCGATAACGAAGAGTCCGAAGGCGGCGAACTGGCACCTTCCGGCGGTACCGCGCTTGCGACCGCGAAGAAAAAAGAACCGACCGACCGTACCGACGATCCTGTGCGCATGTATCTGCGCGAAATGGGTTCCGTAGAGCTTCTGTCGCGCGAAGGCGAAATCGCCATCGCCAAGCGCATCGAGGCCGGCCGCGAAACGATGATCTCCGGCCTTTGCGAAAGCCCGTTGACGTTCCAGGCGCTGATCATCTGGCGCGACGAACTCAACGAAGGCACGACGCTTCTGCGCGAGATCATCGATCTCGAAACCACCTATTCCGGCCCGGAAGCCAAGGCTGCCCCGCAGTTCCAGAGCCCGGAAAAGATCGAGGCGGACCGCAAGGCCGCCGAAGAGAAGGAAAAGACCCGCAGACTGCGTGCGCCCTCCGGTGACGAGGATGTGACTGATGTGGGTGGCGATGGCCTGCCGCCGGAAGAGGAAGAAGAGGACGACGACGAGTCCAACCTTTCGCTTGCCGCGATGGAAGCCGAGCTGCGTCCGCAGGTCATGGAAACGCTCGACACCATTGCCGACACCTACAAGAAGCTGCGCAAGCTTCAGGACCAGCAGGTCGAAGCTCGCCTTGCCTGCACGGGGACCCTGTCCTCCGGTCAAGAGCGCCGCTACAAGGATCTCAAGGACCAGTTGATCACGGCTGTGAAGTCGCTGTCGCTGAACCAGAACCGTGTCGACAGCCTTGTCGAGCAGCTTTACGATATTTCCAAGCGTCTGATGCAGAACGAAGGCCGGCTGCTGCGCCTTGCCGAATCCTATGGCGTCAAGCGCGACAGCTTCCTCGAGCAGTATCACGGTGCGGAACTCGATCCGAACTGGATGAAGTCGATTGCCAATCTGGCCGCCCGCGGCTGGAAGGAATTCGCCCGCGAGGAAAGCAACACGATCCGCGAGATCCGTCAGGAAATCCAGAATCTGTCGACGGAAACCGGTATTTCCATCGCCGAATTCCGCCGTATCGTTTCCATGGTACAGAAGGGTGAGCGCGAAGCGCGTATCGCCAAGAAGGAGATGGTCGAGGCCAACCTGCGTCTCGTGATCTCCATCGCCAAGAAATACACAAACCGCGGCCTGCAGTTCCTCGATCTCATTCAGGAAGGCAATATTGGCCTGATGAAGGCGGTGGACAAGTTCGAATATCGCCGTGGTTACAAGTTCTCGACCTATGCGACGTGGTGGATCAGACAGGCGATCACCCGTTCGATCGCCGACCAGGCGCGCACGATCCGTATTCCGGTTCACATGATCGAGACGATCAACAAGATCGTTCGCACCTCGCGCCAGATGCTGCACGAGATCGGCCGTGAGCCGACCCCGGAAGAGCTGGCGGAAAAGCTGGCCATGCCGCTTGAAAAGGTGCGTAAGGTTCTGAAAATCGCCAAGGAGCCGATTTCGCTCGAAACCCCTGTGGGTGACGAAGAGGATTCGCATCTCGGCGACTTCATCGAAGACAAGAACGCGCTGCTGCCTATCGACGCCGCCATTCAGGCCAACTTGCGCGAGACGACGACCCGCGTTCTCGCCTCGCTGACGCCGCGTGAAGAACGTGTTCTGCGCATGCGTTTCGGCATCGGCATGAACACCGACCATACGCTGGAAGAAGTCGGCCAGCAGTTCTCGGTCACGCGCGAACGTATTCGCCAGATCGAGGCGAAGGCACTGCGCAAGCTGAAGCATCCGAGCCGCTCCAGAAAGCTCAGAAGCTTCCTCGACAGCTAAGCCTTTGCCTGCTTTAAAATTGAACCCGGTCAGTCACCTCTGGCCGGGTTTTTTGTTTCCCGCACTGGCGATCTCTGCGACAAGCCTTATGTGTGAAAACAAAGCGTTCCGCGTTTTCGGAAATGCTCAGGTTCGATTTGGCTCGATAACATGCAACAGGTTTCGGCAAGCAGATGGCGAGGGAAGGGATGGGCGGTGCCCGTCTCCGTGTTGCTGCATCTGGCTGTGGTCGCGATCTTTCTTTTTGAACTGCCCGAACGCATAGCCGAACCGCAGGAGCCGGAAAGCATCAGCGTCGATCTGGTGCCGCCGCCTGAGGAAAAGAAGCCGGAAGAAGCCAAGCCTCCCGCCGCCGAGCAGGCAAAGCAAGAAAAGCCGCAGCCTCCACCGCCGCCGCCCGCTCCGCCGGCAGAGGAGCCGAAACCTTCGCCGCCCTTGCAGGCGACGCTGCCGGCGATCGCCATGCGGCCGGAGGAGACGCAGGCGGACCCAGAGGACAAGCCAGGTAAGGCGGAGGAAGCGGACAAGACCGAGCCTTCCAAGGAGCCTGAAAGCCAGCCTGAAAAGACGGCTGAGGATAAGCCCGCGCCATCTGCCGCCAACGGCGATCTCAAGGCGTCCGCCGAGCAGGGAGAAATTGCGGTTTCACCCGTCAAGCAAGAGGCTGAGCCGGAAAAGGCGCCTGTGCCGCAGGAGAAACCGGCTGACGAAAAACCTGCCGAGGTGGCAAAGGAGAAGCCCGCGAAACTTCCGGCCGCCAAACAATTATTGTCTTCGTCGCTGCTTTCTCCGGCCCAAAGACGCCAGATGTTTGGTGATCTGCCGCCCCGCCGCCGCATTGTTCAGCTTTGCAGCACGGAGGCTCTGGCGCAAATTCAGGGCGCGGGTTTTGCCGCCCGTGGCATGATACCCTATTCGGATACGGGCGGGAGGATATCGGGGAATTCGATTGATGCTTCCGGCGGCGCATTCAACACCGGCAATAGCTGGCACGATGTGTCTTTTCAGTGCGAGGTCGATCTGGATAACTACGCCGTTACGGCCTTCCGGTTTAAAATTGGGAACGCCTTAACACCGGATGAGGCGAAAAAGCGGGGCTTCACCCGATTTCAATGAAGGCTAGTTTTTTAAACTTTCGGTTTGCTGACGAAGGTTTCCGTACGCCACTCCGTCGTCCTCGGGCTTGTCCCGAGGATATGCAACCGACTGATCTCGTAGACGTGTTTAAATCCTTGGGACAAGCCCAAGGATGACTTCCAGTCTGGAAATGTGTCGGTCAGCAGGGCTAGGAGCTTACACCCTCTCCGTATCACCGACCAACAGCCCGATACCCGCCATCAGCGCATCTTCGTCGTAAGGCTTCCTGATAACAGGCACGTTGCCGAAGTCGTCAGGCACCATGCTGGCATCGGCATAGCCGGTGGCGAACAGGAAGGGGATGCCGCGGCGGTGAAGCTCGCGTGCGACGGCGATGGAGGTGTCGGAGCCGAGATTGATGTCGAGGATAGCCACATCCGGCACGTAGCTCTTCAGCTTCTCGATGGCCATTGCCGAGGAGGTCGCGGTTTCGATTGTCTTGATGCCGTTGTCTTCCAGCATGTTCTCCACATCCATGGCGATCAGCATCTGGTCTTCTACGAGCAATATTTTCAACGTTTCCTCCCGGTTGGACCGTCTGGGTTGTGGTGCGGTGTCATCCTCCGTCTTCATCTCGGAAGCTGTCATGACTGCTGAGATATGGCGGGAGGGCAGGAGAATTTCCGCCTCCAGCCCATCAGGCAAATACCGGATGGTGCTGCGTCCACCCAGATCGTAGGGGATGCTGCGGCTGATGAGCGCCGTGCCGAACCCGGAGCGTGATGGTGTGGGCAGCTTGGTAGGCAGAGTTTCGCGCCAATGTATCAGGCAATCGCGGTTTTCGTCGACTTCCCAGCGCAGATCCAGTTTTCCGCCGGTCTGCGCAAGCGCGCCGTATTTGGCAGCATTCGTCGCCAGTTCATGCAGTACGAGGGCCATGACGGAAAATGCGCGCGAATCGAGCGTGACCTGTGGTCCGGCGAGATCAACAATAGCCTCGGCTGAACGGTGCGGCGACAATTCGGCGTCCAGCAGGTCGCGCAACGACCCGCCGCCTTCACCGCGGATGATCTGGTCATGGGCAAAGGACAGTGCCTGGATACGACCCTTCAGCGCACCGACATATTCCTGCAGGGTTTTACCCTCCTGCGAGGGATTGCCGACCAGCGATTTGATAATGGCGAGAACGTTCTTGACGCGGTGGTTGAGTTCCTCGTTCAGCATGCGCTGGCGCACTTCCGCGCGCTCCCTTTCGCCCGCCATCAGCTCGCTGTGATGGAATGCGACCTCGACCAACGCTATTCTTGCGGCTTCGGCAATTTCCCGGTCCGCATCTGACCATGGCTGCGCCTGCAGGCGCACGGTCTCCTTCCAGATCGCGAAGCTCTTGCGCGGCGTGAGACGATCGCCGAGCGGACCGGTCTCATAGGATTTTTCCGGGTTGCCGGCCCAGTTCAGGTTCTGCACGATCTCCCTGCGGAAAAACAGCAGATAGTCATTTTTGACCTGCGACAGCGGAATGGCGAGCATTCCGGCTGCGATATCTGCATAAATCTCCGCTTCCGGTATGGCTTGCGAGATGGCATGTGTTGCCCAGACCCTTCCCTCACTGACAGAGGTTACGAAGCGCGCCAGCCTTGGAATGGCATCCGCTGGCGGCGTTGCGCCGTGGCCGTGCCAGTTGTTGTCCACCCAAAGCCCGACGCCGTCGCATGGCATCAGATCGGCAAAATCCTGGAAACTGTCGATCAGCAGTTCCTCGATGTGCGCGTGATGGGCGGCGAGCCGCAGGAAGCGGTCTAGAGCGGCATGGGCGTGGTTGACGGTATCGAGTTTGCGCTTCTGCTTAAGGACCTGCAAATGCATGGAGAAAAACTCTCCAAACATTTCTGCGGCGATCCTGACCGACATCGTCAGAACGCGTGGCGAATAATGGTGGCAGGCGATAAGGCCCCACAGGGCGCCATCGACGATCACCGAAATCGACATGGAGGCAGCAACGCCCATATTGCGAAGATATTCGCAATGGATGGGAGAAACGCTGCGCAAATGCGCGAATGACAGATCAAGCGGTTCACCAGACACATCGATGGCGGGCAATACGGGAACTCGTATTCCGCTGGCGTCGGAGATGATACGCAGTGTGTTTTTAAGATAGAGCGTGCGGGCCTGCTGCGGTATGTCGCTTGCCGGAAAATATTGTCCGAGAAAGCTTTCCAGTTCCGGCTGCTTTGCCTCCGACACGACCTTGCCTGCACCGTCATCCTCGAAACGGTAGATCATCACCCGGTCGTAACCCAAGGTCGCCTTTACCAGCCGGGTTGTTCTCGAAATCAGGCTTTCGACCGTGTCCGCCTCGCGAATGCGGTCCACCATCTTGCGTGCGGTACCAAGCGGCTGGGTCTCGCTCCCTGACGGTTCGAATTCGATGATCGTCGTGGATTTATAGCGGTGGAGCGCAATATCGAAGCTGCGACCATCGCGCAGTTCCATATTGGGCAGCATGGCAGGGCGGGTGGTCCTCCCGGTTACCGTAAGTGCGTTGCGAAGGTCATGGACGAGATTTTTACCAAGCACTTCTTCGGCGGTCCTGCCGTTGATATCGCCATCGACGCGCAAGATCTCGCGACAGTTTTCCGAATGCCGCAGGACCATGCGCATGGCGTTGTCGCAAGCGATCAGGCAGCCGTGCGATTGAATATAACCTGGAATGTGGATGGGTTCGCGGTCGCAATTTGTCAGGTCGACAATATAATCAGTGGATGCCATGAATCTATCTCTCGCACCCTTTGCCTGTCTTGCACTGAAAATAGTTTAGTCGTCCGCAGACGGGAAAGCCTGAATGGTTCATTCTGATAGTGCCAATCCTTCCCCGTTTTTTGCAACCGTGACGCCGGTATTCCGTTCTATTAAAGGCAGCCGCCATGTCATGGAAGCACGCCTTTTCGCCATCAGTTACAATTCGACATGGTCCAACGTTTGCAGTGCCTAATTTGTTCCGAATTTTCTAAAGGAAATAACGTGCCGCAGAAGAAAATGACCATTACCACCACCCACGGGCAGGGACTCTACGAATTTACGTCCGAGGCCGAGCGCTTTGTGAAGGAGGCAGGCGTGGACGAAGGCCTTTTGACCGTCTTAGTCAGGCACACATCCTGCTCCCTGCTTATCCAGGAAAATGCCGATCCGGATGTCCGGCGTGATCTGGCGGTATTTTTTTCCCGCCTCGTGCCACCTTCCGACGATGTCTCCATGCGCTGGGTCGTCCACACGCTCGAAGGCCCTGATGACATGCCTGCTCACATCAAATCGGCCCTGACCGCGGTTTCCATCGGAGTACCGATCAGCGATGGCAGGCTTACCCTTGGCACATGGCAGGGCCTTTATCTTTTCGAACATCGCGACCGGCCGCACCGCCGTGAAATCGTTCTGCATATCTCCCCATGATTCCCGTCAAAAGCCCCGACTTTTCCTTTCGTTTTCCCGTTAATGTCTCTGAACGTCTGCTGAACATGCGGTTCTGTCGGCGTTCAGGCGGGCGGGTCTAGGGTCTCGTCAATCGCCGGGGGACGTCCCTGCCGGCGCAGAAACAAACGGAGTGAGTTCATGTTCAGTACCTTCGCAAAAGCCGGCCTGGCTGCCCTCATCGCCCTCGGCGGAATTTCCGTCACCGCTCCAGCTGCTTCGGCTGGCCCGGATGTTCAGCTCAGAGTTCAGGTTCAGGATGGATACGGTCATGACAGAGGCCGCGGCCCGGGCTGGGGTCGTCCCGATCGTCCTGGTCCGGGTTGGGGCCGTCCTGACCGCCCGCGTTACGGTTGCTCGCCGCGGCTTGCGGAGGAAAAGGCTAGCCGCATGGGTCTTCGCCGCGCGCGCGTTGTCGATGTATCGCCGCGCCGTGTCGTGGTTGCAGGCTTCGACCGTCGCGGCCCTGACCGCATCTTCTTCGCCAATGAGCGTGGTTGCCCGGTGATCCGTCGCTAAACGGCTGATATTGATCCGCGGAAATCCCCCGCCCTTCGCGCGGATCAAAAAAAATGCCCCTCGCTTGTTCTGACAGGCGGGGGGCGTTTCTTTTTGTGGCCTCTCGGGTGGCGGTTACGCGCAGCCGTTCGGCAAATGCGGGCGGCGGGCAATGCCGCCGCTCCGACTGTTTTATTCGCCCAGGGCGAAGGTGACGTTGACCACCACGCTGTAGCTGTTCTCACCCGAAGCGATCGGCACGCTGTCGGCCTCCTTCGCCATCGAAGCGCGCATCATGGTCTGCGGCACCGGCATGGGGCGCTGCATGTTCTCGCTGATCTGGATCACGCGTCCAAGCTTCACGCCCGCCGCCTCCGTCAGCGTTTTTGCCTTGGCCAGCGCATCGGCAACCGCCTGCTTGCGGGCCTCGGTCACGGTTGCTTCCGGCTTGTCATTGGTGAAGGTAATATCCCCGCCCTGGTTGATGCCGAGCTTGACGGAGGTATCGAGTATCTCGCCCAGCTTCTTCAGGTCGCGTACGCGCACGGTCAGTCCGTTGGAAACTTGATAGCCGGTAATTTCCGGTGCGACGTAAACGCCGTCTTTCGGCTCATAATGCTTGTAAAGCGGCTGTACGGAGAAATTGCTGGTCTGCAGGTCGCGGTCTTCGATGGCGGACGCCTTCAGCGATTTCAGAACCTCGGCGAGCGCCTTGGAATTCTCTGTCAGAGCCGCAGCCGCCGTTTCCGCCTGCTTGACGACACTGAATGACAGGATCGCCATATCGGGCGCGATTGCCGACTGGCCTTCACCGGAAACACTGATGGTTGCTTCGCGCGGAGTGGCATCCTGCGCAAGGGCATTACCGGCAAGCGGCATCATTGCTGCTGCGGTCAATGCACTAAGTGCGAAAAGGCGGGCCTTTGTCGTCGTCATGGTGTTTCCTCGTTGATTGTGTCCCTTTGCAGGGTATTGCCTTAGATTGTGAAGCTAATACGGCAACGGCAGCTTGCGATAGCATCAATGGCTTGTCGGGCCGTAAAAACTACGTTAGAGCGTGACCCACCGGATTCGAACCATTGCGAAGCCGGTGTTTCGGATAATTTTTCCGAAAGGGCCTGTAGCTCAATGGTTAGAGCCGGCGGCTCATAACCGCTTGGTTGGGAGTTCGAGTCTCTCCGGGCCCACCATTTTCCTTATATTTTGAACGAGTTGGTGCTATTCCGTATAGCAAGTCGACACATCATCGATCATTGCGCATTCCTTGGTTTTTGCTCATCCAACAAAAAATCCGACCAGCCATTCAGACTGATCGGATTGTTCATTACGGATTTTCAGCTATGGGGTCAGTCGCAGACCCGCATGCTTTCGGTGTGCCAGCCGCCGTCATAGGAATTTGGAACGCGGCGGTCTTCGAACCAGCAGCGTGGGCGGGGCGGCGGTGGTGGCTCGTAGTAGCGGGAACCGCTGTTACCGCCGTTGGCGATTGCGCCGCCGATCAGGCCGCCGATAACGCCTGCAGCCAGTCCGCCGGCAATCGCAGCACCATCATTGTGGCGGCGGTGTTCGCGATAGGGCGGTGGAGGCGGGCCGCCACGGTCGTAGCGCGGACGATAGGGATAGTCCTGCGCGGCAGCGGTGCCGTAGGACGCGAAGACGCTGCCGGTGGCAACCAGCGCGGCAAGGGTTGTAAGAATGATCTTTTTCATCGAGGGCTACTCCATAAGCCTGCTTCGGGAGATAGAGGCTCATTATGCCCGCATGATGGCACGGGCCGGCTGAACGGTCCGTGAATATCTCATTTTTGCGATGTTCACATTTTCCACGTTTTTAGAGTCTCAGGGCGAAGCTGGTGCGGCGTTCCGACAAAGAAAAAGCCCGGCACTTGGCCGGGCTCTTTTGCTGACGTTTGTCGACGCTATCAGAACTTCACACCAAGGCCGACCTTGACGGTGCTCTGGTCGAAATCGGTGTTGACGCCGAAGATGTCCTTGTCGCCATAGTCATTGTAGCGATATTCAATCCTGCCGAACACATTGTCGGTGAAGGCATAGTCCAGGCCAGCGCCGACGGTGTAACCGTTGAACGTAGTGCTATCCTTGCCGGCGCCAGGCGTTTCGATGAAACCGCGCGTCGCTGTCCAGCCGGCGGTACCATAGATCAAGGCACGGTCGAAAGCGTAACCGACACGGCCACGAACAGAACCCTGCCAGTCGGTGCCGATGTTCACGCCAGCATAGTCATTGTCGTTCCAGTTATAATCGACATCGCCTTCGATACCGAGGACGAAATTATTGTCGAACTGGTAATTGTAACCGGCAAAAGCGCCCAGAATGCCGCCATCGAAACTATCCGACGCGACGGGGCCGCCAGCCGAAAAATCGCCGTTCGCCCAGCCAGCGCCGCCTTGAATACCAAGATACGGACCAGACCAGGTAAATACCGGCAGGGTTTCCTGCGCGACCGGAGGCGCCGGGGTTTCGTATACGGCATCCGCAGCCATCGCGGTGCTGGCGGACAGGGCCAAGAGTGACGTTACGATCAGCGTTTTCATCGTTTTTCTCCCTGAGCTGATTGACTTCTATAACATATATTAGGTGCATTTAATATGGGTTGGAGATCGGCGGTTCCAAGGGGCAGATTGTTCCCTCGAGTTGCCGGCCTTCCTTGCCCAAATCGCGACGTTTTTTACCGCCCCGTCATGCTGTTCTGATGCGGCGAACGCCTTCAACGGCGTTTGGTTCCTTTCGCCGCCTTGTCAAAGCAACGGAAGCGGGGTCACGCTTGGTTGTCTTGACAGCGAGGGGCACGACCATAGAGTTGTGCCTGTCTGCGGCAATGCCGGTGCTTCGACACCTGGATAGGGCTGATGTTGCGGGCAGGAATGGGCAAGGGAGGACAGGATCGCATGCGGGTTAGTTTTCATGGGGGAGGGGCGACGTGATTGTCGGAGCCGTTCTCAGTGCCATTCTTCTTCTCACCCTCATCGCGTTTCCGCGGCACCTCAAACCGGTCGTCATCTGCCTGCTGGTGATCTGGGGAACCACCGCCGCCTTTGTCATTTACGACTGGCAGCGCGGCAGCCAGCGGCTCGACCATGTCATTGCGACGGCTAGCTTCGATGCGGCGTGCACGGATGCGGCATTGCCGATCCGCGTCAGCTTCCGCAACGACAATAATGTTGCCGTGCAGCGCCTGACCTATACGCTTGAAGGGTTCGAGCCTGCCTTCCGCGCCTCCGTCGCCTTTGATCCCTATCAGGTGAGTGAAAGGCGGATCGAGGCCGGGGAGACCTTTGCCGCGTGCCGCTCTTTCCGACTGCGCAACAATGAAACGGTAGATCCGCAACGGCTGGAATGGCGCGTCACCATCGTTTCTGCGGAATTCGATTGAACGGCTGTCGCTGCTTCCGACCCTCACGGTTTCTTGAACATTTTCGTGCTGTCGCCTAAACCCCTTGTTTCGCAAGGGGTTCGTAAAGGTGCCCGCGTCGTTGCCGGCCACGCCGAGGCCGCTTTCGCCGTTGCGGGACTTGTTTTCGCCGATTTGCAATGCCACCTGCCCACCCGTCCGATGAATGTTGCGGGTTTAGGTTTTGCGTATAGTTCTGAAGTTTCTGAAAATTGCCGCCATTGGCCTGGTGGCTCTGCCGGTTTTGGCCGGCGCGCATATGGGCATCGGCCAGCTGACCGGAAATTTTCACGAGGTCATTCCCGGCGAACTTTATCGTTCGGCCCAGCCGAGCGGCAAGGACATCACGGCCTATGCCAAGGCCTACGGCATCAAGACGATCATCAATCTGCGCGATGAAAAGCGTGAAGGCTGGTATGACGCCGAAAGCCAGGCAGCGAAAAACAACGGCGTCCGGCTGGTCGATTATCCGCTGAGTTCAAGCGAGAAGGTCTCGGTGGAGGAAGCGGAAACGCTCGTCGCCGTGCTGCGCAACGCTGAAAAACCGATCCTCATCCATTGCGAACACGGCGCCAACCGAACCGGGCTCGCCTCCGCGATCTATGTGAGCGCCGTTGCCGGCAAAAGCGAGGCTGCCGCCGAGTTCCAGCTTTCACCCTATTACGGACATGTGCCGATCCCGGGTATCGGCCGTTATGAAATGTACCAGTCCTGGGATGATTTCGAGGAAACTATCGGATTTTGAGGCGCCTCGATATGCCGACACCCCGGATTTGATCCGGGGTCCAGCATGATCACGTCCGGTATGACGGAGCGTGTCAGATGCTTCATTCTTGCAGCGGCCTCAATAGGAGCCGCCGCCTTCCTTGATCACTTTCGTCAAACTTCCCGTTGCCGGAAATAGCGGGATCAGGCAGGCCTGAAGCGCGTGGTAGATGTCGCCCTTGCCGGGGAAAAGCGTGTTGGCTGGAATCAGATTTTCCGTCAGCTCCTCGTGCCAGCCGCCATTGTCGTGGTCGATGAAATTGTTGGCGATCGTGCTCCAGATGCGGCGGTAGCTGTCTTCGTAGAATTCGTCCGCCGGCAGATTTTCGTTGAGGAAGTGGGCTGCACCCGCCGCCTCGCACATGGGCCACCAGAGCTTTGCCGTCTTGTCGGGATTGTCGTGCCAGTCGAGCGTATAAAAGAAGCCGCCTTTTTCGCGGTCCCAGCCAAGCGCCATGGATTGCACGAAGAGCGATTTTGCCGCCACCGGCATCCAGTCGTGGCGGCGTTCACCCAGCACCCACAATTGCAGGATGAGGCGCGCCCATTCCAGCCAGTGGCCGGGAGTGGAGCCGGAGGGGCGGAACATTTCGTTGCCACGATACTCCTTGTCGAGCGTCCAGTTCTCGTCAAAATGCTCCGGCACGCGGAAATCCAGCTCACCGGCGCGGCGGCGGATGACGAGATCGGCGATGCGTTCGGCCTTTGTCAGGTAATTGCTGTCGCCGGTCGCCTCATAGGCGGCCATCAGCGCTTCGGTCAGATGCATGTTGGAATTCTGGCCGCGATAATTGTCGATGGGTGACCAGTCGCGGTTGAATTCCTCGGCGATAGCGCCGTGTTTTTCTTCCCAGAAACGCGTTTCCAGAACCTCGGTGATGTCGGCCAGCATCTTGTCAGCAAGCGGGTGGCCGACAGTTTTGGCGGAGGAGGCGGCCAGAAGCACGAAGGCGTGGCCATAACCCTGTTTGGTGGCGTCCACCGGGCCGCCATCGTTGACCTGCCAGAAATAACCGCCGTGCTCGCTGTCACGATGATTGTTCCAGAGGTAGGTCATACCGTGGTCGACGATATCGCCGCAGCCCGGTCGTCCGAGCAGGTGGCCGATGGAGAAGCAATGCACCATGCGTGCCGAGGCATGGATGCCGCGCACGGGATCGTTTTTCTGCAGCGGTGCGCCCTTGGCGTCGAGATCGAAGAAGCCGCCGGCCGGATTGACGGCGCGGTATTGGAAGAAGTCGAAAAGCCCATCGGCCTGTTTGACCAGCCACTGGCGATGCCATGGCAAGGTGTTCCAGTTCCGGTTGTTGTGGTCGTCCTCGGGCATTTCGTCCTCCATACGGTTTGCTGCTTCGGCTTATATCCTTGCTGCATAAACCTGTCATCTGTCAGTGAAATTTCGTAGTCTGCCGCAACGACGCAAAGCCATACCTATACCTTGAAGATATATTGACATAAACATATCTTTATGTGACTTGACGGCTTGCGATCTTGCAAATCGAAATGAGGAGTGCGCCCGTGTTTGACGATCTGTTCGGCCCTGAAGGGGCAAAGCGCGACGGCGCGGAAATTTTGCGCGCGCTGCGCCAGGCCGCCAGCGAACGTATCCTCATTCTCGATGGCGCAATGGGCACGCAGATTCAAGGACTGGGGTTTGATGAAGATCATTTTCGCGGTGATCGTTTCATCGGCTGCGCCTGTCACCAGCAGGGCAATAACGACCTTCTGATCCTGACCCAGCCGGATGCCATCGAAGAAATCCATTATCGCTATGCGATGGCGGGCGCGGATATTCTCGAAACCAACACGTTTTCGTCGACGCGCATCGCGCAGGCGGACTACGAGATGGAAAACGCCGTCTACGATCTCAACCGCGAAGGCGCGCAGATCGTCCGCCGGGCTGCCCAGCGGGCTGAGCGCGAAGATGGCCGCCGCCGATTCGTTGCGGGCGCTATCGGTCCGACCAACCGCACCGCATCGATTTCGCCTGATGTCAACAATCCTGGTTACCGTGCCGTCAGTTTCGACGATCTGCGCATCGCCTATGGCGAGCAGATCGACGGTCTGATCGATGGCGGCGCGGATATCATCTTGATCGAGACGATCTTCGATACGCTGAACGCCAAGGCCGCAATCTTCGCCTGCGAGGAGCGCTTCGAGGCCAAGGGCATCCGTCTGCCGGTGATGATATCAGGCACGATCACGGACCTTTCCGGCCGCACGCTGTCCGGCCAGACGCCGTCTGCTTTCTGGAACTCGGTGCGACACGCCAATCCCTTCACCATCGGCCTCAACTGCGCTCTTGGTGCAGATGCCA
Organism: Agrobacterium tumefaciens; assembly: GCF_013318015.2. Taxonomy (NCBI): domain Bacteria; kingdom Pseudomonadati; phylum Pseudomonadota; class Alphaproteobacteria; order Hyphomicrobiales; family Rhizobiaceae; genus Agrobacterium; species Agrobacterium tumefaciens. The sequence goes on along the minus strand of NZ_CP115841.1, from coordinate 1,744,165 downwards.
TGCGTCCGCATCTGCAGGAGCTTTCGGATGTGGCCGACACCTTCGTCTGCGCCTATCCCAATGCCGGCCTGCCGAACGAATTCGGGCAATATGACGAAACACCCGAGATGATGGCGCGCCAGGTGCAGGGTTTTGCCCGCGACGGTCTTGTCAACATCGTCGGCGGTTGCTGCGGCTCGACGCCCGAGCATATCCGGGCGATTGCCGAAGCCGTCAAGGATTACAAGCCGCGCCCCATTCCCGAGCACAAGCCCTTCATGTCGCTTTCGGGTCTCGAACCCTTCGTGCTGACCAAGGACATTCCCTTCGTCAACGTGGGCGAACGTACCAACGTCACCGGCTCGGCCCGCTTCCGCAAGCTGATCACCGCCGGCGATTACACGGCGGCGCTGGCTGTTGCCCGCGATCAGGTGGAAAACGGTGCGCAGATCATCGACATCAACATGGATGAGGGCCTGATCGACTCGCAAAAGGCGATGGTGGAGTTCCTGAACCTCATTGCCGCCGAGCCTGATATTGCCCGCGTGCCTGTGATGATCGACTCATCCAAGTTCGAAATCATCGAAGCCGGTCTGAAATGCGTGCAGGGCAAATCGATCGTCAATTCGATTTCGCTGAAGGAAGGCGAGGAGAAGTTTCTCCAGCAGGCGCGGCTCGTCCACAATTACGGTGCTGCGGTCGTGGTCATGGCATTTGACGAGGTCGGGCAGGCGGATACCTATCAGCGCAAGGTGGAGATCTGCACGCGCGCCTACAAGCTTTTGACCGAAAAGGCGGGCCTGTCGCCGGAAGACATCATCTTCGATCCAAACGTGTTTGCGGTAGCCACGGGTATCGAGGAGCACAATAATTACGGCGTGGACTTCATTGAAGCCACAAAGACCATCCGCGAAACCATGCCGCTCACGCATATTTCCGGTGGCGTTTCCAACCTGTCCTTCTCCTTCCGCGGCAATGAGCCGGTGCGTGAGGCGATGCATGCCGTGTTCCTCTACCACGCCATCCAGGTCGGCATGGATATGGGCATCGTCAATGCCGGGCAGCTTGCGGTTTACGACAACATCGATGCGGAATTGCGCGAGGCCTGCGAAGATGTGGTGCTGAACCGCCGCGACGACGCGACGGAGCGGCTGCTTGACGTGGCGGAGCGTTTCCGCGGCACGGGTGAAAAACAGGCGAAGGTGCAGGATCTTTCCTGGCGCGAGCTTTCCGTCGAAAAGCGGCTGCAACACGCCCTGGTCAACGGCATTACCGAATTCATCGAAGCCGATACGGAAGAGGCACGCCAGCAGGCCGCCCGCCCGCTGCACGTTATCGAAGGGCCGCTGATGGCGGGCATGAACGTGGTCGGTGACCTGTTTGGCTCTGGCAAGATGTTTCTGCCGCAGGTGGTTAAATCCGCCCGTGTGATGAAGCAGGCCGTCGCCGTGCTGCTTCCTTACATGGAAGAGGAAAAGCGCCTGAATGGCGGCGAGCAGAACAAGGCCGCCGGCAAGGTGCTTATGGCGACCGTGAAGGGTGATGTGCACGATATCGGCAAGAACATCGTCGGCGTCGTTCTTGCCTGCAACAATTACGAGATCATCGATCTCGGCGTGATGGTGCCGACGACGAAAATCCTTGAAACGGCGATTGCCGAAAAGGTCGATGTGATCGGTCTTTCCGGTCTCATCACGCCGTCGCTTGATGAAATGGTGCATGTGGCGGCGGAAATGGAGCGGCAGGGTTTCAACATCCCGCTGCTGATCGGCGGCGCAACAACGAGCCGCGTGCATACGGCGGTGAAAATCCATCCGCGTTACGAACAGGGCCAGGCGATCTATGTCACCGATGCCTCGCGTGCGGTGGGCGTCGTCTCCGCACTTCTCTCCGCCGAGCAGAAGCCAGCCTATATCGACGGCATCCGGGCTGAATATGCCAAGGTGGCGGAGGCGCATGCCCGCAATGAGCGCGAAAAGCAGCGTCTACCGCTTTCCCGCGCCCGCGAGAATGCGCACAAGATCGACTGGTCGACCTATAGTGTCGTGAAGCCGCAATTCTTCGGCACCAAGGTGTTCGAGACCTATGACCTTGAGGAACTGTCCCGTTACATCGACTGGACGCCGTTCTTCCAGACCTGGGAGCTGAAGGGTCGTTATCCCGCTATCCTTGAAGACGAGAAGCAGGGTGAGGCTGCGCGGCAGCTTTATGCCGATGCGCAGGCGATGCTGAAGAAGATCATCGAGGAAAAATGGTTCCGGCCGCGGGCTGTTATCGGCTTCTGGCCCGCCAATGCGGTGGGCGACGACATCAGGCTGTTCACGGATGAAAACCGTTCCGAAGAACTGGCGACCTTCTTCACGCTGCGCCAGCAGCTTTCCAAGCGTGACGGACGCCCCAATGTGGCGCTTTCCGATTTTGTCGCGCCTGTCGATAGCGGCGTTGCCGATTATGTCGGCGGCTTCGTCGTCACGGCGGGTATCGAGGAGGTGGCGATTGCTGAACGCTTCGAGCGGGCCAATGACGATTATTCGTCGATTCTCGTCAAGGCGCTGGCCGACCGTTTTGCGGAAGCCTTTGCCGAACGTATGCATGAGCGGGTGCGCAAGGAATTCTGGGGTTATGCGCCCGAAGAAGCTCTTGCCGGCGATGAGCTGATCGGCGAGGCCTATGCCGGTATCCGCCCTGCGCCGGGTTATCCGGCCCAGCCTGATCATACCGAAAAGAAAACCCTGTTCTCCCTGCTCGACGCCACCAACGCGGCGGGCGTGGAGCTGACGGAGAGTTATGCCATGTGGCCCGGCTCCTCCGTCTCCGGCCTCTATATCGGCCATCCCGAGAGCTACTATTTCGGTGTTGCCAAGGTGGAACGCGATCAGGTGCTGGACTATGCGCGTCGTAAGGACATGCCGTTGGTAGAGGTAGAGCGCTGGCTCGGACCCGTGCTCAACTACGTACCGGTAAACGGTGCCGAGGAGATCGACAGCGCGGCCTGACGTTTCGGCCACCGTTGTTGCAATAAAAAGCGCGGGTCCTGCCCGCGCTTTTTTTGTGTCGTCGTTGGGCTTACGACCTTAAGGCCGCCAGTTCCTCTATGCCGACATGGCTTTCGATTTCGCTGCCGCGCAGATAGAGGTAAACGCCGATGCAGAAGGCGAGGGCGGCGATGAACACCAGATACCACGCATGCGCCATTGGATTGACGGCTAGCGCCATCGTTACGCCAATCGGTGTCAGCCCGCCGAAGATGGCATAGGAGACGTTGTAGGCGAAGGAGAGGCCCGAGAAGCGGACCGATGCCGGGAATGCGCGCACCATGACATAGGGCACCGCACCCGCCATGCCGACCGACAGGCCCATGACGCCGTAAAGCACGAACATGGTTTCTAGCGATGTGCCGGCATAGCTGTAGAAAGTGAAGGTGGCGATGCCGAAGAAGATGCTGGCGGCCATGAAGAAAATGCCGGAGCCGACACGATCGATCAATGCGCCGGCGATGATGACGCCGAAGATGAGGAACAGCGTGCCGAAGCTGGTGCCTGCCAGCGCCTGCGTCGGTGTGTAGCCATAGAGCTTCTGCAGGAAGGTTGCCGTCATCAGCGTGGTAACGACGATGGCTGCGGACAGAACCCAGGTCAGCAGCGCGGAAATGATCACGCCGCGCATATGGTGCTTCAGCACAAGGCCAAGCGGAATCTTGTCCGTCAGCGACTTCGACTTTTTCATCTCCATGAAGATCGGTGTCTCTTCCAACCAGCGGCGCAGATAGACGGCAATCAGGCCGAATATGCCGCCGAGCAGGAAGGGAATGCGCCATGCATAGGCCGCCACATCTTCTGCCGAGAAGAGGGAATTGATGGCAAAGGCAATCAGCGAACCGAGCATGATGCCGAAAGAGAGGCCGGACGTCAGAAAACCGCAGGCGAGCCCGACGCGGCGAAAGGGCACGTGCTCCGCAACGAAGGTCCAGGCACCCGGCACTTCGCCGCCGATGGCCGCACCCTGCAGCATGCGCAGGACGATGAGCAGGATGGGGGCCGCAACGCCGATGGTGGCATAGGTCGGCATCAGCGCCATGCCGAGCGTCGAAAGCGCCATGAGCAGGATGGAGAAGGCGAAGACGCGTTTGCGGCCATAACGATCGCCATAATGCGCGAGAACGATGCCGCCCAGCGGCCGCACCAGATAACCGGCGGCGAAGATGCCGAAGGTCTGGATCATCACCAGCCAATCGGGCATTTCCGGCGGGAAGAACAGATGGCCGATGACGGTGGCGAAAAACACGAAAATGATGAAATCGTAGAACTCCAGCGCGCCGCCGAGGGCCGAAAGGCCGAGAGTTCTGTAGTCCTGCCTGTTCAGGGGCCGGGCAGCTGCCGGTGTGGTGGTGGGAGACATAAGCCTGCTTCTTTTTCTAATTCACATGTTGCTAATGGGCATGAGGCAAGCGATGCGCGATTTCAAGCCTTATCAGCTCCTAATCGCTCATGAATTTTGATGGACGATCAAGAAAGCGCCGCAGGAAACTGATGTTTTCCAGCTCGTCATAAAGACGCTCGGTGATGCCGTTCTCGTCGAAGTAATAAATCGTCGCTTCTGGAATGGCCAAGAGCACCGGCGAATGGGTTGCGATGATCAACTGCCCACCACTATCTGCCGTGTGACGGACGAGGGCTGCAAGCTCCAGCTGCTTTTGCGGTGAAAGAGGACTTTCCGGTTCATCGAGAAAATAAAGGCCGGCGCCGTGCAGGCGCTGCTGCATGATATCGAGAAATCCCTCGCCATGCGAACGCCGGTCTATGACGTTGCTTCTAACGATATGCCTGAAAGTGTCCGGTGTTTCCTCGGGAAAATCTTCGCCTCTTTTCAGGGCTTTTTCCCGCTCCCAGCGAAAGTCATCCAGGGTTTCTTCATTCTGCTTGCGGATGTAGCCAAGCACGTCTTCGGCGCGCATGAACATGCGGATTTTCGGGTATTTCTTGCGGGCGAAATAGAATGCCTTCGCCACGGTTTCCGCATGCTGAAGATAGAGGTCGCCGGCAACCTGTCCATGATTGCCGATGGCGTAGGCTGTCATTCCGGCCGCCAGCCCTTCCAGCAGCGTGGATTTGCCGGAGCCGTTATTGCCCGCGAAAAAGGTGATCGGCGTCTTGAATTCGAGGCGTTCCAGCTGGCGCAGCGCCGGAACGGTAAAGGGGTATTCGTCCCTTCGGTCCGAATTTTCCTTCATGGTCACGCTGTCGAGAAACAGCATTTTCAATCCTCTTTATCGATGCTTCTTTTTCTGTGTGTCCGTTTCCCGCGGAAGAGGAGTATATTATATTGGTGTATATTATAAGTATCAAAATTGCATCTGTGTATTTTCAAAGTAATTAAATGAATAGTCATCGATTAAATTTTATATTAAGGCGATTGTAGAAATATATCCCGATATTTTTGTATTGCGGGGAAGATATGAATCAGATTGCGCTGATTTACGTCGCCATGATATTTTTGTTCGCGTCTGCTGTGGATGCCGATGCCAAGCGTTTTCGGTTTTTTGCGGCGCCTGGCTTCAGTCGCGGTGAGACGATCGACAGGATCTACGACTTGCCCAATCAAACGACTTTCGTGGTGGAAGGGAAGTTCTTTGACCTCGGCTATCTGAACAGCAGTAGTGGCGACGCTTATGTTCTTTATAATGGCGACCAATACGTGAAGTTGGACGAGGTGGGCCTTAAGGGCATTTCCAGTATGCTTGGATTTGACCCTACCGTCGAGGACCGCAAAAAGCGTGCGGCGGCTTCGGAGGCGGCTGAGCCTATAGGGAGACTGATAGGTGGGTTTGTGCTGCTCGTGGGCCTGTTCGTGCTCCTGCGCAGGGGTATTCCCTGGTACTATCGGTCGGGTAGCAGAAACGCTCGTCTCGAGCGGGAAGATATCGAGGCGGTCGTCGAATTACCGGAACCCCTTCCGCCGACCATACGTCAGCAACGTGCGCCAGTTACCCAGGATTATACGCCCGCTCTCAATGAGGTTGCACCGCCGACCAGAAGACCAGAGGCCGCGCCAAATCGCGCGGGGATGGCAGTCCGGCCGTTCGGACGCAGGAATGCCTGATGCCGTCTAGACAAACGGCATTTTCCGGGACGTTCCGGCTGTGACTGTTATTCGAACCGGTCGATGATGCTGATGCCACTTTCCTGGAAACGGTCCATGGCCGGGAGGGCGGTGATGGCATCGGAAAGGGTGATGTGGCGGCCGATCAGTTTTTCGGGCGCCAGCTTGCCGCTCTCGATCATCGCCAGCATGTCTTCGTAGCGCCATGCCTGCATGCCGTGGCTACCGTAAATCTCCAGCTCGTGGGCAATCACCCGGGCCATGGGGATGGCTGGCATGGCGTGATCGGCCAGCATCAGCCCTACCTGAACGTGGCGCCCGCGCCGGCGCAGGTTGTTGATGGAATTGCAGCAGGTCTGCGGGTGGCCAAGCGCGTCGATAGAGACATGCGCGCCGCCGCCGGTCACTTCGCGCACCGCCTCCGTGACGTCGGCAACCGAGCGACTGTTGATGGTGGCGGTTGCGCCGAGTTGGCGGGCAAGTTCGAGCTTGTCTTCCGCAATGTCGATGGCGACGACCTGAGCGCCGAGGCCTGCGCCAATCATGATGGCGGAGAGGCCGACGCCGCCGCAGCCATGTACCGCCAGCCACTCGCCGCCTTTCAGGCGACCCTGGTCCGTCACAGCCCGGAAGGACGTGGCGAAACGGCAGCCGAGACCGGCGGCAGTGGCGTAGCTCATCGTATCAGGCAGATGAACAAGGTTCTGGTCCGCGTAATCGATGGCGACATATTCGGCGAAAGAACCCCAATGGGTGAAGCCGGGCTGGAACTGCGTCTCGCATACCTGTTGATTGCCGGAGCGGCATTCATGGCAACGGCCGCAGCCGGAAACGAAGGGAACGGTGACACGGTCGCCTGTCTTGAACCTGGTAACGTTCTTTCCGACGGCAGCGATAACGCCGGCGAATTCGTGGCCGGGGACATGCGGCAGTCGAATATCCGTATCGTGGCCCATCCAGCCATGCCAGTCGCTGCGGCAGAGGCCCGTCGCCTTCACTTCGATGACCACGCCGCCATCGGTCGGTTCCGGATCAGGCAGGGATGCCACAATCGGGGTCTCGCCGAACAGTTCGTAAAAAAGCGCGCGCATCCTGGCCTCACATCGTCGGTAAGCAGATTTGAATTATACCTGCTCTATCTGCTTCCGACGCTGGAGAAAAGCCATTTAATCTTTGATCACCATAAGATCACCAGCCGCGAATTTAAGCGTTACTTGTTCGCCAAGGGCGGGCGGTGCGGTGCCGGGATCGTTGAACATGTCGAAAGACAAGGTCGAGCCGCCGAGATCAAGACGGGTTCGGATGACCGAACCCAGGAACTGGCTTGAGGTGACGATACCGGAAATAGCGACGTCTCCCTTCGCGTCAGCGCCGAGAGCTCCTGCTTCCGGGCGCAAGGCCAGGGTGATTTTTTCACCGTTTGCAACATCGACCGGCTTGTGGAGCGTCACGTTCTGCTCTCCGACACGAATTGTGCTGGTAGAGGAATCGACGACGGTTGCGTCGATCAGGTTCAGCGTGCCGACGAAGGAGGCGACAAACCGGGTCGCGGGCTTGTTGTAGATATCGAAGGGCGAACCGATCTGGTCGGCGCGGCCGGAATTCATGACAACGATACGGTCGGAGATCGACAGGGCCTCTTCCTGATCGTGGGTCACGAAAATTGTGGTGATGCCGAGCTTTCTCTGGATCTGGCGGATTTCTTCGCGCAGCGATACGCGGATCTTGGCATCGAGCGCGGAAAGCGGCTCGTCCAGCAGAAGCACTTCCGGCTTCGGGGCCAATGCGCGGGCAAGCGCCACGCGCTGCTGCTGGCCGCCTGACATCTGGTAGGGGTAACGATCCGCCAGATGCTCCAGATGGATGAGCTGAAGCATTTCCTTCACGCGTGCATCGATCTCGGCTTTCGGCTTGCCGGCGACTTTGAGCCCGAAGGCGACATTTTCGTAGACATTCATGTTGGGGAACAGCGCATAGGCCTGAAACACCATGCCGATATTGCGCTGGTTGGGCCTGAGCGTCGTCTGGTCCTTGCCGTTGATGACGATCGATCCGCCGGTCGGGATTTCGAAACCGGCGATCATGCGCAGCACAGTGGTCTTGCCGCAGCCCGACGGGCCTAGAAAGGAGACGAACTCGCCCTTTTCGATGGCCATGTTGAAATCATGGACGACCTGTACGGAGCCGAAGGATTTCTTGATATTGCTAAGTGTCAAAAAGCTCATGAAAATCTTGTCCTCAGGCCTTGGGAGGCGCGCCCTTCTGGTAGCGTGAAACGAGTTGGATCAACCCAAGGCAACCCCAGGTGATGCCGAAGGAGATCACGGCAAGTGCAGCCGGTTCATAGGCGCGGTTGGCGCCAAGCAGCTGCATGTAGGGGCCAAAGGCCGGGCGGTTCAAAAGGGCGGCCATGGTGAATTCACCGATGACGATGGCGAAGGTCAAAAACGCACCTGATAGCACGGCGACCAGAACATTGGGCAGGATGATGCGCGACAGAATGGTCGTCCACCCCGCGCCAAGGCTCTGCGCCGCTTCCGTCAGCGTCGAGACGTCGATGGTCCTAAGACCAGTATCGACGGCGCGGTACATGTAGGGCAAGGCGAGCGTGGCATAACCGAACATCAAAAGCAGGTTGGTGCCGAAGGTCGTGCCAGTCAGCGGAAGCCAGCTGGAGGTGTTGTAAAGCCTGATATAACCGAACACGATGACGATGGCCGGGATGACCAGCGGCAGGAGCGTGATGAATTCGATATAGGGGCGCAAGCCCGGCAGTTTGAGGCGGACCCAATAGGCCGTGGGCACCACCAGCAGCACACCGAAAACGATGGTGAAGAGAGCCATCACCACAGAATAGCTGAAGGTTTCCTGAAAACGCGGGTCGGTGAGCACCTTGCCATAGGCGTCGAAGGAATATTCACCGCGGCGCATTTTCAGCGAGAAGTTGGTCATGCCGATCAGCGGTAGGGCGAAATAGAGCAGGCCGAAGATCAGCGCGCCCCAGGCGAAGAACTTCTTCATTTGAGCCACCTTTCGCTACGGGCGCGCAGCCAGATGTAAAGCGCATTGGCAATGCCGGTGACGACGATCATGCCGAAGGCGAGAGCGTAACCCAGATGCGGATTGCCGAGAACGTCGCCGCGGATCTGCGCGAAAAGCAGAATGGGCACGATGTTGAGCGACGAGCCGGTAAGCGCGATCGCGGTGGCCACCGCACCGAAGGCATTGGCAAACAGCAGCGACATGGTGCCAAGCAGCGATGGCAGCAGGATGGGGAAGGCCACCATGCGCCAATATTGCACGCCGGTCGCGCCAAGGATTTCCGCAGCTTCGCGCCACTCGCGCTTCAATCCGTCAAGCGCCGGCGTGATGATGAGGATCATCAGCGGAATCTGGAAGAACAGATATGTGACGGTCAGGCCCCAGAAGGACAGGATGTTGAAGCCGAGGAGTCTCAGATCAATGCCGATCTGCGTCTTCAAAAACACGGTGAGTAGGCCGACCGGGCCGAGTGTGGCGATGAAGGCGAAGGCGAGCGGCACGCCGGCAAATTGCGATGCGACGCCCGAAAATGTCAGGAGTGGCCCGCGAATGCGCTGCGGCAGACCGCCCAGAACCACGGCGGCGGCGACGGCAAAACCAATCAGGCAGCCAAGAGCCGCCGAGGCGAGGCTGATCTTGATCGAAATCCAGTAGGCCGCGAGGATGGACGAGGTGAAAAGCCCGGCGACGTTTTCCAGCGTCAGGCTGCCATCGGGACGCTGGAACGCACCGACCACGATTTTCATCGTCGGAAAAATCAGAAACAGCAGAACAAAAACAGCAAAAGGTACGACGCCTAACCAATGAAGCGGCAACTTTCTGCCCGCATCGGATGGTCCGCCGGAGTTGGTTGATGGCATGCCTGGTCCCCAAACGCCGTTTTCAAACGGTCTGTCTATAAAGTTCTTTATTATCGCACGTCCGGTAAAAACGGAATCGTCAGACGCACTTTCGATCTTTGTTTTGTGCAATTTCCGGGGGTAAAACCTAGGGAGTTTTACCTGAAATGCTTTCAAAGAAGCACCCCGGCTTTTTGAAAAGCCGGGGTGTATTTTTCAAAGGTTACTTCACGTTCGCGCCGACGACGCTGTCCCAGCCGCCGGTAACGGCGGCCTTGTTGGCGTCGACGTCTTCGAGCGTCGGGAAGATTGCCTTTTCATAGGCTGCTGCCGGCGGCAGGCTGTCGATCAGTTCCTGCGGAACCTTGCCGGCCTTGACCATCGCGTTGAAGCGGATCGGGTGGCAATAACCCTTCAGCCAACCGAGCTGACCGTCGTCGGAGTAGAGGTGTTCCATCCAGAGCTTGGCAGCGTTCGGATGCGGGGCGTAAGCGGAAATGCCCTGAACGTAAACGCCAGCCAGAACGCCTTTTTCCGGAACCACGACTTCCGTGGGCGGGTTGTCGTTCAGCGTCTTCTTCCAGGAGAGCGCGTTATAGTCCCAGGCGACGATGATTGGGGTAGCACCCTGTGCCAGCGTGCCAGCCTTGCCGATGACTGGCAGGAAGTTGCCAGCCTTGTTGAGTTCGGCGAAATATTTCAGGCCAGCCTCACCGGCTTCCTTGCCGGACTTCGCACCGCTGGCAAGACCGGCGGCGAGAACGCCGAGGATAGCCTGGTTGGAAGCGCGCGGATCGCCGGCAAGCGCTACCTGACCGGAATATTCCGGCTTCTGCAGGTCGGCCCAATCCTTCGGCACGTTCTTGACGAGGTCCTTGTTCACGAAGAAGGACATCACGCCGTAATAGTCGCCGTACCAGTAACCTTCCGGATCCTTGACGTTGTCAGGAATTTCGTCCCAGGTGGAGACCTTGTAAGGCTGCAGCAGGCCTTCGGCCTTCATCTGCGGGCCGAAAGCGAGACCGACGTCGACAACGTCAGGAGCCTGCGGGCCCTTGTTGTCCTTGTTCGCCTTTACCGCTTCGACTTCATCGGCAGAGCCGGCGTCGGGGTTGAGTTCGTTGACGGTGATTTCCGGATATTTCGCCTTGAAAGCGGCGATGACGTCGCCGTAACCACACCAGTCGTGCGGCAGCGCGACGGTGGTCAGCATGCCTTCCTTCTTGGCGGCAGCGATCAGTTCGGCGCTTGGCGCAGCGGCAGCGATCGCGGTGGAGGCCATTACCAGAGCGGTGGTGGCAGCAAGCAGTCGACGGCAATGAGAGATCACTTTTTTCTCCTCTTCGTGTTCTCGTATTACGGACGCTGATACGGATTCTGGATGAAGCTAATGTGACGGCTGGATTGCAATTTATTTATCCGGATTCCGTCACTTTACGCCCATTTTCCGCCATCACCCGGCTTTGTGCCTGCAATCGCGGGGTAATCCCATCATCATTCGTGTTGGACAGATATGTTCCCCAGCTTGTTTTTATCCCGCTTTATCGCGCTGGTAGCGATTTCAGGTATCCAATCAGCCGGCGGTTTCCGCGTCAAGCACTGTGCCGGCTACTAATGTTCATGTCCGGTCCGGCCTGCGGAACAGACGCGTCTGCTCGAACAGCCCTTCCAGCGCGTTCATGCGCTCCTTGGTTTCATCCCAGGTGCTGCTCTGCACCGCTTCGATCAGCGCTTCGACGACAAACAATGTAACGACCGATGAATCCCATGCCGAGGGGGCTTCGATCTTCACACGGAAGGTGTGCAGCGCGTGGCGCGCCACCGGCGATGTCCATTGATCCGTGAAAAGAATGATCTGTACGCCGTTTGCCTTCGCCACCTCGGCAAGCGTCGTCATGTCGTGCTCATAGCGGCGGATGTCGAAGATCACCAGCACATCACCGGCGCTCATATTCAACATATATTGAGGCCAGGCACTGGAGTTGGACGACATCAGCGTCGTCTTTGGCCGGATCACCTGCATATGCGTGAAAAAATATTCGGCAATCGCGCCGGTGATGCGCCCGCCGACGAAATAGATGCTGCGTTTGCGGTCCGAGAGCAGCCTCGCGGCATTGTCGAAGACCGCGGTGTCGAGATCGCTCAAAGTGTCGCGTAGATTGCCCGTTATGGCGTCGGCGAAACGGTTGAGAATATGCAGACCCGGCGCATTGGTTGCCCAGCGGTCATGTTTGGCAACCGGGCCGGAGATCGTCGCTTCCAGTTCCTGGTGCAGATGGGCCTGAAACTCCGGGTAACCTTTGTATCCGAGCTTCTGCACCATGCGCGCCACCGTCGGCGTCGAAACACCCGCATTTTCGGCAATCGTGGTGATGCTGCCGAGACCCGAGACGGGGTAGTTGCCGAGTAGGCTCTCCGCCAGCCGTTTTTCCGAACGGGTCAGCGCGTCATAGTGGGCATGGATGACATCCGACACGGTGGCCGTCGTACTGCGCAAATCTTTCCCCTTCCGGTCTTTTTGCCGGTGTATTGGCGAATATAAGCATCTGTGCCAGCTATCGAGTCAATGGGGAAAATGAAGAGAAAATTTCAAAATTCCATTTGACACTCGCGATAATGTGAAGAATTCTTTTCGTCATCGGCGGAATGGCAGGTTTCGGGGCGGGATGCGTGCATGACGGTGCGTTCACGGTTTTTCACGGAAGCGGAAGGACAGGCTGTCGGCGTCGAGAACGCCGCAGCGAAGGGCGACGTCGTTCTCGTCTGCGAACATGCTTCAGCCACCATACCGGAAAAACTCGGTACGCTTGGTCTTTCGCCGGACGTGCTTTCGAGCCATGCGGCTTGGGATCCGGGTGCCTTGGCGGTTGCAAGGCTGCTTTCGCAGAAGCTCGATGCCACGCTCGTCCATCAGCGGTTTTCGCGCCTGGTCTATGATTGCAACCGGCCGCCGGAATCGCCTTCTGCCATGCCGGTCAAAAGCGAGATTTACAATATTCCCGGCAATCTCGATCTGAGCGATGCGGAACGATTTGCCCGAACCTCGGCGCTTTACGTGCCGTTTCACGACCGTGTCAGTGAGATTATTGCCGAGCGGCAGGACCGCGGCCGCAAGGTGGTAGTGGTGACCATTCACAGTTTCACGCCGGTCTATCACGGTCAGTTCCGTGAAGTGCAGATCGGCATCCTGCACGATACTGACAGCCGGCTGGCCGATGCGATGCTGGTGGGTGCCGAGGGTTCTGCGCTCACGGTAAAGCGCAACGATCCCTACGGTCCGGAAGACGGTGTAACGCATACATTGCGGCTGCATGCGCTGCCGGACGGACTTTTGAACGTCATGATCGAGATACGCAACGATCTGATCGCCAATGAAGGAGACCAATCGGCAATTGCCGATTTTCTCCACGAGCTTATGGGGAAGGCGCTCTCATCAATCGATGAGTGAGGGAGCAATGGGGCGGCTTATGGTGAAAACACCGCAGCCGACCGTCAATGAGACTGCCGCAATCGACAAAAGCCGGAACGGCATGAAGCGGCAAGGGAACAGCAGATGCGTGCGGCGCAGTGCGGGAAACCTCCCGGGCGATGCCGGAAACTGGGGGCACAATCGGCCAATAACGGCTGGCTGGCTTTTTTTTCTATTAAGGAGAGAAGGGCATGGACGGTTCATCATCAGGCGTCAGCTACAAGAAGGCTGATGCATCCTATTTCGAAAAACGCGGACTATCCCGATACGCTGGCGTGTGGTCGCTGTGGTCGCTTGGCGTCGGCGCGGTCATATCAGGGCATTTTTCCGGATGGAATTTCGGCTTTTCCACCGGCGGCTGGGGCGGCATGCTGGTGGCGGGCATCATTATCGCCATCATGTATCTCGGGCTGACATTCTCGATTGCGGAAATGAGCCCGGCGCTGCCGCATACGGGTGCCGCCTATTCCTTCGCCCGCACGGCCATGGGCCCGTGGGGCGGTTTCGTCACGGGACTTTGCGAGAATGTCGAATATGTGCTGACGCCGGCGGTCGTCGTTACCTTCATCACCGCCTATGTGAACTCCATTCTCGGCCTCGATCCGGCCTATTCACCTTTCGTGTGGATAGCCTTCTACGCCATCTTCCTTGCTCTCAACGTCTTCGGACTTGAGCTTTCCTTCAAGGTCACCCTTGTCATCACGCTGATTTCACTCGGCGTTCTGGTGTTCTTCTGGGTCAGCGCCATTCCCAACATGGATTTTTCGCGTTACGCGCTTAATATCGGTGTCGGACCCGATGGCAAGGCTGTGGAGCTGCCGGAAGGCAACGGTTCCTTTTTCCCATTCGGTTTTTCGGGCGTTCTTGCCACGCTGCCTTTTGCGGTCTGGCTGTTCCTCGCCATCGAGCAGCTGCCGCTGGCGGCTGAAGAATCCGTTGATCCGAAACGCGATATGCCCAAGGGTATCATTCTCGGCGTCATCACGCTGATGGTTTCGGCCTTCATGATCGTGCTGCTGAACCCATCACTACCGGGCGTCGGCGCCTTTCATCTCAGCTCGTCGCTTGAACCGCTGCTGGATGGCTTCAAGGCGATCTACGGCGATGGCGGCGTGGTGCTGCTCGGTCTCGTGGCGCTGACAGGCCTGATCGCCAGCTTCCATACGATCCTCTATGCGCAGGGCCGCCAGATCTATTCGCTGTCGCGTGCGGGTTACTTTCCGACCGTGCTGTCGATCACTCATTCGAAATACCGGACGCCATACGTTGCCAATATTGCCGGCGCGCTCGTCGGCCTTGCGGTCATGCTCGTCATCTGGTTCTCGCTGGGTGCGGAACAGGGCGGCAGCATCATCGGCAGCGTGCTTTTGAACATGGCCGTGTTCGGTGCGATGTTCTCCTACATCCTGCAGGCGATTTCCTTCATCCTGCTCAGGAAAAATCTGCCGCATATCGAGCGGCCGTTCCGCTCGCCCTTCGGCATTCCGGGCGCGGTGTTGACAATCATCATCGCCATCGTGACGCTGCTCTATCAGATCCAGGATCCGAACTTCACCAAGGGTGTGCTGTGGGTAGCCGTATGGTTTGCGGTTGCCATTGCCTACTTCGCCTTTGTCGGACGCCATCGCCTCATCCTGTCGCCGGAAGAGGAGTTCGCGCTGGAGCACAAGCAGGCTGCCATGGCAGCGGCGGCTGCAAAGGCCTGATGCTCGAACTGACGGGTGGCCGCATACCGGCCGCCTGCTCGCCACATGAAAAGGGATGGACAAAATGACGAGCTATACATTCGACGCGCTGAAGATGGATGTGGCCGAAGGGCGCATCGACACGGTTCTGGCCTGCCTTGTCGACATGCAGGGGCGTCTGATGGGCAAACGGTTCCAGGCGGAGTTTTTCGTTGAAAGCGCCTTTGAGGAAACCCATAGCTGCAACTATGTGCTTGCCACCGACATGGAGATGGAAACCGTTCCCGGTTACAAATCCTCAAGCTGGGAAAAGGGCTATGGTGACTATACGCTGAAGCCCGACCTTTCGACGCTGCGGAAGGTGCCGTGGCTGGAAGGCACGGCGCTGGTTCTGTGCGATGTGCTCGATCATCACACCCATGAAGAAGTGCCGCATTCGCCGCGCGCGCTGCTGAAAAAGCAGGTGGCGCGGCTGGAGGCGATGGGGCTGAAGGCCTATATGGCGACCGAGCTCGAATTTTTCCTGTTCGACCAGACTTTCGATGCGGCACGCGCCAGCGGCTACAGGGACCTGAACCTCGCCAGCGGCTACAACGAAGACTATCATATCTTCCAGACGACCAAGGAAGAGGACGTCATGCGGGCGCTGCGCAAGGGCCTGCAGGGTGCGGGAATTCCGGTCGAGAATTCCAAGGGCGAGGCGTCTCCCGGTCAGGCGGAAATCAATGTGCGTTATGCCGAGGCGCTGACCATGGCCGACCGGCACGCCATCATCAAAAACGCCACCAAGGAGATCGCCTGGTCGAAGGGTAAGGCGGTGACGTTCCTTGCCAAGTGGAACTACAATGCCGCTGGCAGTTCCTCGCATATCCACCAGTCGCTGTGGAGCCTGGATGGCAAGCCGGCTTTCCTCGACAAGGACGGCGAACACGGCATGTCGGATGTGATGCGGCATTATGTTGCCGGGCTTCTGGCGCATGCCAGCGACATCACCTATTTCCTGGCGCCCTACATCAATTCCTACAAGCGGTTCATGGCTGGCACCTTCGCGCCGACCAAGGCGATATGGAGCCTCGACAACCGCACGGCAGGATACCGCCTTTGCGGCGCGGAAACCAAGGGCATCCGTATCGAGTGTCGTGTCGGCGGGTCGGATCTCAATCCCTATCTCGCCATGGCCGCTCTTCTTGCGGCGGGCATTGACGGCATTGAAAATAAACTCGAACTTGAGCCCGCTTTTGTCGGTGACGCCTATGGCGGGAAGGACGTGCGCGAGATACCCAAGACATTGCGCGACGCGACCGCCTTCCTGGACGGATCGAAAATGCTGCGTGAGGCCTTTGGCGACGACGTGGTCGATCACTACGTGCACGCCGCAAGGTGGGAGCAGGAAGAATACGACCGCCGCGTGACCGACTGGGAAGTGGCGCGCGGTTTCGAGAGAGCCTAATCATTACGGGAAAACATCATGACCATGATCCAGAATATCTCGCCCATCGACGGCTCGGTTTATGCCGAGCGGGAGGCGATGTCGCTGGAAGCGGCGCGCGCCGCCGTTTCGAAAGCGCGCAAGGCGCAGAAGGACTGGGCGCGACGTCCGCTTGAGGACCGCGTTCAGCTGGTTCTCAAGGGTGTGGCGCGCCTTAATGAAATGGTGGCCGAGGTGGTGCCGGAACTGGCGCATATGATGGGCCGCCCGGTTCGTTATGGCGGCGAGTTCAAGGGCTTCAACGAGCGCTCCAATTATGTCGCCTCCATTGCGGCGGATGCGTTGGCGCCGCTCGTCATCGAGGAAAGCGGCAATTTCGAACGCCGCATCGAGCGCGAAGCACATGGCGTGGTCTTCGTCATAGCGCCGTGGAACTATCCCTACATGACGGCGATCAATACCGTTGCCCCGGCTCTGATGGCCGGCAACACAGTCGTCATCAAACATGCGGCGCAAACGCTTCTCGTCGGCGAGCGGATGGTGCGGGCTTTCGTAGAGGCCGGCGTGCCTGACGATGTCTTCATCAATGTCTTCCTCGATCACGGCACGACCTCGGCGCTGATCTCCGAAGGCATGTTCAATTTCGTCAACTTCACCGGTTCGGTGGAAGGCGGCCGAGCCATTGAGCGCGCTGCTGCCGGCACCTTCACCGGTCTCGGGCTTGAACTCGGCGGCAAGGACCCCGGCTATGTGATGGAGGATGCTGATCTCGACGCTGCCGTCGATACGCTGATGGATGGCGCGACCTATAATTCCGGGCAATGCTGCTGCGGCATCGAGCGTATCTACGTCAACGAAAACCTCTATGACGCATTCGTCGAGAAGTCCGTGGCGTGGGTGTCCAATTACAAGCTCGGCAATCCGCTGGAACAGGAAACGACACTGGGGCCGATGGCCAACAAGCGTTTCGCCAAGGTGGTGCGCGCACAGATCGCTGATGCCGTCTCAAAGGGCGCCAAGGCTTTGGTAGATCCCAAGCTTTTCCCTGCCGATGACGGCGAGAGCGCTTACGTCGCTCCGCAAGTGCTCGTCAATGTCGATCATTCCATGGAGTTCATGACCGAAGAAACCTTCGGCCCCGCTCTTGGCATCATGAAGGTGAAAAACGACGACGAGGCCATCGCCCTGATGAATGACAGCAAATATGGCCTCACCGCCTCGCTCTGGACGCAGGATGCAGCGCGTGCCGGGCGTATCGGCCGTGAGATCGAAACCGGCACCGTGTTCATGAACCGTGCGGATTATCTCGATCCCGCGCTCTGCTGGACAGGTGTGAAGGAAACGGGCCGTGGCGGCTCGCTTTCCGTTCTCGGTTTCCAGAACCTGACCCGACCGAAATCCTACCATCTGAAGAAAGTCACGAAATGAATATCGTCGCCAACTGGAGCTATCCCACCGCCGTCAAGCTTGGCCGTGGCCGGATCAAGGAACTGGCGGAAGCCTGCAAGACGCTCGGCATCAAGAAGCCGCTTCTCGTCACGGATCGCGGCCTTGCCAATATGGCGATTACCGCGCATGCGCTCGATGTACTGGAAGAGGCTGGGCTCGGCCGGGCGATCTTCGCCGACGTCGATCCGAACCCCAACGAAATCAACATGGAAGCCGGTGTAAAAGCCTATCGCGATGGCGGCCATGACGGCGTCGTCGCCTTCGGCGGTGGTTCCGGCCTCGATCTTGGCAAGACCATCGCATTCATGGCCGGGCAGACGCGCCCGGTCTGGGATTTCGAGGATATCGGTGACTGGTGGACGCGGGCGGACGCCTCGAAGATTGCGCCCATCGTCGCGGTTCCGACGACGGCGGGCACCGGTTCGGAAGTTGGCCGCGCCAGCGTCATCACCAATTCGCAGACCCATGTGAAGAAGATCATCTTCCATCCGAAGCTTTTGCCCGGCGTCGTCATCTGCGATCCGGAACTGACGGTCGGCATGCCGAAGGTCATTACGGCAGGCACGGGCATGGACGCCTTTGCCCATTGCCTCGAAGCCTATTCGTCGCCGTTCTTCCATCCGATGAGCGCCGGCGTTGCGCTTGAAGGCCTGCGTCTGGTCAAGGAATTCCTGCCACGCGCCTATAAGGACGGCACGGATATCGAAGCGCGCACCAATATGATGGCGGCGGCTGCGATGGGGGCGGTTGCCTTCCAGAAGGGTCTCGGCGCCATTCACTCGCTCTCGCATCCGATCGGCGCTGTCTATAACACCCATCACGGCATGACCAATGCCGTGGTCATGCCTGCCGTCCTGCGTTTCAACCGCCCGGCCATCGAACACAAGATTGCCCGCGCTGCCGCATATCTCGGCATTTCGGGCGGTTTCGATGGTTTCTATGATTATGTGCTGGAGCTTCGCAAGGAACTCGGCGTGCCTGATAACCTGACCGCCATGGGCATTAAGCCTGACCGCATTGACGAACTGGCGGCAGAAGCGATCAAGGATCCGAGCTGCGGCGGCAATCCGGTGCCGATGACGCTGGAGAATACCAGGAAATTGTTTGAGGACTGCTTTTAAAGGGTAGTTATGGCAGCCATGAGATTTTCAGTTTTTTCGCCATTGCTCGCAGTGGCGTTTCTAAGCCTGCCCCTTGTGGCGCAGGCCGCTTCTTTCAGGGAACTTTCCGGTCAGGGTTACAAAGTCGGAGCTCTGTCGAGCAATAAGGCGGGAATCCGGGGATGGAATTTGTCCAGGGGCTCGGACCGCTATTTCTGTGAAATGCGCGCGACTATGGCGTATTCTGGAAAGAACGGCATGGTGTCCTTCACGAGCGCCGGACGCATGATTACGCTTGATCGTTCAACCGTTGAGAAAAGGCTGGGCAGTTCCCTGAACTTGCCGAAGTACGAGGATCTAAAAGCCGGTCGCCTGCGTGCGGACGATGTGGGTTCCTGCCGAAAGCTGGCGTGATCAATCAGATGGCAAAAGCCCGCGATTTATCGCGGGCTTTTTGTTGTCCACACAAACGATCTTAGTCTTTTCTTAACCATGTTCGTTAAGGTTATGGAAAGCACCATGATTGGTTCGGTGCATGAATGAGCATGAAACAGCTCTGATCATCAGGGGATATCATGCCTGTCATTACTTTTGCCAACACCAAGGGCGGCGCGGGAAAAACAACTGCCGTATTGCTTCTGGCAACCGAACTTGCCCGCAGCGGCCACCGCGTGACGGTTCTGGATGCCGATCCGCAATTGTGGATTTCCCGCTGGCACGAATTATCAGGCGAGATCGAAAATCTCTCGGTAATTTCGCATGTCACGATGGCGTCCCTCGAGGGGCATATCCGCGAAAACAATGCCAATACCGACTGTTTCATCATCGATCTGCCGGGAGCGAAAAACCCGCTTCTGACCATGGCGCTTGGTATTTCCGACCATGTGCTGATACCGGTGCAGGGCTGCGCCATGGATGCGCGCGGGGCTGCGGAGGTTCTTGACCATATCGAATTCCTGAACCGCAAGATGGGCAAGGCGATCGCCCACTCCATCGTGCTGACGCGGGTCAACGCCATGGTGGCGACCCGCTCGCTGCTGCTCGTCAAAATGCTGCTGGCCGAGAAAAACGTTTCGGTTCTGAATACGCCCATTGTCGAAAGAGCGGCTTATCGCGATATCTTCGATTATGGCGGAACGCTTCTCTGTCTCGACAAGGACAAGGTCAGCAATATCGACAAGGCGGTGGAGAATGCGAAAGCATTCGCGAGCGAGGTGCTAGGCCTTTTGCCGAAACGCCTGTCGCGGTTCGGCACCCAACCCGCACGCTTTTTCACCCGCAAGGCGGCTTGAAAACACTGCCAATGCCCGGACTGCTGGAGGTGCGGGCATTATTTTTGCTTGATTTGGAAATGATCATTTCCTATATTGTGAGCATGACCGATACCAGCCACACCAATTCCCCGGAACAACGCCATCGCGGCAGGCCGCGCGAGTTCGATATTGACCGCGCGCTTGATGGAGCAATCCGTGTTTTTTCTAGGCGCGGGTATCACGCCACCTCTGTCGGTGATCTTACCGATGCGATGGAACTGGCGCAGGGCAGTCTCTACAAGGCTTTCAAGGACAAGAAATCCATCTTCATCGCGACGATGGAGCGCTACAGGACCTTGCAGACGGAGCGGTTTGAAGCCGCCGTTGCCGGTTTTGATACCGGTTACGAGCGTTTGCGAGCCGGCCTGATGTTTTATGCGGAACGGTCGCACGGTGCCACCGGTTCGGATGGATGCCTCGTGGTTGGCGCTGCCGCCGATCTCGCCGCACTGGACGACGATATCGCTGTCGTGGTCGAGCGGGCGGTGAAGGCGAGGGAGCGGATCGTTGCCCGGCTGGTGGCTGAGGGGCAGAGGGACGGTTCCGTGCAGTCGAAGACTAATCCCGATGATCTCGCCAGAGCGATGTTGTGCATGATGTACGGGATGCGGGTGGTGGGAAAGACCGGGCGCAGTCTGGAAGAGATGACGGCCGTGGTGGATATCGCCCTGAAACTTGCCGAATGATTTTGTGGCTATTTAGGAAACATTCGTTTCCATTTTGGAGAAAATGATGACGACGCGTGTAGTTGAAGGGGAGGATGTTTACGAAACATCCATTTCCCCGGCCCTGACTTTTCTGCTGGCTACCGCCTGCGGACTGATTGCGGCTAATCTTTATTATGGCCAGCCCCTTGCCGGCATCATCGGGGCGGAGCTTGGCCTGTCTGCCGGCGCAACCGGTCTGATCGTGACCCTGACGCAGATCGGCTACGGCGTCGGCCTGCTGTTCGTCGTGCCGCTAGGCGATCTGGTCGAGAATCGCAGGCTGGTCGTCAGCACCGTTTCGATGGCGGTGCTTGCGCTCCTCGCGGCGGCTTTTGCCCCGCATGCGGCACCTTTTCTGATTGCGGCCTTTCTGGTCGGTATCAGTTCGGTCGCGGTGCAGGTTATCGTTCCCTATGCGGCGCACATGGCGCCGCACGCTGTTCGAGGGCGGGTAGTCGGCAATGTCATGAGCGGATTGATGGCGGGTATCATGCTGGCGCGCCCGGTCTCCAGCCTCCTGTCGGAAGTGGTCTCCTGGCGCGGTGTGTTCCTGACGTCGGCTGGCGTCATGGCAATTCTCGCCGTTGTGCTCTATCGCCTTTTGCCCGTTCGTGTGCCTGAGGCAAGGCTGGGTTATGGGGCGTTGATGGCCTCCATGGGCAGGCTTGCCGCCCATACGCCTATCCTGCGGCGGCGGGCGATCTATCACGCCTTCCTGTTTGCTGCCTTCAGCCTCTTCTGGACGACGACGCCGCTTTATCTGAGCGGGCCGCATTTCAATCTCAGCCAGGGCCAGATTGCGCTGTTTGCCCTTGCCGGTGCAGCAGGCACCGTCGCCGCCCCGATTGCGGGGCGCATGGCTGACCGGGGCTGGACCTATGCCGCAACTTTTGCCGCGATGGTGGCAGCGGCGCTGTCATTCGCCGTCACGCATCTTGCGCCGGAAGGATCGCATCTGGCACTCGGCATTCTCGTGGTCGCCGCCATCGTTCTCGATTTCGGCGTCACCACCAATCTGGTGCTGGGTCAGCGCGCCATCTTCACGCTCGGCGCCGAATTCCGCAGCCGTCTGAACGGCGTCTACATGGCGACATTTTTCATGGGCGGTGCGATTGGCTCTGCCGTCGGCGGCTGGGCCTATTCCGTCGGGGAATGGGGTGCTGCGTCCTGGGTCGGCTTTGCTCTACCAGCGGCAGCGCTGCTTTACTTCCTGACTGAAAAGCGCGGATAACATTCATCAACGAAAAAGCCCGGCGGAATGACATCCGCCGGGCTTTTGCAATTCGTCTTCGCGGTCAATCCTATTCCGCGAACTCAACCACGACGCCGGGTCGGACCATTTTTGCCAGCTCCGTCGCATCCCAGTTGGTGAGGCGGATACAGCCGTGGCTGTTGGTCTTGCCGATCTTCGAGGGTTCCGGCGTGCCGTGGATACCGTAGGTCGGTTTGGACAGGGCAATCCAGACTGTGCCAACAGGGCCGTTTGGACCGGGCGGAATTTGCAGGATCTTGTCGTTCTGGCCCTGCCTGAAGTTGATCTTCGGATTGTAAGTGTAACCCGGATTAAGCGCGACGCGCTCGACGGTGTGTGTGCCGCTTGGCGAGGGCGTGTCCGTAGAACCGATGGTGGCGGGATAAGCGGCGATCAGAGCGCCATCCTCTCCATAAGCGAAGACCTGCTTGATGCCCTTATGTGCGACGATGCGGGCCACCTGTCCCTTTTTGGGTTCCCCGGGATTGACCACCTTGATGATGGTGCCGGGCACGGAGAAATCGATGCCGGGGTTCAGTTCTTTCAGATAGGTCTCGTCCATGTGGAAGCGTTCGGCCAACGCCTCCGACGTGGAGGTGAAGGAGAGGGCGGGTAGCTGCGACTTCTCGGCATAGTCATCCGGAATGGAGGCGACATAGGGGCCGGCTGCATCGGCTGCGGTGATCGTATAATCGACGATCGGCATGCCGCCGGAGGCGCGCAGACGCTCGAGAATGTCCTCGGAATTGTTCGGGTCGAGCTTTTCGCCGGTCATGTCCTGCCAGGCGGCAATCGCCTTGTTGACGTTGTCGCCCATCTTGCCATCGATCACGCCGGGCGAGATGCCTTCGCGGTCGAGGAAAGTCTGAAGTGCCACGATCTCCTGGCGAGACCGGTTGACCGGTGTGGTGACGGGCGTGTGGCGTTCGATCAGGTGCTGCGGCTGCGGAACGGCAGCCGTGGTGCTTTCTTCGGGCATCGGCTGGTTGAGCGGCGCGCTTTCGACAGCGCCCGGGCCCGGAACCGAGCCGGTATAGACATCGTCGCCGGAACCATTGCCGCGATATTCGCGGTAATCGCGCACGCTTCCATTATCCTGATAACCGTAATCGCGCTGCGGCTCACGATATTCACCGCCGGGGGCGGGGGGGTAATAGGTTGTGTCGCGCTGCTGTACCTGTTGCCGCTGCTGATAGCCTGACGGCATTTCAGTGGCCAGCAGGTTGCCGTACCGATCATAAAATACCGTGCGGCCCATATTGTCGCGACTGATGACGATGTCGCCACGTTGGGGCACGAAATCGAGAACACGGCCATCCGGCGTCACCAGAACCGGCTGTTCCTGATAGCCATAACGCTGCTGCGCGCCAGCCTGTATAGGCGCGCAAACCGCCGCCAAGGCAATCGCCAGACCCAGAGCTGCGTTAACAAACTGTTTCACGATTCTGCTATCCCTTACTTCGTTCACCGATAAACACACCGTAATCTTGACCCTATTGTGAAAAAGGTGAATTCACGGTTAAAGCAATCTTAATTTACGTCACGGTTAGTAGCGTTTCCGTGATTATTGCGCTTTTACTGCCACAGGGAGGTTGTCTTGCGTTCGTTTCAGGCCGGCAAATCGCCACGCATTTTCCTCGATGAAACCTCCGTTTTCGATATTGGCGCCTGTGTTGTCGATGGTATCGACATCGCGCCCGGCCGTGCAATTCCAGATGATGGCGATCCGCGCATCGACCATTCGCTTGAAGGCTTTCTGTTCACCTGCGGTCCCGATCATATCCGCCATCCCGAACCGATCGGCGGTGAGGGCGAGGGGCGTCGATATCCTTTGCATGGGTCCTTCTCCGCGCATCCCGCCAAGATAGTTGCCTTCGACGTTCATGAGTCCAATGCATTGGCGCGTGCCGAGGTTCCCGTGAACCTTGCCGATGGCGGCACGGCCCTTCTCGAGCGGACATGGCGCATCGATGGCGAAAGCGGCGAAGTCAGCCTCGATGACCGGATCGTCAATACGAGTTCGCGGCCGATCCCGGTTTTTCTGATGTACCACATGAATGTCGGCGCGCGGCTGTTTGACGAGGCCGTTCGGCTGGAAGGTGCCATGCTCGATGGCGGTGGTCATGGCTGGCGCTTTGGCGAGGAGCCAGGCACGGTGTTCTGTGTTTCCGCCGGTCAGGACGAATGGGCGGAACTTGCGCTCGGTCCGATTGCCGCAATTGGCGGCAAGACGCTGAAAGTACGTTTCGGCACGGAGACGTTGCCCTATCTGCAGATGTGGCGGAACCAGAAGGATCCGGCCAATGTGCTTGGCATCGAACCGGTTTCGCACCGCTGGGTGGGGCGCGGCGAGCTTGAGGCCGCCGGCGAGTTCAATATGCTGCAGCCGGGCGAAAGCCGCTCCTATGGTCTTCGCTTTTCTATCCTCTGAATAGGGGACTGAATGGCGTACCGAATGAAGGCGCCGCATCATTGACGCAAGAGTTTTGAGCCCTTACATCGGATGCGGATTTCAGACAGTGGCGACAGCGTGCCAGCGGCGCCAAGGCGCCGGTTTAAGCGGAGGCATTATTATGGATATCAGGCGCATAGACGACGAATATTCGGTCACGGGACAGATCAGCGTTGCCGATCTCGACGAGGTCAAGGCACTCGGCTTCAAGTCGATCGTCTGCCACCGCCCTGACGGCGAAGAAGAAGGCCAGCCGCTTTTCGCCGATATTGCCGAGCGTGCCGAACAGCTTGGCCTGACCATCGTGCATGTACCGGTTGGCCGCTACGGCGTCGATGCGGATGCGGTTACCGGCATGGTGGATGCGCTTGACGAATTGCAGCGCCCGATGCTCGGCTATTGCCGTTCCGGCGCGCGCTCGACCGCGATCTACGAAAAGACCCACCACCTGCGCGGCTGATTTTCCGCGGATAATTCGATTTTCTAAAGCCAATCAACAGGAGTTTTCCATGACCATCAAGCGTATCGAACCGGGCAAGCGCATGAGCGGCGCCGTCATCCACGGCAACACCGTTTATCTGGCCGGCCAGGTCGGTGAGGGCGTGTCCGTGACCGATCAGAGCAAGTCGGCGCTGGCTGAAGTCGATCGTCTGCTGGCCGCTGCCGGTTCCGACAAGTCGAAGATCCTGCAGACCATCATCTACCTCTCCGACATGTCCACCTTCGGTGAAATGAACGCCGTCTGGGAAGGCTGGATCGACCCGGCAAACCCGCCGGCCCGCGCCACCAGCGAAGCGGCGCTTGCTACTCCGGACTACAAGGTTGAGTTCATCGTTACCGCTGCTCTCTGACTAACGGTTTGATTTTGAGAAAAGGCCGGGTTGCGGAATGCAGCCCGGCTTTTTTTGTTGGGAAAATTCGAAACGCCCGTTTTGTCATCCTCGGGCTTGCCCCGAGGATCCAATCACGTATCGCAAATTGATAGGTAGCAGATGCTCGGAACAGGCCCGAGCATGACGGAGGAGAGGCGATTGTCCCAGGTTTGTGAATCGCTTGCGCCCTTCATTTCAGAAGCTAAGCAAGCGCCTTCTCAAGCTGCTTCAACGTCGTCACCCGTTCTGCAAACCACAGCCGTGCCAGGTCGTTGGCTGAGGCGAGGTCGATACCATCAGGGTCTATGGAAGTGATTTTCCAGCGTGCGGTTTTCGCACCCGCAAGAGCGGCCAGCCGTGATGCCTCGCCCTTGATGGCGTTGAGGCGCGCGGCCTCGTCCGCTGCCGCAGCCATCAGCTGTTCCGCGCCGGAAAGGTCACTGCGCAGATCGGCAGGTGTGATGTTGCTGGCGTTGCGGGCCGGGCCACCATTGATCTGCACGCCCTCTGTCCGCAGCCGGTAGAGCCTTGTATCGGGAAGAGAGAGGTAGAGTTTTGCCTTGGGATAGCGGTCGATGTAGCGCTGTCTGGCAAGTGGCACTTCTTCCGGATCGATCAGTTCCGCCTTGCCTACCAGTGTCAGCCGAGGTAGCGTCAGCGCATCGCCCTTGCCAAAGGGGGCAAGTGTCAACGAGATGCGCGGGTCGGCCTCCATGTTTCGGGCATGCAGCGTCAGGCCCGCCGCGAAGAAGAACGGCGTACCATCCGGCTCTATGCCGATATTGGTGGCGGTCGTATAGGGATAACCGCTGACCGGATCGAGGGTCGCGAGCGCCGCCGTGCGGGATGTGTGCAGGACATCGCGTGCCACGCGCACGGCCTCGAATGGCGCACCAGCCGAAGGCTCGATGTTTGCGCCACGTGGGGTGATGACGGGAGGGGCTGCATCCGGCATGTCGTCTCCTAACCTGTATGTTCTAGTCAGGATTTACACCATGCCGGAGCCATGTCCATGCGCAATATCAGGTCCGGCTTCTGATCTGGGTCAGCGTGCGGGTTGGCGTGATCGCTTCGGCATCCAGCTTCACCTCGATGATGGCGGGCTTGCCGCTTGCCCGGGCGTGTTCGAAGGCGGCGGCGAAGTCTTGCGTCTTTTCGACCGTTTCGCCGTGGCCACCATAGGCCTTGGCGAAGGCCGCGAAATCCGGGTTGACGAGATCGGTGCCGCTGACGCGGCCGGGATATTCCCGCTCCTGATGCATGCGGATCGTGCCATAGGTGCCGTTATTGACCAGCACGGTGATGATAGGCAGTCCATACCGCACGGCGGTGATGAATTCCTGCCCATGCATCATGAAGCAGCCATCACCGGCAAAGCAGATCACCTCGCGCTCGGGAAACAGGTGCTTGGCGGCCACAGCCGCGGGCAGGCCGTAACCCATCGAGCCGGAGGTCGGCGCCGATTGGGTGTTGAAGCGGCGGAAGCGGTGGAAGCGGTGTACCCAGGTGGCATAGTTGCCCGCGCCATTGGTGAAGATGGCATCATCCGGCACGTTGGCCTCGATCCAGTCCATGATCGGACCCATCTGCACCGCGCCCGGACCGGTCTGCGGCGGTGTCGACCAGGTGAGGTAAGCCGAATGCATGGTGGCCGTGCGGTCCGCCCAGGCGGCGTTATCGGGGAGCGTTACGGAAGAAAGGGCGGCGACGAAATCATCCGGTGAGGCGCAGATTGCGAGATCGGGGCGATAGACGCGGCCAAGCTCTTCGGCTTCCGGGTAGATGTGCACAAGTTTCTGCGACGGGTAGGGAATGTCGATCAGCGTGTAGCCGGAGGAAGGCATTTCCGAGAGGCGACCGCCGAGCAGCACCACGAGGTCGGCTTCCTTGATTTCCTTCGCCAAGGCCGGGTTGATGCCGATGCCGACATCGCCCGCGTAAGATGGGCTCAAGTGATCGAACAGCATCTGGCGACGGAAGGAGCAGCCGACGGGCAGTTTGTTCCTTTCGGCAAAAGCCGTGAAGCTTGCGACGCTTTCTTCGGACCAGCGTGTGCCGCCTATGATGAAGATTGGCCGCTTGGCCTCGCCCAGCATTTTTGAGAAAGCGGCGATCTGCGACGGGCCGGGATGCGCTTCGACCGGGGTATAGGGCTTTGCCTTGGGGGCTTCAACCTCTTCAACCAGCATGTCTTCGGGTAACGTCAGCACCACGGGGCCGGGGCGGCCGGAGGTGGCGACGGCAAAGGCGCGGGTGACGAATTCCGGAATGCGGCGCGCATCGTCGATCTCGCCCACCCATTTGGCGAATTCGGTAAAGGCGCGGCGATATTCCACTTCCTGAAACGCCTCACGCTCGCGGGCTTCGCGTTGTACCTGGCCGATGAACAGGATCATCGGAATGGAATCCTGCCTTGCGATATGCAGGCCGGCAGAGGCGTTGGTTGCGCCGGGACCGCGCGTTACCATGCAGATGCCGGGTTCGCCGGTCAGCCTGCCCCAGGTGTCGGCCATCATGGCAGCGCCGCCTTCCTGGCGGCAGACCACGGTTTCAATGCCGCTTTCATAGAGCGCGTCCAGCACCGCCAGATAGCTTTCACCGGGAACGCAGGAAACGCGGGAGACGCCATTGGCTTTCAGCGCTTCGACGATCAGTTGTCCGCCTGTTCTTTTCATTCCGGTTGCTTTCATGGCGTCGTGGTCCTTTCGATGTTTTCCAGTTCGGCCAGCACTTGCGCCTGATGCTCGCCAAGCTTCGGGCTCGGGCGTTCGTAACGCAGCGGCGTCTGTGACATGATAATCGGTGTCCGCACACCGGGGATGACGGTGCCATCCTGCGCCTCGAGATCAACACGCAGGCCGCGTGCCTGAACCTGTGGATCGGCGAACATTTCCTCGATGGAGTTGATTGGCCCGGCCGGTACGGCGTTCTGCTCGCAAGCGGTCAGAAGATCGCGCTTCTGCCATTTCAGCGTTTCGGTGGAAATGATCTTCCGGACCTCGACCTTGTGCGCCACGCGGGCCTTGTTTGTCGCGTAACGCTCGTCATCGGCAATCGCGCCAATGCCGAGAATATTACAGAGGCGGCGGAACTGGCCGTCATTGCCGACCGCGAGGATCAGGAAACCATCAGCCGTCGGCACCACCTCATAGGGGGAAATATTCGGATGGGCGTTGCCGAGCCTGACGGGGGCATTGCCGGAAATCAGGTAATTCATATTCTGGTTGGCGAGCACGGCCGACTGCACGTCCAGAAGCGCCATGTCGATATGCTGGCCTTCACCTGACCGCATGGCGTGGATCAGCGCGGCCTGAATGGCTGACACGGAATAGATGCCGGTGAAGATATCGGCAACCGCAACGCCCGCCTTCATAGGCTGACCGTCGGGTTCGCCGGTGATCGACATGAAACCGGACATGCCCTGCACGATATAGTCGTATCCGGCGAAATCGGCATAGGGCCCGGTCTGGCCGAAGCCGGTGATAGAGCAATAGATCAGCTTCGGATTGAGAACCCTGAGACTCTCATAGTCGAGGCCATATTTGGCAAGCCCGCCGCGTTTGAAATTCTCGATGACAACATCGGCGGTTCGCACGAGCCGCCGCACCAGCGCACAGCCTTCCGCCGTCTTGAGATCGGCGACGATGGAGCGTTTGCCGCGATTGGTGGCATGGTAATAGGCGGCGGAGAGGTTTTCGCCATCGGCGCTTTCGACAAAGGGCGGACCCCATGCGCGGGTATCGTCTCCACCTTCAGGGTTCTCGACCTTGATGACATCCGCACCCATATCGGCCAGCATCTGCCCCGCCCAGGGACCGGCCAGAACACGCGCCAGTTCGATGACGCGAATGCCTGATAGTGGCGGTTTCCTGTTCGGCGTTTCGGTCATTTGTCCCCCGGTGTTTTCTGCTTGCCGGTTTATAGACGTCTCCCCGCATTGCCGCATGTGATTTTATCTCATGGACTTATTCCGTTTCGGCAAAGGCTCGTCATTTGCCAACGACGCGGCCGCACCAGGCGGCGAAATCCGCAGCCACGGCATGCCAGCCGATCTCGTTCAGGGTTTCGTGGCGCATGCCCCGATAGATCGTGTGTTCTACATGGCCGAAACCCGCTTCGCGGAAGCGTTCGGCAAGCCAGACGATCTCCTTGCCGTCATTGGTCGCGGCATCCTGATCGCCGCTGACAAGCAAAATCGGCAGCGTCTTCGGCAGGCGTTCGATGAGCCTCGGCGCACGATAGGACAATTCAAAGACATCCTGCCACAGGGAGACGCTGGCCTCGAACTGGCAAAGCGGATCCTCCACATAAGCGTCCACCGCTACCCTGTCATGGCTCAGCCAATCCGCATGAGTGCGTTTTTCCGGCATTCTGGCATTCCAGGCACGGAAGGTTGCTTTGGGCAGGATGGCGCTCGGCACATCAGAGCCTTTCAGCATCTTTTCAAGGCGCAGCACGATCTGTGCAAGACGGCCCATGACACCGGGATTGAGGTTGGAATTCCAGATGGACAGACCATCAAAGGCATCCGGATGGCTGACGGCGGTGTTGAGCGCCACAAGGCCGCCCATGGAATGGCCGAACAGGATGACCGGCAGGCCGGGATGTCTTTCGCCGACCATCCGGCGCATCGCCATGACATCGGCAACGACCTTGCTGGCTCCGTCCTTCCAGGCGAAGCGACCGAGAGGCGCATCGGCAGCCTTTGTGCGGCCATGGCCACGATGATCGTGGGCGTATACCTCGAAACCCTGCTTTGCCATGACATCGGCAAAACGGCGGTAACGGCCGGCGTGCTCCACCAGGCCGTGGCAGATCATCAGCACGCCGCGCGCCGGAGAAAGGGCAGAGGGCTGGTGGCGAAAGGCGATGGATGCGCCTGATGGAGCGTCGAGCCTCTCAATCCGGCTGAACGTCAAGTCATCCGTCGTCTCATTCATGCTTTCACCCGTGCCTGCCATGGTATCCCTTGTCATAATCATGGGGTCATAATCGTGCCAGAGGTTGCCCCAAGGTCCTATTTACCCTACATAGCGGCAAATTTCCCGATACGTACTCTTTAAAATCCGATGTGGAGCATTCGCTACAATGGCACGTCAATTCATCTATCACATGGCCGGGCTGAACAAGTCCTATGGCGCGAAGAAGGTTCTTGAGAACGTCCATCTCTCCTTCTACCCCGATGCCAAGATCGGTATCCTCGGTCCGAACGGTGCCGGTAAGTCGACCGTTTTGAAGATCATGGCCGGTCTCGACAAGGAATATACCGGTGAGGCCTGGCTCGCTGAGGGTGCGACGCTCGGTTATCTCGAGCAGGAGCCGAAGCTCGACGAAAACAAGACCGTGATGGAAAACGTCATGGAAGGTGTGGCGAGCAAGACGGCAATCGTCGACCGCTACAACGAGCTGATGATGAACTATTCCGACGAAACGGCGGATGAGGGCGCAAAGCTTCAGGACATCATTGACAGCCAGAACCTGTGGGATCTGGAAAATCAGGTCGAAATGGCCATGGATGCGCTGCGTTGCCCGCCTGGCGACTCGGCAGTAACCGGCCTTTCGGGTGGTGAGCGTCGCCGCGTGGCGCTCTGCAAGCTGCTGCTTTCGCAGCCTGACCTGCTGCTGCTCGACGAACCGACCAACCATCTTGACGCTGAAACCATCGCCTGGCTCGAAAAGCACCTGCGCGACTATCCCGGCGCCGTGATGATGATCACCCACGATCGCTACTTCCTCGACAACGTCACCGGCTGGATTCTCGAACTCGACCGTGGCCGTGGTATTCCCTACGAAGGCAACTATTCCGCCTATCTGCAGGCAAAAGCCAAGCGCATGCAGCAGGAATCCCGCGAAGACGCCTCGCGCCAGAAGGCCATCAGCCGCGAACAGGAGTGGATCGCTTCCAGCCCCAAGGCTCGCCAGACGAAGTCCAAGGCGCGTATCCGCGCTTATGACGAACTGGTGGAAGCCGCTGAAAATCGCCGTCCCGGCGACGCGCAGATCGTTATCCCGGTCGCCGAGCGTCTGGGCCGCGTCGTTATCGAGGCGGAAAACCTCACAAAGTCCTATGGTGACCGGGTTCTGATCGAAAACCTCACCTTCAAGCTGCCTCCGGGCGGCATCGTCGGCGTCATCGGCCCGAACGGTGCGGGTAAAACCACGCTGTTTCGCATGATCACCGGTCAGGAAAAGCCCGATAGCGGTTCGGTGACCATTGGTGAGACCGTGCACCTTGGTTACGTCGACCAGAGCCGCGATACGCTGGCGGGTGACAAAACCGTCTGGGAGGAAATCTCCGGCGGCAACGACATCATCAAGCTCGGCAAGTTTGAAACGAACTCCCGCGCTTATTGCGGCGCCTTCAACTTCAAGGGCGGCGATCAGCAGCAGAAGGTCGGCAACCTCTCCGGTGGTCAGCGTAACCGCGTTCACCTTGCCAAGATGCTGAAGGCAGGCGGCAACGTGCTGCTGCTCGATGAACCGACCAACGACCTTGATACGGAAACGCTGGCAGCGCTCGAAGAAGCGCTGGAAGCCTTCGCCGGTTGCGCCGTTATCATCAGCCACGATCGCATGTTCCTCGACCGTCTGGCCACTCACATCCTCGCCTTCGAGGGTGACAGCCACGTGGAATGGTTCGAAGGCAACTTCGAAGACTATGAAAAGGACAAGGTCCGTCGTCTCGGCCCGGAAAGCATCAAGCCCGGCCGCGTCAGCTACAAGCGCCTGACGCGCTAATCCTGTTCTCGGATCACTTCAGAAAGGCCCGCCCAAAAGCGGGCCTTTTTTGATGCAATAAATGGGGCTTAAGGGGAGAGCGTGGCAAATTGCGCTTGCATCTCGCGTGACGCCGACATAAAGATATCTTTATATGTTGATTAGATTGCAAGGTGCGGCAAACGTGGCGTTCGGTTTGGATAAATTGGTGGATCTCTTGAAGGCGGCCGGCGAGCCGACGCGCTTTCGCTTGCTGGCGCTTCTGGCGGCCGGCGATCTGACCGTCACCGATCTCACCGAAATTCTCGGCCAGTCGCAGCCCCGTATTTCCCGTCATCTCAAGCTTTTGACTGAAGAAGGGTTGATCGAGCGGTATCAGGAGGGCGCCTGGGCCTATTTCCGCCTGCGGCAGGATGGCGAGCCCGCCGTTGTTATCAGGCAGCTGCTGGGCGCCGCATCGCCCTCTGACGCCGTTCTCCAGCGTGACAGCGAACGCCTTGCCACCGTCAAGCGGGTAAGGGCGGAGCGGGCGCAGGATTATTTCAGCCGCAATGCCTCCGCCTGGGACGAGTTGCGCCGCCTGCATGTGAGCGACGAGGCCGTGGAAGGCGCATTGCTGAAGCTGGTCGGAACCACCCCGATCGACTCGCTGCTCGATCTCGGTACCGGGACGGGCCGCATCCTCCAGCTTCTGAGCGGTATCTATCGCCGGGCAATCGGTGTCGATGCCAGCCGCGACATGTTGTCGGTGGCGCGCTCAAATCTGGACAAGGCGGGCGTGGTCAATGCATCCGTTCGCCATGGCGATATTCTCAACCTGCCGCTGGAAGGCCAGGATTTCGATCTGATCGTCATCCATCAGGTCCTGCATTTTCTCGATCAGCCGGAGATCGCGCTTTCCGAAGCCGCCCGCATGTTGCGTCCCGGTGGCCGGCTGATCGTCATCGATCTTGCACCGCATTCCTTCGAGCATCTTCGTGATGAGCATGCGCATGTGCGGCTCGGCTTTTCGCATCCGCTTATGGATGAATGGCTGAAAAAGGCCGGGCTCGTGCTCGACCGTGCCGTCGATCTTCATTCTGAACGGGCGTCCGATGAATCCTTGGACGTCACGATATGGGTTGCCCGCGACCAGCGGCTGCTGATGGCAGACGATGTGGTGCAAGAGGCCGTTTTACTTGCTGCCGGGAGGGCATGATATGTTGAGGTCGGAAACCGCGCGCCACAATGGCGAAATCCGGGGGGATATCCGGTTATCTTTCGAGTTTTTCCCGCCCAAGAACCCCGAGATGGAGAACCAGCTCTGGGAAACGGTTGCCGAGCTGAAGAAATGGGATCCGGATTTCGTCTCCGTCACCTATGGCGCGGGCGGTTCCACCAAGGCGCCGACGCTGGATGCGGTGCGCCGGATGATCGGTGACAGTCATCTGCCGACCGCCGCGCACCTGACCTGCGTTGATGCCAGCCGTGACGACGTGCATCAGGTCGTTGAAGAGTTTCGCAATGCTGGCGTTCGCCATTTCGTGGCGCTGCGCGGCGATCCGTCGACCGGTATCGGCACGGATTACAGGCCGCATCCGCAAGGTTACGAGAATGCCGCCGCCCTGGTGAAGGGGCTACGCGATATCAGCGATTTCGAGGTTTCCGTTTCTGCCTATCCCGAAAAGCACCCGGAGAGCGCCAGCGATGCGGTCGATATCGATATGCTGAAGCGCAAGGCGGACAACGGCGCAACGCGGGCGCTGACGCAGTTCTTCTTCGATAATGACGTGTTCGAGCGCTACATGGAGCGGGTTACGGCTGCGGGCATCACCATTCCGGTGGTTCCGGGTATCATGCCGATCCAGAACCTGACCCAGCTCAAGCGTTTCGCCGGCCGCTGCGGTACCAGTGTGCCCAGTTTTCTGGATGAGCGTTTTGCAGGTTATGATGACGATCTCGAGGGACGCGCCCGCGTTGCGGCGGAAGTTGCTGCCGAGCAGATCGCCGATCTTCAACGGCGCGGTGTCAACGAGTTCCATCTCTACACCATGAACCGTGCGCCGCTGGTCGATGCGGTGCTTGAGAACCTCGGTCTTGAGCGTTTGCGCCGCAGCGCCGCCTGATTTCAGATATCCCATTTACGACAGGAAAAAAGCGCAGGCCCGACAGGACCTGCGCTTTTCAAACTCGTGTCATCTACGGTTCTTTTCTGCGTTTGGTCTTCACGTCTCGTCAGATGAAAAGCATCATCGCTACGAACAAAAACGCCAAACCGACTGCCAAGGCATTGAGAGATTTTGTAAGTCCCATGGGTGCCTCCTGTTGTTGACAGGTTCGATAATATGACCGTTTTGTGGCACTTGAAAAGCGGTTTCTGTGATGCGGTGCAGCATGCTTTGTCGCCGCTTAAAAAAGTAACTTCTGTAATTAATTGAAAATAAAAGATTATTTTCTCATCACGCAGTGCTTCATATCTTTAAAAAAAGTAAATGACCGGGGTGTTATCCCCAGTCATCCGGTCGAGATTAACAGTTTAAGCCTTGATTCCGGCCGATAGATTAAAGGCCCGAAGGTGCGATTAACACAGGTTAAAGCGCCTGGAGAAGTGCCTGGGTCGGCCATCCATCCGCAGGGATTCCGAGACGCTGCTGTTCCTTCTGGATGGCGACGCGGGTGCCGGAACCGAGAATTCCGTCCACCTTGCCAACATCGTGGCCGCGCGCTTCAAGCTTGGTCTGCAACTCTTTCATCGTCGCGTCATCGAAGCCCGGATCGGGATTGCCCTTGTTATAGACAGGGGCGCCCATCAGACGGTTGGCGAAATAGGCAGCCGAGGTCGTGTAGATGAACGACTGGTTCCATTCCAGATAGATGTTGAAGTTGGGATAGGTGAGGAAGGTCGGTCCCTTGCGGCCCTGCGGCATGATGAGGGCTGCGGGCAGGGAGGCGAAATTTTTGTTACCGTCGCGCGGGGTCACGCCGAGGGTAAACCAGTCACCGGCGGTAAGCGAACCGCCGAGGCCGGATTTCTCCCAGGGCAGGTTTTCCGGTACGGAAACTTCCTGCATCCAAGGTTCGCCCTTCTTGAAGCCGAGGTGCTGGATGAATTTCGCCGCCGTGAGGATCGCATCCGGTGCGCTGCTCTTGACGTTGACATGGCCATCGCCATCACCATCGATGCCGAAAGCGATGATGTCCTTGGGCAGCATCTGTACCTGGCCGATTTCACCGGCCCACGCACCCGTGTTGGACGTGGGGTCGAGATCGCCATGCTGGACCATTTCGATGAGGGCCAGCAATTGCGGACGGAAGAGTTCCGGGCGGCGGCAATCATGCGAGAGGGTCACCAGCGCGTTACGGGTGTTGAAATCGCCCTGGACGGCACCGAAATCGGTCTCCATGGCCCAGAAGGCGGCAATGACGCCAGCCGGTATGCCGAATTCGTTCTCGGCACGGGCAAAGGTCGATGACAGCTCCTGCAGCTTCTTGCGGCCGATATCGAGACGGGCCTGGCTGACGGTGCGCTGGGAAAATTCGAGGAAGGTCTGGCGGAAGACGCCCTGTGCGCGGTCACGCGAAAGCACTTTGGGGTCTATCTGCGCGCCGGCCAGCGCCTTTTCGATGGCAGCCGCCGGAACACCCTTGGCAGCGGCCTCAGCCTTCACGCCCTCAAGAAATGCGCCGAGATCACCGCCGCAGGCAACCTGCTTTGGATCGTCAGGCGAGGCCACAGGCGGTGTGGCAAGGGCGGAGCCGGTGGAGAGAAGCGACAGAGCGGCGGCAAAAATGATGCTGCGCGACCGAAAAGTGGGCATGGGAATTTCCTCGATAGGTTGTTAGCCCGCTTTACCCACATGTTTGCGACAAAAAAACGGGTCCAGCGATCTGCCGGTGCAGAAGAACGCCGATTTTTCGAATGTGTTGCTTCTTGGCCGTATTATTTGGCCGAAGCGATCCATTTCCGCCAGTTTTTCTCACTTCCGGCGAAGACATTGATGTCGGTCGGGCCGTTGACGCCGGGCACGACGCCGGTGGCCGTATATTGCCAGAAGGCCCACTGCCGGTCTTCGTAAATCTTGGCGGGATGCGCGGCGACGGAGCGCACCCAGAAATGGTAATTCTTGAACTGGCCAACGAGGTTGTCGCGGTGGAAGTCGACCGAGGTGTAGATGATCGGGCGCTTGCCGTAATGGGCCTCGAGGCGGTCGAGGAAACGCTGCATCTCGGCACGGACGATGCCAGGAGCCGGGCGCGTCTTGCAGGTGGGGGAGGAGGGGTTCCATTCCACATCGAGAACCGGCGGTAGGGTGACGGCTTCCTTTGGCACGTTGCTGATGAACCAGTCGGCCTGAGCGTCCGCTGTCGAGCAGAAGTAGTAGAAATGGTATGGCGCGTGCAGGATATCTGCCGCCGCCGCGCTGCGCCAGTGGTCCCCAAATTTCGGATCGATGCGGTCTGAGCCTTCGGTGGCCTTGATGAAGACGAAGGAAACGCCGGATTTGCGAACGGTCCGCCAGTCGACGTCGCCATTCCATTTGGACACGTCGATGCCATGCACCTCGTGGCGATGCGGGTTGTTCGTGCCAAAATCCTGTGGGTCGGTATCGGAGAATTTCGGCTTGGAAACAGAAGCCGTTTCAAGCAAGTCATAGCTCGTGGACGTACAGCCGCCGATCAACAACATAGCCGACAAAAGTGCCGATAGACGCAGCCGCATTGGAACCCTGATGAATTATTGTTGCCCATCCGCAGCCGCAAAATGGCGCGCCGCGTCTCCCGATTTACCCATAACATGGTAAACAAGCCGTTATGGCAAGGGGCAGTGGCCTTTTTTCGGCTGGCAAGTCGCTGGATTCCAAGAGATTTGCGGTCTTTCAGTCCCAGTGGCGTATACTTGTAGGACCGCTGGCTGGCAGCGTCTTGCCCGCATTTGCAGAGGCGAGGCGCCTTAACCCTTGATGATCAGGCGTCTGCGAGAATACGGCTGACTTTTGGCTGCACTTCGGCGACCGGAAGCGTGATGATGGCCCGCCAGGCGTAACCCCGGGCAATCTCCTCGAATTCGAGATTACCGTCAAAACGGCCTGCCATGTTGGCCAGAACGTAACGGAGATTGGCGCGGGGCGTGACGTGGAAGCGGGTGAGCCATGCCTGCAAAAGTGCGCGGAACCACTTGGGCAATTGTTCCTGCTGGCCGAAATCGACGATGTGCAGCGAGCCGCCGGGCTTGAGAGCTGTCAGCGCCTGTTCGATCGCCTTTTCCCAGTCCGGTATCATCGAAAGCGCATAGGGGATCATGACTCGGTCGAAACCGTCCGGCTGACCGAATTCTACGGCGCGGAAAGCGGTGGCGTCGGCCACGCGCAGAACGGGGCGTTCCGTCTTTCCGGTAAAATTCT
Source organism: Agrobacterium tumefaciens (assembly GCF_013318015.2). NCBI lineage: Bacteria > Pseudomonadati > Pseudomonadota > Alphaproteobacteria > Hyphomicrobiales > Rhizobiaceae > Agrobacterium > Agrobacterium tumefaciens. The sequence goes on along the minus strand of NZ_CP115841.1, from coordinate 1,706,380 downwards.
CGGATGCGGTCAGCAGCATTTCGGCGGAGATATCGAGACCGAACAGTCTTGCTTCAGGAAACTTGCGGCTGGCCAGCAGCAGGTTGCGGCCGGTACCGCAGCCGACTTCAAGCAGCGTGCCACCCTTGGGCACGTCGAGGCCGGAAATGGTCCTGTCGCGGCCCAGAAGGTAATATTTGCGGGTAATATCGTAGATATGCCGCTGGTGGCGATACATGCGGTCCATCAGGCTCGCATGCGCCTCATCCGCAAGGCCGACATTCTCGCCGATGGTTTTCATGCCAGAGCCCTCTGATAGATATGGAAGCCGCCATAGATGGCCGAACGGTCCATGGCGTTGAGCTCATTGGAGCGTTCCTCTAGATAGATCCACTGGTTGCGGATATCGGCCGAGAGACGGCCTTCGATCACGCTCTTTTCGGCAGCGGTGCGGAAAATGACGCGGGCGCCGGGAGCGGCGGTGCGGCTGATCTGCGACCACAATTCGTTGAGCTGCACGTCCGTCATCCAGTCCTGCGCATCGAGCAGAATGTAGCGATCGACGCCGTTTGCCGGTTTTTTGGAAAGCAGCTCGGTATAGGTGGCGTGGTGCACGGCAACGCGGGCGGTGTTGTCGCGGATCGTCTCGTAATATTCCCGCTTGAGATAAGCGGGCAGGGCACCCTCATGCGGCTCGGGATAACGGCGCGCGAAGGCCTGCCAGGCGAAATAATTGTCGCTGAGTGGAAAGTTGCAGGCAAGCTTTTCAAGTCGCTCCTTGAGGACGGAGGCGACTGTGCCGTCGTTGGAAAGGCTTGCCAGCTCGTCATATTGGCGGGGCGGAATGCCAAGGCCGAACAGCGAACTTTTTCGCTTCGTCAGCCAGCGCACCACCGGCTTGTCGAACAGCGGTGCGACCTTGCTGTCGAAGAACCGACGCTGTTCATCCAGCGTGCGGCTATTGGCCATTTCAGTCAGCCTGACGCCGTGCAGGCGCGCCATAAGGTGGCCGGCGCCGATGAAACGGCCGAGCAGACCGGTGCGGTATATGTTCCTGTCGAATACCGAGATGCGGCGACGGCCGGACAGGGTGCGTTTCGACCAGTAGGCCTTGGTCGTGTCGTCGAGATGGTCGGCGATGAATCGGTCGTAGCCATGACTATTGCTGCGCGTATTGGCGCGGCCGAACTGGCGAACCACATCCTGATGGGCCGGGAGATGGCGGAAGGCGGCAAGCTTCAGCTTGTTGAGAGCGATGTGATGCGGGTTAAGATCCACCACATCGATGCTGGCAGGGTTGCGGGAGAGGTAGGCCAGCATGTTGCAGCCGCCCGAGCCGATGGTGACGATACGGTGGCCTTCAGCAAGCTCCATCGCTTCCATATCGATTTCCGGGTCTTCCCAGATTTGCGGATAAACCAGACCGGAAAAGAGAACCCCGAAGAACCGTTCGGAAAAACCGCTTTTCGAGAGCGCCTTGTGCTGGAGCAATGCGGACTTCAGTTTCGTATTCTTGCTGAAGCCGGTCTTGGGTGCCGCACTCGTCATATGTTCACCTCTCAATAGATTGAGAGGCGTCTACAGTCACGACGCTACAGTTTGATGACAGGGGTTGTGGGCCGACGTAACGAATCGAAAAGGCGGTGTGAAACCACTCGGGTCTCAAGCTTTGATTTGGATGCGACGTCATGCTCGGGCTTGTACCGAGGATCCAGCCACATATCGTAAAATCAAAAGCTTGCAGATCCCAGGGACAAGCCCGAGGATGACAAAAGTGACGTGCTCGACGTTTTTAAGAAAAGCCGCTTTGCTGCATTGCAGTCCCGGCGCTGCTCAAAGGCTTACTTGCGCAGAACGTGCAGCATGCCCTTGCGCTTGGCATCGTAATAATAACCGCGTGCATAAAGCCTGACAGCATTGTCCCGGTTGTTGTCGGCAACAAGCCAGGCGCCGCTCAGATATTTGACGGCATATTTGAGGTTGGTTTCGGCATCGAACAAGCCAGAAGCGGGGCCATCAAAGCCCATGGAGCGGGCCGTGGCGTGCTTGATCTGCATCAGACCGAAGTGGCCGCCATTATAGGCGCCGGGATTGTATCTGCTTTCACGCTGCACCACGCGATGCACCAGATCTTCAGGCACATTATACATGACAGCGTATTTCGAAATAAGCCCGCTCAGCTTTTCACGTCCGGCCGGCGCGGATTTGTACGGCGCCGTCATCGTTTCGTTCTGCCGGATAGCGGCAAGGGCGGCGTTGGTCGGGCCGGCTGCATAGGCCAGAACCGTGCTGTCCGGCTTGGGCAGGGGAATGACTTTGCGTTCCGCGGTCAGTTCGGTACCGATCGACGGCGTTCCGGGCGGCGGCGGTGCGGGCGGGAAGCTGCCCTTGACGGCAACCACCTGCGGCAGGTCGGCGGCAGAGTTGTGGGCCGCCGGTTTCGCGGCGGCACTTGCGGTTTCGATCGCTGCGGCTGCCGGCGTTGCGGCGTGCGGTGCAAGAGCCGCAGCCGTCGTCGGCGCGGCTGTCGTTACCGTTGCCTGCGCGACCTCTGTCTGTTGTTGCTGCGGCTGCATCTGGGTTGGGCTTGCCACTGCCGCTGCAATTTCCGCTGCCGGCGGCAGCGCCACGCGGCCACCCTTGACGGCGGCGACGGTTGGAAGCGATTCGGGCTGGGAAGAGGCTGCCACGTCAGTGGCATGTGCTGCCGGTGCGGCGGCATCAGCCGGGGTACCAGCCGTTTCCGACTGTGCGGAGGCTTGTGCCGGTGCGGTTTGGTTGACTGCGGCTATTTTCGGGCCGTTCGGCCCTTCCTTTGCGGCATATTCGACGCTGGTGCATCCGGCCAAAGCCAGTGCAAGGCCCACCGTGGAAGACAGAAGAAGTGCGCTTCTTCCGCGGAATTTTGCCGAATTTCGCATGTTGCCGCCTTCGTTATGCCTGTCTGTCGATACCCCCGCGTCGAGCGAAGCAGGCAGTGTCCCATCGAGCTTTCATTAACCTATTGTAAGGATAGCGGCAAGCCGGGACGTGGCGTCGCGGTTTTTCAGGCGGCGATGCGGCGGTATCCGGCGCTGACGGCACGGCCAGAAATGAAGTGAGTGCGGTATTTCGGCCGGATTTTTTTGTTGCCGGACATGCGGCGCACCAGTGCCAGCGTGGAGCCGGCAAAGAGTGCCTGCGCTGCCAGAATGCCAAGTGCCAGCAACAGGATTGCGGCCTGCGCTACGGCCAGCGTTTCGACCGCATTGCCGGAGGTGGAAACGAATTGCGGCAACAGTGCCAGGAAGAACATGAAATAGCGCGGACGCAACGCTGCAATGGCGTAGCAATCACGGAAAATGCCGCTGGATGATTTGCCGGGCAGATTGTCATTGTCTGCATTGGCAGCCTGGGCGGCGGGGGTGGCAAAGTTCCATAACAGGAAAAGAATCAGCCAGCCGATACCAGTCCACTGAACGATTTCCACAAAGGCATGCGGCAGATAGGCAAGGCCAGCCGCTGGAATCGCAGATATCGTCATAGCTGTGACGATGCCAAGCGCGCCGCCAGTGACAGAGGCAAACACCGTTTTTCTGCCGCGGATAGCGGCATAGGAGGCGACAGAGAATACAAGGGGAGAGGGAAGTGCGAACACAACGGCACATGCTGCACAAAAAACCAGCCACGCCTGTCCAGACATTCTCTTCCTCCTTGCCCTCCCTGTCGCCGCTTTATCCAGCCTATCGTAAAATTAGGCCGCTGTGAACGGTTGACCGACGTGTTCCATCACTTCGGTGAACCATTTTGCAGACAGGTCGAAATGCTTTCCGCCCTTGATACGCGGAAACTCGATGGTCCGCAATTTACCCTTTTGGTCTTCGTCGTGGCCGGTGACGCCCGAGACCTTGTTCAGCGCGCTTTCGACGGCAAGATCGACCATGCCCTGGATGAGGCGCAGATCATCGCCATTGGCGGGAGCGGAGCGGGCGAAGTAACCGGATTTCTGGACCATGGAGCGTTCGGCGCCGATGAGGCCGGCGAATTGCTTCTGGAACCAGCCGCCGACATTGATGGTGTCGATCTTCACATGGCCGAAGGCATCGCGCTTGACGGCCTCACCGGCGGCTTCGCGTTCGGCAACGATGGAATCGAGCCCCGCACCTTCGGAAACGAACAACGTGACGTAGCCGTGTTTGTCCATGATCGCCTTCAGCCGTTCGGCTTCCGCTTCGATGTCAAACGCCATTTCCGGCAGGTAGATGCCGTCTATGTTCTTCATCTGCGTGTTCATCATCAGTCCTTCGACATATTCATTGCCGTTGGTCTTCTGGATGTAGGCGCGGGCGGTCGCAGCCGTCAGCCAGCCGCAATGGCGGCCCATGACTTCGTGGATGACAAAGGTCTTCGGCGCAGCACTCTGCTCGTTGCTGACATTGTCGAAGAAGGAAGCGCCCACTTCGGCCGCGGTCCATGCGCCGAGCGACTGCCTGATCGGAACCACGTCGTTATCCACGGTCTTCGGCAGCCCGACGACGGTCAGATCGTAACCGTTGGCGCCGAGATAGGCGGCAAGGTCGGCGGCCGTCGTGTTGGTGTCGTCGCCGCCGATGGTGTGGAGAATGGTGATGCCGTCGGCAGCCAGCCGTTCGGCGGCAACGCGCAGCGGATTTTCACCCTCTTTCACCAGCCCGCGCTTGGCGCAATCGGCAGCGTTGGTGAGCTTTACGCGGCTGTTGCCGATCGGCGATCCGCCATAACGGTGCAGCAGATGCGCCTTTTCGCGCATGTCCTTGTTGATCTCGATCCGGTCGCCCAGAAGCACGCCCTGATAGCCGGAACGATAGGCCACAATGTCAATATCAGGCGCGACGTCGCTATAACGCTCGATCAGGCCGCCAACGGCTGAAGAGAGACAGGGAGCAAGGCCACCCGCGGTCAGCATTGCGACTTTCTGTTTGGCCATCGTGGCTCTCCTTTGCTTGGATAGAAAGATATGTCTGGCAAATGGATGCGACAGCCACGTGTAGGTGTAAAGTGAATTTATCACGAAAAATGCCGATTTCTCGCGGTTTTTCAGCAGCTTGGGCAAAGAAGCCGAATATAATCGTTTCAATCGCCTCCAACCTTGCACCAGGCTTCGCCGTCTGTGGAAAACCGTTGCTCTCCCGTTTGCCGCCCCCTTGCTCCTGAAGAAAAACTGTCGCAAAAATGAATAAAAGTTAATGCCGCAGCGGCGCCGCGCATATTGCATTCACGGCGATATGCCGTCATGCTTGGCGTCATGATGTTCGATTTCGCCTGTTTGCATATTTCATCCCTGTGGGAACGGCTGCTCGGCGCGATCGGTGACGCGGCAGGCAGCACGCTCGGTCGCGTGGTAGAGGCGATCCGTACCCTTTTCGAGGGAGATCCGGAGACCCGCCGCAAGGTTTCTTTTTCCGTGGCCATTATCGCGCTGTCGGCAAAGATGGCCAAGGCAGACGGTGTCGTGAACGATGCCGAAGTGCGCGCCTTCCGGCAGATTTTCGATTTTCCTGAAGAAGAAGCCAGAAACGTTGCCCGCCTTTATAATCTCGCACGCCAGGACGTTGCGGGATACGAGGCCTATGCCGAGCGTCTTGCCGGTCTTTGCGGCTCCGGCCATGACAATTGCGAGATGCTGGAAAGCGTCATCGATGGCCTGTTCCACATCGCCAAGGCAGACGGCTTGATCCACGAGCGGGAACTGGCGTTCCTCGGCCGTATCGCGGAAATCTTCCATATTACCGAAGATCATTTCGAAACGATCATGGCACGGCACGTCCATATGGATGGGCGCGATCCCTATCGTGTGCTTGGCGTTTCGCCCTCGGACGACTTTCTGGATATCCGCAAGCGTTACCGTTCACTGGTTGCCGAGCACCACCCGGACAAGCTCATCGCGCGCGGTGTGCCGATGGAATTGCACGCTGCCGCGAATGAGCGTATGGCGGCTCTCAATGCCGCCTATGAGGCCATCGAGAAAGAACGCCGCGTCGCATGAGTGAATTTCTGCCGGATTTCAACCCGGATTTCGGGGGCGCAACCATTGTGCCTTCTCCCAACCATGGCGAAAGACAGGGCGTGGCAGGCCCGGATATCATTCTCCTGCACTATACCGGCATGACGACAGCCGATGGCGCCCTTTCGTGGCTCTGCAATCCCGAAAGCCAGGTATCCAGCCACTATTTCGTTTTTGAAGACGGGCGTGTCATGCAGCTTGTTGCGGAAACTCGCCGCGCCTGGCATGCGGGCAAAAGCAGCTGGGCGGGGGAGGCGGACATCAATTCCCGCTCCATCGGGATTGAAATCGCCAATCAGGGCCATCCGGGCGGCCTGCCGGAATTTCCGGAAAAACAGGTGGCTGCCGTCATCGAATTGTGTCGCGATTGCGGCCAGCGGTGGTCTATCGCCCCTGAAAGGGTGCTTGCGCATTCCGATGTGGCGCCGATCCGCAAGGTTGATCCGGGTGAAAAATTCCCATGGGACATCCTGTCGCGGCACGGTGTCGGTCATTGGGTGGAGCCTGCGCCGATCCGCGGCGGACGTTTTTTTCAGCGCGGCGATCACGGCCAGCCGGTGGAAGCGCTCCAGTCCATGCTATCCATTTACGGATATGGCGTTGAAATAACAGGCGCATATTGCGAAAAAACAGAAGGTGCCGTGGCCGCCTTTCAGCGGCATTTCCGCCCGGCGCTGGTGGATGGTATCGCGGATTTTTCCACGATCGACACGCTGCATCGGCTGATTGCCAGCCTTCCGAAATTTTCGGCCGTTTGAACGCCGTTTCTGGAAAAGCCTTCCCCGTTTCCCGGTCGCGCAAGTCGATTTTTTTGTTGTGCCACAGTTAATCCGCATTGAGGAAGTCTAAGAGCCGCAGTGGACGCGGTGCTGTTCTTCAGGGGAGCTTGCCGTCAATATCAATCAAGGAGACTGGACGGTAGAAGGTCGTAATCGACTTTCCGCGCGCTGGACGTTTTTATCGTTTCATTGTTCCGGTTATCCGATCTGGAGACTATTTCAACAGATGAACAGAGTTTTTGTTGCTGTCGCAGCGGGCGTTGCTATGCTCGTTTCGCAGGCGGGGATTGCTTTTGCCAAAGACGAGGACGTCAAGACCAAAACCGTGACGCTGGGGACCTTCTTCCGTACGCCCGGTTATCCCGTTCCCGAAAAGAGCCTGCCTTCGTCGCTCAAGAACGACTATTCCGATCTGATCGTCAAATATGCCAAGCGTTACGGCGTCCCCACCAATCTGGCCCATGCCGTCGTTTCTGTAGAAAGCAAGTTCAACCCTAGGGCTCGCGGCAGCGCAGGCGAGGTCGGGCTGATGCAGATCAAGCCGGCAACGGCGCGCATGATGGGCTTTCGCGGCACGACCAAAGCCCTCTTCGACCCCGAGACCAATATTCGCTGGGGCATGCAATATCTGGCAACCGCACACCAGCTTGGCGGCGGTGAGGTTTGCAGCACGATCCTGCGTTACAATGCCGGCCACGGCGCCACCCGCATGAACCCGGTGTCCAAGCGTTATTGCGGCAAGGTCCAGGCGCTTCTGGCCAGCTGAGGTCTTTTGCTCAAGCGTGTCGTGATGTTTCAGATTGGCCATAAGCTTTAGGTCCTTGTTTTAACGCATCTCGTTATTGCAAAACCGCTGCACGCTCTTGCGCGGCATGTTTCGGACGTCACGAAAATCGATTCCGGTTTATGCGTTCATGCTGTAGTCAGGAGCAAACCTGATGCGGAGCATGACATGCCGGATTTCAAATATATCGTGGTCGGTGCCGGAATGATGGGTGCGGCGGCAGCGAGACACCTTTCGGCGCAAACGGATGGCGTGGCGCTGATCGGGCCGGATGAACCCGCCGATCGCAAGACCCATAACGGTGTGTTTTCAAGTCACTATGACGAGGCGCGCATCACCCGTGGTTTCGATGGCGATCCCGTATGGGCGGAGCTGGCGCAACGCTCCATCCGGCGCTATGCCGAGATCGAAGCAAAAAGCGGCATCCGTTTCTTCACCGAAGCGGGCTGCCTGTTTACGGGAAACGGTAAGGGGCTTGCCGGAGACTACGTTTCGCGAGCCTTGGTCTCGACCGACCGTCTCGGTCTAGGCGTGGAAACGATTGGCAGCGATGCGCTGGCTGGCCGGTTCCCGATGTTTTCCCTGCCGTCGGATCACGACGGTTACTTCGAGGCGCACAATGCCGGCCACGTCAATCCGCGTGCGCTTGTGAGGGCGCAATGCAAGATTGCTGCTGCGCAGGGCGCGCGACTGATCCGCGAGACGGCGGCGCATGTTCGCGATACCTCCCAAGGTGTGGAAGTTTCCACCAGGGAAGGGGCCGTACACACGGCCGAAAAGGTCATAGTGGCGGCTGGCGGTTTCACCAACATGGCTGATCTTCTGCCTTCCCCGGTCGATATGGCGGCAACGGGCCGCACCATCGTGTTTTTCGAACTGGACGAAGCAAGGCAGGCCCTCTTCGGCTCCATGCCCTCGACCATCGTGCTGGCGGAGACCGAGGACGATATCGTCTATATTCTGCCCCCTGTGCGTTACCCCGACGGCAAGGTCTATCTGAAGATCGGCGGTGAGAGCGAAAAGGGCAGGCTGGAAACGCTGGCCGAAGCAGTCGGCTGGTTTCATTCCGACGGCACGCCGGGCGAAGTGGAATTCCTGACGAAACGGGCGCTATCGCTCATGCCGGAACTTGCGGGCTGCCCCGTGACCTCTGGTTCCTGCGTCGCATCCATTACTCGTAGCGGTTATCCATATATCGGCTATACGCAATCTTCCAATATCGCGGTTCTGACCGGTGGCAATTTCGTTTCCGCCAAGTCTTCCGACGAAATCGGGCGGCTAGGCGCGGTGCTGCTTCTGCATGGCCAGCTGACCGAGAGTGATTTTGCCGCCGAAATGTCGCCGGTTTTTATCTGACATTCAGCAGCGAAGCGGCTACAAAATCGCAGCTGTACTAGAGCGGGTTGAGGCGAAGACGGCGGCATGTCGGGACATTTCAAATATATCGTTGTCGGTCGTGGCATGATGGGTGCTGCCGCCGCCCGCCATCTGGCGGAAACCACCGAAGGTGTGGCCCTGATCGGCCCCGGTGAACCTGCCGACATCAAGTCACATCCGGGTGTTTTCGCCAGCCATTATGATGAGGCGCGCATTACCCGCACCATTGATGGCGATGCGGACTGGGCGCTACTCGCCAACCGCTCGATCGCGCGCTACACCGACATCGCGGCAAGGAGCGGCGTGGAATTTTACGCTCCCGTCGGCTGTCTGATGGTTGGGCCTGAACGCGGTGGCGACAATCCCTTTGTCGACAACGTCTGTGAGGCAGCGGCGCGTCTGCGGGTTTCCACGGAAATGCTTGACGACGCAGGTCTGAAAAGCGCCTTTCCCTATTTCTCCTTCGAGCCGGGCTGCGAGGGCGTGTTCGAAAAGGACAATGCCGGTTACGTCAATCCGCGCGCGCTGGTGAAGGCGCAGAGCGTTCTGGCAGACAAAGCCGGCGTTACGCTCATCGACGATATAGTTGTCTCGACGCGGGAAGAGGCTGGCCGTGCACGCGTCGAGACGGCCTCGGGCGCGGTTTATACGGCAGACCGGGTGCTGGTCGCTGCGGGTGGCTTCTCGATCACGAAGGATTTGTTGCCGCAGCCCGTCGCTCTCAATGTCTATGCGCGCACCGTCGCCTTCTTCGAGGTAGACGAGGCGGAGCTGGGACAATATGCGGGCATGCCGTCGCTGATTTACGAGCCGCGCGACACGACGAAACATATCTATCTCCTGCCGCCCGTCCGTTATCCCGATGGCAGGTTCTATCTGAAAATCGGCGGCGATCCCGATGATAAGAAGCTCGATAGCGATCCCGAAATCCGCGCATGGTTCCGTTCCGGCGGGCGCGAAAGCGTTCGCGACCATCTCTCCGCCATCGTCGGGACCTTGGTGCCATCCATCGACCGGTCGCGCATTTCCATGGCCGCCTGCGTGGTGTCCAAAACGCCGGGCGGTTATCCGGCCATCGGCTTTACGACGTCACCGCGCATTGCGGTTCTGACTGGCGGCAACGGTACGGCGGCCAAGAGTTCCGACGAGATCGGGCGGTTAGGCGCCCTGTTGCTGCGGGATGGAAAAATTGGCAACGACGCCTATGCAACGGATTTCAAGCCTGCATTTCTTTGATCTTCCGTTACGCTTTTCGGTGGCTTTCGCCAAAGAACATGGGTATTGACGCCATGCCAGTTGGCTGGGCAGCCGCGCTTTACCAATGTCGAAAGACGGTAAGGTGAGGAAAGTCCGGGCTCCACGGAAATACGGTGCCGGATAACGTCCGGCGGGGGCGACCCCAGGGAAAGTGCCACAGAGAGCAAACCGCCATGCCTGGCATGGTAAGGGTGAAAGGGTGGGGTAAGAGCCCACCGCGCCGCTGGTGACAGTGGTGGCAAGGTAAACCCCACCGGGAGCAAGACCGAATAGGGATGACACGGGGCGCGGGCGAAAGCCTTCGTCTACAGCCGGTTTCCGGGCACGTCATCCGGGTGGGTTGCGAGAGGCGGCATGCAAATGCCGTCCCAGATGAATGGCTGCCACGTTCCGGGTCAAACCGGAGCCATACAGAACCCGGCTTACAGGCCAACTGGCGAATTTCTTTTCCATTCCGCAGGCGAGCGCCGCGGCAGGAAATATCTATTTCATTGTTTTAAAACAGAAAAAAGGTGGTCTTACCGAGCCTTCGTGTGCCGTGAAAAAGCATCATGGGGTGTGAAGTAAACCATTCGTTAAACTTAACGGCTTATGAATTTCCGATGCGGAGTCGGTATCGTGCCGGCTTCTCCCATTGACGCCCATAGTGTCCCATGGTATCCCAAATGCACACCACACTGGGTCGTGTTTTTGACCCGCAATCGCTGAAACGAGTGAGGAGCCTGCAACGGGCTGCTGCAGGGCATGTCGCCCTGACGCTTGGCGATGTGTCGTGCGTACCGGTGTTGTCTGTGGGGCGGATGATTCGCTTTGCGGAATGCGGTTTTGGCGAGTTGAGTAATGGACCGCTTTTTATCGAACGTAACGAACAGGATCGACGCCAAGGGGCGCGTTTCGGTTCCGTCTCCGTTTCGTTCGGTGCTGGCACAGCGTGGGATTCAGGAGCTTTATTGTCTTCAGGATTTCGCGTTTCCGGCAATCAGTGTCGGCGGTCCGGATTTGCTGGAGCGCTACGAGCGGCAGATCGCGTCCATGGATGCCTTCTCGCCGGAGGCAAACGCAATGTCGCTGCTGGTACACGGCGGCGGCGTTTTCATGAAGCTCGATCAGGAAGGTCGGTTGATGGTGACGGATTTCGTCCGGGAATTTACCGGCATATCCACGGATGTCACCTTCGTTGGACGAGCGGATCATTTTCAGCTTTGGCAACCGCAGGCGTTTTTGGCGGCGCAGGCGGCAGCAAGAGCGGGGCGCGGTTTTTCGGCTGCACGCCCCGCATAGGACGGGGACACGGAATGGCGGCGAATTCTGGCGGGCGATCTTCTGATGCCGGTGAGGGACCTCAGCGTCACATCCCGGTCCTGCTTCGCGAAGTGATCGCTGCGCTCGAACCCGCATCTGGCAAGGTCATCCTCGACGGCACTTTCGGCGCCGGTGGCTACACCCAGGCAATTCTCGATCAAGGTGCCAATGTCATCGCGCTTGACCGCGATCCGAACGCGATCGCCGGCGGCCAGGCCATGGTTGCTGCAAATGGCGGCAGGCTTACCCTCATTCAATCGCAATTTTCCGATCTGGCAAGGCACGCGCCGGAAGGCGGTCTTGACGGCGTGGTTCTCGATATCGGCGTTTCCTCCATGCAGATAGACGAGGCCGAGCGCGGTTTTTCCTTCCAAAAGAACGGTCCTCTCGACATGCGCATGTCTAGCTCCGGCGTTTCGGCGGCGGATGTCGTCAATCGCGCCAAGGTCGGCGATCTCATCCGCATCTTCGGTTTTCTCGGCGAGGAAAAGCAGCCGGGCCGCATCGCCCGCGCCATTGAAAAGAAGAGGGCGGAAGAGCCCTTCCGCACCACGCGCGATCTGGCGGGCCTCATTGAAATCGTTACGCCGCGCAAGGCTAAAGACAAGATCCATCCCGCAACACGGGTGTTTCAGGCGCTGCGCGTTTTCGTCAATGACGAACTCGGCGAATTGGCGCAGGCCCTGTTTGCTGCCGAGCGGGCTTTGAAGCCCGGCGGCCGGCTGGTTGTCGTCACGTTCCATTCGCTCGAAGACCGCATCGTCAAGAAATTCTTCTCCGAACGTTCCGGAAAGGCGGCGGGTTCCCGCCATCTGCCGATGGTGGAGGACAAGCCCGCCATTTTCGAAAATATCGGCAAGCCGATGATCGCTGCAAGCGACGAGGAGGCGGAGATCAATCCGCGGGCCCGTTCGGCCAAGCTGCGCGCGGGCCTGCGCACGGCGGCACCTGCCCGGGCGGCAGATTTTTCGATTTTCGAACTTCCCGATCTCGCCAGCCTTGAAAAGATGGGAGGCTGATATGCTGCGCACATTCGATGTCGTGTTGATGGGGGTCATGGTCGCTGCGGCGGTGGTGACCTATTCGATCAAGCACAAGACCGATCTCAAGTTGGAACAGGTCCGCAAGCTTGAGACCGAAATCAAGCTCGAAAAAGACACGATCGATCTTTTGCGGGCCGACTGGGCACTGCTGACGCAGCCGAACCGCCTTCATCGTCTCGTGAATGCCTATCAGGACGAGCTTGGCCTTTCGCCGACGCTGCCGACACAATTGGCGCAGCCGCGGGAATTGCCGATGCTGCGCTCGCAATTGCCGCAGCCGCCCGAGCCGGAAGGCATGAGCGTTGCGGATGTCATCGCCGCCGCCGTCAACGGCTCCAAGCCGGGCGCTACGCTTGGCGGAGCTGCCAAGAAGAAATCACCGCCCGCCGGCCAGATTGCCGCCAATGGCGCTCCTGTTCCAACACCGCGGGCGCGTGTTTCCCGTCCCACGGCGGCTCCGGCTCCTGCCGTCGCCGCTGTCGCAGGCGATGAAGATGGCGAAATGGATGAAACCATAACTGGATCGGTGGACCGCTGATGTCTTTTCTCTCCCGCGTCATGGTTCTGAAGAGCAAGGCTCACTTTTCCGCCAGCACCACCGGCATTCATACTGACCATGCTGCTTTCGAGGGCGCTCGCAAGAAGAGGGCGGCCCAGGCGAAAAGCCGCGTCGGTCTCATCATTTTCGGCTTCATCGCCTTTTACGGCGTCGTGGGCGGCCGTCTGGTGCAATATGGCCTTGCAGAGCAGGAAACGGTTTCGAGCATTGCCCCTGCCGACCGGCTGATGGCGTCGCGTCCCGATCTTCTTGATCGTAACGGCGAGGTTCTGGCGACTGATATCCGCACCGTGTCGCTGTTTGCGGAGCCGCATCGCATCGTCGATATCGACGAAGCCATCGAGAAGCTGCGCACTGTATTGCCAGATCTCGACCAGCGCGGCACCTATCAGAAGCTTTCCTCCAATTCGCGCTTTCAGTGGCTGCGCCGTCAGTTGACGCCGAAGCAGCAGAGCCAGATCCTGGCGCTCGGCATTCCCGGTGTCGGTTTCCGCCCGGAAAAACGCCGCTTCTACCCTGGCGGGCCAACAGCTGCCCATGTTGTCGGTCACGTCAATATCGACAATCGCGGTGTTGCCGGAATGGAACGTTACGTCGACAGCCAGGGACTGGCCGATCTGACGGCGCTCGGCATGACCAGCGATCAGCCGCTGGAGCCGGTGAAGCTTTCCATCGATCTACGCGTCCAGTCCATCGTGCGTGAAGTCGTGACCTCGGCCATTACCAAGTTCCAGGCGATCGGCGCGGGGGCTGTGGTTCTGGATGTGCATACCGGCGAAGTGCTCGCTATGGCCTCTGTGCCGGATTATGATCCGAACAACCCGGCAGAAGGTGCCAAGGAAGGATGGCTCAACCGCATGTCGAACGGCACGTTCGAAATGGGCTCCACCTTTAAATCCTTCACCATTGCCATGGGTCTCGATTCGGGTCGCGTCCGCCTGGGCGATATGTTCGACGCGCGTTATCCGATCCGCATCGGTGGCTTCACCATCAAGGACTTCCACGGCAAGGGCCGCATGCTCTCGGTGCCGGAAATCTTCCAGTATTCGTCGAACATCGGTACGGCAAAAATCGCCGACACCGTGGGGACCGAAGGACACAAGGAATTCCTGACGCGGCTTGGCCTTCTGACGCGCATGCAGACCGAACTGCCTGAAGTGGCGCTGCCTTCGCAGCCCCGCGAATGGAAGAAGATCAACTCGATCACCATTTCATTCGGCCACGGCGTTTCAACAACGCCGTTGCAGACAGCAGTTGCCGGTGCCGCGCTCGTCAATGGTGGGAAGTTGATCGAGCCGACATTCCTGCCGCGCACGCGCGAACAGGCGGATCAGGTCGCAAAACAGGTGCTGAAGCCCGGCGCCAGCAAGGATATGCGCTTCCTGTTCGAATGGAACGGTGTCAACGGTTCTGGCCGTAATGCGCGCGTCGACGGTTTCAATGTCGGCGGCAAGACCGGTACGGCTGACAAGGTCGTCAATGGCCGTTATGTGCATGACAAGAACTTCAATGCCTTCCTTTCGGCATTCCCGATGGACGACCCGCAATATGTGGTGCTCTCTTTCATCGACGAACCGAAGACGGACAAGGGCAATGGCGCGGCACTTGCAGGCACCTCGGCTGCGCCGATGGTGCACGATATCATCAGCCGCACGGCGGCAGTGCTGGGCGTGAAGCCGAAGTTCGGCAAGGATGGCTCGGCCTTGCTCGTGTCTTATTGATTGTTAGAGCTTATGGTGTTCCGGCGAATCGCGCCGGGGGGACAAGACGGACACAGTCGATGAATTTGCGAGATATATCCGGGACGGCGTTTCCGGAATTGAATGAATTGCTCCTGTCTGAGATAGGGGCAATCGAAATCGGGGGAATTACCGCAGACAGCCGCAAGGCTGCGCCCGGCAGCCTGTTCGTGGCGGTTGCGGGAACCAAGGCGGATGGCGCGGCCTATGTGAAGGACGCGGTCGCCAAGGGTGCGGTTGCCGTCGTTTCCGGGCATGCGGTGGATGCCGATGTGCCGGTACTCGCTGTCACTGACCCGCGCCTCTACCTTTCGCTCGCCGCTTCCCGTTTTTACGGAAAACAGCCGGAAACCATGGTCGCCGTTACCGGCACCGCGGGAAAGACCTCCGTTGCCTCCTTCGTGCGGCAAATCTGGGCTTTCGCTGGCCATGCCGCCGCCCAGATCGGCACGACGGGTGTCATCGCTCCCGGCCGCGAAGATTATGGCGCGCTTACCACACCGGATCCGGTGACGCTGCATGCGCTTCTCGCCGAGCTTGCTGCCGAAGGCGTGACCCATGCGGCCATGGAAGCTTCGAGCCACGGCCTCGACCAGCGTCGCCTTGATGGCGTGAAGCTCGCTGCGGCCGGTTTCACCAATCTCGGCCGTGATCACATGGACTATCACCCGACCATCGAGGACTATATGGCCGCGAAGATGCGGCTGTTTGACACGCTGATGGAAAAAGGCGCGCCGGCCGTCATTTTTGCCGACGACCCTTGGTCGGATAAGGCCATTCGCGCCGCCGCGGATGCAGGCCTCAATGTGCGCACCGTTGGCCGGAAGGGCGATTATCTGACGCTGAAGCGTGTAGAGCATTTCCGTCACAAGCAGCTGATCGAAGTGCACCATGACGGCGTGATCCACGAAGTCGACATTCCGCTGGCCGGCGATTTTCAGGTAGCCAATGCTCTCGTCGCCGCCGGTCTTGCCATGTCCACCGGCGTTTCCGCCGCAACGGCCATGAAGGCGCTTGAAAAGCTGATCGGTGCTGCCGGTCGCCTGGAACTTGTGGGCCAGACGAAGAACGGCGCGCTTGCCTATGTGGATTATGCCCACAAGCCGGATGCGCTTGAAAATGTTCTGACCTCGGTCAGGCCCTTCACCTCCGGCCGCATCATCACCGTCTTCGGCTGCGGCGGCGACCGTGACAAGGGCAAGCGCCCGATCATGGGCGAAGTGGCGACACGGCTTTCCGACATCGTCATCGTTACCGACGACAATCCGCGCTCGGAAGACGCTGCAACGATCCGTTCCGAAGTCATGGCGGCTGCTCCGGGTGCGTTGGAAATTGGCGATAGGGCAGAGGCGATCCGTCATGCGGTGTCGCTGCTTTCGAACGGCGATACGCTGATCGTCGCGGGCAAGGGGCATGAAGAGGGGCAGATCGTCGGTTCCGTGACGCTGCCGTTTTCCGATCATGAACAGGTGCGTACCGCGCTGGAAGGATTGAAGATTTGAATTGGTTATGGACAGTCGCCGACATGATCGCCATCACGGCAGGGCGTCCCGTCGGGAACCTGCCGACCGGTATCACCGGCATTTCCATCGACAGCCGGACTGTGAAGGCTGGTGAAGCATTTTTCGCCATCAAGGGCGATAGGGTCGACGGCCATGACTATACGAGTTTTGCTGTCGCCAATGGTGCGGGCCTGCTGGTCGTCGCCGAAGGCAAGCTGCCGGCCCTCGGCCGCCTGACCGTGCCCATGATCGTCGTGGAGGATGTCCTCGCGGCGCTTGGCAAGCTCGCCATTGCGGCGCGTGAAAGGACCACGGCGCGGATCATCGCGGTCACCGGTTCTGTAGGCAAGACGACGACGAAGGAAATGTTGCGGCAGGCTCTGGCGCCTTCGGGCCGGGTTCATGCGGCGGTGGCGTCCTTCAACAATCACTGGGGTGTGCCGCTGACGCTGGCGCGCATGCCCGCCGATACTGAATTCGGCGTTTTCGAAATCGGTATGAACCACTCCGGCGAAATCCGTCCGCTGGTCAAGATGGTACGCCCGCATGTCGCGATCATTACCACCATCGCGCCAGCTCATTTGGGCAATTTCAAGAACATAGAAGAGATCGCGAGCGCCAAGGCGGAGATATTCGAAGGGTTGGAGGACGGCGGCTTCGTCATCCTCAACCGTGACAACGCCCAGTTCGAGCAACTTGAAGAAGCGGCGCAGGACCAGGGTATCGAGCATATCCTGACCTTCGGGCAGCATGCCAAGGCCGATTTCCGGCTGGCCGATTTCGAAAGCACGTCCACGGGCTCGACCATCTGGGCGATCCTGAACGGCGAAACGAGCGAATTGCACCTGAACATTCCCGGCAGGCATATTGCCGACAACGCCATGGCGGTGCTTGGCGCTGTTGCCGTCACCGGCGCCAATCTCGACCGCGCTTTCGAGGTGCTCGGAACGCTCGAGGCAGTCAAGGGGCGCGGCCAGCGCCATCGACTGACGATTGAAAGCGGCTCCTTCCTGCTGATCGATGAGAGCTACAACGCCAACCCCGCCTCCATGCGGGCGGCGATTGCCGTGCTTGCGGAAACAGAAACGCAGGGTTATGGCCGTCGCGTTGCCGTTCTCGGCGACATGCTGGAGATGGGCGAATTCTCAGCCCAGCTACACGAGGAACTGGCCGGACCGCTGCTAGCCGGTGGTATCGAACATGTCTGGCTGGCTGGGGAGGCGATGGCCGCCCTTCGCGATGCGCTTCCGGACAGTGTAACTGTCATCTGGTTCCCGACGACAGCTGAACTTGCCGATTTTGCCCTGCAATGGGTGCAACCGGGCGATGCGCTGATGGTAAAATCGTCACTTGGGCTGGGTTTCGGCAAGATTGTCGCGGCGCTGCTTGACAAGTATCCGGCATTCCCCGAGACGGAACGCCAAGTCTGAAATAGCCTTTTGAAAGGGCAATTATGCTGATCTGGCTCGTCGAACTGTCGGATAAAATTCAAGTCTTCAACCTCTTCCGGTACATCACCTTCCGGGCGGGTGCGGCGATGTTCACCTCTGCGTTGATCGTCTTCCTTTTCGGACCGGCGATCATCAATTCGCTGCGCGTGCGCCAGGGCAAGGGCCAGCCGATCCGTGCCGACGGGCCGCAGACGCATTTCAAGAAGGCTGGCACGCCGACCATGGGCGGGCTGATGATCCTTGCCGGTATTCTCGGCGGTTCGCTGCTCTGGGGTGACCTGTCGAACGTCTACGTCGTCGCCGTTCTGATGGTGACGCTCGGCTTCGGGGCTATCGGCTTTTATGACGACTATCTCAAG
This sequence comes from Agrobacterium tumefaciens, assembly GCF_013318015.2. Lineage (NCBI taxonomy): Bacteria > Pseudomonadati > Pseudomonadota > Alphaproteobacteria > Hyphomicrobiales > Rhizobiaceae > Agrobacterium > Agrobacterium tumefaciens. The sequence continues at coordinate 1,688,227 of NZ_CP115841.1, read as the reverse complement.
GTGACGAAGCAGAGCGACAAGGGCTTTTCCGGCAAAGCCCGTCTCGGCATCGAATTCCTGATTGCCGCGATTGCCGTGTTCTTCATGATGAAGGTGGCGCTTGCTTCCGCACCGCATGGCGGCACGCTCGGAAGCTCCATCGCCTTTCCGTTCTTCAAGGAACTCGTGATCAATCTCGGCTATTTCTTCGTGCTGTTCGGTGCTTTCGTGATTGTCGGCGCCGGCAATGCGGTTAACCTGACCGACGGTCTCGATGGTCTCGCCATCGTGCCTGTCATGATTGCAGCCGCCACCTTCGGCGTGATTGCTTATCTCGCCGGTAACGCGGTTTTCGCCAATTACCTGCAGATCAACTTCGTGCCCGGAACGGGTGAGCTCGCTGTCATCGTCGGCGCGGTGGTCGGGGCTGGCCTCGGCTTCCTGTGGTTCAACGCGCCGCCCGCCGCCATCTTCATGGGTGATACGGGTTCGCTGGCGCTCGGCGGCCTCATCGGCTCCATCGCTGTCGCCACCAAGCACGAGATCGTCATGGTCATCGTCGGCGGCCTGTTCGTGATGGAAACGCTCTCGGTCATCATCCAGGTTTTCTGGTTCAAGCGCACCGGCAGGCGCGTTTTTCTGATGGCGCCCATCCACCATCATTTCGAGAAAAAAGGCTGGACGGAAAGCCAGGTGGTCATCCGTTTCTGGATCATTTCCGTCGGGCTGGCGCTGCTCGGCCTTGCTACGCTGAAGCTGAGGTGAGCGATGATCCCGGTCTCGTCGTTCAGAGGTAAGAAGGTCGCGCTTTTCGGGCTTGGCGGTTCGGGCCTTGTCACGGCCCGGGCGCTGGTTGCCGGCGTGGCGGATGTTGTTGCTTTCGACGATAATCCCGACAGCGTCGCCAAGGCTGAGGCCGAAGGGATAACGACGGCTGATCTTCGAACGATAGACTGGCATTCCTTTTCGTCTTTCGTGCTCGCACCCGGCGTGCCGCTAACGCATCCGAAGCCGCACTGGTCGGTCGATCTTGCCCGGGCGGCGGGTGTCGAGATTATCGGCGATATCGAGCTTTTCATTCGCGAGCGCCGGGCGCATGCGCCGGATTGCCCCTTCATCGCCATCACCGGCACGAACGGCAAATCCACGACGACCGCACTGATTGCCCATATCCTCAAGGCTTCGGGCCGCGATACACAACTCGGCGGCAATATCGGCACTGCGGTGCTGAGCCTCGATCCGCCGAAAGCGCAACGTTTCTATGTCGTTGAATGCTCGTCCTACCAGATCGATCTGGCGCCGACGATCAATCCGACGGCCGGTATTCTGCTCAATCTGACGCCCGACCATCTCGACCGGCACGGCACCATGCAGCATTATGCCGATGTCAAGGAACGGCTTGTGGCCGGCAGTGGCACGGCAATTGTCGGCGTTGATGACAGCTATTCCACGCTGATCGCCGACCGCATCGAGCGTGCCGGCGTGAAGGTGGAGCGCATTTCCAAGCGCAATGTCGTTTCCGAAGGTCTTTATGCCGAAGGCAGCCGCATCCTGCGGGCGCATGGGGGCAAGTCCTCGCTGCTGGTCGATCTCGACGGCATCCAGACGCTTCGCGGCAGCCACAATGCCCAGAATGCAGCGGCTGCAATTGCCGCATGCCTTGCCGTCGGCGTTTCCGAAGAGGACGTTCGCGCAGGTCTCAAGTCCTTCCCCGGCCTAAAACATCGCATGCAGCCGGTCGGTCGGCGCGGCAATGTCACTTTCGTCAATGACAGCAAGGCAACCAATGCCGATGCCGCAGCACCGGCCTTGTCTAGCTATGAGCGCATCTATTGGATCGCGGGCGGTTTGCCGAAGGCCGGCGGCATTGCCAGCCTTGCGCCCCTGTTTCCGCGCATCGCCAAGGCCTATCTGATCGGCGAGGCGGCGGCGGAATTTGCAGCGACGCTCGGCGAAGCCGTGCCTTACGAAATATCCGGCACGCTGGACAAGGCGGTGCAGCATGCGGCGGCGGATGCGGAAAAAGATGCGACGGCCGGCAATATCGTGATGTTATCCCCGGCTTGCGCAAGCTTTGACCAATATAAGAACTTTGAAATCAGAGGTGATTCGTTCGTCGCGCAGGTTGCGGCGCTCGATGGCATGACGATGCTCGTTCACTCTGGAAAAGGGGGCTGAGGCCATGGTAAGCCGAGTTGATCGCGGTCCGGTCGCGGAATGGTTCTGGACCATCGACCGTTTCTTTCTGGCGGCGTTCATCGCGCTGATGGGCATCGGCCTGATGCTGTCATTTGCGGCATCGCCGGCGGTCGCCGAACGCATCGGTCTCAACAGCTTCTTCTTCGTGGAACGTCAAGCGATGTTCATGGTGCCTTCGCTGGCGATCATGATCGGTCTTTCCTTCCTGTCGCCGCGTCAGGTCCGACGCGTGGCGGTGATGATGCTGATCGCGTCGCTGCTGATGATGATTTTCGCGCTGTTCTTCGGTATCGAGGTCAAGGGCGCACGGCGCTGGATTTCCATCGGCAGCTTCTCGATCCAGCCATCGGAATTCATGAAGCCCGCCTTCGTCATTGTCTGCGCCTGGCTGTTTGCCGAACGCGCGCGTCACCCCGAAATTCCCGGCAACCTCTTCGCTATCATCACCTTCGGTATCGTGGCGGCACTTCTGATCGCCCAGCCCGACTTTGGCCAGACCATCCTGACATCGGTGGTGTGGGGCGGCATGTTCTTCATGGCCGGTGTTCCGTGGTTCTGGATCATCGTGCTCGGCGGCCTCGGCGTTCTTGGCATCGTCTCCGCCTATCTGCTCCTGCCGCACGTCGCCGGCCGTATCGACCGTTTCTGGACCGGTGAGGGTGATACCTTCCAGGTGGATACGGCGCGCGAGGCGATCATTCGTGGCGACTGGTTCGGTCGCGGCCCCGGTGAGGGTATCGTCAAGCGTATCATTCCCGACAGCCATACCGACTTCATCTTCTCGGTGGCGGCGGAAGAATTCGGCATTGTTTTCTGCATGTTCCTTGTGGCGATCTTCGCCTTCATCGTGTTGCGCGGCCTCTCGCACGCCTTCAGGGAAAAAGACGATTTCTGCCGCTTTGCCGTGGCCGGTCTGGTCCTGCAGATCGGCATGCAGTCGATGATCAATATCGGCGTTAATCTGGAGCTTATGCCCGCCAAGGGCATGACGCTGCCGCTGATTTCCTATGGTGGTTCGTCGATGATGGCGATCTGCGTCACGGCAGGCTTCCTTCTGGCGCTGACACGCCACAGGCCGGAAAAGAGGGCGCAGGAGCGCAGCTTCTTCCGCGTCGGTTCCGGCGTTCCTGCGGAGTAAATGATCATGAGCAAGGGTATTGTTCTGCTCGCCGCCGGGGGTACCGGCGGCCATGTCTTTCCAGCCGAGGCCTTGGCGCACACGCTGAAAGCGCGCGGTTATCAGGTGCATCTGGTCACCGACAGCCGTGCCGAGCGTTATGCGGGAAAGTTTCCGGCGGAAGAAATTCACGTCGTTCCATCCGCCACCATTGGTTCGAAAAACCCGATTTCCGTGGCGCGTTCGCTGTGGAAGCTGTGGACAGGGCTGCGTTCAGCGCGCCGGCTGATCACGAAGCTGAAGCCGGTTGCGGTCGTCGGCTTTGGCGGTTATCCCACCGTGCCGCCGCTGCTTGCCTCGACCGGGCTTGGCGTGCCATCGATCATTCACGAGCAGAATGCGGTGATGGGTCGTGCCAACAAGGCGCTGGCGGCCCGTGTGAAGGCGATTGCCGGCGGTTTTCTGCCGCCCGCCAACGGCCAATATTCCGACAAGACGGTTGCGACCGGCAATCCCGTGCGCCCGGCGGTGCTGGCGGCGTCAGAGATACCCTATACGCCTTCGCAGACCGGCGAGACGTTCCAGCTCGTGGTTTTTGGCGGCAGCCAGGGAGCGCAGTTCTTTTCAAGCGCCGTTCCGGCGGCGATCTGCCTGTTGAAGGACGAGCAGCGCAAGCGCATCGTCGTGACCCAGCAGGCGCGCCCAGAAGACAAGGACAGTGTGATCTCCTCGTATCAGAAGCTGGGCGTGAAGGCGGATGTCTCGCCTTTCTTCGGCGACATGGCCTCGCGCATCGGTGAGGCCGATCTGGTCATCAGCCGTTCGGGTGCATCGACGGTATCGGAGCTTTCGGTCATCGGCCGACCCTCGATCCTCGTGCCTTATCCGCATGCGCTGGATCACGATCAGGCGGCCAATGCGGCAGCGCTTTCGGCAGCCGGCGGTGCAAGCGTTATCAAGCAGGCGGAACTGTCGCCGCAGAAGCTCTCCGGCCTTCTCTCCTCGGCGCTGTCCGAGCCGGATCGGTTGTCCGCAACGGCGGCGGCGGCCAAGGCGACAGGAAAACCGCATGCGGCGGATGTACTGGCCGATCTGGTCGAGGCGATTGCGAGCGGAAAGTCCGTACAGGAATTCAAGAAGAACATTGAAGGAGTTGAGGCATGAAGATGCCGAAAGCCATAGGCCTTGTCCATTTCATCGGCATAGGCGGGATCGGCATGAGCGGCATTGCCGAAGTGCTTCACAATCTCGGTCATCGCGTACAGGGCTCCGACCAGGCCGACAGCGCCAATGTGCAGCGCCTGCGCGACAAGGGCATCGAGGTCTTCGTCGGCCACACGGCGGATAATCTCGGTGATGCCGAGGTCGTGGTCGTTTCCACCGCGATCAAGAAGAACAATCCGGAGCTGATCGCCGCGCGGGAAAAACACCTGCCGATCGTTCGCCGTGCCGAAATGCTGGCTGAACTCATGCGTTTCCGCAACGCCATTGCCATCGGTGGCACGCACGGCAAGACCACGACGACCTCGATGGTCGCGACCCTGCTGGAAGCCGGCAATCTCGACCCGACCGTGATCAACGGCGGCATCATCAATGCCTATGGCACCAACGCCCGCATGGGCGAGGGCGAGTGGATGGTGGTGGAGGCCGATGAATCCGATGGCACATTCCTGAAGCTTCCGGCCGATGTGGCCGTGATCACCAATATCGACCCGGAACATCTTGACCACTACGGCAATTTCGACGCCGTGCGCGCTGCTTTCCGGCAATTCGTGGAGAATGTTCCGTTCTACGGCTTCGGCGTCATGTGTCTCGACCATCCCGAGGTGCAGGCTCTGGTTGGGCGTATCGAAGACCGTAAGGTCATCACCTATGGTGAGAACCCACAGGCCGACGTGCGGTTTTCGAATGTGCGCATCGATGGCACGCGGTCTATCTTCGATGTGGAAATTCGCCGGCGCCGCACCGGCAAGATATTCTCCTTCACGGACCTCGTCCTGCCGATGCCCGGTCGCCACAATGTTTCGAACGCAACGGCTGCGATTGCCGTCGCCAATCGTCTCGGTATTTCGGAAGCGGACATCAAGAAGGGCCTCGCCTCCTTTGCCGGCGTCAAGCGTCGTTTCACGCTGACGGGCGAAGCCAATGGCGTGCAGGTCTTCGACGATTACGGTCACCATCCGGTTGAGATCAAGGCTGTGCTCGCGGCTGCGCGCGAAGCCTGCAAGGGCCGCATCATCGCCGTGCACCAGCCGCACCGCTACAGCCGCCTTTCCAGCCTGTTCGATGATTTCGCGCATTGTTTTAACGATGCCGATACGATTATTCTTGCTCCGGTCTATGCAGCGGGCGAAGATCCGATCGAGGGCGCAAGCTCGGAAGCGCTGGTCTCCGCAATCAAGGCTGCCGGCCATCGCGATGCCCGTTTTCTCGAAAAACGGGAAGATCTCGCGTCAATGGTTGCAGGCATTGCGAATCCGGGCGATTTCGTGGTTCTCTTGGGGGCCGGAAATATCACGCAATGGGCGGCAGCGCTGCCTTCGGAATTGAAGAGCATATCAGGAAAGTCTGAATGAGACAGGTCGATGGGGTTAAATTGCTGGGGAGGCTCGGCGACGGGGTAAAGGAATTGCGGGGACGTCTGACACCGGATGCGCCCATGGACCGCGTGACGTGGTTCAGAGCCGGCGGTCTTGCGGAAGTCATGTTCCAGCCGCACGATACCGACGATCTGGTTACATTCCTGAAAATCCTGCCGGAGGACGTGCCGTTGACCGTGGTCGGTGTCGGCTCGAACCTTCTGGTGCGCGATGGCGGCATTCCAGGTGTCGTCGTCCGTCTTTCCGCCAAAGGTTTCGGCTCGGTGGAGCTTTCGGGTGAAAACCGCATCAAGGCAGGCGCGATCTGCCCGGACAAGCATATTGCCGCGATGGCCATGGATAATGGCATTGGCGGTTTCCATTTCTATTACGGTATTCCCGGCTCCATCGGCGGCGCTCTGCGCATGAATGCGGGCGCCAACGGCGGTGAAACGCGTGAGCGTGTCGTGGAGGTTTATGCGGTGGACCGTCAGGGCAACCAGCATGTGCTCTCCAATGCCGATATGGATTACAGCTATCGCCACTCCGGCGCCGATGCTGGTCTTATCTTCACCGGCGCCCTGTTTGAGGGTTATCCGGAAGACCGCGCGAAGATCCGCGCCGATATGGACGCCGTGCGTCACCACCGCGAAACCGTGCAGCCGATCCGTGAACAGACCGGTGGATCGACCTTCAAGAACCCCGAAGGTCATTCCGCCTGGGAGCTGATCGACGAAGCGGGCGGTCGCGGTCTGGTCATCGGCGGTGCGCAGATGTCATCGCTGCATTGCAATTTCATGATCAATACTGGCCATGCGACCGGTTACGATCTGGAATATCTGGGCGAGACCATTCGCAAGCGCGTGTTCGAGAAGTCGGGCATTCGGCTGGAGTGGGAAATCAAACGGCTTGGGCTATTCATGCCGGGTCGCGAAGTGGAGCCCTTCCTCGGCGCCTGAAAATTGCGATGCCTCGCGATTGCCATGAGCAACTGCGTTAGCCGTTTCATATCTCTCCTGGCAGCACCAAGCGGCCAGGAGTTTTTGTTTCATATCATCCTTGGCGAAGGGTAACGGTCGATCAATAGTTTTTATCTATAAGCAGTATTTAGATTACGGGAGAGGCAGCGTTGCGCCACTCTACTGCTTGGGTGATATTTATGAGCATTTTCATTGCCGATCGCGTAAGCGGACACTTCTCACGTTTTTTAAGCGAACTCGTCGCGATAACGACATTCACCGTGGCGACACCGGATGGATGGCGTCGGCTTGACCCGGTACAGTCATCATTTCGATTGGCTTGCCTGATCGCTTCCATAGCCGCCGTTATCTGTGTCGTTGCGATCCTGACGATGGCGCAGTTGGACCTGGTCTCGGACTTGAGCAATGGGCTCACAATCGGCCTGGTCCTTAGTACGACAATCTCTTTCACCGTCGGTTTTTTAATTTGCTGGCTCAATGCGAGGCAGATGCAGTTACTGATCCAGTCACACGAGCGTTTTGCCCAGCTCAGCCAGACTGATGCTCTGACAGGTCTTCACAACCGGCTAGGTCTTTATTCGAATTGCGTTCACCTGAGCACGCCGTATTGCGTCGCATTTATCGACATTGATCATTTTAAGTCCGTGAATGACAGCTACGGCCATTTGGCTGGTGACATGGTTATCTCCAGTGTCGCCAAGACAATTCGGGAAGGTTTCGATGAAGCCGCTCATGTGGCGCGGATGGGCGGTGAAGAGTTTGTCGTCGTCCACACCCTTGCCCCGGACCGGTTCCTGGAACAGTGCGAAGGCGTCCGTGAGAAGATCGCGACGACAACGGTTCATTTTCAGGATTTGCAGATCAGTACCACCATCTCGATAGGTGTGGCCTTGCGCGGGAACAGGGAGATTTTCGAGAAGGTCATGCACAATGCGGATATGGCGCTCTACGAGGCGAAACGTGGCGGGCGTAATCGCATCTGTTCGTCGGGCGCGAAAGGTGGCCGTCAAATTATCGCTTGAGGATCATCACAGACGAAAAAAGGCCGCGAAAGGTGATTTCGCGGCCTCGATCTTTTAGTGGCCTGTCGCTCAGACTTCATCCTTGCGGGACAGAAGAATGCAGGCGAGCGTGATGAGGGCGGATACGCAGAGGTAATATCCGACATATCCCATGCCGTAATTCACCTGCAGCCATGTGGCGATGTAGGGTGCCAGCGATGCGCCGAAGATGCCTGCCATGTTGAAGGTGATGGACGAGCCGGTGTAGCGCACCCTTGTCGGGAAGGGGGCGGCAAGCGCCGTTCCGATCAGGCCGTAGGTCATGCCCATCAGCGTCATCGCAAGAGCCGCGAAGATGAAGATCGAACCTTCGCCGCCTGTCATCAGGGTAGGCAGCAGGAACGAGAACAGGCCGATCAGCACCGTCGTCAGGATCAGGATTTCGCGACGGCCGAAGCGCTCAGCGAGCTTGCCGGCGATCGGGATGAAGATGCCGAAAACGATGGAGCCCATGATCTGCACTTCAAGTGCGTCGAGGAACGGGATTTTCAGAACCTTGACGTTGTAGGACAGCAGATAGGCGGTACCGATATAGAACAGCACGAAGGTAGCCAGCGCCACGAAAGTGCCGAGCGCGAGGCTGCGCTTGTGGTTGCGGAACAGTTCCACGACCGGCACGGCAACACGTTCTTCCTTTTCGATTGCCTTCTGGAACGCAGGCGTTTCGGTGATCGACAGACGAACCCACATGCCAACCGCGATCAGGATGATTGAAGCGACGAAGGGAATGCGCCAGCCCCAGCTCAGAAGCGCTTCCTGCGACATGAAGTGCAGCAAGATCCAGAAGACGCCGGAGGAGAGGAACAGACCGACGGGCGCGCCGAGCTGCGGAAACATCCCGTACCAGCTGCGCTTGCCGGGAGGAGCGTTTTCCGTGGCCAGCAGGACCGCGCCGCCCCATTCTCCGCCAAGACCGAAGCCCTGACCGAAGCGGCAAAGCGCCAGCAACAGAGGTGCCAGAACACCGGCTGTCTCATAGGACGGCAGAAGGCCGATCACGACCGTCGATACGCCCATGGTCAGCAGAGCGGCGACAAGCGTAGCTTTACGGCCGACGCGGTCACCATAATGGCCGAAAACGACGGCGCCGAGCGGGCGGGCGAAAAAGGCGATGGAGAAGGTGGCGAAGGATGCCAGAAGTGCCGTCATCGGATCATTGTTCGGGAAGAACAATGTCGGAAACACGAGCACTGCGGCCGTGGCGTAAACGTAAAAATCGAAAAACTCGATGGTCGTGCCGACCAGGCTGGCAGTGAGAACTCGTGCAGGCGAATTTGTCTTTACAACGTTCGAATTGCCAGCTGTCGGCGATACCGGAGATATCGCGTCAGTCATGGTTTTGGTCCCATTTTTGGATGATTGCATGTCATGCCTTGGGAGGCATTGACTGCGTTAACGCAATTTTTGTTCTTTTGGAATGCTAAAAAAGAAATAATGCGGACAATGTGATCGGCTGGTACGACAGGGACCGCAGCGTGTGCGAGGACGCAGTCTCAAGATTGAGAGACTGATTCAGGCGACGGATTTAAAATGCTGAAACGTCAGATAATTTTCGCTGGGGAAAAGCGTCATCCGTTAACGTTTTCGCCTTGTCTTTATCAGGGATAGAAGTGTGCGGCACCCTCGTTGTATTTCCGATCATTGAAAACCTGCATGTTGCAATCCGTCCAACTCTCTGATTCCAAGGAGGTAATTCGGATCGATGCTGATTCTTTAATGGAACTGGCATGTTGGGCGCGGCGGTTAACGAAAGTAAACGATTCATTAACCTTAATGGCGTTTAACTGATCTCAAGGATCATGTGCCAGAATCACCGTTCGTCAAATTCGGTTGGTTCCGGTGCGGTTCGTAGCGGAGATTTGGTGTCAGAGGTATCGATGGGCGGCAAGCACGTAGCTGTTCTTTTGGGTGGGTTTTCGTCGGAGCGGCCGGTCAGCCTCTCGTCCGGGAACGCTTGCGCGCTCGCCCTTGAGGGCGAGGGGTACAAGGTCACCCGGGTCGATGTGGGGCGCGATATCGCCGCCGTACTCGGCGAGCTGCGCCCGGATGTCGCCTTCAATGCGCTGCATGGCCCCTTCGGCGAAGACGGCACCATTCAGGGCATTCTCGAATATCTCGCCATTCCCTATACCCATTCCGGCGTGCTCGCTTCTGCACTTGCCATGGACAAGGCGCAGGCCAAGAAAGTGGCTGCGGCTGCTGGCATTCCGGTGGCTGACGAACGCGTCATGAACCGGTTCGAATTCACCAGCGAACATCCGCTTGCGCCGCCCTACGTCGTGAAGCCGGTGCGCGAAGGCTCGAGCTTCGGTGTGGTGATCGTCAAGGAAGACCAGTCGCATCCGCCGCAAATCCTTACCTCGTCCGAATGGCGTTACGGCGATCACGTCATGGTCGAGCGTTACATCCATGGTCGCGAACTGACCTGCGGCGTGCTCGACGGCGAGGCGCTAGGTGTGACGGAAGTGGTGCCGCTGGGTCACAATTTCTATGATTATGACGCTAAATACGCAGCCGGTGGCTCAAAGCATGTCATTCCGGCAGAAATTTCACCAAAAATTTACCAAAAAATTCAAACACTGGCGGTTATGGCGCATCGGGCGATCGGGTGCCGTGGCGTAAGCCGTTCAGACTTTCGTTACGACGACCGCTTCTCAGAAGATGGCGAAGTTATCTGGCTTGAAGTGAATACGCAGCCGGGCATGACGCCGACCTCCCTGGTGCCGGAAATGGCGGCCCATGCTGGCCGCTCCTTTGGTAACCTTGTCAGCTGGATGGTGGAGGACGCTTCGTGTTTGCGGTGACCGGCAAAAAGTCGACGGCAAAAAAGCGCGAGCAATTCGTGGCGACGGCAAATGCCGACGATCGCAGGGTGCTACCGCGTCCGCTGCGTCGTTTCGTGCGTTTCGGTGTCAGCCTTGCGACCGGACGCATCCACATTCCCGCCCATACCGGCACGATTTCGGCTGTTGCCTTTTACGCGGTGATCGGGCTTTACGGCATGTCGCTTGGCGGACATACGAATATCGTCACCCAGACCACGACCTCGGCCGCCGGTTTTGCGGTTGAGGACGTGAAGGTATCCGGCAATTTGCAGACATCGGAAATCGAAGTCTTCCAGCTTCTCGGCCTAGACGGCAGCACCTCCCTGATTGCGCTTGATATCGATGCGGCACGCCGCAAGCTCGTCCAGCTTCCCTGGGTCGAAGATGTCGATATCCGCAAGGTCTATCCGAAGACGGTTGAGGTTCGCCTGAAGGAGCGTGAAGCTTTCGGCATCTGGCAGCATGGCACGGAACTGTCGCTGATCGAAAAAAGCGGCAGCGTGATCGCGCCGCTGCGTGACAATAAATTTGCCGCCCTGCCGCTTTTCGTCGGACGTGACGCGGAAACGGGTGCTGCCGGTTTCGTAGCGCAACTGGCCGATTGGCCGGAAATTCGCAACCGCGTTCGCGCCTATGTTCGCATTGCCGGCCGCCGCTGGGATCTGCATCTCGACAACGGCATCGTCGTCAAGCTGCCGGAAGAGAACCTGCCGCAGGCACTGCAATTGCTGGCACGGCTCGATCTCGAGGAAAAGGTTCTGTCGCGTGATGTCGCTGCCGTCGATCTGCGTCTGACGGACCGCACCACGATCCAGTTGACCGAAGGTGCAGCAGAGCGCCGCCAGACGGCGGTAGATGCACGCACGAAGGCACTCAAGAAAGCGGAGAAGAACACATGAGCTTTTTTGGTTCTTCCCATTTCGGTCTGCCTCGTCTGAAGCCGCTGTCTTCCAAGCGCAGCCACATCGTTTCGGTGCTCGACATCGGCTCGACCAAGGTCGTTTGCATGATCGGACGGCTGACGCCGCGCCAGGAAAGCGAAATCCTGCCGGGTCGCACCCACAAGGTGGAAATCATCGGCATTGGTCACCAGCGCTCGCGCGGTGTGAAATCCGGCGTGATCGCCGATCTTGACGCGCTCGAAGGCGTGATCCGTCTTTCGGTGGATGCGGCCGAGCGCATGGCAGGCCTGACCGTCGACAGCCTGATCGTCAATGTTTCCGCCGGCAGGCTGGCAAGCGACATCTATACCGCGAGCATCGATCTCGGCGGACAGGAAGTCGAAGCAAGCGACCTGCGCAAGGTTCTGGTGGCGGCGAGCCAGCAGTCCATGCGTCAGGACCGGGCGATCCTGCATTCGCTACCAACAGGCTATTCGCTGGATGGCGAGCGCGGCATTCGTGATCCGCTGTCGATGTATGGCGATCTTCTCGGTGTCGACATGCATGTGGTGACTGTCGAACGCACGGCGCTGAAGAACCTCGAGCTTTGCGTCAATCGCGCGCATCTCTCGGTCGAGGGCATGGTGGCGACGCCCTATGCCAGCGGTCTTGCGGCACTGGTCGATGACGAGGTCGAGCTTGGCTGTGCCGCCATCGACATGGGCGGCGGCACCACGACGATCTCGGTTTTCGCCGAAGGCCGTCTCATTCATACCGACGCGATCGGCCTTGGCGGCCATCACGTTACGACAGATCTTGCACGAGGCCTCTCGACACGAATCGAAGATGCGGAGAGACTGAAGGTGGTGCATGGTTCGGCTTTGCTGAATGGCGCGGATGAGCGCGACATGATTTCGATCCCGCCGATTGGCGAAGATGATCGCGATCAACCATCGCAAGTTTCAAGGGCACTTGTTACCCGCATCGTGCGGGCGCGTATCGAAGAGACGCTGGAATTGATCCGTGATCGTATCCAGAAGTCCGGCTTCAGCCCCATCGTCGGCAAACGTGTTGTCCTGACGGGCGGCGCGAGCCAGCTGACGGGGCTGCCGGAAACGGCACGGCGCATTCTTGCCCGCAACGTTCGTATCGGCCGCCCCATGGGGGTTGCGGGTCTTCCGGTTGCGGCAAAGGGACCGGCATTTTCAACCGCATGCGGACTGATGATCTATCCGCAGGTGGCGGACATCGAAATTCATGCGGCGCAAGGCGGAATGTTCTCGCCGTTTGGTACGGGTAGCGGCCGGATAGCCCGGGTAGGGCAATGGCTGAAAGAGAGTTTCTGAGTGGCCTCGTGGCGTGAGCCTGAGGTTTCCAAGTTGAGTTTTCAAGAATCGGCCAGCGGGGCGATGCGGCCAGAGAAAGAAGGAATGGTAAAATGACGATACAGCTGCAAAAGCCTGATATCACCGAGCTGAAGCCACGCATCACTGTTTTCGGTGTGGGCGGCGGTGGCGGTAACGCTGTCAACAACATGATCACGGCTGGCCTCCAGGGTGTCGATTTCGTCGTCGCCAACACGGATGCGCAGGCTCTGACCATGACGAAGGCAGACCGGGTCATCCAGCTCGGCGTCAACGTCACCGAGGGTCTCGGTGCCGGTTCCCAGCCGGAAGTCGGACGCGCCGCCGCTGAAGAATGCATCGATGAGATCATCGATCACCTGAACGGCACCCACATGTGCTTCGTCACTGCCGGCATGGGTGGTGGTACCGGCACGGGTGCTGCACCTGTCGTCGCACAGGCTGCCCGCAACAAGGGTATCCTGACGGTCGGCGTCGTTACCAAGCCTTTCCATTTCGAAGGCGGTCGCCGCATGCGTCTTGCCGAACAGGGCATCGAGGAACTGCAGAAGTCCGTCGATACGCTGATCGTCATTCCGAACCAGAACCTCTTCCGCATTGCCAACGACAAGACGACCTTTGCCGATGCCTTCGCCATGGCTGACCAGGTTCTCTATTCCGGCGTTGCCTGCATTACCGATCTGATGGTGAAGGAAGGTCTCATCAACCTCGACTTCGCTGACGTTCGCTCGGTCATGCGTGAAATGGGCCGCGCAATGATGGGTACTGGCGAAGCTTCCGGTCCGGGCCGTGCGATGCAGGCTGCGGAAGCGGCAATCGCCAACCCGCTGCTCGACGAAACCTCGATGAAGGGCGCACAGGGCCTCCTGATCTCCATCACCGGCGGTCGCGATCTTACCCTGTTCGAAGTCGACGAAGCGGCTACCCGTATTCGCGAAGAAGTCGATCCGGATGCCAACATCATCCTCGGCGCAACCTTCGACGAGGCACTTGAAGGTCTCATCCGCGTCTCCGTCGTCGCGACCGGCATCGACCGCGTTGCAGGCGTTGGCGAACAGAACATTGCCGATATGCGCGCCGCAGCCGCCAAGCCGCTTATCCGTCCTTCCGCGGCCGTTGCTCCCGCTCCGGCCGCAGTTCAGCCTGCACAAGCAGTATCGCAGGCACCAAAGACCGTAGACCAGATCGCCCAGACCATCCGTTCGGCGGAAGCCGAAATGGAACGTGAACTTGGTTTCGCAGCACACCAGCAGCCCTCTCAGGATTTCCGTCCGCAGAGCAAGCTGTTTGCATCCGCTCCGGCTGAAGCACCGGCAGCTCTCCGTCCGGCACAGCCGGTTCAGCAGGCTGCTCCGGCACCTGTTGCCCCGGCACCGGTCTATCACGCGCCGGAACAGGTTGCCGCTCCGCGTCTGCAGCAGCCGCAGGCTCCGGTCTATCAGGAGCAGGCTCCTGTTGCCCGCCAGCCCGAGCCTGTCCGCATGCCGAAGGTTGAAGACTTTCCGCCGGTCGTGAAGGCCGAGATGGATCACCGTGCCCACGCAGCTCCTGCAGCCCAGGAAGAGCGTGGCCCGATGGGTCTTCTGAAGCGCATCACCAACTCGCTTGGCCGACGCGAAGAGGAAGAAGTTCCTTCCGAAATGATGGATGCGCCGAGCATGGCGCCGCAGCAGCGCCGCGCACTTTCGCCGGAAGCCAGCCTCTACGCTCCGCGTCGTGGCCAGCTTGACGATCACGGTCGTGCGACGCCTTCTTCGGCAAGCCACCATGACGACGACCAGCTGGAAATTCCGGCGTTCCTGCGTCGCCAGTCCAACTAACAGCGATTCCGTTCGCCTCTCCAAACGCCCGGGTCACACGACCCGGGCGTTTTGTTTTATTGTGCGTTATTAACAGTAAATTAATTCATCTTTTCAATGGCTTGTGCGTGTAACAATCCGAAACGAACAGTGATTTGTCCTGGCACTTTCATGTGCGTATGTATGAGGCTGGGTAAGGGAAAACATTGACCTCGCCGGTTGTTGAAACCGGCTTGAAAAACTTGAACGGCGCTGAACATACGGCGCGGTTTTCAAAACAAGGCATATACGCATGACTATCGGACTGCTCGGATTTCAGACGACTATCGCAAATGCAGTTCAGCTCAAGGGCATTGGCGTGCATTCCGGCAATCCGGCTTCGATGACGTTCCAGCCCGCAGAAGCCGGAACGGGTATCGTGTTTCAGCGCCTTCATGAAAATGGCAGCGTAACCGAGTTGAAGGCGGTGTCTTCCAACGTCTGCAATACCGATCTGTGCACCGTGCTCGGCCGCTCGCTATCCCAGTCAGTGGCAACGGTCGAGCACGTCATGGCCGCCATCTACGCCATGGGCCTCGATAACCTCGTCGTTGAGGTCGACGGTCCGGAAGTGCCGATCATGGACGGCAGCTCTGCGCCATTTATCGATGCGATCGAATCGGCTGGCATCAAGAACCTTGGTGTGAAGCGCCGCTATATCCGCGTCATCAAGCCGGTGCGCATCGATTCGGGTGCATCCTGGGCGGAGTTCCGCCCTTACGACGGCACGCGGTTCGAGGTCAATATCGATTTCGACACGCCGCTAATCGGCAAGCAGTCCTGGAAGGGCGACCTGACGGCGGATACGTTCAAGAACGAGCTTTCGCGCGCCCGCACCTTCGGCTTCATGCGTGACGTGGAGCGCCTGTGGGCTGCCGGTTACGCACTCGGCTCCTCGCTTGAAAACTCTGTTGTCATTTCCGACGACAACAGCGTCATCAACATGGAAGGCCTGCGTTATGCCAAGGACGAATTCGTTCGCCATAAGACGCTGGACGCCGTGGGTGACCTTGCACTTGCCGGTGCGCAGTTCATCGGTTGCTATCGCTCCTATCGCGGCGGCCACAAGGTCAATGCCAACGCGCTGAGGGCTTTGCTGAGCGACCGCTCGGCCTATGAGATCGTGGAGGCTCCGGCCGCCCGCAACCAGGTACGTGCCCGCGAATTCGTTCCGGTCAACATGCCGGAATTTGCACCCTGGTCCGCTTGAGTTTGTTGCAGGCTATTGATTGACAGGAAAAGCCGCTCCGTTTCGGGGCGGCTTTTTCACGATGAGGGGCGGGATGTTTTGTCATACCGCCTGATATTCATGCGATTGCATGGGCCGATGCCATAAAAATGCGTTAATGCATCATCATTGCGTTGCCCTGCAGATGCTTTTATGGCTAGAAACGCCAGTGCAAAGCCGATGCTTATGTATTTGCGCGGGAAGTGGGAACTGTCGAATGAAGCATGTAGGGTCTGGTGCAATGAAGGGTACGATGCGGGGGATCGCCGTTTCGTTGATGTTGGTCGGTGCGAGTGTTGCCGTCACGGCCTGCCAGTCCGATCCGGATATCGACATTACCAAGCTCGGCGTCGAGACCGATCCGCCAGACGTTCTGTACAAGCAGGGGCTTGCCAACATGAACGCCGGCAACATGACGGAAGCCTCGCGCAAGTTCGAGGCGATCGACAAGCAATATCCCTTCACCGAATGGGGCCAGAAGGCGCTTGTGATGCAGACCTTCATCGCCACTCGCACCAACAAGAACGACGTGGCCATCGCGTCGGGCAGCCGCTTCCTGCGCCAATATCCGCGCTCCAAGGATGCCGCCTACGTTCAGTACATGATCGGTCTTGCCTATTCTAAGCAGATTTCCGACGTGACGCAGGACCAGCGCGCCGCGCAGCGCACGGTCGAGGCGATGAGCAAGGTGGTCAACGACTACCCTGATTCGGAATATGTCGCCGACGCGCAGGCCAAGATCCGTTTCGCCCGCGACCAGCTCGCCGGCCGCGAAATGCAGGTCGGCCGTTATTACCTTGAGCGCAAGGAATATCTCGCCGCCGTTTCGCGTTTCCGTATCGTCGTCGAGCAATACCAGAACACCAACCAGATCGAGGAAGCGCTGGCCCGTCTGACGGAATCCTATTATGCGATGGGTCTTTCCGACGAGGCGCAGACTGCGGCCGCCGTTCTCGGCAACAACTATCCCGACAGCCAATGGTATGCGGATTCCTACAAGCTGCTGAAGGGCGGTGGGTTGGAGCCGCGTGAAAACAAGGGGTCCTGGATTTCGCGCGCCGGCAAGAAGCTTATCGGCGCCTGAGACAGGGCATAGGCCATGCTGGTCCAGCTCTCGATTCGTGACATCGTTCTGATTGAAAGGCTCGACCTCGGCTTTGAGGCGGGCCTTTCCGTGTTGACGGGTGAGACGGGCGCGGGCAAATCCATTCTGCTTGACAGCCTGTCGCTGGCCCTCGGGGGCCGCGGTGATGGCGGCCTGGTGCGCCACGGGGAAGAGAAGGGGCAGGTCACTGCCACTTTCGAAGTTCCGAACAGCCACCCCACACGGCATCTCCTGCGCGAAAACGGTCTGGATGACGATGGCGACCTGATTTTCCGCCGGGTGCAATCCGCAGACGGACGCACCAAGGCCTATATCAACGATCAGGCCATCAGCGTGCAGATGATGCGTCAGCTGGGGCAGCTACTGGTCGAAATTCACGGCCAGCACGACGACCGCGCCCTTGTCGATACCGATGCCCACCGCACGCTGCTGGATGCTTTTGCCGGGCTTAGCGACGATGCCCGTGCCGTTCAGGGTTTCTACCGCACATGGAAGGACGCCGAGCGGGCATTGAAAACCCATCGTGCCAAGGTTGAGGCTGCTGCCAGAGAGGCGGACTATCTGCGTTCCTCCGTCGAGGAGCTTGAGGTGCTCTCGCCGCGCGACGGCGAGGAGGAGGAGCTTGCCGAACGTCGGGCGGTGATGCAGAAATCCGAACGTATTGCCGGTGATATCGCCGAAGCGAGCGAGTTCCTGAACGGCAACGCCTCGCCAGTGCCCATGATCGCATCCATGATGCGGCGCCTGGAACGCAAGAGCCACGAGGCGCCGGGATTGCTGGAAGACACCGTGCAATTGCTGGATGCCGCGCTCGACAGCCTTTCCAACGCGCAGATGGAAGTGGAGGCCGCACTTCGCCGCACCGAGTTCGATCCACGCGAGCTGGAGCGGGTGGAGGAACGGCTGTTTGCGCTACGCGCCGCCGGACGCAAATATAATGTCGCGGTGCCTGATCTACCGGCGCTCGCGGAAAAAATGGTCGCGGATCTCGCCGACCTCGATGCGGGCGAAGAAAAGCTCGGCAAACTTGAAGCCAACCTCGGCGTTGTGAAAGCCGATTTCGACCACGCGGCCAAATCGCTTTCCGAAAAACGCCACAATGCGGCGAATGCGCTTTCCGAAGCTGTCATGGCGGAGCTTCCGGCGCTCAAGCTGGAGCGGGCACGTTTTACCGTCGAAGTCAGCTCCGACCCGGAGCAAGCGACGGCTGACGGTATCGACATCGTGGAATTCCACGTTCAGACCAATCCTGGAACGCGGCCCGGCCCGATCATGAAAGTCGCTTCTGGCGGCGAATTGTCCCGTTTCCTGCTGGCGCTTAAAGTCGCGCTGGCTGATCGTGGTTCGGCACCGACACTGGTGTTCGACGAAATCGACACGGGCGTTGGAGGCGCTGTGGCAGATGCCATTGGCCAGAGGCTGCGTCGTCTGTCGAAAACCGTGCAGGTTCTGTCCGTCACCCACGCGCCCCAGGTGGCCGCGCGGGCGGCCACACATCTTCTCATTTCCAAAGGCCCCTCCGGCGACGGTACCGAGCGCATCGCCACGCGTGTCGCTACCATGGAGCCGAAACATCGCACCGAAGAAATCGCCCGCATGCTTGCCGGTGCCTCGGTGACAGATGAGGCGAGGGCTGCCGCCGCCCGCCTGCTTGCCGCCAAGGATTAACGGCTGACGGCCACCGCCACGCCGGAGCCGATCATGACGCCGCCCGCAGCCCGGTTCACCCTGCGGACGTTCTTGGCTCACGCAGCAGCTTTCTTGCCCGCACAGCCAGAACCACATGAGCGCCGATCACAACCCCCTCCACCACGACGATGACGGATGCCAGCGCCAGAAGGTGATCGACCGTCAGCGAGGTGCCGACAACGTTCGGTAACAATGCCACGTAAAAGAGCGGCATTTTCGGATTTCCGAGATTGAGTGCAGTTCCGGTGGCGAATATCGAAAGAAGACTATGGCGGCCATTCATGGGTTGCAGATCGGGAACCACAGGTTCCGCTGTCCAGAGTTTGAATCCCATCCAGATGAGATAGGCCGCGCCGCCATAGCGCAGCACCGCCATCACCGTTCCCATTTCGGCGGCGAGGATCGACAGGCCGAAGGCTGCAAGCGTGAGGAATATCAATATTCCTGCAACGGTTCCGGCCCCATAGGCGAGGCCGGAGGCGGCACCATGGGTGATGGTGCGGGCGACGATCGTCATATTGTCAGGGCCGGGGCTGGCCGCGAACACGAAGAAGGCTGCTGCAAAGGCAATGAGGGTGGTGAGTTCCATGGGGGCTCCGGCTTCTGTTTCATCCGGATGCTCAGAATAGCGGATTCCCGCCTGTTGAAAAGCGAGGATGGTTTTGCGTTTGCCAATAATTCGCTAAAAGCATTGCAGATTCATCCGTGAGGCTTCTTCCATGTCGAAAGACCAGATTCCCGTCGAAAACCTGACCGAGCTTGAGGCCTCTTCCGAGCTGGCATTTCTGGCAGCCGAGCTTGCCCGCCACGATGCGCTTTATCATGGCAAGGACGCGCCGGAAATTTCGGACGCGGACTACGATGCGCTGAAGCGGCGCAACGATGCCATAGAGGCGGCTTTCCCGGCGCTGGTGCGGGCCGACAGCCCGTCGAAGAAAGTCGGCTTCACGCCGCTTCCCACCTTCGCGCCCATCGTGCATGCGCGGCCGATGCTTTCACTCGACAATACGTTTTCTGAAGGTGATCTGCGCGATTTCGTCAGTTCGGTTTACCGCTTCCTCGGGCACCTGCCGGATGGTTCGATTGCCTTTACCGCCGAGCCGAAGATCGACGGACTTTCCATGTCCATCCGCTACGAGAACGGCAAGCTGAAGACGGCAGCAACACGTGGCGACGGCACGACGGGCGAGAACGTCACCGCCAATATCAAGACCATCAAGGAAATTCCGAACGAGCTGCCTGCCGATGTACCCGATGTGGTGGAGGTGCGCGGCGAAGTCTATATGGCCAAGAGCGACTTCATGGCGCTCAATGCCCAGATGGAGGCCGATGGCAAGCAGACCTACGTGAACCCGCGCAACACGGCCTCCGGTTCGCTGCGCCAGCTTGACGCCAATGTGACGGCGAAACGCAAGCTGCGGTTCTTTGCCTATGCTCTTGGCGAGGTCTCCAATGGCGGCCAGCCGACGCGGATTGCCGACACGCAATATGGTATCGTCGAGAAATTCCGGGAATGGGGTTTCCCGGTCAATCCGCTGATGAAGCGATTCACCTCTGCCGAACAATTGCTTGAACATTATAATGAAATCGGCGTCGCGCGACCCGATCTCGATTACGATATCGACGGCGTGGTCTACAAGGTCGACCGGCTGGACCTTCAGGAACGGCTGGGTTTCCGTTCGCGCAGCCCGCGCTGGGCCACCGCACACAAGTTCCCGGCCGAACAGGCCTTCACCACGGTCGAGAACATTGAAATCCAGGTAGGGCGCACCGGCGCGCTGACACCGGTTGCGCGTCTCACCCCGATTACCGTCGGCGGCGTCGTCGTCACCAATGCGACGCTACACAATGCCGATTACATCGAGGGTATCGGCAATAGCGGCGAGCGCATTCGGCCCGAGGATCATGATATCCGCATTGGCGATACTGTCATCGTGCAGCGTGCAGGCGATGTCATTCCGCAGGTGCTGGATGTTCTTCTGGAGAAGCGACCGGCTGAGGCGGTGAAATATGCGTTTCCGGAGAAATGTCCTGTGTGCGGCAGCCATGCGGTGCGGGAGCGCAATGAAAAGACCGGCAAGCTCGATTCGGTCACGCGCTGCACCGGCGGTTTCGTCTGCCGGGCGCAGGCGGTCGAGCATCTGAAACATTTCGTTTCGCGCAATGCCTTCGATATCGAGGGGTTGGGTACCAAGCAGATCGATTTCTTCTTCGAAAGCGAGGATCCGGCCCTCTCCATCAAGACCGCGCCTGATATTTTCACGCTGAAGGCGCGGCAGGAGGCATCGCATCTTACCAAGCTCGAAAACATAGATGGCTTCGGCAAGGTCAGTGTCAAGAAACTGTTCGATGCCATCGATGCCCGCCGCGAGATCGATCTGCATCGGCTTATCTTCGCTCTCGGCATTCGTCATGTCGGTGAAACCACGGCGAAGCTTCTAGCGCGTTCCTATGGCACCTATGAGCATTTCGAGGAAGCCATGAAGGCGGCAGCCGACCCGGCGAGCGATGCCTGGGCCGAACTCAACAGTATCGATGGCATCGGCGAGGTCGTGGCGCGCGCCATCATCGAATTCTACAAGGAACCGCGCAATCTCGATGTCATCGACCGGCTGATACGGGAGCTGCGGCCGAAGGAGGCCGAGAAGCCCTCGACCGAAGGCAGCCCGGTAGCGGGCAAGACGGTGGTCTTTACGGGGTCTCTGGAAAAATTCACGCGCGACGAGGCCAAGGCCCGTGCGGAAAGTCTGGGCGCCAAGGTGGCCGGCTCCGTATCGAAGAAGACGGATATTCTGGTGGCCGGGCCGGGGGCAGGTTCCAAGCTTGCCAAGGCGGCGGAGCTGGGCGTTCAGACCATGGACGAGGACGAGTGGCTGGCGCTGATCGGTGGCTGAAGCACCGTCATCGCCTCGTTGTTTCGCGCCGCTATGGGTCTCATCCTGAAACGGGGGACGGGACATGGATGACCGCATCGTCATCTCTAGGCAGCAGGTGCGAGCGCTGATCGCAAGCCAGTTTCCGCAATGGGCGGAGCTTGATGTCAGGCCAGTGGAACTGAGCGGCTGGGATAATCGCAGCTTCCGCCTTGGTGATAATATGCTCGTTCGCCTGCCGAGCGCTGGCCGCTATGTGGCACAGGTGGAGAAGGAGCATCGCTGGCTGCCGAAGCTTGCGCCTCTTTTGCCTCTTCCGATCCCAAAGCCATTTGCGATTGGGGAGCCGGGACAAGATTATCCGTTTCCATGGTCCGTTTATGGCTGGCTTGATGGCGAGCCTCTCGCCCGGCATCTTGGGCATATAAATCTCGCAACAATAGCCGTCGACGTAGCAGCGTTTTTGAAATCCCTGCAGGGCATCGATGCGACGGATGGTCCGCTTGCGGGCGAGCAAAATTTCCACCGCGGTGGGTCGCTTGCGGTCTATGACGGCGAGGCGAGGGCGGCGACGTTGCGCCTCGCCGATGAGGTCGATCAGAGGCTGGCCATGGAAATATGGCAGCTTGCTCTTTCGAGCAGCTGGCAGGGCCAGGGCGTTTGGGTGCATGGCGATATTGCCGAAGGCAATCTGCTGGTGAGAGATGGCCGCCTCTCAGCCGTCATAGACTTCGGCAGTTCCGGCGTCGGAGACCCATCTTCCGATCTCATTCTGGCATGGAACGTGCTCGACGCCGAAAGCCGGAACGTCTTTCGCCAGGCGATGGATCTCGACAATGCCACATGGCAGCGCGGGCGCGGCTGGGCGCTGTGGAAGGCGTTGATCACGCTTGAGGCTCAACGTGGACGTGATGAGAAACTGGCCGAATGGTCACGTCGGACCATTCGGGAAGTGATTGCCGATCATTTGTCCGCCTGAAACATCAGCGCAGACGCGCCATGACGTAGGCATCCACATATTTGCCGTCGCGATAGGCATCGTTGCGCAAGGTGCCCTCGCGTTCGAAACCGAGTTTCTCATAGAGCCGGAGGGCGGCGAGATTGTCGGTGAAGACATTCAGTTCGATGCGGCGGATATCATGCCAGTTGTCGGCCGCGTCGATGAGCGCCGTCAGAAGCCTTGAACCGACGCCCTTTCCGGCAAAATCGTCGTGAACGGACATCGCAAGATCGGCGACATGGTATTGTCTGCCCGCTCTGCGGTATAATCCGGCGTTACCAACGAGTTTTCCGTGCCACTCCGCGACGATGACGATGTCGGTAGGGGCTCGGTTTTCTATCGATTTCCTCGTCTTTTCAATCGTCTGGAAAGGCTGCCGAAGGGTGCCGTGCCGGACGCCGGGAAGGTTGAGCATTTCCGTCAAGGCTTCGACGTCTTCAAGCCGGGTGGCGCGCAGGACAACGTCCTTTAGATCAAATGGCTTGTTTGTAATATCCGCTGGTTTCATGTTCATGCCTGTCTCCTTGTGGCGCGTTCGGAGCAGGCGTGACACCCCTGCTCTTATCGGCAGGGGTGGATGTTGATCGCTCAGTGCGCGGACATGCCTTTCCCTGCCGGTTGACCGGTCATCGTCATATGGCGGGTGGTCGTCGTTTTGATAGCGATCATGATGGCGAGAATGCTTTTACGAACTGTCACTGTCAAGCGGGGGCCTTGCGCAGGAAATCTCTTAGTTTCGCCGGCAGCCTGCCGTCAATCGCGGCAAGGCCGGCGGCAATCATCGCCATTCCAGCGAAGTGCTTGATTTCCAGCTGTTCTCCGAGAATGAGCGAACCGAGAAGGATGGCGCTGACGGGAATGAGGAAGGTGACGAGCGCGAGATTGGTGGCGCCGGCAGTTGCAAGGATGCGAAAGAAGATGAGGTAGGCCAGGGCCGTGGACAAGAGCGCGATACCGATGAGTGCGCCCCAGGTGCCGAGGCTCGGCATGGCAAGCGTCCAAGGCTTGTCAATGAGGAGCGCGGCGGGGATCAGCATCAGTGTCGAAGACGATATCTGGCCGGTGGCGGTCATCAGTGGCGGCACGCCCATGGCCTTGAAGCGGCGGCCGAATATGCCCGCGAAAGAATAGGAGATCGCTGCGCCGAGAATGGCAATCTGACCCCAGAGGCCGGAGATCGCACCGCCAAAGGCTGCCGGGCCGATCATCGTCGCCACGCCGGCAAAACCGATGAGAACACCCGCCAGCTTGTTGCCCGTCATCTTCTCGTCGGCTGTGAGGAAATGGGCGACGATGACGGTAAAGAGCGGCGTCGTCGCATTGAGGATCGAGGCCAACCCGCTGGCAATATGGGTCTGGCCCCAGACGATCAGGCAGAAGGGAATGATGTTGTTGAGCAGGCCCATGCCGAAAAAGGCGCGCCATACGGCCCATTGCCGTGGCAGATGAAGGCCCATGATGCGGCAGACGATCAGCATTGCCGTGGCAGCGAGGCTGACACGCAGCGTGACGATGGTGACGGGCGGCAGTTCCTTGACGGCAATGCCGATGAAAAAGAACGATCCGCCCCACAGCAGCGAGAGCGCCACAAGCATCCCCCATTCGCTGGCATCCATCTGTTTTTGTATTGCCACCTTCGTCTCTCCCACCGCTGGAAAATTGAAATAGTCACAGAGAACGCCACGTTCAGCCACCCGATATCGGTTGAGTTTAGCTCAATCAGTCGTCTGGCAATCTTGGTTCCGTCCGTGCCCGTTGCATCTATTTACTCCTCATATTATGCTGTTTTCAAACGATAGTTTCTCGTCGGATAATTGAGCTCAGCTAAACCATGGTTGCAGAACTCCCTTCCTTGAAAGGATTGCAGGCCTTTGAGGCTGCGGCGCGCTACCGCAGTGTCACGCTTGCCTCCAACGAGTTGAACGTCACCCCCGGCGCGGTCAGCCTGCAAATCCGGGAGCTGGAAGCCCGCCTTGGCGTGCAGCTGTTTGTCCGCAAGCCGCGCAGCATCCAGCTGACGAGGGAAGGGGAGCGGTATTACGGTTCCCTTCGCACCGCATTCCGGATGATGCGCGAGGCGACGGCGGAACTGACGGCGCGATCAGAGATTACGGTCTTGACGTTAAGCTGCACGCCAACTTTTGCGGTGCAATGGCTGATGCCGAGATTGCCCGGCTTTCAGCAACAACATCCGCAAGTCGATGTTCGTATCAGCGTGACGAACCGGCTGGTGGATTTCTCAAGGGACGATGTCGATCTGGCCGTGCGTCACGGTTTTGGTCGCTATGAAGGGCTGGAAAGCATCCGATTCATAGACGACAGCACCTTGCCGGTCTGCTCACCACAACTTTTTGAAAAATATGGCCCGCTTCGGGTGGCCGGTGATCTGAAATGCGTGCCGCTTCTGCACGATGAAAACCGCAACGAGTGGCGGCGCTGGCTGGAAACGGCGGGGGCTACAGAGGTCGATGCTTCCGGGGGCACCGTGTTCATCGACAGCAACGGCGCGCTGGACGCGGCCAAGGCCGGGCATGGTGTTGCGCTGACGCGACGCTCGCTTGTTTCCCGCGAACTTGCCGAGGGAGCGCTGATAGCTCCCTTCGGCACGGACATTGCCAGCACGCTTGCCTATTTCCTGGTTTATCCGCGGCGCATGCTTGATAATCCCGATCTTGTGAGGTTGCTTGACTGGATGCTTGCGGAAGCGGGGTCTACCGAAGCCGGTTCTCTTTGACGCCAATCCGGTCTATGCCGGAATGAAACAACGGGAATCACTCTTGAAAACCATCGCCATCGATTTCGAGACCGCCAATGAGGAACGGGGTAGCGCCTGCTCCATCGGGCTTGCGTGGATAGAAGACGGTGAGATCGTTCGCGTCGAGGAACGGCTCATCCGGCCGAAGGACATGCGGTTCTCGCCCTTCAATATTGCCGTGCACGGTATTCGCCCTGCCGATGTAGAGGATGCGCCGGAATTCCCTGATGTGATGGAAGAATTCATCGACGATTTCCACGGCGCCACGATGATTGCCCACAATGCCGCCTTCGATTTCAGCGTCATGCGGGCATCCTTCGACAAATACCGGCAGTCCTATCCTGATCTTTCCTATCTGTGCAGCGTCAAGATTGCCCGCCATGTCTGGCCGCAGCTGGCGTCGCACAAGCTGAATGTGATTGCCCATCACCTCCAGCTGCGTTTCGTGCACCATAACGCCGCCGAAGATGCTGTCGTCTGCGCTGCGGCATCGATTGCGGCGGCCAGGGCGTTGCGCGTTGACCATATCCGTGACCTGCCGGAAAAGATCGGCATGGTTGCCGGCCGTCTCACTTCCACGGGCTATCAGCCGTGCAGCATGAAAAAACGTGTTGTCTCGCGGGTTGCGTAACCGTTCCCGGCACTTATGTTTGAAGTAGCATAACGGAGAACATGCGATGACGATGAAAACGCTCTCGGGTTTGTTTGCAGGCTTTCTGGTGTTGTTTCCGGTGACGGTTGCGCATTCGGAGGTCGTCGGTAAGGTCGGTGTCGATTGGGTCGGCAACGATATCGTCATCGAGGCTATTGCCGATCCCAAGATCAAGGGCGTGACCTGCCATGTCACTTATTTCGATCGTGGCGTCATCGACCGGCTGAAGAATGGCAATTGGTTTGAGGACCCTTCCAACAACGCCATTTCGTGCAGCCAGACGGGTCCGGTCGAAATCGGTGATATCGATCTTTCGAAGGGCGGCGAAGAGGTGTTCCGGCAGGGCATGTCGCTGGTGTGGAAGAAGCTGGTCGTCAGTCGCGTTTACGACAAGGCGAATGACACGCTGATCTATCTGGTCCATGCGCGCGAGCTGAAGGATGGCTCGGCCAAGATGGCGATTTCGACGGTGCCTCTCTATAACCAGCAGGTGACGTGGGAAAAGGGCAAGCCTTGAGGCTTTGCCCTTGGTACTGCTGACACCATAATTCACCCGCGACGTCATCCTCGGGCCTGTCCCGAGGATTAAATCACGTATCGTAAAATCGATAGGTTTTAGATGCTCGGAACAGGCCCGAGCATGACGGAGGAGAGGTTTCCGACCCTGCCGTACCCCTCAGGGCAAGCTGTGGAACCTGCGCGTTATATTATCAAAACCTCACCGGCTCTATTAAGCCGCTTCGCGCGCCAGCTCGTCGGCAATCACGGTGTCGAGGTTGAGGAAGCACACCATGCTCTTTTCCAGCGCCACGATGCCGCGGCAGAAGTTGCGCTGTTCTTCGGGAATGATGTCGGGCGCCGGCTGCAGGTCTTCGGAGCGGATGGTCATCATGTCGGAGACTTGTTCTACCAGAAGTCCGACCAGCTTGCCGCCGATATCGGTGACGATGATGGCGGAGCGCTCGGAGGGTTCGGTCATTTTCATGCCGAGGCGGCCTGCCATGTCGATGACGGGGATGACGGCGCCGCGCAGGTTGATGAGGCCGAGAACATAAGGCGGCGTGTGCGGCATCGGGGTAACCGGCGCCCAGCCGCGGATTTCGCGGATCGCCATGATGTCGATGCAGAATTCCTGACCGCCGAGATGGAAGGAAACGATTTCGAGATATGCGCCGGATTGCTTGATGGCGTTGGACATGACGGCAGGTTTCCTCTGGCGGCTCTTAGGCAGGCCCATGCATGATTGAGCTTTATGCGGTGGCCGGAGTGGACCGGGAGACATCATGTCGGAACTTAGAAACCGCTATGGCCATATTGCACAGCAAGATTTTAAACTTTCCCTAACAATTGGCGGTGCCGCGCTCGCAAAACCCAGTATTTTGGCGGTTTTCGTGCCGGTGCAAACAGGTTATAACAGACGCATGAATACACTCGTTGCCAATCCGCTGAAGTTTATTCTTGCAAGCCTTGCGGTAGCGGCTTCGCTTGCCGTCGTGCTTCTTGCCTTCGATGGCTGGGTGCGACACGGCACGGATATTTTCCTCTCCGCCGTGCAAAGCGGCATCGCCTGGTGTCTGTAATCTGCCGTCCCGTCCCGGCTTTGTGACAAATCAGCGCGGTTTAGGCAAATACGCCCAGTTGATTTGCCGTCGCCACCGCTGTTCGTTATCAGACGATGGAGGCCCACGTCATGCGGCCGGCCTTCGGGGGTAGGATTAGGACAATGAGAAATATTCGCATCGTATTGTGGGCCGTGGTGGTCGTTCTTGTCGGTGTCGTCAGCTGGTTGACGCTCGAAATGACGAAGACCCGTGAGGAAATGGTGGAAACGGCCTATGGCGTGCCGTTCGAACTCACGGCGCAGAACGGTCAGCCGATCACCGAAAAGGCGTTTCAGGGCAAGCCCACGGCGCTCTTTTTCGGTTTCACCCATTGCCCGGAAGTCTGCCCAACGACGTTGTTCGAGCTGAACGGCTGGATGGAGAAGGTAGACCCGGCCGGCGACAAGCTGCAGGCCTATTTCGTATCCGTAGACCCCGAGCGCGATACGCCTGAGCTCATGCAGCAATATGTCTCCAACGTCTCGAAGCGGATCACCGGCATCACCGGTCCGGCCGACAAGATTGCCGAAACGCTGAAAGGCTATCGCATCTATGCCAAGAAGGTGCCGGTCGATGACAAGGATCCGAATGGTGACTACACCATGGATCACACGGCTTCCGTGATCCTGCTTGACGCCAATGGTCGTTTTTCCGGCACCATCGCCTATGGCGAGAACCCCGATGTTGCCGAGCAGAAGCTCCAGAATCTGCTGAAGGGCTGAACGAGACGGCATAATTGTGCCTGGCTTATTGGACTGGCGGAGGTTTTGTGGCAAAGGCAAGCCTTAAGAACCTTAGCTAGAGAAAGCAGCCTGCCGTGAGCGAAATCCGACTTTACGTCACCACGACCGAAATCAAGGCCGGTGAAATCCTCGATCTCATGTCGGACTATTTCGGCGAGGAGGATGTCGCGATCGCCACCACCGAGGTGGATGAGAAACGCGACATCTGGGAAGCTTCGGTTTACCTGATGGCCGAGCAGGAAGACGAATTCCGCGAGCGCATCGACACCTTGCTGGCTCCCGCCTTTCCCGGCCTCGCCATCGAAAAGGAGATCGTTCCCGACATCGACTGGATCGCCAAGTCGCTCGAGGGGCTGAAACCGGTACGGGCAGGGCGCTTCATCGTTCACGGCGCGCATGATCGCGATAAGATCAAGCCCAACGATCTGGCCATCGAGATCGAGGCCGGTCAGGCTTTCGGCACCGGCCATCATGGCACGACAGCGGGCTGCCTTGAGATGATCGAGGATGTTCTGCGGGCGCGGACCGTGCGCAATGCGCTCGATCTCGGCACCGGCAGCGGTGTATTGGCAATTGCCGTGCGCAAGATGCGCTATATTCCGGTACTCGCAACGGACATTGATCCCATCGCGGTGCGCGTGGCCAGGGAGAATGTGCGGCTGAACGGCATCGTCTCCGGGCTGGCGCTTGAAACCGCTCCGGGTTTCCACTCCGACGCTTTCCGCAAATACGGCCCGTTCGATCTCATCATCGCCAATATTCTGGCGCGGCCGCTCATCAAGATGGCGCCGCAGCTTGTCACGCATCTGGCGCCCGGCGGCACCGTCATCCTGTCGGGAATTCTCGCATCGCAGCGCTGGAAGGTGCTTGCGGCCTATAATGGCGCGCGGCTCTCCCACGTCCGCACCATCTGGCGCAATGGCTGGGTCACGCTGCATCTGCGCAAGGACTGACGCTTTAGCAGCATTCGTTTCCGGACAAAGAAAAGGCGGCGCTTTCGCGCCGCCTGAAAACCCGCGAGCATATTGGAGGAGAATCGCTCAAGCGGGTCGACGTATTCCTGTTCCTGCGCGGTGGAGGGAGGATCGCCGCGCCCGAAGTGATCAGAATACGTAGCTGGACTTTGCGGTGCGGCGAAGTTCGGCGCGGTTCATGCCGAGCGCTTCGAGCGACTTGTCGTCGAGGTTAAGCAGGGCTGCGTTGACATGACGGCTGACCTGACGCTCGCGTGCTTCAATGACGCGATCGAAAGCGGTGCGGAGGAAAGATTTTGCCATTGCTTCAAATCCTTGTTTGCCAGGAGAGTGTGTCTCTCGCTGTGTTGGCTTGAAGATAAGCGATGTGTTTTTGTTTGGTTAGGGGTCTTGCTTCAAGGTAGGTATGCGTTTTTCGCATGTCTGCGGCTTTTCAATATTACTTATTTAGGGAAAATTGCTCAATTTAGCGGCGTCTTTTCTCGGCCTTTGGGGTAAATGGCAGCGCGCGTGCCTGTCGTAATGGTTGATGGCACATATGGCTTGAAACCGGGTTTGCCGGCATGGCATTGTCGTTGCGCGCCAATGATTTGACGGCGTTACCGACCGCTTTCCTCATGACAGTTCCCGAAAGATGCCCATGTTCCAGACCTTCGAAAACAAATCCGCGCCGCAATTCGGCAAGGCCCGCGTCGAGGCGCTGCGTGCCAGTTTCGACGCCCTTGGTATCGATGGTTTCCTGGTGCCGCGTGCCGATGAATATCAGGGCGAATATGTACCTGAATCATCTGAGCGTCTGTCATGGCTGACCGGATTTACCGGCTCTGCCGGCATTGCGCTGGTAACGCGCGCAGAGGCGGTGGTGTTTGTCGATGGTCGCTATACCACGCAGTTGAAGTCGCAGGTCGATCAATCGGTGTTCAGCGGTGGTGATTTGGTCGGTGCCCCGCCTTCCGTCTGGTTGTCGGAGCACGGGGCTGCGGGCTTTCGGCTCGGGATCGATCCGTGGCTGCATACCGGCGCTGAATTGAAGCGGTTGGAAAAGGCGCTTGCGGGGAAGGGCGGTTCCGTCGTCCTGCTCGAAAACAACCCACTCGATGCGCTGTGGCACGACCGCCCGTCAGAACCGCTGGAGCCTGTCGTCATTCAGCCGGAAGCCTTCACCGGCAAGCTGGCGAAGGAAAAGATCGCCTCGCTGGCAGAGACGGTGTCGGCCAAGGGAGCCGATGCCCTGCTGGTGACAGATCCGTCTTCCATTGCCTGGATTTTCAATATTCGCGGCAACGATGTGCCGCACACGCCGCATCCGCTTGCCCGCGCCATCATCTATGCGGATGGCAAGGCTGATATTTTTCTCGACAAACGCAAGACCGGTATCGAGGCCGAGGCCTATCTGGCACAGCTGGCGACGCAATTGCCGCCATCGACTATCGCCGATCGTCTGCACGCCATTGCCAGCGCCAAGGGCCGCGTCATGGTGGACGCCGATCTGACGCCTGTGGCGCTGACAGGGGCGATTACGGCGGCGGGTGGCACCTTGATCGAGGAGGCCGATCCCGTCCGCTTGCCGCGCGCGTGCAAGAACGCGGCGGAGCTTGCCGGCTCGGCAGCGGCACATGTGCAGGACGGCGCGGCTATGGTTGAATATCTGTGCTGGCTGGATCGTCAGCAACCGGGCAGCGTTACCGAAATCGCGGCCGTGAAGGCGCTGGAGGCTGCGCGCGCCAAAGTGGGGCAGTCTCTCCAGAATCCTCTGAAGGACGTGTCTTTCGATACGATTTCGGGCGCTGGCGAACATGCCGCCATCATCCATTATCGCGTCACCACCGATACGGACCGGACACTTGGCGATGGTGAGATGTTCCTCGTCGATTCCGGCGCGCAATATGTCAACGGCACCACTGACATCACCCGCACCGTGGCAATCGGCAATGTCCCGGAAGATCAGCGGCGTTTCTTCACGCTGGTGCTGAAGGGCGTGATCGCCATCAGCGACGCACGGTTTCCCAAGGGAACGCGTGGTTGCGATCTCGATCCCCTGGCGCGTATCGCGCTGTGGAAGGCCGGTGCGGATTATGCTCATGGCACCGGCCACGGCGTCGGCTCCTATCTTTCGGTGCATGAGGGGCCGCAGCGTATTTCTCGGCTTTCGACGCAGGAACTTCTGCCGGGCATGATTCTGTCGAATGAGCCCGGTTATTACCGCCCCGGCGCTTTTGGCATCCGCATCGAAAACCTGATCTATGTGCGCGAGGCGGCGGAAGTCGCGGGCGGCGATCAGCCGATGTTGTCCTTCGAGACCCTGACCTGGTGCCCTATCGATCGCAGGCAGGTCGTCACGGCACTTTTGACCGACGACGAACTGGACTGGCTGAATGCCTATCACGCCGGCGTTCTGGAAAAGCTCTCGCCTTTGATCGCGGATGAAGAGGTGAAAGCGTGGCTTGTTGCGGCCACGCAGCCTCTGGCGCGGAACGCTTAAAGGATAGAAAAGTGCCTGATGGCGATAACGATCGCCCAGCCAATGGTCAGCATCGTCAGGCCGGGGAAACGCAGGCAGACCAGAAGAGCGGCCACCATTGCGATCTTCACCTCGTATCCGCCTTCAAAAAAGGCGGGTGCGACAAGGGTCGTCAAAACCGCCACGGGAACGGCGTTCAATCCCGCTTCCATGCGCGGCGGGATGGATTTCATCCGCGTCATCAGAACATAACCGCCGATGCGGGTAAGATAGGTGGCGACGGTGGCGAGCGCGATCAGGATCAGCGTGTCGGCGTGCAGCAGATCGCTCATGGCGTTTCCACCTTGCTTTCAGAATTGGCCTCGCCGGTTGGTTTCGGCGGATAGACGACTGCGACGAGAATACCGGCAAGCGCGCCGAGGCTGACATGCCAGGGCGAGCCGACGATGTGATAGGCAACGGTTGCGCCAAGAGCGCTTGCCAGCATCACCGGGTAAAAATTCTCCCGCTGGCGGAAGCTCAAAACCATGCCCATGAAATAGATCGGCAACAGCACATCAAGGCCGATGGCTTTCGGGTCGCCGACGAGATTGCCGAGCGATGCGCCGACAATGGTCATCACCAGCCACAGAATATAGATCGGCGTGGCGAAGCCCATGTACCAGGCAAAACCGACCACGCCAGTGTTTTCGTATTTCCTGACCGACTCGGCGAATTGTGGATCCACCAGTACGAAGAACCCGATGGCCTTTTGCAGGAAAGTCCAGTTGGTAATCATTCTGGCAATGGCGGCCGAATAGAGAATATGGCGAAAATTGACGGCAAACACCGATAGCACGATCAGCCAGGGGGCAACCTTCTGGCCGAATAATTCGATGCCGACCAGCTGGCTGGCACCGGCATAGACGGTGCCGCTCATGATCGTCGCTTCGGCGACGCTCAGCCCGTTATCGACCGCGACCGCGCCGAACAGCGCGCCAAAGGGAGCGGCGGAAAGGGCGATCGGAAAGCCGCTTTTGAGGCCTTCGCGGAAATCTGCATTGGACATTGTTCAGGAACTCCTTGCCCGCCGCTCTATCGCCGTCCCGGCCGGCTGGCAAACAAATTGCATGAATGGATCGATTGATTCCCTTGAAGCTTCCGTTACGGTAACGCCGATACGCGACGTCGGACGGAAGGCCTCACCCGGTTTTTGCTCCCCGCCCAAACGATTGAATAATGGAGGATCAATGCTGGAGAAGCAGGACAGGGCAGTGCTGGCCGCGCGTGTTCGGGAGTATCTGGCCCGGGAGACCGAAACCGAGATCGGCTTGCTGCAGGCGGAAATCTTCGTCGACTTTCTGGCCGAAGAAGTCGGATATGTCTTTTACAATCAGGGGCTCAAGGATGCGCATGCCGCGATCCTGCGGCGCCTGGAGGATGCGGCAGGCGATATCGACGTGCTGGAGAAGCCGAGGCTGCGATGACCGGCCATCAGTCGTCCAAAATGTCGCGGCTTTTGAGGATGGTCGCGCCTTTTTCCCGCATGGCCGCAATCGACGCCTGTATACCTTGGGGATCGATCCCGCGGCTGGCATCCTCGATGAAACGGACCTTGACGCCAGGCAGCATGTCGAGGGCATCGAGCACCGAGAAACTGACGCAATAATCGGTGGCGAGCCCGCATATGTCGAGCTGGGTTACGCCTTGGCGCGTCAGATAATCGGCAAGACCTGTCGTTGCCCCCTGATCATTGTCGCGAAAGGCGGAATAGCTGTCGACGGCGGGATTTTCGCCTTTCTGCTGGATATAGTCGAAAGCCTCCGTCTTGAGGTCGGGATGGAATTCCGCATCCGGCGTGCCCTGCACGCAATGGTCCGGCCACATCATCTGCGGTTTGCCGGAGAGTTCACCCATATCGAACGGCTTCTTGCCGACATGCTGCGAGGCAAAGCTGCCGTGATTTTCCGGGTGCCAATCCTGCGAGGCGACGATCAGATCGTAACCGCCATTGTCGATCAGGGCGTTGGCGACGGGCACGATCCGGTCGCCATCGGCGACAGCCAGATTACCGCCCGGACAAAAGCCGTTCTGGATATCGATGAGCAGCAGCGCCTTCATGATTTGCCTCCCTTATTTCCGGCAGGATGCCAAGCCGGCAGCAACGGATCAAGTGCCCTTACCAGCTTTGTGTGTGCTTGACGGCTGATGGCATAGATTTGCTCCGTCGCAGTCCTGCCGCATTTACAGCAAATTTCCGGCAAAGTCGGAATTTACCTGACGATGCGGCGACGTAAACTTTAAAGGCCGATGACGCCCTGCGGGGCATTTTCCGCGAAAAGGCGATGCAGATGCATGCCCAGCCCGCGCAAGTCATTGTTTTGCCTTCGCCCGATAATGCGCAGACCTTAACGAATTATTTTTGCAGGGACTCGTAAACACTTTGGTTACCATAATTCGTCATGCTTCGAACCAGTCAGTTCCGAAATCGGCCGGGTGTCCACCCGCTGTTCGGATGCCCCAAAATCCCTCCGGCTTTGCCCGGGTGTGCGTGAACGGTTCGAGTAACGAGTATCATGGCGTATTCTGCTGCGGCTTATAATGGCGCCGGTCTTGCCGGTTCGTCTTGCCTCAAGAGAGGCAAATCCTTTTCTCTTGGCCGAATGTCCGCTCTGCTTGGCGGTGGTGCCTTTGCCGGTCTGTTCGCCTTCGCTGCCTTCGCCTCGCTTCACACGATGGCGGCCGCATCGCATGGTGTCGGGCAGTTTGAGAAGACGCTGGTGGCGAGGCTGGAGTCTGGCGAGGCTGCGATTTCCGGCGCAGCCGCACGGGATATTCACGTCCGCAAATTTTCCCGTCTGAGCGACCACAGCCATGGCTCGCAGAAGGCGGTTCGCCTTGCCGGCATCATGCCCGAAATCGGCGAGAAGGAGTTCCGCGAGCGTTTTGGCGCGGCTGCGAACGCGAAGGGGCAGGCGACAGTCAAGGAACTTGCAGCGCTGCGGCCCTCCGCCATCGTCGATTCGGCGCTTGGACGCACCACAGAGGTCGCATATCAGAGCGCCGCATCGCAACATCCGGCATTTGAAGTGGCATTAGGGCGCCCGCAGATCGAGGAAGAGGCGAGCAGCCTGCTTCCGGACGACGTCCCTTTGCCAAGCTTCCGGCCCGAGGTTGCGGCTGCCGAAACGGTGGAGCCATCACCCCGCCCCGCCGTTCTAGCGAAGACCGATGAACACCCGGCAGCCGTTGCTTCCGCACCTGCTTTCGATGCGCCGGTGCCTGCGCGTGCACCCCAGCAGCCGCGGCAGGGCACGGCCGGCATGCTCGCCTTTGCAAAACCTGATAATCCGGTGCGCGAGCCGAGCAAGATGGATGCGGTTCCGTGGCCGGATCGCGGCAACGGCACGGCGATCTACGATATTTCCTCCGGCCTGGTTCATATGCCGAACGGCGAAAAGCTCGAGGCACATTCGGGCATCGGCAAGATGCGCGACAACCCCGACTATGTTCATGTGAGAATGCGCGGCTCGACGCCGCCCTCCAGCTATCGTCTGACGATGCGCGAGGCGCGGTTCCATGGCGTCGAAGCAATCCGTCTGACACCGGAAAATGGCGTCAATCCGCATGGCCGCGACGGTCTTCTCGCCCACACCTATATGCTGGCGAAACGCGGTGAATCGAATGGCTGCGTTGTGTTCCGGGATTACTCCCGGTTCCTTGCGGCCTTCAAACGTGGCGAAGTCAAACGCATGGTCGTGGTGCCGAAGCTGAATGGTGGTCGCCCGACGCTCGCAAGCAGCGGTGGCAAGAGTGGCGGCAAGACCCTGCTCAGCATGTTCTCACGCGACAGCGATACCTGATTTACGCTTTCCCGGACGTAAAACCGCTGCACATTTTTACCGGAGAAATGCCCTAGCGGCCGCGTCGCTGGGTCAGCACCATGCCGGCGAGAATCAGCAGAATGCCGAGTGCGCTCGCCCAGAGTTTCGGCGGCTGATCGCTGAAAAAGTCGAGCACGACGCTTGAGACCATCTGGCCGCTGATGACGAGAAGTGCGGTATTGACCGCGCCGATGCGGGGGATGAGCCAGCTTCCCGAAGCGATGAAGACAACACCGATGGGGCCACCGATAAAGGCAAGCCACGGCGCGTCGGCCGCGCCTGGCGGAATGAGGCCGCCGACGATGAGGCCGATGACGGTCAATACCCCGAAACCGACGATATGGTTCCAGAACGAGGCGATCAGCGGTGAGTTCGACAGGCTGAGGCGGCCGTTGACCTGACGGCTTAGTGCCACAAAGACGCCGCCGGTAAACGCCATGGCTATCCAGACGATCATGCCGTTCTCCCGACAAGGATAATAAGTGCGCTGCCACAGAGAATCATTGCCACCGCCGCCATGTCACGCAAATCCGGCCGCCGTTTGGGCAGGCCAAACAGGCCGAAGAAATCGGCCAGAAGGCTGAAGATCACCTGTCCGCCCAACCCGAGCGCGATGGTGCCGGAGAGGGCAAGCGGCGAATTGACGGCGGTGGAGGTGAGGATGACGATGGCCGCACCAATCACCCCACCGCAATAGGCCCAGAGCGGCGCCTTCGGTTTGGCCAGCGCACCCGCCTCCGTCTTCGGGCGCATGATCGCGAGATAGATCAGCGCCGCCACCGTGCCGGTGCCGTGTGCAGTCCAGGAGGAGAAAAGTGCGTTACCGTAATGCGCAAGCTGGCCGTTGAAATGCACCATCAATGTCAGAAGACAGCCGCTTGCGAAGGCGGCGGCAAGGTGCAACGGGTTCAGGCGGGGATGGGTCGTTTCTGTCATGGCCAGCCAAAATATGATTATTCAGCGAAGCGTTACAACATCGGCACCTGAATCGAAATCGATTTGTCAGTTGTTTCCAGAAACTTGTTCAACCGGCGCACTCCACCCTCTTACTTAGCGCAGTCGGTCATCACATCCGCGAAAAAATCGGCGATCAGCGTGGATACGCCCTTCGGGTTTTCCCAATGCGGATTGTGGCCATGCCCATCGAGCGTAACGGTTTGAGCCTCGGGAAAGGCGGCGGCCAATTTTCGACGATGCGACGCGCCGAAAAGGGGGTCTTCGAAACCGGCGAGGCACAGTACCGGTTTTTTTATTCTGGACGCGCTGTGATGCAGGTTTGTATCCGCAAAGCGCTCAACGACGCCATGCCAGATGGCAGCCGGCATATTGGCGGCATCCTGTTTCATTCTCGACAGAAAATCATCGTCGACTGGCTGACTGCACGAATACCAGCCGCGCAGAAAGCCGCTATTGGGTCCGATCGGGTCCCGAAGTGCGAGAATATCTCTGGTCAACTGGCTTTCCGCGCCAAAATCCGGCTCAAGCGTTGCCGAGATGAGGGCAAGAGCCCGGATCGTGTCGCCTCGCCGGGCGGCAAGTTCGATAGTGGTCATCGCACCCATGGAGTGGCCGAGCAGAAACAGCCGTGAAATACCCAGGAGCGTTAGAAACCGATCGACCGTTTCGGCGAAATCAGCGACATGCAGGCTCTGTCCCGCCGAGGAAACACCGTGTCCGGGCAGGTCAGGGACGATGAGCCTGTATTCGCTGAAAAAAGGCTCCAGCATGGAGAAGCTGCGGCTGGTGTCCGAAAAACCATGCAGCATCAGCAGGACTGGGCCCGGACCGCCGGTGTCGATGAAAGCCAGCTGGCGACCGCGGGGCAATTCTACATATTGCTTCCGCTTCTCCCAATCATCCTGCAATATTGCTGTCACAGGCCGATCCCCGCCTTTACGGCAGTGAGACCATCCTGCCCGTCGAACGTCGATACGCCCTTCAGCCAAGCGTCCAGTCGTTGCGGCTCATCCTTGATCGCCTGCCTTGCCGCGTCTTCCGGGGACATTCCATCGTTCATGATATAATCCATGCCCTTGTTCTCGTACTCCACGTCGAATGCAAGATTGTCGAGCAGCTTCGCCACATTCGGGCATTCCTGTAGGTAGCCTTTGCGTACCTGCGTATCGACTGTGGCAGCGCCGAAGTCGGGCCCGTAAAATTTATCGCCGCCCGTCAGGTACTTGATGTCGAATTTGCTGTTCATCGGGTGCGGCGCCCACCCCTGGAAAACAATGAAGGACTTGTTGCGGGCGAAACGGGTTACCTGCGAAAGCATGCCCTGTTCGCTGGACTCGACCACTTCCCAATTGTGCAGTCCCAGTGCCGGATCGTTGACGGCATCCAGCATCAACTGGTTGGAGCCCGGTTCGATGCCGTAGAGCTTGCTGTCGAACTTGTCCGCGAATTTTTGCAGGTCGGAGAAATCCCTGACGCCGGCATCCCAAACATAGGTCGGAACCGCGAAAGTGTATTTGGCGCCTACAAGATTGGTTCGGACTTTTTCGACCGATCCGTCTTCCTTGTAAGGCTTGTAGTAGTTCACCATTGCCGGGTTCCAATAGCCCAGAAAGACGTCGAGATCCTTGCTCTTCAGGCTCGTGTAGATGACGTCGATCCCGAGAAGCTGGCTTTGCGGCTCATATCCCAGTGACTTCAACAGCGACATGGCGATGCCGGTGGTGAAAGCGAGATCGTTCCAGCCCGGCTCGGCCAGTCGCACAACCTTGCAAGTTTCAGCATCCGATGCGAGCGCGGAAGTGCCGACGGTTGTCAAAACCATCGCGGCCGAAAAAACACCTGCCCATTTTTTCATTGTTCCACCTTTTTTGTCTATTGGGTCATTAGATTGACCGGTGGGACAATAATTGATCTTTACGGAAAATTTGTCAATATTGCTCACGCAAGGAGACAAAGATGCGACTGACCAAGATAAGCGATATTCGCCGGGCGGAGCTGAGGCGGGCTGCATTCGAAGTCCTTCAACGTGAGGGAATGGCGGGTGCCACGCTTGAAAGGGTGGCGGCGCAGGCAGGCGCCTCGAAAGGCATCGTGCTGCATTATTTCGCCAACAAGCAGGAACTGTTCGAGCACGCCATGCGCGAAGCCAATGTGAAGCTGAAGGAGGCCGTGGTGGCGCGCCTCAATCGGGCGGTCAGTCCGCGTGAACGGCTCGATGCGATTATCGAGGCGAATTTCGACGAGAGCTTCTTTCAGCCCTCGATCTGCCACGCCTGGCTGTCGCTTTGCGCCGAGGTTCCGCGCGAGCCGCAGCTCGCCAGGATCCAGAAGGTGATCCATGCGCGGATGCGCTCCAATCTTTTGTCGGCTTTGGTGCATCTCGTGCCGAGGCAAGACTGCGCAACTGTCGCGCTCGGGATCACTTCGCTTATCGACGGCCTCTGGTTGCGCTCAGGATTGCAGTCCGGCGGTCTGACGCGCGAGGAGGCAATGGAGCAGATGCGGGATTACCTGTCTCACAGGTTACCGCACGCAAAAGCTGACAATCCGTAGGGAACCAGTACGCGCGCTTCGCATTATTCCACCATGAAGAAAACGACGCGCAAACCCTTGAACCGGATGACGATTTTCGTCATTTCGATTTTCACTCTCGCAGCTGTGATCGCCGCGGTCTACCTGGTTGGGTTCACGCCCGGCGAAGTGTAGGCCAGCGCAGTCAATTGCCGGTGGGAACGGTCTTGCCCTTGCCGCGCTCCAGCGCAACGGTCAGCTTGGCAACGGCAAACCGGAGGCTGCGCATGAGGAAACGGCTGGTTTCCAGAAAAGTGCGGTAGGGCAGCACGGTGAAGTAGCGCCAGCGGGGCAGACGGTATATCCGCAGATTGTTCTGGATCTGGCTTTCCCCGTCCGCATCCTGCGTGGCGCAGAGTGGGTAAATGAAGGCTGCCTTCAGGCCAGCGAGATATTCCAGGTCGAAGGCAATATCGTAGGCAAGCCGCATGGGGATCAGCTTCGAGATCCATTTGCCGGCGCGGCGGTTGACGAGATATGCGCCCGAACCCTTTTCCCGCGTCAACGCAATTGCGAGTGAGCGCCCGCCAACGAGCTTGCGGAACGGAAACTTGCGACCGTTGCTAACCGTGGTCAGCCGAAGCAGATCCCAGTCGCTTCCATTCACTATCGCCTCGTCGATTGCTTCCAGGAAATCCTTTTCGAAGACGACATCGTCTTCAAGAATGAGCGCGATATCGGCATCGCTGCCCATGAACCTGTTGGCACAGGCGACATGGCTGAGATAGCAGCCGATTTCCGGCGGCGAGGTGCGGCGGCCATGCATGAGCATGTAGGAAAGCTCGCTGAATTCCGGGATAGGATAATTCAGCTCACGGCCATTGACGCCCGGGACCCGCTCTGCCTTCAGCCCGATGGCGTCGAGGCGTGCGTTCATGTCCTCGAGGCGCTTGGTGGCGCTGTCCATATTGATCAGGAAAACGGCAAGCTTGCGCCCGCTTTTCGGTAAAATATGCAAAGCAGTCCTCGCCCGGTTTCTGCACCCTGTTGCAACTCCTTTATTGCAACGGCGTGACGCGGGCTACGGAAAAAGCTGCGTTCATGCACTCATAGTTGCCGAATCAAACCTTTTCCACAAATCCATCCAGCACACGCTTTTGTCCGGCGCGGTCAAAATCGATGGTCAATTTGTTACCCTCGATGGCGGAGATGTTGCCATTGCCGAATTTGATATGGAAAACGCGGTCTCCGACCACGAATTTCGACGGTGTGCCGGCAACCGATTTGGCCACCAGTTCGCCGTCGATCGTGCGGGCGCGGGGCCCGCTTTCGCCATAACCAATCCGCTCGACCGCATGGCCGGAGCGTGTGCCCCAGTTATCGCGGGTCGCGTCGGACTTGTTGGCCTGGGCACGTTTCCAGCCGGGGGTGGAGTAGTTGTTGGCGAAGGGCTCCGCCTTGTCGAAACGGGACTGGCCATAACCGCCGCGTCCGCCGTAACCACCGTAATTGCTGTCGGATGCCGCGACATCCACGTGCGCTGGCGGCAGTTCATCGAGAAAACGCGAGGGCAGGGTAGATTGCCACAGACCATGGATACGCCGGTTCGATACGAACCAGATATGGCATAGCTTCTTGGCGCGGGTGATGCCGACGTAGGCTAGACGACGTTCTTCCTCCAGACCGGAGCGGCCGCCTTCGTCCAGCGCCCGCTGGTGCGGGAACAGACCTTCTTCCCAACCGGGAAGGAAGACGGTGTCGAATTCCAGCCCCTTGGCGGAATGCAGCGTCATGATGGAGACGGCATCGAGATTTTCGTTCTGCTCGGCATCCATGACGAGCGCGACATGCTCGAGGAAACCGCGCAGGCTCTCGAAGGCCTCCATCGAGCGGATGAGTTCCTTCAGGTTTTCCAGTCGGCCGGGTGCTTCCGCCGTCTTGTCGGCCTGCCACATGGCAGTATAGCCGCTTTCGTCCAGGATCTGCTCGGCAAGCGTGGTGTGTTCGGTGTTTTCCAGAAGCCCCTGCCAGCGGCGGAAATCCTGCACCACGTCGAACAGCGCCTTGCGCGCCTTCGGTTTCAGCTCGTCGGTCTCGATGATGTCGGTCGCTGCCGCCAGCATCGGAATGTCGCGGGCGCGGGCGTAATCATGCAGATTGCGGATGGTCGTGTCGCCCAAGCCGCGCTTGGGGGTGTTGACGATGCGCTCGAAGGCCAGATCGTCGGCCGGCTGGCAGACAAGGCGAAAATAGGCCATGGCATCGCGGATTTCGAGACGCTCGTAGAAGCGCGGACCGCCGATGACGCGGTAATTGAGGCCAAGCGTGACGAAACGGTCTTCGAACTCGCGCATCTGGAAGGAGGCGCGAACGAGAATGGCCATGTCGTTCAGCTTGTGGTTCTTGCGCTGAAGTTGCTCGATTTCTTCACCGACGGCGCGGGCTTCCTCTTCGGAATCCCAGGCCGCATGCACCACGACCTTCTCATCGTCGGGGCTGCTGCGCTCGGTGAACAGGGTCTTGCCGAGACGCCCTTCATTATGGGCGATCAGATGGCCGGCGGTGCCTAGAATATGCTCGGTGGAGCGGTAGTTACGC
The DNA here is from genome assembly GCF_013318015.2 of Agrobacterium tumefaciens. Classification (NCBI taxonomy): domain Bacteria; kingdom Pseudomonadati; phylum Pseudomonadota; class Alphaproteobacteria; order Hyphomicrobiales; family Rhizobiaceae; genus Agrobacterium; species Agrobacterium tumefaciens. The sequence goes on along the minus strand of NZ_CP115841.1, from coordinate 1,646,394 downwards.
TCCAGCTTGATGACCTTGGCACCGGGAAAATCCTTGTCGAAGCGCAGGATGTTGTCCACTTCGGCGCCGCGCCAGCCATAGATCGACTGGTCATCGTCGCCGACGCAGCAGACGTTTTGCGGCTCGCCTTTGGGGCGCTGGGCAAGAAGCCTGAGCCACATATATTGCGCCGTATTGGTGTCCTGATACTCGTCCACCAGAATGTAGCGGAATTTCTGGTGGTACTCCTTCAGAATATCGGGATTGCGGCGGAAGATGCTGATGGGGTGCAGCAGAAGATCGCCGAAATCGCAGGCGTTCAGCGTTTTCAGTCGGTTCTGATAGGCCGTGTAAAGTTCGCGGCCCTTGCCATTGGCAAAGGCACGGGAATCGCCCTCGGGAATATCCGGCGGTGTCAGTCCCTTGTTCTTCCAGCCGTCAATCATGCCGGCGAATTGTTTGGCCGGCCAGCGCTTGTCATCAAGACCTTCGGCCTGGATAAGCTGTTTGATCAGCCGCACCACATCGTCGGTGTCGAGAATGGTGAAATCAGACTTCAGGCCGATGAGTTCGGCATGGCGACGCAAGAGCTTGACACCGATGGAGTGGAAGGTGCCGAGCCAGGGCATGCCCTCAACCGCGCCGCCGACCAGAACGCCAATACGTTCCTTCATCTCGCGGGCGGCCTTGTTGGTGAAGGTCACGGCCAGAATCTGGCTGGGATAGGCGCGTCCGGTCGCCAGAATATGGGCGATGCGGGTGGTGAGAACGCGGGTCTTGCCGGTGCCAGCGCCTGCAAGCACCAGAACCGCGCCGTCCAGTGTCTCCACGGCCTCGCGCTGCTCCGGGTTGAGGCCGGAAAGATAGTCGGGCGTGGGCCGGGCCTGATCGCGTGCCGCCATGGCGCGCGCGGCAATGCCAAGCCCGCCGGCGTTGCCTGCATCGGCATTGTTCGTCGCCTTGCGCGGCGCCTCAGGTTCTTCGTCGAAGAACGGCATATCGTCAAAACTGTTGCTCATGCGGCCCAATGTAGTGATTCGGGATATAAAGGCTAGAACCGTGTTCTGCTTTTATTCCGGTATCATCCGTCAAAACGCCTATTCCAAGACGTTTTTTCGTCTCAGGCCCGCCTGTCGGCATCAAAAGCCGCGTCCACCGGCAATTGCAGCGCCACGGCCAGTTGGTTGGTCTTGGCGGCAAGGGCGATGACCCGCATGAGATCGGCATGCTGTTCGCCCGTCATGCCCTTGGCTTTTGCAGCCGCGGTATGGGAGTGGGCGCAGTAGGAGCAGCCATTGGTGACGGAAACGGCGATATAAAGCATTTCTTTCACCAGCGGATCGAGCGCTGAAGGTGTGGCCATCACCGCCTTGACCTCGGCCCAGGTCTTTTCCAGAAGATCGGGGTCGAAGGCGAGGTAGAGCCACATATTGTTGATGAAATCCGATTTCCGCGTTGTGCGGATATCGTCGAACACAGCCTTGACGCGCGGGTTGGCTTCAGGATTTTCGGCTTTCGTTACGGTGCTCATGCATTCCTCCGGTCATGGCTATTTCAGCTGCAGATTACCGGATTGGCGAATGTTTGCGACAGAAATGGCCGTCAGTGCGCTTTCGACGATAATTCATCACAAATTACAATTATGTAAGGAACGGATTTGTGCGTTGCCTTCGTTAAGGCATGCGGGAATACTTCTACCGTTCCGAAAAGCTCTTTTCGGGGCGGGTTTATGCTGTGCGGATAATCGGAGAATTGTATGCGGGTGTGGAAACAGGTGGGTGTCTGTCTTGCTGTGGCGGGAGCAGGACTCTGTCTTTGGGGGTTTTATTCACCCGAAGCGCGGAATCTGCTCGCGGGTATCGGCATCGGCAAAACACCTGTTGGCGCGGTCGAGGTTGCCGCATCCGGTGCCAGAACACCTGGTTCGTCATCCGGCCAAAATGCCGGCGCCGCACGCCGCGATGGCAATGCGACCCTGGTGGCGATGGCCCCGGTCAAGCAGGGCACGGTCAATGACAGGCTGAACGCCATCGGCAGTGGCGAGGCCATCCAGTCGGTCGTCGTCATGCCGCAGACATCAGGCACGCTTTCGGAAATCCGCATTTCATCCGGCGCCCGCGTCGTAAAGGGGCAGGTGCTCGCGCGGCTCGATGACGAGGAGCAGGTGATCGAGCGGGACAAGGCGCAGGTTGCGCTACGCAGCGCCGTCGAAAAATCGAGTTCCTACAGTAACCTGAAATCCGTATCCCGCCTTGATGTGCTGGATGCGCAGATTGCCGAGGAAGCCGCCAAGCTTGCACTGAGCACCGCCGAGCTGAACCTCAGGCGCCGCGACATCGTCGCACCGATTGAGGGTGTTGTCGGGATCGTGGCCGCCAATATCGGCGACAATGTCACCACGCAATCTACGATCGTCGGCATTGATGACCGTTCTCAAATTCTGGTCAATTTCTGGGCGCCGGAACGGTTCGTAACTGCAATTACCGTCGGAATGCCTGTGGAGGCCACCTCGATTTCACGCCCCGGCGAGACGTTCAAAGGTGAGGTCGAGGCCGTCGACAACCGTGTCGACGCCGCAAGCCGTACCATCCGCATCCGGGCACGGTTTGCTAACGACAAGGATGAGCTTCGGGCCGGTATGTCCTTCGGTGTTACCATGCGTTTTGCCGGAGAGACCTATGCATCCGTCGATCCGCTGGCCGTGCAGTGGGATGCCGAAGGTTCCTATGTCTGGCGCGTGACCGACAATAAATCGGCCAAGGTGCGGGTGCAGATCGTGCAGCGTAACCCCGATGCCGTTCTCGTGAAAGCGGAACTGGCGGAAGGCGATCAGGTCGTGACCGAAGGATTGCAGCGGGTGCGGGAGGGTGGTGCCGTCCGTGTCGCAAGCCAGCCGAAGCCCGAGGAGGTTGCCAGCCAATGACGACTCAGTCGCCTTCGGGTCAGGATTCCAAGCTCGCCTTCACCGCACTGTTCGTTCGCCGGCCCATTCTGGCAGCGGTTCTCAATACGTTGCTTGTGGTTGCCGGCCTTGCCGCGCTGGTTGGCGTTGAGGTGCGCGAGTTGCCTGATGTGGACCGGCCGTCCATCAGCGTCAGGACGACTTATGAAGGTGCGGCGCCCGAAACCATCGATCAGGAAGTGACGCAGACCATCGAGGGAGCTGTTGCGCGCGTCAGCGGCGTCAAAACCATCTCCTCCAATTCGCAATTCGGCACCAGCCGCGTAACGATGGAATTCGGCGACAATGTCGATATGGCCGTTGCCGCAAACGATGTGCGCGATGCCATTGGCCGCGTAACCAACCAGTTGCCTGATGATGCTGACGAGCCGCAGATCATCAAGGCGGATTCCGACAGCCAGCCGATCATGCGTCTTGCCGTCACTTCGTCCACGCTCAGCATGGAAGATCTGACCAAGCTGGTGGATGACGAAGTCATCGACCGCCTTGCCGCCGTCGATGGCGTGGCGGATGTGGAGCTTTACGGCGATCAGGAAAAAGTCTTCCGCGTCGATCTCAATCAGGCCGCACTTGCCAGCCGTGGTCTGACGGTGACGGATATTTCGACCGCGCTGGCCAGTGCCGCGCTTGATGTGCCGGCGGGATCGCTGAAAAGTTCGACGCAGGACATCGTCGTGCGCGCGACCGCGAGCCTCACGAAGCCTGAGGATTTTTCCAACCTTCTGATCAAGGACAATATCCGCCTGCGCGATGTGGCAACCGTGATGCTGGGTGCGGATGACGAATCCACCTCGCTGCGGTCCAATGGTGTGCAGGGCGTGGGTCTCGGCGTCATCCGGCAGGCGCAGTCCAATACGCTGAATATCTCCACCGGCGTGAAGGCTGCCGTCGAGGCCATGTCGGCCAACCTGCCGCAGGGTACGCGCATCGTGGTGACCAGTGACGACGCCGTCTTCATCGAAGGCGCGTTGCACGAGGTGGAACTGGCGCTTGGTCTTTCCGCGCTGATCGTGGTTGTGGTGCTCTACCTGTTCCTGCGTGACTGGCGGGCAACCCTCATTCCGGCGATCACCATGCCGGTGGCTTTGATCGGCACGATCATCGCCATCTACATGGTCGGATTCTCGATTAACATCCTTACGCTGCTCGCCATCGTTCTGGCGACGGGTCTGGTGGTCGATGATGCGATCGTGGTGCTGGAAAATATCGTGCGCCGCCGTGCGGAGGGCATGGGGCCGCGCGCTGCCGCTGTTCTCGGCACGCAGGAAGTGTTCTTCGCGGTGATTGCGACGACGGCGACACTTGCCGCAGTGTTCATTCCGCTCTCCTTCCTTCCGGGCCAGCTGGGTGGCCTTTTCCGTGAATTCGGTTTCGTTCTCGCCTTCGCTGTCGGTCTTTCCTCCATCGTGGCCCTGACGCTTTGTCCGATGCTCGCTTCGCGGATGCTGAAAGACGGATTGAAGGAACCCACGGGACCGCTGGCGTGGTTCGGCAATGTCTTTGCCTCCACCTACAAGAAGACGCTTTCCGCCTGCCTCAACAACCCGCTCATCGTCATCATCGTTGCGCTTGTCTTTTCGGGCCTGTCTTGGATTGCCTTCGGCATGATCCAGAACGAACTGACGCCGCGCGAGGACCGCGCCTCGGTGATGATGCGTGTGACGGCGCCGCAGGGTGTCAGCCTCGACTATACGCGCGACCAGTTGCAGCGGATCGAGGAAAATCTCCAGCCGCTGCGCGACAGTGGCGAAATCCGCAATATTTACTCCATCACCGGTATGAACGGTTCCTCCAACACCGGTTTTCTGGTGCTGACGCTGGCGCCGTGGGCTGATCGCGACCGCACGCAGAACCAGATTGCCGCCGACGTTACCGCTGCCGCCAACAAGGTGCCGGCGCTGCGCGGCAACGCCATGCAGCCGAACAGCCTGCGCATTCGTGGTGCGGGCAACGGCCTGCAGATGGCAATGGTCGGCAGCAATTATCAGGCACTGACAGCTGCTACGCAGAAACTACTGCTTTCCATGGAGGAAAGCGGCCTGTTCGAAACGCCGCGTTTGGACAACGAGCCCAACCAGGCGCAGCTATCCGTCTCCATCGACCGGGAGCGCGCCTCCGATTTAGGCATTGATATCACCGGCCTGTCACGCGCCATGCAATCGCTGCTGGAAGGACGTTCGGTTGTCGACGTCTTCGTGGATGGGGATGCAATCCCGGTCCGGCTGCTGTCCTCCACCCGGCCGATCAACGACCCGACCGATCTCGAAAACGTCTTCCTGAAAACGGGTGACGGCAAGATCGTGCCGATGTCGGTCATTGCCACCCTGAAGGAAAATGCGGTGGCGCCGCAGCTGAACCGCGAGCAGCAGCTTCCCTCCGTCGGCTTTACCGCCAATCTCAAGGACGGCGTTTCGCTCGGTCAGGCTTTGGAAAAGGTGAACGAGCTCTCACAATCCCTCCTGCCGCCCGGCGCCCGCCTTCTGCCGCTCGGCGAGGCGGCGACGCTTGAGGAGAATTCGAGCGGCATGCTGCTGACCTTCGGTTTCGCCATCGCCATCATCTTCCTTGTCCTGGCCGCGCAGTTCGAAAGTGTCCTGAGTTCGATCATCATCATGTCGACGGTGCCGCTCGGTCTTGCCTGCGCCGTCATCGCGCTGCTCGTCACCGGATCGAGCCTCAACGTTTATAGCCAGATCGGGCTTGTGCTTCTGGTGGGCGTGATGGCGAAGAACGGCATTCTCATCGTGGAATTCGCCAACCATCTGCGTGACCAGGGCGCCACCGTGCGCGAAGCCATCGAAAAAGCCACCAGCATCCGCCTGCGCCCGGTGATGATGACAATGATCGCGACCATTTTGGGCCGGGTGCCGCTGGTGCTGGCGCAGGGAGCAGGGGCGGAAGCACGCATCGCGCTGGGCTGGGTTATCGTTGGCGGTCTGGGTTTTGCGACGCTGGTGACGCTTTACATCACCCCGGTTTCCTACCTGCTGATTGCCCGTTTCGCCAAACCGCAAGCCGATGAGGAAATCCGCCTCCACCGCGAACTGGAACTTGCCGCGCGTCGGAAGGCGCTTGAGGAGGACAAGCAGCTGCTTGCGGCGGAATAAACGGTCCTCGCCAAATGTGTCCCGCGCAATCGCGATGCTGGACAAAGCCTTAACCTTATCCCATACCACCCAACGGAATTTCGTAACGGATCGAGTCCGTTACGGCGGTATCTTGCGGTGGAGATGGACGATGGCGCTGAAAGATGTAGTCGCGGGAAAACGCAACGAGGAAGGCATCGCGTCGGTGCTTGCAGCGCTGAAGCAGCAGCTGGGTGACAAGCTCCAGACTGGGCAGGCGTTTCGCGAGCAGCATGGCCATACCACCACCTATCTGACCTTGCAGGCGCCTGATGGTGTCGTCTTTGCCGAGAGCGCCGATGACGTGAAGGCCGTGGTGAAAGCCTGCGCGCTCTATAAGGTGCCGGTCATTCCTTTCGGTACTGGCTCTTCACTGGAAGGGCAGGTCAATGCGCCTGATGGCGGAATATGCATCGATTTCAGCCGGATGAATCGCATCATTGAGGTAAACGCCGAAGATCTTGACGTGACGGTGGAGCCGGGTGTGACGCGCGAGGACCTTAACGTCTATCTGCGTGATACCGGCCTGTTCTTTCCGATCGATCCGGGTGCTAATGCCTCTATCGGCGGCATGGCCTCGACGCGGGCGTCGGGCACCAATGCCGTGCGTTACGGCACGATGAAGGACAATGTGCTGGCCGTTACCGCCGTTGTTGCCAATGGTGAGGAAATCCGCACTGCTCGCCGTGCCCGCAAGTCGTCGGCCGGTTACGATCTGACGCGGCTTTTCGTCGGCGCCGAGGGCACGCTTGGGGTTCTGACCTCGGTTACGCTGCGGTTGCAGGGCATCCCGGAAAAGATCGCTGGTGGCGTCTGCACCTTCGACAGTATTCAGGCGGCCTGTGACGCCGTTATCATGACGATCCAGATGGGTGTTCCGGTTGCGCGCATCGAACTGCTTGATGAAGTGCAGGTGCGGGCCTGCAATGCCTATTCCGGCCTGAACTACGCGGAAAAACCGACGCTGTTCGTGGAGTTCCACGGCACCGAAGAGACGGCGGCCCTGCAATCGCAGCAATTTGCAGAGATCGCGGCGGAATGCGGCAGCGTCGATTTCCGCTGGACCAGCGATGCGGCCGAGCGCAACAAGCTGTGGAAGGCCCGGCATGACGCTTATTGGGCCTCGCGGGCGCTTGCGCCGCATCTCGACGGTTTGTCCACCGATGTCTGCGTGCCGATTTCGCGGCTGGCGGACTGCGTGGTGGAAACGCAGCGGGATATCAAGGAAAACGGCTTTCTGGCGCCGATCGTCGGTCATGCCGGCGACGGCAATTTCCATGTGCTTATCCTCTTCGATGGCAAGGATGCCGAAAGTGTCGCCAAAACCGAAGCTTTCGTTGCGCGTCTCAATCGCCGGGCCATCGCCATGGACGGCACCTGCACCGGAGAACACGGCATCGGCCAGGGCAAGATGAGTTTTCTGGCCGAAGAGGCGGGAAATGCGCTGGATGTGATGCGCGCCATCAAAACGTCGCTCGACCCCAATAACATCTTCAATCCAGGCAAACTGTTCCGTCTTGTCTGATCATTCTCACAATTGATTGGTACAAAAGGCTGCTTGCCGTTAAGGCAAATAAGAATAGGTTTGCAGCGTTCGCGAAGGGAGAAGCAGTTCAGTGCTCGGGCGTATTCTGGTTTTTCTGGGCGGACTGCTGGCCGTGGTGCTGTTTTCAGCGCTGCTCATTCCCTATTTCGTTGACTGGACGGATTTCCGCCGCGATTTCGAAGATCAGGCAAGCCGCATTCTGGGCAAGAAGGTCGTGGTGCACGGTCGCGTCGAAGCCCGGCTTCTCCCTTTCCCTTCGGTGACGCTGCATGACGTGCGCGCCGGAACGGATGCGGACGGATCGCCGCTCATTCAGGTGGCGCGTTTTTCCATGGATGCCGAGCTGGCGCCTTTCCTTTCCGGTGAAGCGCGTATCTTCGACATGCGCATCGAGGAACCCAAGGCCAAGATCCGGCTTTTGAAGGACGGCACTCTGGACTGGATGCGCGGCAGCCGGGCGGAAATTCCAGCCCGCACCGTGGTTCTGGAAAGTGTGCAGATCGAAGGCGGGCAGATCGAATTCATCGATGAGCAATCCGGCCGCAACCGTGTTGTGACGGGTCTTAACGCCGACATGTCCGCCAATTCGCTGGCCGGACCATGGAAGGCGGAAGGGCGCGCTGCCGTTGACGGGCATCCAGGCTCGTTCTCGCTGTCGAGCAGTGAGCCGGATTATACCAATGGGCGCATGGGCCTGCGGATTCGCGTGGTGCCGGATGAACATCCGGTCGAGGTCGATCTGGACGGTGCGATTGCCGCGACTGCGGGAAAGCCCGCCTATAGCGGTTCCTTCGCCTTCAGTTTCCGTGAAGACCAAAAACAGAAGCAGCAGGGCGGGCAATCGCTGTTCTCGTCGCCGCGCACCCGCGGCAGCTTCGAACTGACGAATGAAAGCGTGCGCATACCGAGCTACCGCATGGAGCTCGGCGGCAACGAAAATCCTTACGTCGTGACCGGCGAGGCAACGCTGGATACCGGGGCCAAGCCTGAATTCCTGCTGACGGCGGATGGCCAGCAGATTGACGTCAATCGTTTCGCACCGCCCGTCGTGCAGACCGGCAAGACCTCGCGCCAGCCCACCGCCTCCGTGCGCCAGCGTATCGAGGCTTTTGCCGCCATGGTCGCCCGCATTCCGGTTCCGCCGGTCCCGGGCAAGGCCAGCATCAGCCTACCGGCGCTGGTTTCCGACGACACGACAATTCGTGACATCCGGCTGGACGTGCGCCCTGATGGCAGCGGCTGGCAGGTGGTTAACGCCGTGGCAACGCTGCCAGGCAGGACGCAGCTGGAAGCCAAAGGTTCCCTGACGCTGCTGGATGGTCCCGCTTTCAACGGCAATCTGCTCGTTGCCTCCAACCAGCCATCCGGGCTGGCAAACTGGCTTTCCGGTTCTGTCGATCCGGCGATCCGCCAGCTCAATGCAGCCGGTTTTTCCGCCGACGTCTCGCTGACGACGCTGAACCAGCGTTTCGACAATCTCGAGCTTGCCATTGGCGACGCCTCTCTGAAGGGGAAGCTGGAACGGCGCTCTGACGGCAAGGCCTCCAATCTTTCGATCGATCTTGCCGGTAACGAGATCGATCTCGACGCCCTGAAGGCGCTTGGCAGCCTGGCGCTCGGCGATCAGGTCGGAAGTTCTGTTCTCGACCATCGCATCGACGCCAAGTTCAAGGCCGACCGTTTCAACATGGCCGGTGTGACTGCAAATCATGTGGAAACCGCCTTTACCATGGCGGGCGGCGTTCTCTCGCTTGAAAAGATGACGGCTGGTGATATCGCCGGTGCCGAAGTCAAGGCGAAAGGGCAGTTGCAGGGGTCGTTGCTGAAATATGCGGGCAAGGGCACGGTGAACCTGCATGCGACCGACATGCAGCCGTTCTTCGCCATGCTGCAGCAGAAATTGCCTGGTCATCCGTTCCTCAGCCGTCTGGCGGCGAGTTCTCCGTGGTACGCCAATTCCGACCTTGCCATGGATGTTTCGGTCAACAGCGAAAATGGCGGCGCCAATGTCGCCGTTTCCGGCACAGTCAACGGCAGCCGTCTTTCGGCCGTGGCCAAGATGCCGGATTTCCTGTCCATCACCGATGATACGGCGATGTCGCTGGAAGGGGTTTTGAAAAACCAGTCGACGGCGATCCTGTTCGGGCAGGCAGGGCTTGATCCCCTGCCGTTCGATGCCGACGGGGAAGGGCTGCTTTCCGTCAAGCTCAACGGCACGCTCGGTTCTCCCGTCCAGACCGATATCCGTTTCTCGACGGAGCGCACGCATTTCTCGATGATCGGATCCTTTGCCGTTGCCGCCGCCAATTTCGGCGAGGGTAGTGCGGATCTGGCGCTCGAAAGCGCTGATATAGAGCCCTATCTCATCATGAACGCCGTTGGCCTGCCCCAGCTTGGTGGTGGCATGGCGCTGAAGGCGAACGGAAAAATGGCGGTGGATGCGCAGAAGATTGCGTTTTCCGCCCTCGGCGGGCAGGCGGGCGGCAACCCTTTCTCGGGCAGTCTGGCGTTCCAGCGCGCGGCCCCCCATTCCGTCACCGGTGATCTTGCCCTTCGGACCGTCGATCTTGCTTGGCTCGGAGATGCGATCTACGGACCGGTGATCGACCCGGAGACGGGCACGCTCAACGCCAAGCCGCTGGCCATGCCGGCTTTCCCGCAACTCAAGGCCTCGCTGTCGCTGAAAGCGGAAAGTTTCGAGGCCGGTCCCTTCGGCACGGTTACGGGTCTGTCGACCAAGATCACGCATGATGATGGCAATCTCGCGCTTGATGATATCGCCGGCACCTTCATGGGCGGAAAGCTGACCGGGCGGATTGCCATGTCCACAGGCGAGGGAGCGGGCATTTTCCGCACCAAGATCGCGGTGAACGACGCCAATCCCGAGTCGATATTGTGGGCGAATGCCAACGGCCCGGTCGCGACGGGCCGGGTGGCGATCGATCTGACCGCCGAATCGACGGGCAAAAGCGTTGGTGAAATTTTGAAATCGGCAGGTGGCTCGGGGGAAGTGCGTGCGAGCGGGCTTGTGCTCAAAGGGCTTAATCCCGGCGCCTTTCCGCCGATCCTGCAGGCGGCGGAAGGCTTGCAGCAGCCGATCGACGCGCCAAAGGTTCGGCCGCTGGTGGATCAGAGCCTGTGGCAGGGCGAAATACCGCTCGGCAACGTAGCCCTGCCATTCACCCTGAATGGCGGCGCGCTGCACTTCCAGAATTTGCGCGCCGGGATCGATCCAGTGACGCTTACCGGAGATGCGACGGTCGATATTGCAGCATCGACCGTTAATGGCGATCTCGATCTTATCTTCAATCCCGGCACCGAAGTGGTTGCTGGCGCCGAACCGTCGCTGCGTCTCAACTATAACGGTCCGCTCGCCGCACCGGCTTTGACGACCGATGTTTCGGCGCTCGGCAATTATCTGTCACTCCGGGCTTTCGAAAAGGAACGCCGTCGCGTCGAGGCCATGCAGGCCAGCGTTCTTGAAAAGCAGCGCCTGCGTCGTGAAACGGCGCTTTATCGTTCTCAGGCGGCTGAACGTCAGGCTGAAAAGGAACGGGTGGAGGCGGAAGCCAAGGCCAAGGCCGAAGAGGAGGCGCGCCTTAAGGCGGCGGCAGAGGAGCGTCTGCGGCAGGAAAAGGAACAGCAGGAGCGGTTGCAGCAACAGCAGCAGCAGCAGCAGCAACCTGTTCCCGAGCGGCAATCAACGCCGGCCCTGACGGTGCCTCCAACGGAAGATGCGATCAGGCAACTGGCGCCCGAAAACGCTCCGGCCAATCCATAAGTTTGCTGCGACGACGGCGCATTTTGGAGAGAGGTTAGAGACCGTGTCTCAGGGCGAATTTTGACGCGGTCCGGGCAGCTGCCGCCTCGACCACTTTGCGAAAATTATCCGTTAGCCTGTTAAATCCAGGCTTCACGCTCGCCGAAGGGCGTGTCGGCATCAAAATTCTTGGTGCCGATCCTGCTGCTTTCCCCCGACAGGCTGGGCTTGTCCGCGCTGTTGCTTGAGGAAGCCGATTTGTCGGAGCTGTTTTCGAGTGCCTCGAGCTGCGCTTGCAGCGATGCAATAGTACTCTTCAGTTCTTCCTGTGCTTTCGCTTCGGAGGTCTGGGCGAGTTCTGACTGCTTTTCGGCAATCTGCGATTTCAGTTCGGCAACGCTTGAAGACGAGGTGGATGAAGAGGAGAGGACGGAAACAGCGATGCTCGTTCCCGAAACGGCGGAAACCATGGGTCGCCTCGTGGCGTGCGGATGAAAAGGAAAAGCTTGAAATACAAATCTGGAAGCAAGGCTACGCAGTACTGAAGCGCCTTGCAGTACAAATTAGCGCGCTAATGTTTAATGAATGCTTTCACGACATTATGAGTTTTCGGCAAGAATGTTTGTAGTCGGAGAATGGCTGGATATGAGCCGGCGCATATGCGCGCCGCTGCAGTGTCATCTTTCGATGCCACCTTGCAGCAAGCTCACTTGCTCTTCAGCCAATTCAGTACATGGACCCGAAGGGATGAGGACAGATTGCTGTCGGCTGGCCGGTTGTCGTCTATTTCCGCAAGCAGGGCGGCGAAACTGATCTTGCGCTTTTCGGCGATGATTTTAAGCTCGTCCCAGAAGGCATCCTCGAGTGAAATGCTGGTGCGGTGGCCGTGCAATGTCGTGGAGTGCTTGCGGATCATCAGATCAATCTCTCCGGCTGGTCCGGTTGGGAATCTGAATCATGTCGTGCCTGCAAGCCTCTGTTTAGCGGTGTTTTTTCCGGTCTTCCGAAAGCTTGCCCGGGCAGGCCGGCTCTTCAATCCCTGTCGGTCCTGTCATCGTCCTTTTCAAGCCGCCCCTGATCGAGCGCCTTTGCGGCTTTTTCGTTAAGGGCCGATGTGAGGTTTTTTTCCGCTTTGTTGCGACCGAAATACAGGCGGTTCTGATCCGCCTGTTTTTCTTTTTCGCTACGGGCTTTCTGCTTCCGGAACTGACGCAGATTGACGATATCGGCGGCCATGCGGATATGTCTCCTTGAGCTTCGCGCGATCGGGCAAAACGCCGTTATTGCTTCTTGCGGAAGGCATCCAGAGAAACGACAGAGCCTTCCTTCTTTTCCTCGCCGGACTTGGGCGTCTCGGACGTTGTAGCCGGCTTTGCTTCATGGGAAACGGGATAGGCGGTGATTTCGGCCTCTTCCAGTTCTTCCTCGTCTGCCAGGGGTACATCGAACTCAAGCTCGAAATTGACGGAAGGATCGTAGAAACCTCTGATGGCGTTATAGGGAACAACCAGCTTTTCCGGCGTATCCGAGAAGGACAGGCCGATTTCAAAGCCGATCTCCGTCACTTTCAGGTCCCAGAACTGATGCTGGATGACGATGGTCATCTGCTCGGCATATTTGGACTTGAGGTGCTGCGAAATCCGCACACCGGGCGCGCCGGTCAGAAATGTTATGAAGAAATGGTGGTCGCCGGGCAGGCGGCCGGTTGCGGCCACTTCACCCAAAACTTTGCGAATAACGCCGCGAAGGGCATCCTGTGCGAGAATGTCGTAACGGATATGATCCTGCCCCATGCGGTCCTGTCTTTCCCTTATTCGAACGTCTTTTAAAGCGCTGCGCACCAAGTGCGCCAAGGACGCTGTAACACTTTGAATCTTTGCGTAATCCGCAAGCCGGGATCAATTTCGATCCTGGCGGCTACGCATTACCCAAGTATACGCAATGTCCTGAACGGCAGCAACGGAAAAGCCGATGCTGTGTGCAAGTCAGCTATCATATAACCAATTCAGGCAAAATGGAGAAGGTGGAGGTTTCTGTTGCCAGGTACCTCCGAACCCCGCCTCACGGGGCTAACCGTGAGGACTTTAGAGCGGAATTCCCGCACCGCCATTAGGCAGCGAGAGCGTATTCCTTAGCGTTGTTGTCATTTGCAACTACACTTGTGACCCGATAACGGCGGTATCATGCCGAGCAAAAGTTCGATCTTTACGCCCTTGTCGATCCTATTTCGCCCCCATCAAAAGCCGGCCTTCATCTTCAAAAGCCGCCGGTTTTTGGTGGAGGCGCCGGGTACCGCCCCCGGGTCCAATAGGTTTATTACACCGACCGTTTATCGCCATAGCCGGGTTGCCCCGGCAAGGTTCATATAGGCGTTTCCCTTGGCGGAGAAAAGGGGCCGATGACAATTCCATGAAAAGATTTCGTGTTTGCCGCCCACAATTTAGACAATTCTTGACGACGAGGGATTGCTGACACATTCTCCCTACAACCGGTCACCACAAGCAACACCGGGCCGGGGACACACGAAGGAGTGGACATGACTGACTATCTCGCAGATGTGAAGAAATACGACGCAGCGGCCGACGAAGCGATTGTCGGCAAGATCGTCAAACATCTCGGCATTGCCCTGCGCAACCGGGATTCATCGCTGGTGTCCGCTTCCGATCCGGAAGAGCTTGCGCGTGTGAAGGCGAACTGGTGCGGCAAGAAGCTTGGCGTGACCGATGACAGCGCCGACAAGGCGATCGATGCAACCGCCAAGGCCATGGCCGCAGACCGCTCCAAGTCGCGTGTGACCTTTTATTATCTGGTGGCCAAGGAACTGGGCAAACTCCAGTCGCTCTGATTTTTTCGCGGGGATAAGCGACCCGCTGGTGATTGGTTCTGTCGCCCTGTGTTATTATATTCCCTTGGTATCAGGGAATCGGCGGCAGAACACATGAAACAATATCTCGATCTTCTCCGGCATGTGATGGACACCGGCTCCGACCGCGGAGATCGCACCGGCACGGGTACGCGTTCGGTCTTCGGTTACCAGATGCGCTTCGATCTTGCGGAAGGTTTTCCGGTTCTCACCACCAAGAAGCTGCATCTGCGCTCGATCATCCATGAACTCCTGTGGTTCCTGAAGGGCGATACCAATATCGCCTATCTCAAGGAAAACGGCGTTTCCATATGGGACGAATGGGCCGATGAAAATGGTGATCTGGGTCCGGTTTACGGAGCACAGTGGCGTTCCTGGCCGGCGCCCGACGGCCGCCACATCGACCAGATCGCGCTTTTGATCGAGGCCCTGAAAACCAATCCCAATTCCCGCCGCCACATTGTTTCGGCCTGGAACCCGGCGCTGGTGGACGAGATGGCGCTGCCGCCCTGCCATTGCCTGTTCCAGTTCTATGTTTCGGATGGAAAGCTGTCCTGCCAGCTTTACCAGCGCTCGGCCGATATTTTTCTCGGCGTGCCTTTCAATATTGCTTCCTACGCACTTCTGACGCTGATGGTGGCGCAGGTCACGGGGCTGAAGCCCGGCGATTTCGTCCATACGCTTGGTGACGCGCATATCTACGCCAACCATTTCGAGCAGGCGAAATTGCAGATGACGCGGACCCCCAAGTCCCTGCCGACGATGCGCCTCAACCCGGATGTGCGAGATCTCTTCTCCTTTAAGTTCGAAGACTTTACGCTTGAGAACTACGAAGCGGATTCAACCATCAAGGCACCGATCGCGGTATGAGCGAGCCGCGCATCACCATCATCGTCGCGGTGTCGGAAAACGGCGTTATCGGCCGCGACCTCGATATGCCTTGGAAGCTTTCCACTGACCTCAAGCGCTTCAAGGCGATGACGATGGGCAAACCGCTCATCATGGGCAGGAAGACATTTCTCTCGGTGGGCGAGCGTCCCTTGCCGGGCCGGCCGCACATCATCGTCAGCCGAAATGCCGATTACAGGCCCGATGGCGTGGATGTCGTGTCGTCGCTTGAAGATGCCCTCGCGCTTGGCAAAAGCAAGGCTGCAGAACTGGGTGTGGACGAGGTTTTCGTGGCCGGTGGCGGGGAAATCTACCGTCAGGCCATGCCGTTTGCCGATCAACTTTCCGTCACCCATGTGGCCGTAAAGCTTGATGGCGACACTTTTTTTCCGGAAATCGATCCCGCCGTCTTTGAAAAAATCGAGGAAAATGCCGTTCCCGCCGGGGAAAAGGACAATTATCCGGTTCTGTTCACCACTTATTTGCGCAGAGCCGCGTCAAAGTGAACTATTTACCCTGATTGGGTATTTAGTTACCACCTCTGCGTTGAAACGCACGCTTCTCCTTCTTATAACGGGTCCATATTCCCGCCGCACGCGAGCAATCGCTTTCGAACGGGATCGGGAGAGGCTTTTATAAAGAGGTATTGATGCCCTGGAGCAATCAGAATGGCGGCGGCGGCCCTTGGGGCGGCGGCGGTGGTGGCGGAAACAACCAGGGCGGCGGAGGCGGCCCATGGGGGCAGGGACCTAACCGGCCTCGCGGCGGTGGCGGCGGCAATGGCGGCCCGCCCGATCTGGAAGAGATCATCCGGCGCAGCCAGGACCGCTTCAAGAATGTCCTGCCGGGCGGGTTCAATGGCGGCGCGATTGCGATCGTCGCTCTCGTCGTTCTGGTTTTCCTCGGCATTCAGTCCATCTACACCGTCCAGCCGGACGAGCGCGGCGTGGAGCTGCGTTTCGGGCGTCCGAAGGATGAGATTTCGATGCCCGGCCTGCATTTCCATCTGTGGCCGATCGAGACGGTTGAAATCGTCAAGGTGACCGAACAGCAGCAGAATATCGGTTCGCGCGCTTCGTCTTCCTCCGCGAACGGCGTGATGCTGACCGGTGACCAGAATATCGTCAACGTGCAGTTCTCGGTGCTCTATACGGTTTCCGATCCGAAATCCTACCTCTTCAACGTCGACAGCCCGGCTGAGACCTTGCAGCAGGTTTCCGAAAGCGCGATGCGCGAAATCGTCGGCCGTCGTCCCGCACAGGACATTTTCCGTGACAACCGTCAGGCGATCGCGGCGGATGTGCGCACCATCATCCAGTCCACCATGGACGGATACGGGGCCGGCATCTCCATCAATGCTGTCGCCATCGAAGACGCGGCGCCGCCGCGCGAAGTGGCCGACGCCTTCGACGAAGTGCAGCGTGCCGAGCAGGACGAGGACCGCTTCGTGCAGGAAGCCAACCAGTACGCCAACCAGAAGCTGGGTGCCGCACGTGGTCAGGCAGCACAGATCATCGAAGAGGCAAACGCCTACAAATCTCGTG
The DNA here is from genome assembly GCF_013318015.2 of Agrobacterium tumefaciens. Classification (NCBI taxonomy): domain Bacteria; kingdom Pseudomonadati; phylum Pseudomonadota; class Alphaproteobacteria; order Hyphomicrobiales; family Rhizobiaceae; genus Agrobacterium; species Agrobacterium tumefaciens. Next base: position 1,629,727 of record NZ_CP115841.1, on the reverse strand, counting down.
TCGTCAACGAGGCAGAGGGTGAGGCACAGCGCTTCATTTCCATCTACGATCAATATCGCACGGCACCTGACGTGACCCGCCAGCGCATGTTCCTGGAAACGATGGAACAGGTCCTGAAGGGGTCCAACAAGGTCATCATCGACGAAAAACAGGGTGTGGTGCCTTATCTGCCTCTGAACGAGATCATGCGCGGCAATCCGGGCGCGGCACAGCAGGGAGGCAACTGATATGAGCAACCGTCTTACGGCCGTTCTCGTCGGTCTCGCCGCCGTGCTTTTCCTGGCCTATTCGTCGATCTTCGTCGTCACCGAGCGCCAGCAGGCCATCGTTGTGCGCTTCGGTCAGATCCAGGACGTGAAAACGGCGCCGGGCCTCTATTTCAAGCTGCCCTTCGCCTTCATGGATGCCGATCGGGTGCAATATATCGAGAACCGGGCGCTGCGCTTCGATCACGACAACATCCGTGTTCAGGTTTCCGGTGGCAAGTTCTACGAGGTTGATGCCTTTGTGGTCTATCGCATCACGGATGCCCGCCGCTTCCGGCAGACGGTCTCCGGTGACCAGATGTCGGCGGAATCGCGTCTACGCACTCGTCTCGACGCGTCGTTGCGCCGGGTCTACGGTCTTCGCGGCTTCGAATCGGCGCTTTCGGATGCGCGCGCATCGATGATGCAGGAAGTACGTGACGATCTGCGTCCCGATGCGGAATCGCTTGGCGTCAGCATCGTGGATGTCCGTATCCGCCGCACCGATCTCACGCAGGAAGTCTCGCAGCAGACCTTCGAGCGTATGAAGTCGGAACGTCTGGCCGAAGCCGAGCTGATCCGCGCCCGCGGTAACGAGGCGGCACAGCGTCGTCGCGCTATTGCCGACCGTCAGGTCGTGGAATTCGAATCCGACGCCCAGCGTCAGTCCGAAGTCCTGCGCGGTGAAGGCGATGCGGAGCGTAACCGGGTCTTCGGCGAAGCTTTCCAGCGCGACCCGAGCTTCTTCGAGTTCTATCGTTCCATGGCGGCCTATTCCAGCGCGCTGTCTGGAACCGGCACTACGCTGGTCCTGTCTCCCGACTCGACCTTCTTCCGTTATTTCAACGACATCAACGGTGCTCCATCCACGGCTCCGGCCGCACCTGCCGCACCGCCGGCAAATTGATAACGGATCGAATGATTTTGGAGGGGCCGGTTTTAACCGGCCCTTTCTTTTTGAGTGAATGGCTGGGTGGCAGCAAAGCGGAAAGGGGCAAAATCCTGTTGTCTCGCGCCCGGAAAGGGATATCCGTTTTCGCGCCGATGCTGTAGGCAGTGAGCAAGGCAGCCGGTGCTGTTCACGAAAAGGTATTTTTACACTTCATCATTCCGCCTTATGCTTTGACGATATATGCAGGGAATGACGATTTGAAACGCGAGGACGCTTATGGCCGTGACCCTTCTTTCGCCTTTTCGCAGCAGCATTGCCGCAGTCGCGGGCTTCGCACTTGTGGCGGGTAGCCTTTCGGCACCGGTTGCGGCATGGGCGCAGAGCCATGGGCCGGCATCGGTCGCCGATCTTGCCGCACCGCTTCTTGATGCGGTGGTGAATATTTCGACGTCGCAGAACGTCAAGACCGAGGGCAAAGGGCCTGTGCCGCCGAAACTGCCGGAAGGTTCGCCTTTCCAGGAGTTCTTCAAGGATTATTTCGACAACCAGAAACCGGAAGGCGGCGACAAGGTCAGTTCGCTGGGATCCGGCTTCGTTATCGATCCGGCTGGCTACATCGTCACCAACAATCACGTCATTGAGGGCGCAGACGCCATCGAGGTGATTTTCCCGAATGGTTCGAAGCTGAAGGCAACGCTGGTCGGCACTGATACCAAGACCGATCTTTCCGTTTTGAAGGTTGAGCCGAAGGCTCCGCTGAAGGCAGTCAAGTTCGGCGATTCGCGCAGCATGCGCATCGGTGACTGGGTCATGGCCGTTGGCAATCCCTTCGGCCTCGGTGGATCGTTGACTGTCGGCGTCGTTTCCGCGCGCGGGCGTAACATCAATGCCGGTCCCTATGACAACTTCATCCAGACGGATGCTGCAATCAACAAGGGCAATTCCGGCGGTCCGCTCTTTAACATGAAGGGTGAGGTGATCGGCATCAATACGGCGATCATTTCGCCGAGCGGCGGTTCGATTGGCATCGGTTTCGCGGTTCCGACGGAACTCGCCCAGAATATCGTCGAGCAGCTCATCCAATTCGGCGAAACCCGCCGTGGCTGGCTCGGCGTGCGCGTCCAGCCGGTTACCGACGACGTGGCCGCAAGCCTTGGCATGGAAGCGGCAAAGGGTGCCTTGATTTCCGGCGTGGCCAAGGGTGGCCCGGTGGAAAACGGCCCGATCCAGGCCGGCGATATCGTGCTGAAATTCGACGGCAAGGATATTCACGAGATGCGTGACCTCTTGAGGATCGTGGCGGAAAGCCCGGTCGGCAAGGAAGTCGATGTCGTGGTCTTCCGTGACGGAAAGGAAGAGACCGTCAAGGTAAAGCTTGGCCAGTTGCAGGATGCGCCTGATGAAAAGGCCGCAACCGACGATCCGCAGGCCGAGGACGGTGACGGCGGCATGGTCGTGCCTGATGACAAGGGCGGTTCCGACGATCAGGCGCAGGACCAGACGCCGGAGGTGCGCGAAGCGCCGCAGCGCGTGCTCGGCATGAACCTCGTAGTGCTGAGCAACGAGTTGCGGACGGAGAAGGGCATTGCCGAAAGCGTCGAAGGCGTGCTTGTCGCCAGCGTCGATCAGGGTTCGCCGGCCGAACAGAAGGGCATGAAGGCGGGTGATGTCATCGTCGAGGTCGGACAGGACTTCATGGAGGTTCCGGGCGACGTGCTTGTGCGTGTCAACGGCCTGAAATCCGAGGGTCGCAAGAATGCGCATATGATGGTTGCCGATGCACAGGGCAATCTACGCGTCGTGGCGCTGCCGCTGGAGTAAAGCTTCTTTCGCCCGGTTCGGCAGGAATCGGGTGGCTGTGGTTTGGCTTGCTCTCTATTCCTCGGTCTCCGGCAAAGGAGGCCAAGGATATGAAATTATTGGAAAACAAGGTTGCGATCATCACTGGCGCGTCATCCGGCATCGGCCGGGCGACGGCAAGGCTGTTTGCCGAACAGGGCGCGGCCGTCATTATCAACGCGCGTGGTGCCGAAGCACTCGAGGACGTGGCTTCCGCCATTCGCCAGGCCGGCGGTCGTGTTCACCCCGTGGCGGGTGACGTCACAGTTGCGGAAACCCATGCCCGTCTGACGGATGCGGCCACGACCGTCTTTGGCGGTCTCGATATCGCCGTCAACAATGCCGGTGCCGTTGGGGCAACAAAACCGCTTGCGGAGATTTCGGTAGAGGAATGGGATCACGTGATCACCGCCAACCTCACTTCCGCATTTCTCGGCGTGCGCAGCCAGATCCCTGCGATGTTGAAGCGGGGAGGAGGTTCGGTCGTCTTCATCTCCAGCTTCGTCGGCACCAGCGCCGGCATACCCGGCATGGCAGCCTATGGCACCGCCAAGGCGGCGCTGATGGGGCTGGTGAAGGGCATTACTGCCGACTACGCCTTCAAGGGAATTCGCGCCAATGCACTGCTTCCCGGCGGAGTCGATACGCCGATGGCGGGAGATGCGGCCCAGAAGGAGTGGGCTGCGGGGCTGCATGCGATGAAGCGCATTGCGGAACCGGAGGAACTGGCGCAGGCCGCCCTTTTTCTCTCCAGCCCCATGTCGAGCTTTGTTGCCGGATCGGCCCTGTTTGCCGACGGCGGAAATGCGGCGGTGAAGTAATTGCCGAACTGGCGGACGAGGGCGCTACTGCGCTCGTCGTTCCCGCCACTCCGCGAGCGTCAGCGCATAGGTCACATGCGGGCGCAGATGCGGATGGGTGTCTTCCGGGACGCGCGGGTGGTCGAAGTCTCGTGACGGGTCACGCTTGAGGCCGATACGTTCCATCACCCGCGTCGAACGCTGGTTGTCATGGACGGCAAAGGAGACGATTTCCGGCGTTTCCTTTTCGTCAAAAGCCATGACGAGCAGCGATTGCGCGGCCTCGGTGACATAGCCGTGACCCCAGAAGCGGGTGGCGAGCCGCCAGCCGATTTCCATGGTTCCGAGCGGGAAGGGCGGATCGAGGTTCATGACCGGCGATATGCCGCAAAATCCCATAACCTCACCGGTTTCGCGCAGTTCCATGGCGTAGAAGCTGCCGCGGATCATGCCGTTGATGGTTTCGAGAACCGCATCCGCTTCCGCATGGCTGCGGCGGAAGGGAAAAAATTCCATGACCTTTTCGTCGGCGTTGATTTCGCGGAACAGATTGCGGTCGCTCTCCTTCCACTCGCGCAGAATGAGCCTTGATGTTTCGCGGATGATCATGGAACGACAAAATCCGTCTTGCGGTAACCCTGAATGTAAAGGAGTGCGGTCAGGTCGCCATGGTCGATGCGCATCTGCGCCTCGGCGGCGACGGCGGGCTTGGCGTGCAGGGCAACGCCCGCGCCGGCCAGATGCAGCATGCCGAGATCGTTGGCGCCATCGCCGACCGCCATTGCCTCGTCCGGCGAGATGCCGAGCTTTGCGGCGATATCGTTCAGCGCATCCACCTTGGCCTGTTTGCCGAGGATCGGTTCGGCAACGGTGCCATCCAACTGGCCATCGGCCTCGCCGAGAAGATTCGCGCGGTTCTCATCAAATCCCAGCATCGCAGCCACCCGGCTGGTGAAGACCGTGAAACCGCCGGAAACGAGGGCGGTATAGTAACCTTTCGCCTTCATGGTGGCGATCAGCTCCTTGCCGCCTGATGTCAGCGTGATGCGCTTTTCAATGACGTCATCGATGACGGAGACCGGCAGGCCCTTCAGCAGCGCCACGCGCTCGCGGAGCGCCGGCTCAAAAGCGATTTCGCCATTCATGGCGCGGGCGGTAATCGTGGAAACCTTGTCCTTCAATCCCACTTCGGCGGCCAGCTCGTCGATGCATTCCTGACCGATCATGGTCGAATCCATATCGGCGATCAGAAGCTTCTTGCGGCGCTTGTCCTGTTCCTGAACGACGATATCGATCGGCTGGCCCGAAAGCACGCCGGCAATCGCGTCACGTGCCTGTTCGGCATCGGTGCCAGAGGGCAGGGCAATATCGCAGGCGATGCCATCGGCCAGCCAGTAGAGACCGGATGCGTTTACGGCAGTGGCGGCCGCTTCGCCGAGGGCCGGTGTCAGAACAGGATTTGACGGATTGGCGATAAGCGTGGCAACGAAAGCCATGATGAAAAACCTTGATGAGAATTTTGATGCGATCCTGATAACCGGCCCGACGGCAAGCGGCAAGTCCGCGCTTGCGCTTCGTATGGCGCGGGAGCGGAACGGTGTCGTGATCAATGCCGACAGCATGCAGGTTTATGACACGCTGCGGGTGCTGACCGCCCGGCCATCCGAGGAAGAAATGGCAGGCGTGCCACATCTGCTATACGGCCATGTGCCGGCAAGCAGTTCCTACTCAACGGGTGAATGGCTGCGGGACATTTCCGCCCTGCTTGTGGATTTGCGTAGGCAGCAGCGTTTTCCGGTCATCGTTGGCGGTACGGGGCTTTATTTCAAGGCACTGACGGGCGGCTTGTCCGATATGCCCGCCATTCCTGACGACATACGCGAGAGGCTGCGCGCCCTGCTGATCGAAGAGGGGTCAATGGTCCTGCACGCGGAGCTGTCGCGGTGCGATCCCTTGATGGCGCAGGGGCTTCAGCCGGGGGACGGCCAGCGGATCGTCCGGGCACTGGAGGTCATGGAGGCGACCGGAAAGTCGATCATGGAGTTCCAAAAAGCCAGTGGTCCGATGATAGTTGATCCGGACCGAGCGGAGAAATTCGTGGTCCTGCCGGAACGGCCCGTGCTGCACGACCGCATCAATCGGCGGTTCGAAACCATGATGGAGAGTGGTGCTGTGGAAGAGGTGAAGGCTCTTCTCGCCCTGAAACTTGCGCCTGACGCCACAGCGATGAAGGCGATCGGCGTTTCCCAGATCGCCGATATGCTGGCTGGCGGTATGAGTGAGGCAGAGGTCATCGAAAAATCGGCGGCCGCGACCCGCCAATATGCCAAGCGGCAGATGACCTGGTTCCGCAACCAGATGGGGCCGGACTGGGCACGTATCCAGCCGTAGGGGCCGCGCTCAGTCCTTGCGGTAAAGGCTGCCTAGCGGCTTTTTCATCAGGCTCTCCCGCAGTGAAGGGCGTGTCTCTGATGGAGGCGGGCCACTTTGTGCCTGCATCTGGAAGCCGACTTTGCGCAATTCGTTGACAGCGCTGGTATCCGTTACCGTTGCGGGCGACTGTGGCGCGAGGGTTGTGCGTCCGGGCAGCATGTCGGGGCGGTAGGGTTCGTATCCTTCTGTCGCCGCCGTCCCCAGTTCGCGTTTCCAGCGATCGACGTCGTCCGCTTCCCTGGGAGCTGACATCGGTTCCTGCATATCGGAGAAGGCCGCTTCGACGCTTTGCTGGAAGCCGGTGATGACCGGCTTGGCTACCGCGCGCATGCGGCTGACGATGGTGTTCAGATCGACTGTATCGGGCGTTTCGTGGGGCGTATGGCTGACTGCGCCGTTTGCCTTCGGCAATTTTGCCGTGGAGACGCGGTCGAAGCGCATGCGCATCGGTACGCCCACCGCCTCGCCAAAGGCGATTGCCTCGCCATTGCCGATGGACGAGAGGAAACTGGTGGTCGAGGTTGAGGCGTTCGGTACGGCGGACAGAATGATCTTCTGGTCGATCTCGTTCGTCAGCCGCATGGCAAAAACGGTCGAGCACTGCGACAGGATGGTCTGGTCCAGCTCACTCGGACGCTGGCTGATGACGCCAAGCGAAATACCGTATTTGCGGCCTTCCTTGGCGATCTGCGCGATCGCCTGCCGGGTCGGGAAAAATCCGCGCTCAGGGTCGGCGGGAACATAACGGTGCGCTTCTTCGCAGACGACAAGCATATGAAGCGAGCCGCGCGCCAGCACCGCGAGTTCGAAGGACATACGGCAAAGGACGGAGACGACCGAGTTCACCACTTCCGAGGGGATGCCGGACAGCTGGAAAACCGAAATCGGCTTGCCTTCTCCTGGAATACGGAAGATATGCGCCACCGTTTCCAGAATGGTGTCGCTGATCGTATTGCTGGAGAACATGAAGTTATAGCGCGTATCGTTGATGGCCGAGAGGATGCGGCCCTTGAGGGATCGCAGGGTCGGCTTTTCGCCGCGCCCTTCCAGCCGCCCGATGCGCTCGTCGATGAGGGCGAGAATATCGGCCATGCGGTAAGGCACCGGCGTGTCGGGCGTGATCGCGCTCTTGTCGGACGTGCGGCGAACGGCGGAGCCATCTGTGCCGCGAAATGCCTTTTTCGCTTCCGGAATGATGTCGCGAAGGACGTCCATCTCTTCCGGTACGGGCTTGCGTCCGCGGAAAATCACTTCCGCGAATTCTTCAAGGCGCATCAGCCAGAAGGGAAGGTCGAGCGTGTCGGTGTCGATGACGACAGAATGATCGGGAAAGGCGGCCGCAAATTCATTGTGCGGATCGAGAATGAGGACACGCAGCTTCGGGTCCGTCTCGATCGCCTTGTTCAGAAGAAGGGAGACGGCGGTGGTTTTGCCCACGCCCGTCGAGCCGACGACGGCGAAATGTTTCGCCAGCATCTGCTGGATGTTGATGGCCGCGCCAATCGTGTCGTCCTGCGTCAGCTTACCAATGACGCATGTGTCTCGCTTGCCGCTGTCATAGATCTTGGAAAGGTCTCCCGTGCGGATGCGATGCGCGACCGCGCCCAGGTAGGGGTAACGGGAAATGCCGGTGGAAAAACGTTCGCTGCCATCTTCGGTGCGGTAGACTTCGCCAACGAGTTCCACGTCGATCAGCAGCCGGTTCGGCTTGTCCGACGACCAGTGTTCTTCGCCCGTGCGCATGGCGTATACCAGTGCGGCGACGCGGCTCGTTCCCATTTCGATCGAGATCAGGCGTCCGACGGACCAGAGCTGCGCGACATCGGTTGAGCCGATTTCCGTTTCTGCGGCGATTGTCGCATGGGCGCCATCACAGGCGATGACGCGGCCGAGCATGCGGTTAGCCGGCTGCTGGCCGGATCGCCGTTCGTTTTCGTCCATGCGGGACGCTCTATGAAACTCGTCACTATTCACGTCTTATCCCGGTACATGCGGATGATCGCGGTGGTTCGGGCATTATCTGCATCTTTGATTGTAAAAGATTATATTTAACAACCTGTGTATCTGTTGCGTTCGAAAATTTCGTCCATGGTGCCTTACGGGTAATAAAAGAAGCCGACGCCGATTTTTTCCGCAATATGCGTTGACGACTGGCGCTTTTCTGGCTAACACTCCGGCCCATGAAAAATCTTAACGTACTTATCGTGGTGGGACGGCGCATGGGCAGGATGGTATAACCATCCGGCGAAAGCACCCATGCGCTGAACGAGGCTCCTCTAGGGGCCTTTTTTTATGTCTTCAAACAGGCCCTCGGGCTCCTCGATATCCAAAGCCAAAGCGGGATGGAAACAGGCAATGACGGATAAGGATAATACGGAAAACAGCAATAGCATGACAGGTGCGGAGATTGTTCTGAAGGCGCTGAAGGACAACGGCGTCGAGCACATCTTCGGTTATCCTGGTGGTGCCGTGCTTCCGATCTACGACGAGATTTTCCAGCAGGAAGACATTCAGCATATTCTCGTACGTCACGAGCAGGGTGCCGGCCATGCTGCCGAAGGTTATGCCCGCTCCACCGGCAAGGTCGGTGTCATGCTCGTTACCTCCGGCCCCGGCGCCACCAATGCGGTCACCCCGCTGCAGGATGCGCTGATGGATTCCATTCCGCTCGTCTGCCTCTCCGGCCAGGTTCCGACATCGCTGATCGGCTCCGACGCATTTCAGGAATGCGATACCGTCGGCATTACGCGCCCCTGCACCAAGCACAACTGGCTGGTAAAGGACGTCAACGAACTGGCGGGCATCATCCATGAGGCCTTCCGCATCGCACAGACCGGTCGTCCCGGCCCCGTCGTTGTCGATATTCCGAAGGACATCCAGTTCGCCACCGGCACCTATACGCCGCCTTCCGCCGCCATTCAGCAGAAGAGCTACAAGCCGAAGGTTCAGGGCGATCTCAACGCCATTCACGCGGCCATCGAATTGATGTCTAAGGCAAAGAAGCCGGTTTTCTATACCGGTGGCGGTGTCATCAACTCCGGCCCGGAAGCGACACGGCTGCTGCGCGAACTGGTAGAGCTGACCGGTTTCCCGATCACCTCGACGCTGATGGGTCTCGGCGCCTATCCGGCTTCCGGCAAGAACTGGCTCGGCATGCTGGGCATGCACGGTTCATACGAAGCCAATATGACAATGCATGATTGCGACGTGCTGGTCTGCATCGGCGCACGTTTCGACGACCGTATTACCGGACGCCTGAATGCGTTTTCGCCGAATTCCAAGAAGATTCACGTCGATATCGATCCGTCCTCGATCAACAAGACCGTACGCGTCGACGTTCCGATCATTGGCGACGTCAGCCATGTTCTGGAAGATATGGTTCGCCTGTGGCGCGCTTTGCCGAAAAAGCCGGAAAAAACGCAGACCGCGGACTGGTGGCTGCAGATCGAGCGCTGGCGCGCCCGCAACTCCTTTGCCTACAAGAATTCCAACGATGTCATCATGCCGCAATATGCATTGCAGCGTCTTTACGAGGCATCGAAGGGGCGGGAGACCTTCATCACCACCGAAGTTGGCCAGCACCAGATGTGGGCGGCGCAGTTCTTCGGCTTCGAGGAGCCGAACCACTGGATGACCTCGGGCGGTCTCGGTACCATGGGATACGGCCTGCCGGCAGCTATCGGCGTTCAGGTCGCACATCCGGAAGCACTGGTTATCGACATTGCCGGTGATGCCTCGATCCAGATGTGCATTCAGGAAATGTCCTGCGCCATCCAGTACGGTCTGCCGGTGAAGATTTTCATCCTCAACAACCAGTATATGGGCATGGTGCGGCAGTGGCAGCAGTTGCTGCACGGCAACCGCCTGTCCAACTCCTATACCGAAGCCATGCCTGACTTCGTCAAACTGGCGGAAGCCTATGGCGCGGTTGGCATGTATTGCGACGATCCGAAGGAACTGGACGACAAGATCGCCGAGATGATTGCGGTCAACAGGCCGGTCATCTTCGATTGCCGCGTTGCCAATCTCGCCAATTGCTTCCCGATGATCCCATCTGGTAAAGCCCATAACGAGATGCTGTTGCCGGATGAGGCGACGGATGAAGCTGTTGCCAACGCCATCGATGCCAAGGGCCGTCAGCTAGTCTGAGCCGGGAGAGGAAAAGGACATGAACGCACACCTACAACCCACCGGCTCCGCCTATTTCATCCAGAAGGAAACGGCTGCCGTCGAAAATCACACGCTGTCGGTTCTCGTCAGCAACGAGCCGGGCGTTCTCGCCCGGGTCATCGGCCTGTTTTCCGGCCGGGGTTACAACATCGAAAGCCTGACGGTTTCGGAAACCGAGCATGAGGCGCATCTGTCGCGCATCACGATCGTAACGCGCGGCACACCTATCGTGCTGGAGCAGATCAAGGCGCAGCTGGAACGCATCGTTCCTGTGCACCGAGTGCTCGATCTTACCGTTCGCGCCCGCGAACTCGGGCAGGAACGGCCGATCGAGCGTGAAGTAGCGCTGATCAAGGTCGCCGGTTCGGGTGAAGCCCGCGCCGAGACGCTGCGTCTTGCGGATGCGTTTCAGGCCAAGGTGGTGGACGCGACAGTCGAGCATTTCATCTTCGAAATTACCGGCAAGTCGTCCAAGATCGACCAGTTCGTGGCCATCATCAAACCGCTCGGCCTGATCGAGATCTGCCGCACGGGTATTGCAGCCATGAACCGCGGTTCGCAGGGGATGTGATCCTCCGCCTTTCGAATATCCTTGTAATACCAAGCCCGCGGTTCGCCGCGGGTTTTTTTATGGGCTGCGCTCCGGTGAATTGATATTCAACCATATGGTTGACTTTCTAGTCTGGCGGCCTATATTCAACAACATGGTTGAATTATCTGTTCCACATCTCGACACTGTCTTTCATGCCCTTGGCGATGCGACGCGGCGCACGATGCTGCGCGATCTATCCCGTGGCGAGCGAACGGTGAGCCAGTTGGCCGAGCCGTTCGACATATCGCTGGCTGCGGCATCCAAGCACATCAAGGCGCTGGAAAACGCCGGGCTTATCCGCCGTGAGGTGAGGGGGCGTACCCATGTCTGCCGCCTTGCGCCGGAACGGTTGGCAGAGGCGCATGAATGGCTGGATTTCTACCGGCAGTTCTGGAACAGCCGCCTCGATATTCTTGAGCAGATGCTCAGGGAGGATGATCAGGGAAAATCCCCTGCAGATGGAGGAAATGACAATGGCTGATATTGCAATGCCTGACGCCTATGGCCGGCTCGTCGAGCCGACAACACTAAAGATAGAACGGCTCCTGCCGGGACCAATCGAGCGGGTCTGGGCCTATCTGACACAGAGCGACCTTCGCCGCCGGTGGCTGGCGTCCGGCGAGATGCGGCTTGCGCCCGACGCACCATTTGAACTCGTCTGGCGCAACGACGAGCTTTCCGACCCGCCGGGCAGCCGCCCGGAAGGTTTTTCCGAAGAGAACAGGATGACCTCACGCATCATCACTGTCGTTGCGCCGCACCGCCTCGTCTTCACCTGGGGTGAGAGCGCAGAAGTGTCGATCGAGCTTCAGGCTCTGGGGAAGGATGTGCTTCTGACACTGGTTCACCGCCGGCTTGCGGATCGCACGACCAAGCTCAATGTCAGCGCCGGCTGGCATGCGCATCTCGACATTCTCGCCGCCCGTCTTCAGGAAAAGGAACCGGGGCCTTTCTGGGATAGCTGGCTGGGGCTGAAAGAGGAATATGAGCGCCGCATACCGTAACTGGGTGCAGCATGTCTGGCAGACTGACGGCGCGGTTCGCTGCGCCGTTATTGAATTAAAATGTTGCAGCCCAAAGCATCAGTTCGCAGGGCTCACATTTCGATTCAATTGCTTGAGTGCCTGATTCCGAAAAACATCTTAATTCTTTGTTAAATCACAGCATTTCCAGCGCCGTCTTGCGTGTCGGTGGTGGGAAGGCGGCATCCAGCGCGGCCCAGTCCTCATCGGTGATTTCGAGATCGGTGGCACCTCGGTTCTCCTCCACGCGTGCGGCGCTGGCGGATTTTGGAATGGCGATGACGCCTTCTCTTTCCAGAAGAAAGGCCAGTGCCAGTTGCGCAGGCGTAGCCTGATAGGCCTTGGCGATGCGGATGAGTTCGTGGTTGTTGAGGATGCGCCCCTGTTCGATTGGTGAATAGGCCATCAGCGGCACGCTGTGCCACTGACACCAGGGCAGAAGCGAAAATTCCGGTCCACGCCGGGAGAGATTGTAGAGCACCTGATTGGCGGCGCAATTCTTACCGTCGGGAACAGCGAAAAGCTCCTCCATGTCGTCGGTGTCGAAATTCGAGACGCCCCAGTCGCCGATCTTGCCGGCTTTTTTCAGCTTTTCGAAAGCGGCCACCGTTTCGTCCAGCGGGTGATCACCACGCCAATGCAGCAGATAGAGATCGAGCCGGTCGGTGCCGAGCCTTGCGAGGCTGCGCTCGCAGGCCTCAATCGTGCCTCGGGCGCTGGCGTTCCAGGGATAGACCTTGCTGACCAGAAACACCTCGTCGCGCCGGCCGGCAATCGCCGTGCCCACCACCTCTTCGGATCGGCCGTCTGCATACATTTCGGCCGTGTCGATCAGCGTCATGCCGAGATCGATCGCCTTGCGAATGCTCTCGACTTCCTGCGGAGCCGATGATCTCATCTCGCCCATGTTCCAGGTGCCGAGGCCAAGGGCTGGTATCTCTTTTCCGGATGGCAGGGTGACGGAAGGAATGTCGTCATACATCGGTTCGCTCCAGCGGTTGTTGACGGAGAATAGCCCTTTGTTCCGACTTCTCAAACCCGGCATGGAAAGGATCGATCCATCAAAAAATTTGACTACGCCTATCGGTTGATCGGACTGGTTTGATGGTGGTTCGGCGGATAGGGTCTTTTCACAGGAGAGATCATGACTGTCGAAACCCTCGTCGCGCTGGTGCTGTTTGCCTTCACAACCTCCATTACGCCCGGCCCGAACAATATGATGCTTTTTGCCTCCGGCGTGAATTTCGGTTTCCGCCGCACGATCCCGCATATGCTGGGCATCGGGGCGGGGTTCCTGTCATTGCTGATCGGCGTCGGATTTGGGCTTGGCGCGCTGCTGCACTCCGTGCCCTTGCTCTATACCGCGCTGAAATTCGCGGGCGGACTTTATCTCGTCTGGATCGCGTGGAAGATCGGCACGTCCCGCAGCCTGAACGAGGGTGCTGCTGCATCAGTGCCGATGAGCTTTCTTGCCGCCGCAGCCTTTCAGTGGGTCAATCCCAAGGCTTGGGTAATGGCCGTGACGGCGATGGCGACCTATACGGATGAGCGGCAATATCTCGTCACCGTTTTGATCGTCGGCGTGGTTTTCGCCGCAGTCAATCTTCCCAGCGTTTCGACCTGGGCGGGCTTCGGCTCGGCCCTGCGCGACTGGCTTTCCGTTCCCGTGCGGCTCAAATGGTTCAACATCACCATGGCCGTCCTTCTCGTCGTCAGCCTCTGGCCGATGTTGAAATAGGTGTTCTCCCTTCGTCATCCCTGTGCCTGTCGCATGGATGTGGGGTGGGGGTAGGTTATTCTACGCAGGGAACTGGCGGTAACATTCCTCGGCGATCTTCTGCACCTCGGCGCGCGTCAGTTCGGCAGAAACCGCATAGCCGAGTTCGTTGTCGATCCAGTAAAAGGTCTCGACGCCATCGGCGCTCGCCATGCGGAAGCTGGTGGTGCGGTTTTCCTCGTTGTGGCCGACCAGCACCGTTACCCGGCGGCCGGTCTTGTCCTGATACATCAGCATCGCCCCTGGCTTGCCGCTGACGGGGATCAGGCGCCCGCCGACGAGATCATATCCGATCTTGGAAAGATCGGGGATGGCGAAGGGATAACCGAGCCTTTTGCCGAGCCATGTTGCAAGGTGCTGCTGCTGTTCGGCTCCAACTTCAACGGGGTGGCGCACCTCGCTTGCATAGATGAGATAGGCCGATTTCGCCTGCGCGGGAATGTCAGTCGTCAACGACGCCAGAACCACGTCCTGCTGCGTGGCGAGCGGCGGCGGCACAAGCCTGCCGGCTGCCGCACCCGCCGCGAAGATCAGCAACACAGCTGCCGTTCGCAGAAGAACCGGTTTCAGCCGCCACGCGGGCGCCTGTTTTCTTTCGGCAAGCATCGCGGTGTCGTGCGGATGTTCGGCGGCATAGGCGGCGAATGCGGCTCGCAGGGTTTCAGCCTGTTTTTTCCAGTCTTCCACACGCTCCCGCTCCTGCGGCCTTTCGGTCAGCCAGGCCTCGACAGCCGCGCGGTCGTCGTCGGACAAAAGCCCATCGACATAAGCGTGCAGATCGTCTTCGGTAATGGCATCGGGCCTTTTCATCGTGGTCTCCGCAGGGGAATGATATTGTCCACCGCCAGGTGCTGGCGCAGGGTTTCGCGGGCGCGGGAAAGTCTGGACATGACGGTACCCACCGGGATCGACAATGTCTCGGCTGCCTCCTGATAGCTGTAGCCTTCCACCGTCACCAGCATCAGCACCGCCCGCATCTCTGGCGAAAGCAGCCCGAGCGCGACGTGCAGCCTATCGTTTTCCAGCGTGTCGCCGAGTGTGTCGGCAACGGCCAGGCTCTCATGGCCGTCGAGACTTTCGGACGGGTGACGTTTCGCGGCGCGGTGGCGGTTGCGATAAAGATTCGTCATTATCGCGTAAGCCCATGATTTCAAAGCCGTTCCGTGCCATTGCCTCTTGTTGGTCAGCGCCTTTTCCACGCAGTCCTGCAAAAGGTCCTCGCCATCGGCGTCGGAGCGGGAAAGGCTGCGGGAATAACGCCGCAGCATGGGTATCAGCGCCAGCATCTCCGCCTCGAAGGAGCCGGCTGCGGGGGAGAGGCTCCCCCGCGTCTTGCCATTCATGCCATCATGGTTTTGCGGCATCCCATACACCGTTCATACCGTCGCCGGTTGCATCGCCTTTTTTCATGTCCTTGGCCCAGTAGTAGAGCGGCATGCCGTCCTTTGCCCACTGCATCTTGCCGTCCTTGCGCGTCACGACGGAATAGGCGCCTTCGGCCTTGTCGCCAGTAGCCGCGAAGAACGGCGGCCAATTGGTGGCGCACTTGTCATAACAATTGGATACGCCCTTCTTGTCGTTCTTGAAAGTGTAGAGCGTCATGCCTTTTTCGCCCGCGAGCACATTGCCTTTGGCGGTCTTGACCGTTTCGACCGCGGGTGCCGCATAGGCCGTTCCGGCAAATGCCAGAACGAGGGCGGGAACGATAAAGCGGATTTTCATGGACATATCCTCCTTGGTTCGGGCGGCTTCTGCCGCCAGCACATCAAAAGACACCGCAGGTGACTGCTTTATTCCCTCCGCCGGTGCGATTTTTAAACTTATCCGTTGAGCTAAGTGTTTCGCTGTGATAGTTAGTCTTATGGATAACTATTCAGCCCCACTTGACGATATCTTCCAGTCCCTTGCCGATCCGACACGACGGGCCGTGCTTTTGCGGTTGGGCAGCGGGGATGCGAGCGTCGGCACGCTTGCCGAACCTTTCGCCATGGCCCTGCCGTCGTTCATGAAACATATCCGCCAGCTGGAAGGAGCGGGGTTGATCGTGACGCGCAAGCAGGGCCGGGTGCGGTTCTGCTCGCTGGAGAAACAACGGTTTTCAATGATCGAGGGCTGGCTTTCGCAACAGCATGCCATCTGGGAAGGCCGGACGGACCGGCTTGAACAGTTCGTCATGGCGCAGCAGGACAGAACCTCCGATAAAGGGGAGAATGACAAATGAGCGACACTTTCAATCCCGATCTCGATCTGAAGATTTCAAGGATCATCAGGGCGCCGCGCCAGCTGGTCTGGAACGCCTGGGTCGACAAAAACAGCCTCGAACAGTGGTGGGTGCCGCATCCCGGCCAATGCCGTGTCGAGAAAATGGAGCTGTTCCCCGGCGGCGCTTTCGAGACCCGCTACAGCGAAGACGGTAAGGCATTTGGCGATCACATAAGCGGTTGTTTCCTGGCGGTGGATGATGAGGAGCGGCTGATCTTCACCGACGCGTTGACGGCAGGCTTTCGGCCGTCGGCCCGCCCATTCCTCACCGCCGTCATGACGTTTCGCGACCATCCCGAAGGCATGGAATATGTGGCCTATGCCATGCACAGAAACCCTGAAGATCGCGACAGGCACGCGGAGATGGGCTTTTTCGACGGCTGGAACACGGTTGCCGAGCAACTGGCGCAGCTTGTCGAAAGACAGGCGGTCAATTGAGGCGCATCAACCGAACAGGGCAATATCCGGCTTGGTCAGCATCAGCCAGATGATGCCGAGAACCGCAAAGAAAGCCGGAAAACCGCACGCAAACCAGATGCGGTAGAGACGGAACCACTGCTGCGGCAGCGTCTCTCCGGTTGCGGCGCAATCGCGGGCGATATCGCGTAGCTTGATCTGGATCCACACCACCGGCAGCCAGAAAATGCCGGTGAAGACATAAAGGCAGAGCGAAAGGGCGATCCAGCCTTCGCTCAGCGGCCAGCCGATGATGCGCGCCAGAAAATAACCGGTGACCGGCTGGATGATCGCCGCCGTGGCGGTGAAGATGGTGTCGGCGATGACGACCGTGCCCGATACATGGGCGATCAGGGCCGGGTTTGCCGTCCGCCGCGCCATCACCATGAAAAACGCTATGCCAGCCCCGGTGCCGAACAGCACGGTTGCGCCGATGACATGGGCGAGCCGCAGAAGGTCTTCAGGTGTCATCAGCGTTCATCCAATGTGGCAAGGGCGACAAGTGTCAGGGCGATGGAGGGCAGGACCTTGACGAGGGGGCCGAGCGGATCGAGCCACAGACCCGGCTCCAGCAGACTGCCACCAGTCAGATAGGCGGCGGTGACCAGGAGCATGGCGACGAGTGCTTTTCTGGCAAGTGGTCTTATCAAGACGGTGACGCCCAGGGCGATATCGATGAGGCAGGTGGCGAGTGTGAGGGCGACGGCCGGCACTTGCGGCATGAAGGGCAGGAAATGCGCCGCCGAGCTGTCGATATCAAGCAGCGGTACGAGGCCGGACAACAACCAGAACAGCGACAGGCAGAGAATGAGGACGGGTTTGAGCAGATATGATCTGGCAAACCACAGGTCCTGCACGCCGGAAGGGTGAGCTGCCAGCGTGTCCCTCAAGCTCTTGAGCGATGTCGTCGCTTTTGGCGCGCTGTTCTCCGTCACGATACCTTCCGACATCACCCTCATGGCGGTTGAGCGCAACGGCGACCGCCAGCCGAGCTTTCCCGCAATATCCGCCGTGAGGGCGACGGGGCGCATGAAGGCAGCCGGAAGATTTAGCGCGGGAGCAGGGGTGAGGCCGAGCCATTGCCGGTGCGCAGCGACCACGCCTTGCAATGTCAGCGTTTCGTTCGCTGCCAGCTCGATATCGCTACCTGACGGGATTTCGCCATCTATTGCCGCGCTGACTGCCAACGCGACATCTTCGACTGCGACGGTCTGTACAGGCATCTTGCCGTTTACTAGCGGCACTGCGAAGGGGAAGCTTGCAAGCGCGCGCACGAGTGCTGTGCCGCCATGGGCGTTGCGCCCGACAACCAGTGCGGGGCGGAGAATGACAAAGCGCTGGCCGCTTGTGGCAAGTGCCACATCAGCGCGGCGTTTGGTGGCGAGGAAGGGCAGTTGGGAAGCGGCTCCGGAAGTGCGGGCCGATATCTGGATCACCAGCTTGCCGCCCGCATTTACCGCTGCCTGGTAGAGCGCCAGCATCGCTTTTTCCTGCGTCGCAGCAAGATCATCCGACAGGCCGTCCTGAAGCGCACCTGCGCAATTGACGATGGCGTCATGGTCGCTAACGAGTGCCGCCCAGTCGGCAGCGCTGGTCATACGCGAGAGATCGGCCGGAACCCAGCTGGCGAAAGGCAATTTATCTTTAGCTCGCGCAATGGTGCGAGCCAGCCCAGTAACGGTGTGACCTTTGCCGTGAAGGCTGCGGATCACTTCGGAACCGATGAAACCCGTTGCTCCCAGAATCAATATCTTCATGCGCGGCATGATACCCGCCATGGTTTAAAAACCAGCCGTGTTTTATTGCCGCATTCTGATGGTGTGATTCATCTTTCGTTCTTTTTCTGTTGCGCACGGTGCTCGAATCCTGCGATGAGGGCGCATGTTATTTTCACCGCAACAGGACGAAGCGCTCAAGGCTGTTTCCCGCTGGCTGAAGGAAGGCCGGACGCCGGTTTTTCGGTTGTTCGGTTATGCCGGAACCGGAAAGACGACGCTTGCCAAACATTTCGCGGAAAATGTCGATGGCGAAGTGCTGTTTGCGGCCTTCACCGGCAAGGCGGCGCAGGTGCTGCGCTCGCGCGGGGCGACCAATGCCCGCACCATCCATTCGCTGATCTACCGCCCGCGCGGCGAAGAGACCGTGGAAGACGAGGAAACCGGCAAGACCTCGGTCGCACCGATGTTTTCCATCAACCGCCAGAGCCCGCTCGCCAAGGCGGCACTCATCATCATCGATGAATGTTCGATGGTGGATGAGCAGCTCGGCAAGGATCTGATGAGCTTCGGCACGCCTATCCTGGTGCTCGGCGATCCCGGGCAGTTGCCGCCGGTTTCAGGCGGTGGCTTCTTCACGGAGCAGGAGCCTGATTACCTGCTCTCCGAAATTCATCGGCAGGCCAAGGACAATCCCATCATCCACCTTGCCATGGATGTGCGGGAAGGCCGCGAGATCATGCGTGGCGATTACGGTGCCGCGCAGGTGATTTCCAAGTCCGAGGTGACACAGTCGCTCGTGCTCGATGCCGATCAGGTGCTCGTCGGCACAAATCGCACGCGCCGCCGTTATAACCAGCGGCTTCGCGAGCTGAAGGGATTTACGGCCGATTATCCGCAATCCGGCGACAAGCTGGTTTGCTTGAGGAACGATCCGGCCAAGGGCCTGCTGAACGGCTCTCTCTGGCAGGTCATGAGTTCGTCGCGCGAGACGGTGAAACCCGGCATCAACCTGATGATCCGGCCTGAAGACGACGATATGGATCGCGGCGCTGCCAAGATCAAATTGCTGAAGGCGGCTTTCGAGGATGTGGAAACGGAAATACCGTGGACCACCCGCAAGCGTTATGACGAGTTCGATTTCGGCTATGCGCTGACCGTGCACAAGGCGCAGGGTTCGCAGTGGAACAATGTGGTTCTCTTTGACGAGAGCTATGCCTTCCGCGATTCGCGCGAGCGGTGGCTTTACACCGCCATCACCCGCGCCGCAGAAACACTCACAATCGTTCGCTGAGATAGAGCATTTCCGGTGAATAGCGGGACACCTTCAATGCTCCATTTCTTTTGTCTGTGCATTGTCCGGACGGAAAACCGCTGTGAAGTTTTCGTGGAAATGCCTTGTCAGGCGCGGATGACGCCCAGCAGAACCGCTTTGGCAACTGCCTGAAAGCGGTTGCTGGCACTGAACTTGCCGATAATCTTCGCCTCCAGTTCGTTGAGGTCGTTACCTGAAAGGCCGAGAGCGCGCGCGAGCCTTACCGGGGCGTACCCCTCCGCCATCAGTTCCAGGCATTTTCGCTCGTTGTCTGTCAGCGCGATATCCTTGCTCGGTCCCCGCTCAGCCGCATCGAGGCCATCAGCATCGTTATCGGTGGCGAGCAGTTCCTCGATCTGCTGGGCCTGGCGCTGAAGCGTGGAGCGTTCCGCGGTCAGTTCTCTTTTTCGCTGCCGCAGCGCGGAGTGGAATATCTCGTCCGCTTCTTCCTGCGAGAGAGAGCGGGCAAGTTTTTCCATGATGTCTGTAATGGCTGCGACGGAAATGCCGACTTCGCGACAGACATTTATCACCGCCATGCGTTGCACGTTGCGGTGGGAATAAACCCGCATCTGGCCGATGCGTTTCGAGGTCAGCAGCGCCTTTTCTTCGTAAAAATGCAGGGTCCGGTGCGTTACGCCGAAAATGTTGGCCATGTCGGCGATGGGAACCGGTTCGGCGGGCAGGGAGGAGGGCAGGCTTATATCCGGTAAAAAGCTGCTGATCCTTAGATTGGGTTTGTCCTCGTCGCCGTGTTCAAACGGCATCCTGCCATTCTGCATCGTTTCCCCCTTCGCGCGTTTTGACAGTGTGCCTGCTTTTTATGGCATTCGTTACTTGTTCCCCACCGCAGACCTGTCTTCTGATCAAGACATTTTGCCGATGCTGCATGAGAACCGTAACCTGTATTGCCTGCTTTCGTTCCCGTATCCTTAAAAAATTTTATCGGCCTCCTTGCGGTCGGCGTCAACCTGCGTGAAACAGGATGTCAATTCCGAACCGGAGCCTCGATGTCATGCCCGCAAAACTTTCCGTCAATCTGAACGCAATTGCCATGCTGCGCAACCGTCGCGATCTCCCATGGCCGGATGTCGCGCATTTCGGGCATATTGCACTCGCTGCGGGTGCTAGCGGGCTGACTGTACACCCTCGGCCGGACCAGCGCCATATCCGCTTTTCGGACCTGCCGGTGCTGCGTGCGCTTATCGATGACAGTTTCCCAAGCGCGGAATTCAACATCGAAGGTTATCCGACGGAGGATTTTCTCGTTCTGTGCGAACAGACCCAGCCTGAGCAGGTGACGCTGGTGCCCGACGATCCGTCGCAGGCGACATCAGACCATGGCTGGGATTTCCGCAAGCACGCGGTTTTCCTGAGAGAAGCCGTTGGGCGCCTGAAGGCTGGTGGTATGCGGGTTTCGCTTTTTGCCGATGGTGACGGCGAGCGCGAAGCGGTGGAGCTGGCGGCTGAGACGGGTGCTGCCCGCATCGAGCTCTATACCGGTCCCTATGGCGGCTGTTTTGACGATCCGCAAAAGGGTGACGCGCTTCTGGAAAAACTCGGACAGACGGCGGATTACGCCGCAGCGCTCGGGCTTGCCGTCAATGCCGGGCACGACCTGACTGTAGCAAACCTGCCCAAGCTTATGAAACGCATACCTTATCTCGCAGAGGTCTCCATCGGTCACGGGTTGACGGCGGATGCGCTGGAATATGGCATGGCTGAAACAGTCCGGCGTTTTTGTCGCGCCTGCGGTCAGGCTATTTCATAACCAAAGTCAATTTTTTTGCCTATAATCTGCTTGCGCATGCTCCGTGCGCGAGCTTTTAAAGGCAGAGACACATGCAAGAACATCACGTTGTCGTCGTGGGTGGAGGCTTCGGCGGCTTACAAATGGTACACGGGCTGGAGGGGGCCCCTGTCCGCATCACATTGATTGACCGCCGCAACCATCATCTATTTCAGCCATTGCTTTATCAGGTTGCGACGACGGCTCTTGCGACATCCGAAATCGCCTGGCCGATCCGCCATCTTTACCGCGACCGCAAGGAAGTGACGACGCTGCTTGCGGAAGTGAACGGCGTAGACCGTGACGCGCGCACCGTGCATCTGAGTTCCGGTCAGGTCATCGGCTTCGATACGCTGGTGCTGGCCACCGGCGCCCGTCATGCCTATTTCGGCCGTGACGAATGGGAGCGTGCCGCTCCCGGCCTCAAGACGCTCGAGGATGCAACGACGATCCGCCGCCGCCTGCTTCTGGCTTTCGAGCGTGCGGAACTTGCCACCAGCGAAGAGGAACGGCAGGCGCAGCTGACCTTCGTGATCATCGGGGCAGGCCCGACGGGCGTGGAAATGGCGGGCATGATCGCCGAGCTTGCCCACAAGGCGCTGCCGCCGGAATTCCGCAATGTGGATACCAGAAAGAGCCGCGTGCTGCTTGTCGAGGCAGGTCCGCGCGTTCTGCCGGTTTTCACGGACGATCTTTCCGCCTATGCCAAGCAGGCGCTTGAAAAGCTCGGCGTCGAGGTTCTGCTCGGCACACCGGTGACGGCCTGCACCGATGAGGGCGTGACGGTGGGTGAGACCTTTTATCCGTGCCGCACGGTGGTCTGGGCCGCTGGCGTGCAGGCGTCTCCCGCTGCAAAGTGGCTGAATGCTGCTGCCGACAGGGCGGGACGCGCTATCGTCGGGCCGCATCTCAATCTGGAAGACGACCCCAATATTTTCGTCATCGGCGATACGGCCGCCGTCAATCAGGAAAACGGCAAACCGGTGCCGGGCATTGCGCCTGCAGCCAAGCAGCAGGGCGCCCATGTGGCAAAGGTCATCAAGGCGCGGCTATCCGGAGAGCCGGAGCCCGCGCCGTTCCGCTACAGCCATCAGGGTAATCTGGCGACCATCGGCAAACGCGCGGCGGTGATCGATTTCGGCAAGTTCAAGCTCAAGGGCGTGCTTGCATGGTGGATCTGGGGGCTTGCCCATATCTATTTCCTGATCGGAACGCGCTCGCGGCTGGCCGTGGCGTGGAGCTGGCTGTGGATTTACCTCAGCGGCCAGCACAGCGCGCGGCTGATCACCCAGAAAGAGACGTTGAAGGACGAGGCCTGAGGGCAGGGCGGGTAAAGGAAAGCGCGGGAAGCATTGGCTTCCCGCGCTTGCTTATGGTCAGTGCGCCAAACCACTTCTCCGTCACGCCGTATTAAGTGCGGGGTGACGGAGTGCGGATGTGGCGAGCTTGTGCCAATCCAGGGCTCAAGCGTCGAGCGATGCCATGTCGATGACGAAGCGGTAGCGAACGTCGCTCTTCAGCACGCGCTCATAGGCTTCGTTGACATCCTGGATGTTGATCGTTTCGATCTCCGAGACGATGTCATGCTCGCCGCAGAAATCCAGCATTTCCTGGGTTTCCTTGATCGAGCCGATCATCGAGCCGGAGAGGCTCCTCGCACCGATGATGAGCGAGAAGGCGTGGACCGGGATCGCATGTTCCGGTGCACCGACCACGACCATGCTGCCCTTGGGCTTCAGGAGGCCGAGATAGGCGTTCCAGTCGATTGCGACACCTGCCGTGCAGATGATCAGGTCGAAGGTGCCGGCCAGCTTTTCGAAGGTCGAGGCGTCGCTGGTGGCGTAATATTCCTTCGCGCCGAGCTTCAGTCCGTCTTCCTTCTTCGACAGGGTCTGGGAAAGAACTGTGACATCCGCGCCCATGGCAGCGCCGAGCTTGACGCCCATGTGGCCAAGACCACCCATGCCGACGATTGCGACCTTCTGACCGGGACCGGCGTTCCAGCGGCGCAGCGGCGAGTAGAGCGTGATGCCTGCGCATAGAAGCGGCGCGGAAGCGTCGAGCGGCAGGTTGTCCGGGATCGACAGGACATAACCTTCCTTGACGACGATCGAGTCGGAATAACCGCCATGGGTGGCTGTCTTCGTATTCGGATCAACATCGTTATAGGTCTGGACGAGGCCGGGCATGTAGTGTTCGTTGTCGAGGTCGCGGGTGGCGCAACCGACGCAGGAATCGACGAAGCAGCCAACGCCGACATGATCGCCGACCTTGAATTTCGTGACCTTGGAGCCAACGGCTTTCACGACACCGGCAATCTCATGGCCGGGAACGATCGGGAAGACGGCATTCTTCCATTCGTTGCGGACGGTGTGGATGTCCGAGTGGCAGATGCCGGCATATTTGATATCGATGACAACGTCGTCATCGTTAGGCTCGCGGCGTTCGAAGGTGAACGGGGTAAGCGGCTTCGACGCATCGGTCGCAGCATAACCTCTTGCAATGGCCATCTGAATATCCTTTCGGGAGTTGGGGACGGCGGAATATGCAATGGAAGGGTGCCGGGGCGTTAGAGCGATCCTCCGAGCTTTTTGCACGATCCTGCAAAAAATTGCGGTGGGCTATTTGCGGAAACTGGCCCGGCTTTCTAGATAACGCAAACAGACACGCTGCTTCCTTCCCTAAAGGGTTTCCCAGATGACCATGCCGTTCAATCTCTATCAGGAGATCGCCTCCATCGCCGCACGGCATGCCACCCGCGATGGCGAGGTCCAGACGGCAATCGAAACCCTCGGCATCAGCCGCCGGTCCACACCCAGCGCGCCGTGCCACGGCAGCTATCGTCCCTGTTTGGCAATGGTGATCCAGGGGTCGAAAAGCGTGCAGCTGGGAACGGACACCATCAATTACGGGGCCGGCGACTATCTTCTGACCTCGCTCGACCTGCCGGTTGCCTGGCGTGTGGTGGAAGCGAGCGAGGAAGTACCGCATTTTTGCATCGGGCTTGCGATCGACAGCGAAAAGCTGCTCGACCTTATGAGCCGCATGCCGATCGAGCGGCCTCAGGAGCCGGTAAGCGGCCAGCGCGGCATCGTGGTGAACGCCGCCACACCGGAGCTGCTTGATGCGGCCATCCGGCTGATGCGCCTGCTTGACCGCCCGGCGGACATTGCGGCCATGGCGCCGCTGATCGAGCAGGAAATCCTCTATCGAATCCTGACGGGACCAGCGGGTGGGCAGCTGATGAACATCGTCGCTGCCGGAAGCCACGGCAATCGGATTGCCCGCGCCATCGCCTGGCTGCGCGAGAATTTCGCGCGCCAGCTGCGTATCGAGGAACTTGCGGAGCATATCGGCATGAGCGTGTCGTCTTTCCATCACCATTTCAAGACGATCACGGCCATGACCCCCATTCAGTACCAGAAGCAGTTGCGGCTGCATGAGGCGCGCCGGCTGATGCTGCTGGAGCGCCTGGATGCAGGCACGGCTGGCCATCGCGTCGGTTACCAGAGCCCTTCGCAGTTCAGCCGGGAATACAGCCGCTTTTACGGGATGTCGCCCTCACGCGACGTCGACGCCTCACGTGAGATAAGCGCGGCCGGATAAAGCGGCATTATGGTGCGGCGCATCCTGCTGCCGCATCGCGTCAATTCGTACATCACCGTGAAGAAAGCGCTTGACGGGCAAGCTGCCTCCGCTTAAATGGCGCTCGAACCGTACCGTACGGTACATTAATCGAGCCTCTGGAGTGGAAATAAGTGGCCTCCGACCCGATCACAGCGCAGGAATTTTCGCCGCGCCAGAACGCCGTTCTGGATCAGGCATTGCGTCTTCTGGTCGAGGGTGGCGAGAAAGCGCTGACGACCTCTGGTCTTGCGCGCGCGGCCAACTGTTCCAAGGAAAGCCTCTACAAATGGTTTGGCGACCGGGACGGACTGCTGGCTGCGATGATCACCTTCCAGCAGAGCAAGGTTCGCACCTTCGAGAAGGCGGGCGACCGCGTATCTGCGCCGCAGCTTGCCGATCATCTCGAGGTTTTCGCACATGATCTGCTTGATGTGCTGGCGGGCGATGTGTCGCTGGCGCTCAACCGTCTGGCGATAGGGCAGGCGAGCCGTGATGGTTCCAAGCTTGGCGATCTTCTTCTGGAACGTGGCCGTCGCCAGATCGACCGCCGCGCCCGCGGGTTGATCGAGGCGGGTCGCCGTTCGGGTTACCTGCGTTTCGATGACGCCGAAGAGGCGTATCGCAGTTTTTACGGCCTCATCGTTTCGGATCTGCATGTGCGCATGCTGCTGGGCGAGGCGCCTGACAAGGATTTTTCCGCCCGGGCAAAGAAGGCGGTGGTCGCCTTTCTAACACTCTACGGCACGGAAAAGGTACATTCGGAACTGGGCGGCAAGGTCGCCTGAGGTTCCGGTTCACACAGAGACAAGCATTAGGGAAGGACCATAAAATGCGCGTTTATTATGATCGTGATGCGGATCTCAATCTCATCAAGTCCAAGAATGTCGTCATCGTCGGCTACGGTTCCCAGGGCCGCGCCCATGCGCTGAACCTCAAGGATTCCGGCGCCAAGAACGTCGTCATTGCTCTGAAGGCCGGTTCACCGACCGTCAAGAAGGCGGAAGCCGACGGCTTCAAGGTCATGACCGTTGCCGAAGCCGCCAAGTGGGGCGACCTTTTGATGATGGCGACGCCTGACGAATTGCAGGCCGACATCTACAAGGCCGACATTGCCGGCAACATCCGTGACGGTGCGGCGATTGCTTTCGCACACGGCCTCAACGTTCACTTCGGCCTCATCGAGCCGAAGGCTTCGCTCGACGTCGTCATGATCGCACCGAAGGGCCCCGGCCACACGGTTCGCGGCGAATACCAGAAGGGCGGCGGCGTGCCCTGCCTCGTTGCCGTTCACCAGAACGCTTCCGGCAACGCACTTGAACTCGCTCTCTCCTACGCCTGCGGCGTTGGCGGCGGCCGTTCTGGCATCATCGAAACCAACTTCAAGGAAGAGTGCGAAACCGACCTCTTCGGCGAACAGGTCGTTTTGTGCGGCGGTCTCGTAGAACTCATCCGCGCCGGTTTCGAAACCCTGGTCGAAGCCGGTTACGCACCGGAAATGGCCTATTTCGAATGCCTGCACGAAGTGAAGCTGATCGTTGATCTGATCTATGAAGGCGGCATCGCCAACATGAACTACTCGATCTCCAACACGGCCGAGTGGGGCGAATACGTCACCGGTCCTCGCATCATCACCGCTGACACCAAGGCTGAAATGAAGCGCGTTCTTCACGACATCCAGACCGGCAAGTTCACGACCGAGTGGATGCAGGAATGGAAGGCTGGCGGCGCACGCTTCAAGGGCATCCGTCGCAACAACGACGCCCACCAGATCGAAGAAGTCGGTGCAAAGCTGCGCGGCATGATGCCCTGGATCGGCAAGAACAAGCTGGTCGACAAGGCCGTCAACTAAGCTTCATTGCTTGACAGAATATTGGAAGGCCGGGGCGAGAGCTCCGGCCTTTCTGCATTGCGCCTGGCTAGGATCACACGATGGCGTCGGCTTCCTCGATAATGACCGATACGGGAAAGTGATCGGAGAAACCACCGAGATTGACGTTTTTGACTGCATCGCCTTTCGACAGGCCGAAGCGGATCGGCCCCTCATTCTTGCTGTGGCTGACCATGGCGGCAATGGCTTCAATTTTCGCGGTTTCCTCGCGCACCGCGAAGCCGCTGCTCCCGGTCAGAAGCGATCTTGAGACGAGGATCTGGTCGAAGATATTGGCGTCGCCGTTGAAATAGAGCGTGCCATAGATCGTTCTTGCCGTACCGACTGAATCCACTACCTGCTGGCGCAGGTAGTTCCAGGTGAGATTGTAGAACATTGCCGATTGCGAGCTTTCGACATCGTCGCGCTCGCGGGTGGAATTGGCGTGATAGCGCAGCGATGCATCGGAAGGGTCGTCGTTGAAATCGCCGAAGGCGACGACGGCGATGTCGTTACCTTTCTCTTCCCTGATCCGCTGGTGCCAGTAGCCAAGCGTCTCACCGGCGGTCATGCGAAAACCGGCGCTTTCCACCGCGCCGCCGGAGCGCGACGGCCAGTGATTGGAAAGGGCGATAAGCTGGCGTCCGCCCTTGGTGATGAAGGTGCATTGGGTAATGTCGCGCGTACCGGTGCGGCGCATCACGAAATGGCTGAAAATCTCGGTTTCGTTGATCAGTAGCTTCTTGCTGTCATAGATGAAGGCCGTATCGATGCCGCGCTGGTCCTTGCTGGAATCTGCATGCACCACACGGTAGGCGCGCTCGGGCATGAGGTCGTTCAGATGTTCCGCAAGCGTCTCCAGAACGAAACGGTTCTCGACTTCGCACACGCCGAGCAGATCCGGCCCGGCGCCGCCGATCTGTCTTATGATCAAACCGAGTTGCCTGAGCTTGGTCTTGAACAGATCTTCGGTCCAGCCTTTGAGATCGTTCTTCAGCCGCTCGGCAATCCAAGGTTCGCGCGCTGGATAACCCTCCGGCGCAAACAGGTTTTCGACATTCCAGAACGCCAGGACATATTGGGTCATGATACCTCACACCTCCGGTTGGTTTTACAAAACCTAGTGGAAGTTTTTGCCGCAACAACTTGAAATTGTTATGACGGGTTTAGCACACGACCCAGTCTGCCGTTGGATCTTATTTGCCCGGAGGGATGACGCCCTTCGTCAGCAGGAAGCAGCCGTAAAAACGGGTCTCGCCTGTTGTGATGACGCAATATGCGTTTTTAGCCTGTTCATAGAAGGCGAAGCGTTCGATACCGTACATGGGGGCGGATTTTCCCTCCGCCGCGTCTATTTCCTTCTGCACTTCGACCTGTACGGGTTCCAGCTGGTCCGGCGCGCCCATCACTTCCATGCGTCCGACCGAAGGCTGCAGCGGCGTGTCGAGTGGCAGCACCGAGAGGATCGCCTGCATGGCGCGGGCGGCGGAAATGTTGTCCATGCGCAGCACCTTGCCGACCGTTGTCTGGCGAGCCACCGAATCGGAAGGGAAGTTGGTGTCGGAAATCACCAGCGTATCGCCGTGACCCATGGCGCGTAGGGCGTGAAGAACATCGGCATTCAGCGCCGGGTCGATATTTTTCAGCATGTCGTCAAACTCCCATGATGCTTTCGCCGTGTCGCGGCGCGTGGCCGCAATCCAGCCGGAAAACCTTGCCGCGTCAATCGCAAACGGAAGATTGTGAAGCTTTGCGCAAGGGTGTATTTGGCTTTGTCCGCCAAAGGCGGGCCCAAATGCGGGTAACGTGCAGGGAGGCAGAAATAATTCGAAAAACTGATAAGTCAGTATTGCTGACGTATCGACATTTCTGTAAAGATGCACGCATAAAAACGACACAAGAGGAAACGTACCCATGCTTGATTGGGAACAAATTTTCGCCACGCGCTCGTCGCGCATGAAAGCGTCTGAAATCCGCGAGCTGCTGAAGCTGCTCGAGCAGCCCGATATCATTTCCTTTGCCGGCGGTATTCCGGACCCGGCTCTTTTCCCCGCAGAGGAGTTCCAGCAGGCTTATGCGGAAATTTTTTCGGGTTCGCAGGTCAACTCGGCGCTGCAATATTCGGTGAGCGAAGGTTACAAGCCGCTGCGCGAATGGCTGGCGGGCGAAATGGCCGAGATCGGCATTGAATGCACTGCCGACAACGTCTTCATCGTTTCGGGTTCGCAGCAGGGTCTCGACTACCTCGGCAAGCTGTTCCTGTCGCCGAAGGATACCGCGCTGGTAACCTGGCCGACCTATCTCGGCGCACTTTCCGCCTTCAACGCCTATGAGCCGAATTACGACCAGCTCAATCCCGGCGGCAACCGCACGCCCGAAGCTTACCGCGAAACCGCGGCCAAGCTCGGCGGCGCGGTGAAGTTCGCTTATCTCTCTGCCGATTTCTCCAATCCGACCGGGGAAACCGTTGATCTTGCCGGCCGCGAAAAGGTTCTGGCGCTGGCTGACGAGCTGGATATCGCCGTCATCGAAGACGCCGCCTATCAGTCGCTGCGTTACGACGGCGAAGCGGTTCCGCCGATCATGGCGCTCGACATTGCCCGCTCGGGCGGCATCGAGAACACCCGCACCATCTATTGCGGCAGCTTCTCCAAGACGCTCGCACCCGGCCTTCGTGTCGGTTACATCGTCGCGTCTGCGCCTGTTATCCGCAAGCTGGTGCTGATGAAGCAGGCCGCAGACCTGCATTCCTCGACGATCAACCAGATCGCCATCGAACGTGTCGCTTCGCGCGGCTTCGACAAACAGGTCGCCAAGATCAAGGCCGCCTACAGCGCCCGCCGCGATGCGATGCTGGCTGCGCTCGACAAATACATGCCGAAGGGCACGCGCTGGACCAAGCCGGAAGGCGGCATGTTCATCTGGGTCACCCTGCCGGAAGGCATGGATGGCGCCGCACTGCTGGCAAAATCCATCGCAACGGAGAAGGTCGCCTTCGTTCCGGGTCGCGCCTTCTTTGCCGATGGCTCGGGCACGAACACGCTGCGCATAAGCTTCTCCTGCGCCAATGAGGCGATGATCGAGGAAGGCATGAAGCGGCTTGGCCGATTGATTGCGACGGCGCAGGCGGAGACGACCGAAGTGGTTCCGGCGATTTGAGGGCGGCGGCTTACGGTATTGACGGAGGGTGCGGTTTCACCCCCCTCTGTCCTGCCGGACATCTCCCCCTCAAGGGGGGAGATCGACTCGCGGTTAAGGTATCGCGTATCGCAACAGTTGAAAATGAAGTTGTGCCAGCGCCTCTTGCCGATCTCCCCCCTTGAGGGGGAGATGCCCGGCAGGGCAGAGGGGGGTGAGCCGCAAGCGCCAAGGGGCATTGTTACTCCTAATCGCGACGACCCCAACAGATCACACCCCTAAAATCCTGCCTGTCACATACATGTTATGCAATCATGTTTTAGCGGTCCCACGAAACAACAGGGACTGGACCTATGAAAACGCTGCTTTCCGCTTTTACCGCCATCGTATCGCTCGGCTTCATCGCCACCGCTGCCAATGCTGCCGACCTGGTGCTTTATACCAGCCAGCCGAACGAGGACGCGCAGGCGACCGTTGATGGTTTCAAGGCCGCCAATCCCGGTATCGAAGTCGAATGGGTGCGTGACGGAACGCCGAAGATCATGGCCAAGCTGATGGCTGAGATCAGCGCCGGCAATCCGGTTGCCGACGTGCTCTTGATCGCCGACACCGTCACACTCGAGCGTATGAAGCAGGCTGGCCAGCTTATGGCCCACAAGTCGCCGGAAGCGAAGAACATCGACGCCTCGCTCTAC
The DNA here is from genome assembly GCF_013318015.2 of Agrobacterium tumefaciens. Taxonomy (NCBI): domain Bacteria; kingdom Pseudomonadati; phylum Pseudomonadota; class Alphaproteobacteria; order Hyphomicrobiales; family Rhizobiaceae; genus Agrobacterium; species Agrobacterium tumefaciens. Next base: position 1,599,093 of record NZ_CP115841.1, on the reverse strand, counting down.
GATGCGGACGGCTATTATTATTCCACCAAGCTCATCACCACCGGCATCATGTATAACACTGCCGCTGCGATGAAGCCGACGAGCTGGAAGGATCTTGCCAAGGCGGAAGCCAAGGGTCTGGTGACCATGCCGAGCCCGCTGACCTCTGGTGCAGCGCTGATCCACGCGCAGACGCTGGCCGCTGCCAACGGCCTCGGCTGGGACTATTACAAGCAGCTGAAGGCCAATGAAGCCATTTCCGGTGGCGGTAACGGCGCGGTGCTGAAGTCGGTTGCATCAGGTGAGAAGGCTTACGGCGTTGTCGTCGACTACATGCCTATCCGCGAAAAGGCCAAGGGCGCCCCGGTGGAGTTCGTTTTCCCGGAAGAGGGCGTTTCGGCCGTGACCGAACCGGTCGCGATCCTCAAGGGTACCAAGCATGAGGAAGCCGCTAAGAAGTTCGTCGACTACGTGCTTTCGGAAAAAGGCCAGCAGGGCTTCGTCAAGCTCGGCTACATCCCCGCGCGCGCTGACGCTGGCATGCCGGAAGGTTTCCCCGCCCGCGACAAGCTCAAGGTCCTGCCGCTCAACGCCGCGGACGCGCTGAAGAACTCAGAGCAGGATCTGAAGACCTTCTCCGATATTTTCGGCTCCAAGGGCTGATATAGCGGCATGTCCCGATCAAGTGCCTATGGAAACAGCCAGCCGCGCTGGCTGTTTCCTTTTGTGGTGAGCGTCGTTTTTGCGCTCAGCGCCCTGCCGCTCGGGCGGCTCGCCTATACCGGCATTGTTTCGTCACTCAACGGTGACATATGGCGATTGCTGGCTGATCCCGCCCTTTGGGATGCGGCGCTGAACACGCTGTCCACCTCTTTTTTCGGCATGCTGATTTCACTCATGATCGGCGGGGGCTTCGCGCTGGCGCTGACGCTTTGCGACATACGCGGCAAGTCGATCTTAAGCTTCCTCTTCATGCTGCCTATGATGATCCCGCCGCAGGTGACGGCGCTGTCGTGGATCGGCATGACCGGCCCGTCGAGCACGCTGTTAAAGGCCATCGGCCTTGCGCCGCCCATGGGCTCGCCGCAACCGCTCTATTCCATTGCCGGTATCGCGCTTTTGCTCGGCGTGCAGCATGCGCCGCTCGTCTATCTGTCGCTGCGCGCCGGCCTGCTCGCTTTGCCGCAGGATGGCATCGAGGCGGCCAAGCTTTCCGGTGCTTCGCCTCGCCGCGTGCTGTTCGATATCATCCTGCCGCTTTCGACGCCGGGATTGATCGCCGGGGCGGCGATCTCGTTTGTGTCCAATGTCGGCAATTTCGGTATTCCGGCGATCCTCGGTATTCCGGCCTCGATCTTCACCCTGCCGACGCTGATCTACAGCCGCTTCGCCAGTTTTGGTGCGAGCACCTTCGGCGATATCGCCATTCTCTCGACCATGATCGCCATCATCTCCGTGGCCGGTCTTGCGCTGCAAGAGCGGGCAATGAAGGGCAGGGACTATCGCATCATCGGTCTTTCCGGCAAGGCCGCGACTTTCAAGCTGTCGCGCTGGCGTGTAGTGGCTGAGCTTGTCCTTTGGCTCGTGCTGTTCTTCATGCTGGTTGCACCACTTGCTGCGCTGGTGGCAAGCTCGCTTGCCCCCGCCTATGGCGTGCCGCTCAGTCTCAAGACCGCTACGATGCACGCCTATGAGGAGCTGCTCTACCGGCAGAGCGTGACCCGCACAGCCTTCCGCAACTCGCTGTTTCTGGCGACGGTCACATCCCTTTGCCTGCTTGCGGTGACGGTGTTGACCGCCTATTTCCTGGTGCGCGGCAAAAGCCGCTTCATGTTCCTGCTGTCGGCGCTGGTGGATATTCCCTATGCGCTGCCAGGTGTGGTGATTTCCGTATCCTTCGTCCTGTTGTTCGCGGCCCCCATTCCGCTGCTCGGCATCACGCTTTACGGCACGATCTGGATCATTCTGCTCGCCTATTTTTCCTCCTTTTTCGCCGTCAGCCTCAAACCGATGGTCAGCGCCTTCCTGCAATTCGATCCGTCGCTGGAAGAGGCGGCAAGGCTTTCGGGCGCCGGTTTCTGGCGGCGGTTGAAGGACATCATCCTGCCGCTGGTCGGGCCTGCGGCTGGCGCTTCCGTCATCCTCGTTTTCCTGATCGCCTGCAATGAGCTGACGGTTTCGGCGCTCCTTTGGTCCGCCGGCACGCAGACGCTCGGTGTGCTCATCTATAACCTCGATGACAGCGGCAGCTTCGATCTTGCCTCCGCACTTTCGGTGCTTGTCGTCATCATGGTGATTTTCCTCATGCTGCTGCTCGAAATTCTGGGGCGCTATCTGCCGAAAGGAGTGGTCCCTTGGCGAAACTGATCCTCAATCGTCTGACGAAAAGCTTTGGGGCCGGGTCGAAACCCGCCGTTGACGACGTCTCGCTCACGGTGCGTGAGGGAGGTTTCCTCGCGTTGCTTGGGCCTTCCGGCTGCGGCAAGACGACGGTGTTGCGCATGATCGCCGGTTTCGAGCAACCGACTGATGGCTCCATCCTGCTCGGCGAGCGGGTGCTGGCCGATGCAGGCAGCATGGTGCCGCCGGAGCGGCGCAACATGGCGATGGTGTTCCAGTCCTATGCGCTCTGGCCGCACATGTCGGTTGCCGACAATGCCGGCTATCCCCTGAAGGTTCGCGGCATTTCCGGCGAGAAATATCGCGAGAAGGTGGCCCAAGCGCTGGCAGCCGTACGCCTTGAAGGCTTTGCGGACCGCCGTCCCGCCCAGCTTTCCGGTGGCCAGCGGCAGCGCGTGGCGCTGGCTCGCTGCCTCGTCACTGAACCCGATGTGGTGCTGCTCGACGAGCCGCTCGCCAATCTCGACCGGCATTTGCGGCAGGAGATGGAGGAGACCTTTCGCGAGTTCCACATCCGCTCCGGCGCGACGATGATCTATGTCACCCACGATCAGGCGGAAGCCATGGCGCTGGCAACCGATGTCGCCGTCATGTCTCAGGGCAAGCTGCTTCAGGTCGCGCCACCCGCCGAGCTTTATGCACGACCCGAGGGGCGTCTTGTCGGCTCGCTGGTGGGGCAGGGCGCCATTCTCTCCGTGCCGGTGCCGGAAGGTTCTTCGCGGGATATTGACTGGGACGCGCTCCGCACAGCGATGGATAACGGTGGGCAATTACCACGGGCGGATATTCTCGTGCGGCCGCAGGACGTGGTGCGGGATGCGGATGGAATCACCTGCACCGTGACCTCGGTTCTCTACGAGGGCGAGCGTTATGCCCTGCGTCTCGACCTGCCGGACGGGCAGGCGCTTCGGGCTTATTCTCGAGAATCGGTTGCGGTCGGTGACCAGCTGCCGGTTGCGATTCGTGCGGCGTGGCGTCTTTAGCATTTGCTTGCACCCTCATTCCTGTGACGGGCACAGGAATGAGGGTGGGGAATATCCCGGCACATAAAATCCGACATCGCGAATAGGGAAATCTGATCGACGCGACAGGCCACTGGCGAGACCGAACGGGAGCGGCTAAGCTCCCATTCCAGCAACAGGAATGAAACATGTCGCTTCGGCTCGCCACCTTCAATATCGAAAATCTTCTCACCCGTTTCGACTTTACCGGTTTTCGCAACCAGACGCGGCGCGACAGGGCGATCCAGCTTTTCGATATCAGGGACGAGGCAACCTATCAGGCGCTGGAAAGTGCGCGGGCAGTCTCTTCCACAGACGATACGCGGCAACTTTCGGCGCTGGCCATTGCGGATGCGGATGCCGACATTCTCTGCCTGCAGGAAGTCGACAACATGGCTGCCCTGCAGGCTTTCGAATATGGCTATCTCTACCGCATGGTCGGCAACGGCTATCTGCAGAAATATCTGGTCGAGGGCAATGACAGTCGCGGCATCGATGTCGCCGTCGTCATGCGCGAGCAGACCCGAGACGGCGACAAGATCGAGGTCATCGACATCAAGAGCCACGCCGCGCTAACCTACCGCAATCTCGATCTCTTCAATCCCGCACTTGCCGCGACCAACCAGATAGACGACAAGATTTTCAAACGCGATTGTCTGGAAATCGATCTGAGGATCGGCGGCAAACCGCTGACGCTTTACGTCACGCATTTCAAATCCATGACCAATGCCCGTGACGCCATAGATGCCCGGCTCGCCACCATGCCGATTCGCGAGGCGGAAGCCATGGCCGTTCGCCGCATCATCGAAAACCGCTGGGGCGCAAACAATACCCGCAACAAGAATTTTGCCATCTGCGGCGACATGAATGATTATCAGGAACGCATTTCGATTTCCGGCGACCGGCGCAGCGGCTACAGCTTTACGCCGTTGGAAGAGGAGCGGAGCGCGCTCGATATCTTCACGGCGGATGATTTTGTGACCAATCCGATGTCGCGCCGTGACGTCATGGATCGCTGGACGCTCTATCATTCGCGCGGGCCACAGGAACAGCATCTCTGCCAGCTCGATTATATCTGGCTTTCCCCGCATCTTGCGCAGATCAATGCGACAAGGGTTCCCGAAATCATCCGCGCTGGCCAGCCTTACAGGACGGTCTTTCCGCCGGGGCAGGAGGTGGATCGTTATCCGCGCACCGGCTGGGACCGCCCCAAGGCTTCCGACCATTGCCCTGTCGTTATGACGCTCGATCTGATCTGATCTACCGCTCCGGGCCGCCTAGCCGTTGGCAACCTTGGGGAAGTAGGTCGCCCACACCCGGTTGCGGCCCGCACGCTTGGCCTCATAAAGTCGGTCGTCGGCAATTGCGATCAGCTCGTCCCAGCTGTTGATCGCCCGTGCCTCCTGCCAGACCACGCCGAAACTTGCCGTCAGTGACAGCCCGCTTTGTTCATCAATGATCTGGGCTTCAATCAGCCGGCGCAGGCGGTCGGCGGTGGCGGTCGCCGTCGCGTGGCTGACATCCTGCAACACGACCACGAATTCCTCGCCGCCATAGCGCGCCAGAATATCGTTTTTACGGAGGGCGCCTCTTAAAAGAGTCGCTGTCTTCTGTAGCGCGAGGTCGCCCATGGCATGGCCATAACGGTCGTTGATGGATTTGAAGTGGTCGATGTCGACAATCATCACGCCAAGCGCCTGCAACTGCTCCTCGCCGCTCAATATGGCACGAACGGTCTTTTCCAACGCACGGCGATTGGACACACCGGTCAAGGCATCTGTTTCTGAAAGCGTGCGTAATTGTTCGGCCAGCGCGGACTGCTGCTTTTCCATTTCTTCCTTCTGGCGAAGCTGCTCGCGCAGGAAATCCAGTTCCTTGAACATTTTCTTCACTTCCGGAGCAGCCTTGTCCTGATACAGGGCTCCTGAAAGATCGCCAGCGGCGATTGCGGCGATCTGCGTCTGGACGGATTGCATGGGGCGGAACAGTGCCGTTCTGTAAACCGATGCAAGCCGCAGCAATACCAGAACCGCGATGAGAGCGAGGAGGAGAGACGTTCCACCATAGATCAACGCCTGTTCCTTGTTCCTTTCTATCCTTGCCCGTGTTTCGGCGAGAATAAGGTCGCGCAACGTGCTCGAGGAACGCATGCCCTTGATGTAGTTTTCGGAGAATTCGCGAACGCTTGGCTGCGCGGACGGCACCACCATCGCAATCGTATTCTGCGCATAGGGAAGTGCCTGGCCGAAATAGAAGATTTCAATATCGTGAAACGCTGCATCGACGCGTGGTGTGGACAGGTAAGCGGCGGTGTAGTTCGTCAGCGACGATTTCAGCAGTGTGAGGCTCTGTATTTCCGTGTCGAATTTGGCGCGGAGGCTCAGCCTGTCCTGCCTGTTCGCCCGCAGGCTCATGACCACGTAGGAACCGAGGCGACCGATCCGGTCCCGCATCACTCCGGCCGTGCCGGTCATGGCGATGTCGATCGCTACATTGGGCGTTACCTTGATAATCGCGCGAGCGGTCTTGCCACGCAGCATGTTGACGCTGTCCGCCGCCTTGAACATCGCAAAAATTGCGTTGGACATCGCCGTGTAGCTGCGCGCGGATTCCGGAAGTGCAGCAACCTGATCGACCGCTTCTCGGGATTGCGCCAGTTTTCGGCGTGTATCGACCAGCGATTTTGCCAATTCTGGCTGCGCCCTGATTTCCGCGGCAAAAGAGTTTTCGAGTTCCACCAGCTTGTCGTCCGTCGCCTTGCGCGCTGCGGCCAGCTCCTGGACCAGTTTTGCATCGGGGGAAGACGCGCCCATCAAATTATTGGCAGGACCACGCTCGGCCGATACCAGCCATGCGGACTGGAGGGCTGTTTCGAAGCGGCTGAGTTGCTGCGCATTGGTCCGGTAGCGTAAGTAACTGGAAACGCTCGGCAGGGCGGCAAGGGTTGCCAACAAGATGGAACTTACCGCTATGACGATCGTACCGGTTAGTTGGATTTTCTGTATGCTTGCGCGCATGCGATGCGTTATTCCCGGTGGGATGGTTATGAATTATCGCCATTTTAGCTACATCGCGTAAATACTTCGCTTATTTTGCAGGCCTTTTGCCGCGACCTGGTGATTGAAACCCACAGGTACGGTGTGGAAAAGAGGTCTCCCAACGGCGCGCAATCAATTTTTGCTTTACACGAAGTGAGAATCTGATAGTTGGCAAGGCACTGGATTGCCCTTGTAGCTCAGTTGGTAGAGCACCTGATTTGTAATCAGGGGGTCACGAGTTCGAACCTTGTCGGGGGCACCAGTATTTTCAATGGCTTGGCCATTTCCCCGCTATTATTCCTGCATTCGCACAACGCCTATGGCTTGATGTGATATAGCTTGTGCACGATTGCCCAGTTGCCGTCGCGCTCCAGCAAGGACAAGTATTCGCTAAAATCCATGCCGTCGAAACTCGTCGTCAGCTTCACGGACGCGCTGTCGCCTTCCTTGTCGATGCCGAGGATTTCGAAGACGGGGTCGTGATCGGGCAGGCCGCGTTCGCTTTTCCGTATCTGCTCGGCGAAGTCCTCCAGTGAAAGCCATTCCGTTTCACCCTGGAACGTCCCGACGATGCTGGCGCGCGGATCGAAAACATCACGCATCAGGCCCTCATCCGCATAGGCCATGGCGTGCACATAATCCGTCACTGTCTGGGTAATGGTTTGCGGCATCGGATCGTCCCTCCCTTCAGATCCAAAAGCCAAGCTTACACCCGTTGGAGCCGTTCCACCATAAGCACCGTAAAACCTGCGGGTTGCACGGTTTTCCGCATGGGTAGGCAGCTTGGCCCGGCGTGTTTTGCCATGACTTTCCACAATTTTGTCCCGCCCGTGATTATAGTCGCCATGGGTCCGACAAATTTGAGGATCAAGGGCTTTTGCGCCGGCGCGGGGGTGCCGCGCGGGCGGAATTCGCTTATGATCTGTGCGCGAGCCGCACGGGGGTGGCGTATGGCATGCGGTAACAGTTTGCGTTTGAAGGTGTTTTAGTGATCGATCCCTATGTTTTGCTTGGCGTGGAGCGTGATGCCGACGAGGCGGCGATCAAGTCCGCTTACCGGAAGGTGGCGAAAGCCGCCCATCCCGACAGCGGGGGTGATACCGACCAATTCGCACGCCTGCAAACCGCTTACGAGCTTTTGAAGGATCCGGTGCGCCGCAAGGTGTTCGACGATACCGGTTACGATCCGCAGCTTGCCGATGCCAAGGACCTCAAAGGGCTGCTGATGCTGGAAACTCTGGTCAACGAATTCATTCTGGACGAGCGCGAGCCCGGCAGCTTCGACCCAGTGGCCGCCATGCGCCGCAAGCTGACCGACGATATCCTGAAAAGCCGCTTTCACATTCTGGAACTGGAGCGTCACCGCACGCGAGTGCGCAAACATATGGACCGGCTGGGCAGAAAGCCGGAGACCGATGTTTTGAGTTCCATGTTGCGTGCGCGCAGCCAGTCCATCGCCGAAGCCATCCGCAATGCGGAAGCGCAGATAGAGGCGATCGAGCAGGCCTATACGATGCTGGAAGGCTATTCCTACGAGCTGGAGAGCATATCGCTCTCCGAACCGCTGCTGAAAGGCGAGGCGGCGGAATAGCCGTTTCTCCCTGGGTTCTCAGGGACCGTTGACGAGCGCCAGAATGAGCTGATGCACGCGGCCACCGGGCGAAAGCTCGTCCCGGTCGAAATCGCGTCCGCGTTGGCGCTGCTCGTTGGATAGCTCACCAAGCCGCTGTTGAAGGACAACGCGCACTTTCTGGCATTTCGGATCGTTTTCCGCTCTCAGACCGGTGCTGAATGCCTCGATCTTCTGCACCATGTCGAGAATGTGCTCGCCATGAACGCGCTCATGGGTTTCCACACCGGAAATAAAGGTTTTCCAGCTGGCGGCGACCGCGGGCGGCAATCTGGCCGGCGCTTTCGGCCAGGTATAGATGATTGTGAGATTTGGCTTGGCGGTGGCCAGTACGCAGGCACCGTCCGGTTGCGGACGATAATCGCGCCGCCATGTCAGCTTGAAGGTGGTGTGGGCGATGGCCTGCACACCGGCAGTCGGGCCACGCTCGCCTATGGACTGGTAAAGCGCTCCGCCCGTATCACCGCTGATCGCATAGGTTTTTATCTGCTCGGCTGGTTTCCAGCCGGCTGACTGTGCTGATAGCGGAAGGGTGCTCAGCAATATCGTCATAGCGCTGATGGTGAGGGAAGAGAGAGTTTTGGTGGGCACGCATCGATCCTTGGTGTCTTGCGCGCCGAAGATAGGCGAGAGCCGGGCAGCTAGGCAAGCGTCGTGAGAGAGGGATTGTCGGATACTGCGCCGAAATTCCACACACGAAAAACCCCCGCGACGGATCGCGGGGGTCAAGCTTGCGACTGCAGGGGAATCAGTCGTCCAGCTTGTCGTAGTCGAGCTTCGGTGCGTTCTGCAGCGCTTCCTTGGTGGTATCGACATAGGCCTTCCAGGTGCCGTTGTCGTTGTGCACTGCAACCGAGGCCGGGTCGAGCACCACATAGCTCTTGTCGATGCCGAGGAAACCGCCGACGCTGGCAACGAGGCCGATCACCGATTTGCCATCGCCGATGACGACATCCTCGATTTCGCCGATGTTTTCGTTCTGGGCGTTATAGATATCCAGACCGTCGAGCTGGGAGGCGGTGAGGTCGGTTTTCTGGACATTGACGAACTTCAGCGGGCCGTTAGCCTTGGTGCCCATGGTGATGCCGGGACCGGACAAAGTCGCATCGGCGCCAACAGCAGGCGCAGTCGCAGCCGTCTGGGCAAAAGCCACGGAAGAGGAGAGGGCTGCTGCGGCAGCGAGAGCGATGACGTTGATTTTCATGATGTTTCTTCCCTTTGTATGCTGAACGTTTCGTTCGGGGAAGAAACGGTGAAGGCCGGATTTGGTTCCGCGTGGGACGAGATGAAAATTTGGTTTATGCTGATAGCGGGAGTACTGGCACGCAAAATCGGGAGGACGTTATGGCAAAAAACACTGACAGCAAGGATGCGGAGGAGATTGCATCGTCGGTTCTCATCGATCGAAAGATCGCGGAGCTTGGCGACTGGCGTGGCGAGACGCTTGCGCGCATCCGGGCGCTGATAAGGAAGGCCGATCCGGATGTGACGGAGGAGGTGAAATGGCGCGGCGTGCCCGTCTGGGAACATGCCGGTATCATCTGCACGGGCGAAACCTACAAGACAGCCGTGAAGATGACGTTTGCGAAGGGCGCATCGCTTGAAGACCCGGCCGGCCTGTTCAATTCGAGCCTTGAGGGCAATACGCGACGCGCCATCGACTTTCACGAGCGAGATGAGATCGACGTGGAGGCACTGGTGGCGCTGATCCGCGCGGCGGTGGCGTTAAATGTCGCGGGGAAGGCTGGAAAGAAACGCACGGGGAATAAGGCTGGGTAATCGAGTAGGCAGTCAATCTTTCCCAACGTCCGTTGCCTTGTCCCATTCCCCATCGATGAACTTCAGCGCGTCGATAATTGACACTTTCCACACTGACCAGACGTGATCGCCATCGGTGATCCGCAATTGGGATTTGCGATTGTCGGCCTGAAGCGTTTCGTGCAGGGCGATGGCGCCGCGCCAGAGGAAGAAGCCGTCGTCGTCGCCAACTGTCAGATAGGTGGCGGGCAAGTCTTGGCTTTCGGCGACGTGCTGTGCAACAAGGGTGAAGACGTTCTTCTCATTGAAGAGACTCGCATCGAAGGGCGTGCCGAAGGCGCCGGAGAAGTGATCGCCGGTGGAGGGCAGCACGATGCCGCTGGTGACGGTAGTGCGGTCGACGCGGTGGAAGAAGGCGCTGTCCTGAATGAGCTTGAGTTCCGCGGGCGTTTTGTCGAGATCGGAGGCGGGCACGTTCTGCCAGATCGCGCCGGACAGACTGGCGACTGCGCCATAGAGGTCTTCGTGGCCATAAGCCAGATGCAATGCGCCGAAACCGCCCATGGACAGCCCGGCGATGGCACGCCCTTCGCGATCTTTTCGCACCGGCAGCGTTTTTTCCACCTGATGGCGCAGATCGCCCGTCAGGGCCGTCTCGTAATCGCCGGGACCACCGACAGCGGCCGAATCCACGTACCAACTGTTTTTAACGCCTGGCATGACGATAACCAGCGGGCGGATGGCGCCAGCCGCAATCAGCGTGTCCAGCGTCTTTTCGATATTGCCGAGGTCTCGCCAGCTGTTCTGGTCACCATCATGGCCGTGCAGGAGATAAAGCACCGGCCAGCCGTTTTCCGGCGGCGTGCCATCCGGTCGGTAGATGTTGACGGGCAGCGGTGCGTTCAGGGCGGCGCTGTGGAAGGTGGCGTCCTCAATCTGCCCGGCAAGGACTGGGCTTGAGAAAAAGACGAGGCATAAGGCCGCCAGATTTTTTCGATGCATGCGGTGTCTATCCAGATTGCGCCGTTGCGCTTCAGCGACCGGGACGCCCCGTCTTCCCCTTCGTCCGGCTTTTGCGCTTCTGTTCGCCGGCATCCTCATAGGAACCCGCTCCGATCTTGCCGCGCACGAGGGGGCGGGGATCGTCCTTGGTTCGCTCAGGCTGGCCTTCCATGAGCGGTGAGAAACGTTTGCCGGTTTCCGTCTCGGGTTTGCCGGGAACTTCGCCACGCACCGGCTTCTCGGTGCGGCCAACGGTCATCTCGTCCAGCGTGTTCCTGCGGAACAGCGGCTTGCCCGTGTCCGAGCCGGGACCCATTTCGTCCAGCGAAGGTTTGGCGAAGAGAGATTTTCCACTTTCGTTTGCGGAAGCGGCACCGTCCTCTGTCCCGCCGGATATATCTCCCGCAAGAGGCGAGATCGACCCGTTGCGGGCGCTCGTTTCTTTTTTCTTGCTTCTGCCGCCACCCTCAAGCGATTTCGCCTCTTCCTTCGCCATCGGGTCGTCCATGACGGCGAGTTCGGTGGCCTTGAGGCGCTTGATTTCGTCGCGCAGGCGGGCGGCTTTTTCGAAGTCCAGATCGGCTGCGGCATCGCGCATGGATTTTTCCAGCGCGTTGAGATGGGACTGCAGATTGTTGCCGACCAGATGGCCGCCATCGGCGAAGCCTTTGCCGGAAACGCCTGAAATATCGGCCCTTACGTGATCACGCTCATAAACTGAATCAAGAATATCGGAGATCTTCGCCTTGACCGATTCCGGCGTGATGCCGTGTTCGGCGTTATAGGCCATCTGCTTTTCGCGGCGGCGGGAGGTTTCCTCCATCGCCCGCTTCATCGAGCCGGTGATATTGTCGGCATAAAGGATGACCTTGCCGTCGACGTTACGGGCGGCGCGGCCGATGGTCTGGATCAGCGAAGTTTCCGAACGGAGGAAGCCTTCCTTGTCGGCATCGAGGATCGCGACGAAACCGCATTCTGGAATATCGAGGCCTTCGCGCAGAAGGTTGATACCGACAAGCACGTCGAAGGCACCAAGGCGCAGGTCGCGGATGATCTCGATGCGTTCCAGCGTGTCGATATCCGAGTGCATGTAACGCACGCGAACGCCCTGTTCGTGCAGATATTCGGTCAGGTCTTCAGCCATGCGCTTGGTCAGCACGGTGCAGAGCGTACGGTAACCCTTAGCGGCGGTCTCGCGAATTTCGCCGAGAACATCGTCCACCTGGCTGCGGGCTGAGCGCACCTCGACCGGCGGATCGATGAGTCCTGTCGGGCGGATGACCTGTTCGGCGAAGACGCCGCCTGCCTGTTCCATTTCCCACGAGCCAGGGGTGGCCGAAACCGCGACCGTCAGCGGCCGCATCGCATCCCATTCCTCAAAGCGCAACGGCCGGTTATCCATGCAGGAGGGAAGGCGGAAGCCATATTCGGCCAGCGTCGCCTTGCGCCTGAAGTCGCCGCGATACATGCCACCGATCTGGCTAACCGATACGTGGCTTTCGTCAATAAAAAGCAGCGCATTATCAGGGATATATTCAAACAGCGTCGGCGGCGGCTCACCGGGATTGCGGCCGGTGAGATAACGCGAATAGTTTTCGATACCGGCGCAGGAGCCGGTCGCCTCCAGCATTTCGATGTCGTAACGTGTGCGCTGTTCCAGCCGCTGGGCTTCCAGCAGGCGTCCCGCCTTTTCCAACTCGGCGAGGCGGACCCTCAGCTCTTCCTTGATCGACTTGATCGCGCCGTTCAGCGTCGGGCGCGGGGTGACATAGTGCGAATTGGCGTAGATCTTGACGGATTGCAGATCGCCGGTTTTCTGGCCGGTCAGCGGGTCGAATTCGGTAATGGAATCGATTTCGTCGCCGAACATCGAGATGCGCCAGGCGGCATCCTCAAGGTGGGCAGGGAAGATTTCGATGGTATCGCCGCGCACGCGGAAAGAGCCGCGCTGGAAATCCATGTCGCGGCGCTTGTATTGCTGGGCCACAAGGTCGGCCAGAAGCTGGCGCTGGTCCAGCCCGTCGCCCACCTGCATCTGGAAGGTCATGGCGGTATAGGTTTCCACCGAGCCAATACCATAGATGCAGGAAACCGAAGCGACGATGATGCAGTCGTCGCGTTCCAGCAGCGAGCGGGTCGCGGAGTGACGCATCCGGTCGATCTGTTCGTTGATCGAGGATTCCTTCTCTATGAAGGTGTCGGAGCGCGGCACATAGGCTTCCGGCTGATAATAATCGTAATATGAGACGAAGTACTCTACCGCATTGTCGGGGAAGAAGTTCTTGAACTCGGAATAGAGCTGCGCGGCCAGCGTCTTGTTGGGCGCAAGGATGACGGCCGGGCGCTGGGTTGCCTCGATCACCTTGGCCATGGTGAAGGTTTTGCCGGAGCCGGTGACGCCGAGCAGGACCTGGCTGCGCTCGCCGGAATTGATGCCTTCCACGAGATCGGCAATCGCCGTCGGCTGGTCGCCTGCCGGTTGATACTCCGAGTCCATGCGGATTGTAACGCCGCCTTCGGATTTCGGCGGACGGGCCGGCCGGTGCGGCGTCCACATCTTGCCGTCCTTGAACAGCGGATTGCCGCTCTCGATAAGCGCCGATAGCGCCTCGACGGTGGCGGTGACGGCACCCGGTGCGAGATTGGCCGCCTCCTCCAGGGAAACGTCCATGCCAGCCACTGGATTGAGACCGGCGGCGGCGCGGGTTTTTGGATCGCTCGACGCGCCGATGGAAACGCCGCGCGCTGTCTTGGAAGCCGTGGTGTTTTTAGCCGTTTTGTTGGCCGCTTTTTCCGCTTCCTTGCGCGCTTCGATCTCGATCTTCTTGCGGTGCTTGCCAGCTTTCGAGGCGACTTCGCGCTGGGTTTCCACCGAGCCGGCTTCGGCTTCCGCCTCGAGCTGCTTTACCCAATCGGCAACGCTGCCGCTGAGCGGCGCGCCTTCGAACGACGATTGCGGAGCTTCCTCGAAGCCGGAATTCGAGGGTTTGGAATTTTTGGGTGATCTGGCCATGCGCGAAATATGGAGGGAGTCACGCGCAAAGGGAAGGGGAGGCCAAGAAAAAATGAGTACAAAAAGGAAACGAAGCGCGGGGAACAAAATTTGGCCGGATACGTTGCATAGCGGCCGAATACGCTTTGATAGAAACCGGTTCCGTTTCATACGGCGGTAAGTTAAAGCAAAGACAAAAATGACGGTTGCGTTTTCAAACTGCCTTTCGTGACATCCCTCCCTTCTTCATTCAGGAACAATCATGCCGTTCTCGATCAGCCCTGCCCACATCTGGCCTGTCCTGATGCTCATCGTCTCCAATGTTTTCATGACTTTCGCCTGGTATGGGCATCTCAAGCACAAGGGCAGCGCACTCTTCCTTGCGATTGTTGCAAGCTGGGGCATCGCTTTCTTCGAATACATGCTCGCAGTCCCCGCGAACCGCATGGGATCGGAGGTCTATTCGACCGCGCAGCTCAAGACCATTCAGGAAGTTATCACGCTTGCGGTCTTTGCGCTGTTCTCGGTCTTCTGGCTGAAGGAAAGCATCACGATCAACCACGTGATCGGTTTTGCGCTCATCGCTTTCGGCGCTTCCTTCATCTTCCGCTCCTGATTGCCATAGTGCCTTTCTATTGCCGTGGCGGACAGGTTTCGCCACGGCACGAGGAACGGTGTTACGATCCCGTTCCACCATTGGCATAGTCCAACCGCGCCGTACAAATGCGGACGTGGTTCTCGTCCGCCCACTGCACCAGCAATTGCATCGGCACCAGAAACGAACGGCCGAGATTGGTCAGTTCGTATTCCACGCGCGGCGGCACCTGCGCATAGAGCGTGCGGCGAATGAAACCGTCTTCCTCAAGCCGTTTCAGCGTGCGTGACAACATCTGTTTGGAAATATCGTCGATCTTGCGGTTCAGTTCGTTGAAACGCAGCACCCCGCCCTGAAGCGCTTCCAGAACCAGCAGGCTCCATTGATCGCCGATGCGATCCAGCACGTCGCGGATGGGGCAGGGCTGGTCGAAGGCGAAGATTTCCTTGGTTTGCGTATCCGGCATTTTCCCTGCTCTTTCCATTTTCGTGCCCTTTCAGGTCATCGCCGTGTGACCTGATCAGCGTCGGCTGACTTCTTGCAGCCGGGGCTGCGATACCATAGCTTCCCCTAGCGGTCTATTATCTAGACCTACAACGATGCCCATAAAGGAAAAAGTCATGGCTAAAATCGCGCTCATCGGAGCCTCCGGCAATGCCGGATCCCGTATTCTGAAGGAACTTTCCGACCGGGGGCACCAGGTGACGGCGATCGCCCGCAACCCTGAAAAGATCGCCAGCCTCCCGAACGTAGTGGCAAAAAAGGGCGATGTCTTCGATCAGGCAGGGCTTTCGGAACTGCTTAAGGGTCACGATACCGTGATCAGCGCCGTGCACTTCACTGCGAGCGATCCGGTGACGCTGATCGAGGCCGTCCGTGCCTCGGGCGTTTCCCGTTATCTCGTCGTGGGTGGCGCTGGCAGCCTTGAAATTGCGCCAGGCCAGCGCGTGGTTGACCTGCCGGACTTCCCGGCCGCCTACAAGGCAGAGGCGACCAAGGGAGCGGAGTTTCTGGACCGTCTGAAAGGGGAAAAGCAGCTCGACTGGACCTTCCTGTCGCCATCGGCCGAATTTGTGCCGGGGGAAAGAACGGGCAAATTCCGTATCGGCAAGGACAGCCTTTTGAGCAACGAAGCTGGCAGCCGCATTTCTTTCGAGGACTACGCCATCGCTCTTGTCGATGAAATCGAAAAGCCGCAGCATTCTCGCCAGCGTTTCACCGTCGGTTACTGAGAGGTCTCATCCATGAATTTCATGACACGTCGTCTTGCCATCGCTGCTCTTGCCCTCGCGCCCGCGCTGATGGCCGCGCCCGTTCTGGCGGAAACCGCCAAGCGCGATCTGGTTCAGGAAGAAGCCAACCGCAAGCTGGTGATCGATTTTTACGACACCGTCTTCAACAAGCACGAGGTGGCGAAGGGCGCTGCCGTCATCGTCGACAGCTACAAGCAGCACAATCCGATGGTGCCTGATGGCAAGAAGCCATTCGTCGACTATTTCACCGGCTTCTTCAAGGAAAACCCGCAGGCGAAATCCCGGATCGTGCGTAGCGCCACGGATGGAGATCTGGTTTATCTGCACATCCATTCCACGGATAAAGAGGGTGCGCGCGGAGCCGCCATCGTCGATATTTTCAGGGTCACCGACGGCAAGATCACCGAACATTGGGACGTGATCCAGCCGGTTCCGGAAAAGGCTGCAAACAATAATACGATGTTCTAGAGCATTTCCAGTAAAAGTGCGTAGCGGTTTTACGTCCGGAAAATTCGTAGAAACAAACAGTTAGAGGACGTCAAACGATTCTGTTTAAACAGGACGTGCTCTAAGGCCAAGCTTCTGCCAACCGCCCGGAATTCAGAAGGGCACGGCCGGGGGATATCTCCCGGCCGTGTTTTTTGTCAGGCAGCGCGTTGCTTTTCGCGGGACTGCACGATCAGATCCAGAACAAGCATCACCAGCAGGCTTGCGCCGACCAGCGGGAACAGGATGCCACCGATGGCGAGCAGCGCCAGCAGGCCGCGCAAGACGCGTTTATCCTGCGGCAATGGTGGCACGCCGAGTGAACCTCTGGGGCGTCGTTTCCACCACATGATGCCGGCGGAGACGGCAAGCAGGACGATGCCGACACAGGCTGCCAGCAACACGATCTGGTTGGCGAGGCCGAATTGTTGGCCCATATGCACGTTGATCCCCCATTCCAGCGCCTTTCCAAGCGGACCGTAGTCGGAATAGCTCATGTCGATCAGCGGTTTGCCGCTATATTGATCGAGATGGACGACGC
Source organism: Agrobacterium tumefaciens (assembly GCF_013318015.2). Taxonomy (NCBI): domain Bacteria; kingdom Pseudomonadati; phylum Pseudomonadota; class Alphaproteobacteria; order Hyphomicrobiales; family Rhizobiaceae; genus Agrobacterium; species Agrobacterium tumefaciens. The sequence continues at coordinate 1,582,418 of NZ_CP115841.1, read as the reverse complement.
GCTGCTTTGAAAGGTCGTCGGGATAGACGGAGCCGCTATAGACGCCTGTCGATTTGGTCGGCAGCACGACGGTATAACCAGGGGCAAGACCGAGCCCGTCGAAACGCGCGATGGCCGCATCTATTCCGATTGGTTGCCCGGTGGCGGATGCGGAGGATTCCGGGATTTTCGCCTGCTCCAGTGACCAGCTGGTCTTGGCCATGTGATCGAGATGTTCGCCGGACATTGGAACATCGGTCCGCACGCCTGCCGGATATCCGAAATTGCTGCCATTTGCCCATTCGTTGACCTTGGCGCCCCACACGCCCGACCAGGGCATTCCGGTGACTGCGAGAAATACGACGAAAAAGCCGACGAAAATGCCGGTGACGGCATGGGTATCGCGCCAGAAGACGCGTTTTTTCGGCGTGCCGCGCACGGTCAAGACACCGCCGCTCTGCTTCCTAGGCCACCATAGATAGATGCCGGTGGCGACGAGCAGGATGGACCAGCCGGCGGCGATCTCGATGAGATAGCGGGTATAGGTACCGAAATATTTCAGGCTGTGGATGTAGCGGATCGTCCACATGATGGTGCCGCGATCTGGCAGTGAACCGGCAACCTGCCCGGTATAGGTGTTGACGTAGACGGCGCGTTTCCCTTCGGCCGTCCTGACGGTAATTTCCGTCGAGGCACCCGGATCGCCTGGCGTGGTGTATTTCACCGCAGTGCCGGGAACGGCCGCAACGGCTGCGGCGAGAATATCGGAGGGGAGTGCTTTCGGCACGTTCTGCGCCACTTCGATGCGCTTCAGGTCCGAATGAATGAAATTGTCGAATTCGTCCCGGAACAGATAGAGCGCACCGGTGACGGCCAGCGATATCAGAAAGGGCAGTACAAAAAGGCCAGCGTAGAAGTGCCAGCGCCATACGGCGCGGTACAGGTTGACGGACGAGGATTGCGCAGGCGCGCGCTCGCCCTCGAAAGAGGTCGTAACGGACATGGATGTCTCCGCAGAAAAGTTGATTTTCCGGCAGGGCCGGATCGCTCTTTACATTTGCAGAGAGGGAGGCGGTGCGCGTGGGCGCGATTCCAGATTGGGTGGCGGCGGCGGCAATACCGTGTCGCGGTCGAGAAAGTCGACTTCGACGACCCGGACGATCCCGTCCGCAGGCTCCACGGGAGTAACGGGAAGAGCGGCGATGGTAACGGAGGCCAGACGGCAGAGCGTGCCGCAGCAATTGTCGGCGAGCTTGCCCGCAGGGTTGGAGGCCGGGTTCGGTTTGCCCGAACCGCCTTCGGGCATGTGGCTGGAACAGATGATCTCACCGGTCGCCAGCGCGGCTGAGGCCATATTGCCGCTTGTCAGGCCATTCACGAGCCCTTGCAGGAGAAAAAGCAGGACCGCCAGCGTGGCGATGGCGCCAGCCGAACTTCTGTCCTGCATTATCCTGCGAATGAATCCCATTGCAGCGAAATGCCATATTTATCGGGCCGTGTCACCGCGACACGATGGCGAAAGACGAGGCCTGTTTTCAATTATCACCCGACCTCGGGATGGGAATGTTCAGGCCAGCAGGTCGTAGGTCCGGAATATCCAGACTGCCTGATAAATCAGGGCGAAAATGACGAGAAACCTGTGAAAGCGTCGGTTGCCGATGAAAGCCGCCAGTGTGAACAGAACGACGTAAATAGCGGTGCGGATGAGATATTCAGCGCCCAGCGAGGAGAGGTAGTCCTGTCCCTTCAGCAGCGTATCGCCGATATCCGTGACGAAAAGTGCGGCTAGAAACGCAAAGAACCAGCTTTTACGGGAAAAGAAATAGTCCTCGTATCCCTTGTATTCCTTCATGTCTGAGGGGAACAGCAACACGCACAGGAAATAGAACAGCGAGCAGAACAGGATGAGGAACAGGAACGCGCCGAAGCCGAGGACGTGGCTGGTGGCGGAAAGCCGGTGTTCCCACCACCAGAAATGCACGAGCATCAGAAACAGGAACGCCACCCAGCCGATATGCAAGGGATAGATGCGCTCCTTCTTGGGATGCTGCACGAAACCGGCAAGGCCGGTCAGCAAGCGGGCGAGGCTGAGGCCAACCACCATGCCCATGACGGCGCGGATATGCGCATAGGCTTCCGCGGCGTTGACGGCGGCCTCCATCGCATCCTACTCCGCCGGAGGGATGGGCGTCGGCTGCCCATTTTCGTCCATCGCCACCATAATGAAGGTTCCGGCAGTGACTTTTTCCAGCTTGTCGTAACGGGAGCGCTGCGCCCAGGCCTCAACCGTCAGCGTGATGGAGGTGCGGCCGAGCCGGGCGATATCGGTGTAGATAGACAGCGTGTCGCCGATCTTCACCGGCAACTCGAAAGCCATTTCCTTTACCGCCGCAGTGACGACGCGACAGCGAGACCGCTCCGCGGCGCGGATGCCGCTGGCCAAGTCCATCTGGGACATGACCCAGCCGCCGAAAATATCACCGGCCGGATTGGCGTCGGCCGGCATTGCGAGCGTCCGCAGTGTCAGCTCGCCGGTCGGTTTGATGGGCAGGTCGGTCATGTCGAGATTTGCTCCTTGCGAATGTCAAAGGCGCAGCATGCGTTGCGCTTTGTGATTTCGCAAGGAAGGGTAAGCGTCAGGACGACGCTTTGCCCAGAAATTGCTGCGTTGCATAAAGGGCGATGGCTGCCGCATTCGATACGTTGAGCGATTTGATCTCGCCCGGCATATCGAGACGGGCGAGCGCCGAAACGGTTTCGCGGGTCTTCTGGCGTAGCCCCTTGCCTTCGGCTCCCAGCACCAGGGCGATCTTTGCGCCGGTGAAGGTTTGCTCGATGGGGGCGGGGCCTTCCGAATCCAGACCGACCGAGAAGAAGCCAAGCTTGTGCAGCTCGCCCAATGTATCGGCAAGGTTGGTGATCTGGATATAGGGAATGAGTTCCAGTGCGCCGGACGCAGACTTCGCAAGCACGCCTGACTCCGTCGGGCTATGGCGAATGGTGGTGATGACGGCGCCGGCGTTGAAGGCGACCGCCGAGCGCATGATGGCGCCGACATTGTGCGGGTCGGTAACCTGATCGAGCACGAGGATCAACGGGCTTTTCTTCAGCGCGTCGAGTTTCTTGACCGGAAGCGGCCTGGTTTCCAGCATCACGCCTTGATGGATCGCCTCGGGGCCGAGCACCTTGTCGATATCCTGCGGTGAGACAATCTCTACCGGGAAGGGCTGCGCATCCGCTTCGCCGATATCCAGACGCGCAAAGGCATTCAGGGTAACCGACAGCTTGATGAGTTGCCGTTCGCGATTGGAAAGCGCCGCACGCACGGTATGCAGGCCGTAAAGGTGGACCTGATCCGGCGCAAGCTGCGGCGGCTTCCAGTCTTCCGCGCCACGATTCCGGCGCTTCGGCTGCTGCGGGGTCGGAATTTCGCCCCTCTCGCGTTTGGCATCGCGCACGGCACGGCGCAGGGTGGCGTAGTGCGTGTCGCGGGTGGATTTGTCGTTTGGATCGTCTTTGCTCATGGCGCCTTATATCTCCGGGACGCGACGCACACCAGCCCCCGCGATAATCCACAGGCCTGCAAAGAGGTTTGAATTTTTTCCCGAAAATTCGTGAAACGGCGTGTTGACAGAAGCGAACGAGGCCGTCATATACGCGCCACAGACGACGCAACGGCGCTTCGCCGGAGAGAAATCTGAAGAGCTTGGTTGCTCGATCCTAGCAGATAGCTGGAGGGATGCCCGAGTGGTTAAAGGGGACGGACTGTAAATCCGTTGGCTACGCCTACGTTGGTTCAAATCCAACTCCCTCCACCATTCTGCGCAGGATCAAAATCACCACCGCGGGTATAGCTCAATGGTAGAGCAGCAGCCTTCCAAGCTGAATACGCGGGTTCGATTCCCGCTACCCGCTCCAAAACTTCTCAAAAAGATCGATAATTTTGCCTCGCGCCGATGTGCAGCCTCCAATCAGCGTTGGCTGTTTTCAGCTCGCCTCCAAGGCCGACTGAATCCGCATTTTCTCTGCGTCGAGCTCGCTTAACCTCACCATATGCGCCGTAATTTTCTCAAAGATCGAGGTGCGATCCGCTGTCGACAAGCGTTCAGTGTGGCGCAGGGCAGTAATGACCTCGATCAGATCAAGTCGCTCTTGCTCAAGTTTTTCAAGATTCCACATCATCGCGTTTCCTCGCTGGCACGCGCTTCAAACGGCCAACCCGGATAAAGGTTCAGGTCAATAGAATTTAAAGTAAATTTTATCTTATTGGCTGGGACGCGGTGCGCTGCGGCACGGCTGAATCAATTCGGAGAACGACATTGCGTCCGTATGCCGGCGGCTGCCATATAGCTGTTGTCGGTTGGATGGTATGATGCGTAACGCGCTGCACACCATTTTACGTGGTTTATTTCCGATTCTGAGAGGGCGTAACCGTTGGATGACGCCTCTTCACCCTTGCCCGCGGCAAAGGCGGATGCAGGATAGCCGCGACCGTCGGAACTCTGCGCCTGTTCCTGTTGTTCGTAGGCCGGTTGTATGAGGCTCAGCGCACTGGCGGGCACGGTAAAAGCGGTAGATATTGCGACGCCAAGAGCGAGCGCGGAGATAGTCTTCGGCATCCTCAACATCGATAAATCCTCGTTATTCGTTCGAGATGCTAACGAAAATTAAGGAATTTCGTTCCGATGCAGGGTTGACGTCACACGAATACGTGATTCGTTGGGCGGTGCTGCCGTCGTTCGCGTGGCAAGGCGGAGATGCCTCTGGCGGCGGGCTGATTGTGGATATCGATGGTCACTGAGTGATGCAGCAGTCCTCACCGCGAAAACGCCACGCCCGATGAGTACATTTTGCTCCCCGCCAATTCGACTTTCAGTGCTTGTTGCACTGCTCGTTGACAAGCTGAAAGTCCGGTCGGATAGTCTGCCGGCAATCATGCACACGGGAGTCTTCGATGATCAACAGGGTTGTAATTCTCTCATCCTTAGCGCTGCTCGCATCGGCGGCGTTTGTCTCCCCCGCAGCGGCGCTCACCATGAAAGAGTGCAGCGTGAAATACCAGGCGGCGAAAGCCGACGGGTCCGCGAAGGACGTCAAGTGGAACGACTACCGCGCCAAGTTCTGCGGTAGCGATGCTGCTGCCGAAAGCGCGGCCGACGACAAGCAAGTTGCGGCTACCACCGACAAAGAACCCGAAAAGGCGACGATAAAGGCTCCGAAGAGCGTCGTATTTCCGAGTGCTGTCGATAAGAAATATTCAAGCGAGACTCCTGGCAAGGCCCGCCTGAAGACCTGCGTCGACTCTTATCGTAAGAACAAGGATGACGGCACGCTCGGCGATCTCAAGTGGATTCAGAAGGGTGGCGGTTACTGGAGCCTGTGCAATACGGCTTTGAAGAGCTGACGCGCTTTTTTGGGGCGGCGGCTGATCGCCGTTGCCCCAGCAATGACGCGTCATCAGACATCATACCGAAGGACTTAATTTGTCGATTCGGTTGACCGGAGCGTGTCTGAGCCACGTCCAGAACGACGTGCGGTTTTTCCTGTGCCCTGCAAATCCTGCGGCAAGCGTGGCCCAGCGTTTTCACGCTTACCGGCGGGTTGATATTCACATGGTCAGGCAACCCCGGTTTCGGGCGGGTAAAATCTGCGAATGGTTTGCGATTCAGCATCTTGATAGAAAGAGTTGATCTTGCGGCTTGATCCGCATCCAGCAATCAAACGGTTACGGCTGTCCCGTGGCGGCTGGCCGGCAATGTGGGCGGATGACCAGACGATTTCGAAACTACCTCGCTGTACTCGCCATATCACTACTGATGTGGACGTTGGTGCTTGGCGTCATTTATTGGCTGTTTCGATAGGTCTTGCCGCAGCTTCAGAGCCGAAATGAACCTGCTTCAATGCATATGTTTGGCGGCATAACCACGACATCCCTTCGCGGCTGATATTCGGCAAATCTTGCCAACAAAGAATGGACGTTGCCCCCGAAGGAGCGGCGGCAGGGCGGTTTTGGGAAACCTTGCCATGCCGCCGGTCAGCGTTGAATTGCGCGCAGCGCGTTCAGCCTAGAACGAGCGCTGTTAAGAGCGCCAGCAGGATTAGTGAGCTTGCAACAGCGCCCAGCTTCATCCTGCGAAGGCGGCGGGTGCGACCGCCGGTCCAGTCATAAGCCATTGGCAGCTTTACCTTTCTTTTTATTTTTATGACTTATTAACTAGCTCACTAGGCTTGCCCGTGGCTGACCTCAATTGCCAAAATCCATAGGCAAAAAATCACGATTTCCCTGTCTTATCCGAATGTTGCAGCGGACGCGGAGACCGATTCCCCTGTGCGCCGATTTCACCTGCGCGTGCGCTTGCAATGCTGTGCAGGCAAGGGTGCATTTGTGTGGGTATGAAAAGAAAAGGCCCGGAAACTCTCGTTTCCAGGCCTTTCGGGACGAATATGTGCCTGCCAGTCTCAGCCGAAATAAGGCTTGATGTAGGGCAGGACTTCGATCACGCCGTGATACAGCATGTTGAGCGCCACATAGATGATGACCATCAGGCCAAGATACGAAATCCAGCGGTAGCGGTGCAGCAACTTGGCGACGAAATTGGCGGCCAGTCCCATGAGGGCGATCGAGACGACGAGACCGATAATCAGCACCGTGACATGGTCCTGCGCGGCACCGGCGACGGCAAGCACGTTGTCCAGCGACATGGACACATCGGCGATGACGATCTGGGTTGCGGCCTGAAAGAAGGTCTTGTGACCTTTGGTCAGGTCAGCCTCTTCGTCCGTCACCTCGTCTTCGATGGAGCCTGCGGCTTCGCGCAGTTCGGACCACATCTTCCAGCACACCCAGGCAAGCAGGAGCCCGCCGAAGAGTTGTAGCCCGACAATGGAGAGAAGCTGCACGGTTACGGCGGCAAAGCCGATGCGCAATACGGTGGCGGCGATGATGCCGACCAGGATCGCCTTGCGGCGAAGATGGGCGGGAAGACCGGCGGCGGCAAGGCCGATGACGATGGCATTGTCGCCTGCGAGAACGAGATCGATCGCAATGACTTGCATGAATGCCGTGAAGCCGGCGGCTGTGAAGATTTCCATTGAGCGGTCCTGAAACGGATGTAATTTCGCGCCGGAGAGCGCGGCTGATCAATATGTGGCATAGAGGTTTTGCGCCTGGGCGCATCGTCCCGCTCGCCCGTCTCCCCCCGGAGATGAAATTTCCTTAAGCCATGATGAGGGTCCAGGTAAAGAAGTTGTGATAAAGAAAAAGCTTATTTAACGATCCGATTGTGCGAAGAGGGGTACAGGCAGGGTCCCGTCCGTGCGTCCCGTCTGCCCGTCGCGTGGGAAGGCTGAGCCAGCTTTGAATATCGCGCGGAACGCACCATATATGCACCTTGAGGCGCGCCTTAGGCGTGCGCGACCGTGCTTTGACAATTAAGTCTTGCGCATTCGCTTACAAAGCCTTAAACGGCGACACCAAACCGGTTCGCCGGGAAAACTACTTCACGTTCACAGGAAGCAATTCACATGGCAAAGAGCAAGTTTGAGCGCAATAAGCCGCACGTCAACATTGGCACGATCGGTCACGTCGACCACGGCAAGACGTCGTTGACTGCTGCGATCACGAAGTATTTCGGCGAGTTCAAGGCGTACGACCAGATCGACGCTGCTCCTGAAGAAAAGGCTCGCGGCATCACGATCTCGACGGCGCACGTTGAGTACGAAACGCCGAACCGTCACTACGCACACGTCGACTGCCCCGGCCACGCCGACTACGTGAAGAACATGATCACCGGTGCTGCCCAGATGGACGGCGCGATCCTGGTTTGCTCTGCAGCTGACGGCCCGATGCCGCAGACGCGCGAGCACATCCTGCTTGCTCGCCAGGTTGGCGTTCCGGCGATCGTCGTGTTCCTCAACAAGGTCGACCAGGTTGACGACGCCGAGCTTCTCGAGCTCGTCGAATTGGAAGTTCGCGAACTTCTGTCGTCCTACGACTTCCCGGGCGACGATATCCCGATCGTCAAGGGTTCGGCACTTGCTGCTCTTGAAGATTCCGACAAGAAGATCGGTGAAGATGCAATCCGCGAGCTGATGGCTGCTGTTGACGCCTACATCCCGACGCCTGAGCGTCCGATCGACCAGCCGTTCCTGATGCCGATCGAAGACGTGTTCTCGATCTCTGGCCGTGGTACGGTTGTGACGGGTCGCGTTGAGCGCGGTATCGTCAAGGTTGGTGAAGAAGTCGAAATCGTCGGCATTCGTCCGACGTCGAAGACGACGGTTACCGGCGTTGAAATGTTCCGCAAGCTGCTCGACCAGGGCCAGGCTGGCGACAACATCGGTGCTCTGGTTCGCGGCGTTACCCGTGACGGCGTTGAGCGTGGCCAGATCCTGTGCAAGCCGGGTTCGGTCAAGCCGCACAAGAAGTTCATGGCAGAAGCCTACATCCTGACGAAGGAAGAAGGCGGCCGTCATACGCCGTTCTTCACGAACTACCGTCCGCAGTTCTACTTCCGTACGACTGACGTTACCGGTATCGTTTCGCTTCCAGAAGGCACGGAAATGGTTATGCCTGGCGACAACGTCACTGTTGAAGTCGAGCTGATCGTTCCGATCGCGATGGAAGAAAAGCTGCGCTTCGCTATCCGCGAAGGCGGCCGTACCGTCGGCGCCGGCATCGTCGCTTCTATCGTCGAGTAATCTTCGACAGACGGCGGTTTCGCCGGATTTAAATATCTAGTTATAAAACGGCGGTGTCTTCGGCATCGCCGTTTTTTTATGTAAAAATCGATTTTTGTAAATTTATATAGTTGAAAGATTCGTATAATTTTATTATGTGAGTCCAAATTCTGATATTTTACTTATTTTGTACGTATATTATGCGATATATTTAAGATAGTTGTGATTTATGCTTTATTATTATGTAATTCTATTTGTATTTAGCGGCGTAATTCGCCTGCAACTCGTTTGACGTAGATGAAACTATATTGATTAGCGCTTGGCTGGCTTGTTTTTATCGGCCAGTTTTCTTCCGAGACGACTTCATGTCCGATTTAACTGTTGTGCTCACCAGCTGCCGCCGTCCTGATCTTCTCATCGGAACTCTCGATAGCTTCTTCTCTACTAATGATTACCCGCTACGGGAATTTATCATTATCGAGGACTCTGACGACGAATCGGTGTGGGCGATTCCGGCGCGGTATCCAGAGCAACCGATCCGCGTCATTTTGAACGGCGTCAACATTGGGCAGCACCGCTCTATCGACCGGGCATATTCGGAAGTGCAAACCCCTTACATCCTGCATCTCGAAGACGACTGGGCATTTCCTGTTTCTAAGGTTGTGGGCAGGGGCATCGAAATACTGAAGCGGGACCCGCAAGTGGCGCTCGTTCAACTCAGAACCGATGACGACATGCCCCGTGACATTCGGCGTAAGGCGCAGGCAGTTGAAGATGTAGGGTATTGGCGGATACCGCCGACCGCGCATCGTGTCTGGCATAGCTTCACCTTCAATCCGACCGTCAAGCGGTTGTCCTGCTATAAAAAACTACCGCAAGGTTATGCCGGTTTCCGGACAGAGGCGGAGATTAGTATCTTTTATAAGGATCAGGGCGCGATCATGGCGTGGTTGGCCGAAACCGGCGTCAGCCATTCGGGATTTGGCCGCAGCAATTATGGTCTTAAGAAACGCCGTGGTTGGCGCGGTGTGGCGCAAGAGCTCGACAGATTCTTTTCGCTGGCGACAGTCCGTAAATGGCGGCGTTCGGTGACGCGCAACGTCGCACACTTCAAGCGCAAGTATCGGGAGCGTCAGTTGATCAGGTCCGATCGCAGTGCGCTTGAGCCGTAAAAGATTAAAGGTCGGTTGCGAAAGGTATCAAACCAGCGCATTCGGATGCCGAAAAGGGGTTCGTTGAGGTGACGGGCTTGGGGGTAACCGGTTAAGCGGCCGAGGAAAAAACGTGGCGGGGAGGGCGTCAACAGTTTCTTCCGAAAGCGAATAAAAAGCGCTTGCCATTCTTTTCCGTGCGCCTTAAAGGGAACGCATACCGAAGCGGCCAAGTGATTTTCGTGGTCGGCTAAGGTGTTAAAGGGGTATAGCTCAGTTGGTAGAGCGGCGGTCTCCAAAACCGCAGGTCGTAAGTTCGAGCCTTACTGCCCCTGCCACTTTCCATCCGCAAGCGCGGTCTTCGCTGCATGGCAGATGGGTGCCGGTTTTCCGGCGAATTTCGCCGAATGTCGATTTCCTCTTGTTAAAACTGGAATCGGTGTTTATGTAAGGTCAAAACAGACACGCGGTGCGTGGGGCTGATTAGTTCGGCTTTACGCGCCGTAATTGCGTGGGCAGTCAATGGCATCCAAAACCAATCCGTTTACGTTTCTGCAGCAGGTTCGCGCCGAAGCGTCTAAAATCACTTGGCCGTCGCGCCGCGAGACCATGATTTCGACGGCTATGGTGCTTGTGATGGTCATTTTTGCGGCTCTGTTCTTTTTTGCTGCTGACCAGCTCATCGGCTGGGTGCTTAGCCTCGTGCTGAACGTCGGCCGGTAACGGATTGAACGGAGAATAAAAATGGCAGCGCGCTGGTATATCGTTCACGCATATTCGAATTTCGAAAAGAAGGTCGCTGAGTCGATCGAAGAGAAGGCTCGTCAGAAGGGTCTTGATCATCTTTTCGAGAAAATCCTCGTTCCGACCGAAAAGGTTGTCGAGGTGCGTCGTGGCCGCAAGGTCGACAGCGAGCGCAAGTTCTTTCCAGGTTACGTGCTTGTGCGCGCCAACCTGACGGATGAGGCTTATCATCTCATCAAGAACACGCCGAAGGTGACCGGTTTCCTCGGTTCGGACAATAAGCCTGTTCCGATTCCGGATTATGAAGCCGATCGTATCCTCGGTCAGGTTCAGGAAGGCGTCGAGCGTCCGAAGTCTTCGGTTTCGTTCGAGGTCGGCGAGCAGGTTCGCGTTTCCGATGGTCCGTTCGCGTCGTTCAACGGCGTTGTTCAGGATGTCGACGAAGAGCGTTCGCGCCTGAAGGTGGAAGTTTCGATTTTCGGCCGCGCTACGCCGGTCGAGCTGGAATACAGTCAGGTCGAGAAGGTCTGACTGGAGGGGTGAAGCCCCAATCGCGTGGAAGGCAAACGGGCTCCCATAGCCGGGGCAGGGCGCCGCACCACGCAACCGCAGCCGCCGGAGCGATCCGGCTAGAGAGAAGCCGGGAAACCGGTTTGAATTGAAAGGCAGAGAGATATGGCTAAGAAAGTTATGGGCCAGCTCAAGCTGCAGGTGAAGGCAGGGTCGGCCAATCCGTCCCCGCCGATCGGTCCTGCACTTGGTCAGCGCGGCATCAACATCATGGAATTCTGCAAGGCGTTCAATGCCGCCACGCAGGAAATGGAAAAGGGTATGCCGATTCCGGTCGTCATCACCTATTACCAGGACAAGTCCTTCACCTTCGTCATGAAGCAGCCGCCGATGACCTATTGGCTGAAGAAGGAAGCAAAGATCACCTCCGGCTCCAAGACGCCTGGCAAGGGCGCCAAGGTTGGCTCCATCACCAAGGCTCAGGTCAAGACGATCGCTGAAGCCAAGATGAAGGATCTGAATGCTGCCGATATCGAAGGCGCAATGGCAATGGTTGAGGGCTCTGCCCGCGCCATGGGCCTGGAAGTAGTAGGTTGATCATGGCCAAGGTAGCAAAGCGTATTCAGAAGATCCGCGAAGGTGTGGATCCTAACAAGCTCTACGTTCTCACCGACGCCATTTCGATGGTCAAGGAACGTGCAGTCGCCAAGTTCGACGAAACCGTTGAAGTTTCGATGAACCTCGGCGTTGACCCGCGCCATGCGGACCAGATGGTTCGCGGCGTTGTCAACCTGCCGAACGGCACGGGCCGTGACGTTCGCGTCGCCGTTTTTGCACGTGGCGCCAAGGCTGATGAAGCCACGGCTGCTGGTGCTGACGTTGTTGGCGCAGAAGAGCTGGTTGAAATCGTTCAGGGCGGCAAGATCGACTTCGATCGTTGCATCGCGACCCCGGACATGATGCCGCTCGTCGGCCGTCTCGGCAAGGTACTCGGCCCGCGTGGCATGATGCCGAACCCGAAGGTCGGTACGGTGACGATGGATGTTGCCGGCGCCGTCAAGGCGTCCAAGGGCGGCGCTGTTGAGTTCCGCGTCGAAAAGGCCGGTATCGTACACGCTGGTATTGGCAAGGCTTCGTTCGACGCCAAGGCTCTTGAAGAAAACATCAAGGCTTTCGCCGATGCGGTCATCAAGGCAAAGCCGACGGGTGCCAAGGGCAACTACGTCAAGCGCGTTGCCATCTCCTCGACCATGGGTCCGGGCGTCAAGATCGAACCTTCGTCGGTTACGGCTTAATCAATTCTCGTGCTTCCCTGTCGGGGAGCGTGATTAAAAGAATTTCCGGCTCTCAGGGAGCCGGAGATTTCCGGGGAAACCCGGAACTCCTGTCCGAGATTGCGGGTGGCCATGTCCTTCGGGGTTTGGCCTTAATCATTCAACCTGCATGAGACGGGTGAGGCTGGATTTGAGGCATCGCAGATGCCTGACTGTCCGGTTCGAACCTGGTGTGCCTGTGCCTGAAGCCGTTTGCGGCGACAGAGCGGGGGACAGGATCCTCGAGCGTCGCTCGGGATCTTTGTAAAAAGGTCCCTTGGGGCAAAGGCAAACCCGACGGGTTCACACTTATGTGGCCCCGTCTACTGGAGACAGACAGTGGAAAGAGCGGAAAAACGCGAATTCGTCACGGAGCTGAACGAAGTCTTCAAGGCTTCCGGTTCGGTTGTCGTGGCCCACTATGCTGGTGTCACCGTTGCGCAAATGAACGACTTCCGTTCGAAAATGCGCGCTGCCGGAGGCACCGTCAAGGTCGCGAAGAACCGCCTGGCCAAGATCGCTCTTCAGGGCACGGAGTCGGAAGGGATGACAGATCTCTTCAAGGGCCAGACGCTGATTGCATACAGCGTCGACCCTATGATTGCTCCGAAAGTCGTCATGGATTTCGCAAAGACCAACGATAAAGTCGTTGTTCTCGGCGGTTCCATGGGCGCAACCACGCTCAACGCCGAAGCAGTCAAGTCGCTTGCGACCCTGCCTTCGCTGGACGAGCTGCGCGCAAAGCTGCTGGGCCTACTCAACGCCCCGGCAACTCGCGTCGCCACGGTTGTCGCAGCACCTGCAAGCCAGCTTGCACGGGTGTTCTCGGCTTACGCCAAGAAGGACGAAGCCGCTTAAGGCGGTTTTTCGCTGTAATTATTCAAACTGGTTCGAACTGAACAAAAGGAACTATCAAAATGGCTGATCTCGCAAAGATCGTTGAAGACCTCTCCACCCTGACCGTTCTGGAAGCTGCAGAACTGTCGAAGCTTCTCGAAGAAAAGTGGGGCGTTTCCGCCGCTGCTCCGGTAGCTGTTGCTGCTGCTGGCGGTGCTGGCGCTGCTGCTGTCGTTGAAGAAGAAAAGACCGAATTCGACGTGATCCTGGTTGACGCTGGCGCCAACAAGATCAACGTCATCAAGGAAGTCCGCGCTATCACGGGTCTCGGCCTGAAGGAAGCTAAGGACCTCGTTGAAGGCGCTCCGAAGGCTGTCAAGGAAGCTGTTTCCAAGGCTGAAGCTGCTGACCTCAAGAAGAAGCTTGAAGACGCTGGCGCCAAGGTCGACGTTAAGTAATCTTGCGATTGCTGGCGGGAAGGGGCTTCATGCCCCTTTCCGTCGTCATCGTTTTAAAACTTATTACCCAAAAGCCGCGTGAAAATGGCTTTTGGGTAATGGGTTCTTCAAGAGAATGGTTCCGAACCGGCTCATCTAGGCAATCCGGCCTGATCGATCCGGGATGTGGAACGAGATTGATGACACCCATTGCTTGACGGGATCGACTGGCCATCGGTTCCCGTCCGTTGCAGGCCCGGATGCAATTTTAAAGGAGCGACGATGGCTCAGACCCTTTCGTTTAACGGTCGCAGGCGCGTACGCAAGTTTTTCGGCAAAATTCCAGAAGTAGCGGAAATGCCGAACCTCATCGAGGTTCAGAAGGCTTCGTATGACCAGTTTCTCATGGTTGACGAGCCCAAGGGTGGCCGTCCCGACGAGGGATTGAATGCCGTATTCAAATCCGTATTCCCGATCACCGATTTTTCCGGCGCATCCATGCTCGAATTCGTATCTTACGAATTCGAAGCGCCGAAGTTTGACGTCGAGGAATGCCGTCAGCGCGATCTGACCTACGCAGCGCCGCTGAAAGTGACGCTGCGCCTCATCGTGTTCGATATCGACGAGGATACAGGCGCGAAGTCCATCAAGGACATCAAGGAACAGTCCGTATACATGGGCGACATGCCGCTCATGACCAATAACGGCACGTTCATCGTCAACGGTACAGAGCGCGTCATCGTTTCGCAGATGCACCGTTCGCCGGGCGTATTCTTTGACCACGACAAGGGCAAGAGCCATTCTTCCGGCAAGCTTCTGTTCGCTGCCCGCGTCATCCCGTATCGCGGTTCCTGGCTCGACATCGAGTTCGACGCCAAGGACATCGTCTATGCGCGTATCGACCGTCGCCGCAAGCTGCCCGTGACCTCGCTCCTGATGGCGCTTGGCATGGATGGTGAAGAAATCCTGTCGACGTTCTACAGCAAGGCTTCCTACGAGCGCTCCGGCGATGGCTGGCGCATTCCGTTCCAGCCTGAAACGCTGAAGAATGCCAAGGTCATCACCGACATGATCGACGCCGACACCGGCGAAGTCGTTGTCGAAGGTGGCAAGAAGCTGACTCCGCGTCTTATCCGCCAGCTCGTCGACAAGGGCCTGAAGGCACTTAAGGCGACTGACGAAGACCTCTATGGCAACTTCCTTGCCGAAGACATCGTCAACTACTCGACGGGTGAGATCTATCTCGAAGCCGGCGACGAAATCGACGAAAAGACGCTTGGCCTCATTCTTCAGTCCGGCTTTGACGAGATTCCGGTTCTCAACATCGACCACGTCAATGTTGGCGCCTATATCCGCAACACGCTGCATGCGGACAAGAACCAGAACCGCCAGGAAGCGCTGTTCGACATCTACCGCGTCATGCGTCCGGGTGAGCCGCCGACCATGGATTCGGCAGAAGCGATGTTCAACTCGCTGTTCTTTGATGCAGAACGTTATGATCTCTCGGCTGTTGGCCGCGTGAAGATGAACATGCGTCTCGACCTCGACGCGGAAGACACCGTGCGCACGCTGCGCAAGGAAGACATCCTCGCTGTCGTCAAGATGCTGGTCGAACTGCGCGACGGCAAGGGCGAAATCGACGACATCGACAACCTCGGCAACCGCCGTGTGCGTTCGGTCGGCGAGCTGATGGAAAACCAGTACCGCCTCGGCCTTCTGCGCATGGAACGTGCGATCAAGGAACGTATGTCCTCGATCGAAATCGACACCGTGATGCCGCAGGACCTGATCAATGCGAAGCCGGCAGCTGCCGCCGTTCGCGAATTCTTCGGTTCCTCGCAGCTGTCGCAGTTCATGGACCAGGTGAACCCGCTTTCGGAAATCACCCACAAGCGCCGTCTTTCGGCTCTTGGACCGGGTGGTCTGACCCGTGAGCGCGCCGGCTTCGAAGTCCGCGACGTTCATCCGACCCACTACGGCCGTATTTGCCCGATCGAAACGCCGGAAGGCCCGAACATCGGTCTGATCAACTCGCTTGCCACCTTTGCCCGCGTCAACAAGTACGGCTTCATCGAAAGCCCGTACCGCAAGATCATCGACGGCAAGGTGACGACCGACGTTATCTACCTCTCCGCTATGGAAGAGGCCAAGTACTACGTCGCACAGGCCAATGCCGAGCTCGATGGCGAAGGCGCCTTCACTGAAGAGTTCGTTGTTTGCCGTCACTCGGGCGAAGTTATGCTCGCACCGCGCGACAACATTAACCTGATGGACGTTTCGCCGAAGCAGCTCGTTTCGGTCGCAGCGGCTCTCATTCCGTTCCTGGAAAACGACGACGCCAACCGCGCTCTCATGGGCTCGAACATGCAGCGTCAGGCCGTTCCGCTTCTGCGGGCGGAAGCGCCGTTCGTCGGCACAGGGATGGAACCGATCGTCGCCCGTGACTCCGGCGCTGCCATCGCGGCTCGCCGTGGCGGTGTCGTCGACCAGGTGGATGCGACCCGTATCGTTATCCGCGCTACGGAAGAACTCGATGCCGGCAAGTCGGGCGTCGATATCTACCGTCTGCAGAAGTTCCAGCGTTCGAACCAGAACACCTGCGTCAACCAGCGTCCGCTGGTCGCTGTCGGTGACATCATCTCCAAGGGTGATATCATCGCTGATGGTCCGTCGACCGACCTCGGCGATCTGGCGCTCGGCCGTAACGCGCTCGTCGCGTTCATGCCCTGGAACGGCTACAACTACGAAGACTCGATCCTGATGTCGGAACGTATCGTTTCCGACGACGTGTTCACCTCCATCCACATCGAAGAATTCGAAGTGATGGCGCGTGACACGAAGCTTGGTCCGGAAGAAATCACGCGCGACATTCCGAACGTTTCGGAAGAAGCGCTGAAGAACCTCGACGAAGCCGGTATCGTTTACATCGGTGCGGAAGTTCAGCCGGGCGATATCCTCGTCGGCAAGATCACGCCGAAGGGCGAAAGCCCGATGACGCCGGAAGAAAAGCTTCTGCGCGCCATCTTCGGTGAAAAGGCTTCCGACGTTCGCGACACCTCCATGCGCATGCCTCCGGGCACGTTTGGTACCGTTGTGGAAGTCCGCGTCTTCAACCGTCACGGTGTGGAGAAGGATGAGCGCGCGATGGCAATCGAGCGCGAAGAGATCGAACGTCTGGCAAAGGACCGCGACGACGAACAGGCAATTCTCGACCGTAACGTCTACGGCCGCCTGATCGACATGCTGCGTGGTCACGTTTCCATCGCCGGTCCGAAGGGCTTCAAGAAGGGCGTCGAGCTTTCCAACGCCGTCGTCTCCGAATATCCCCGCTCGCAGTGGTGGATGTTTGCAGTCGAAGACGAGAAGGCCCAGTCCGAACTGGAAGCACTTCGCGGCCAGTACGACGAATCCAAGTCGCGCCTTGAACAGCGCTTCATGGACAAGGTCGAGAAGGTCCAGCGCGGCGATGAAATGCCTCCTGGCGTCATGAAGATGGTCAAGGTCTTCGTCGCTGTGAAGCGCAAGATCCAGCCGGGCGACAAGATGGCCGGCCGTCACGGTAACAAGGGCGTCGTCTCGCGTATCGTTCCTGTCGAGGACATGCCGTTCCTCGAAGACGGCACGCATGTCGACATCTGCTTGAACCCGCTCGGCGTGCCTTCGCGCATGAACGTCGGCCAAATCCTCGAAACCCACCTCGCATGGGCATGCGCAGGTATGGGCAAGAAGATCGGCGAGATGCTCGAAGAGTATCGCAAGACGATGGACATCAGCGAGCTTCGCACGGAGCTTACCGAAATCTATGCGAGTGAATCGCATGACGAGGTAAAGCGCTTCGACGACGAATCGCTGGTCAAGCTTGCCGAAGAAGCCAAGCGCGGTGTTTCCATCGCGACCCCGGTCTTCGACGGTGCGCATGAACCCGACGTTGCCGCGATGCTGAAGAAGGCAGGTCTGCATGAATCCGGTCAGTCCGTTCTCTATGACGGTCGTACCGGCGAGCCGTTCGACCGCAAGGTCACCGTCGGCTACATGTACATGATCAAGCTGAACCACCTTGTTGACGACAAGATCCACGCTCGCTCGATCGGTCCTTACTCGCTCGTTACCCAGCAGCCGCTGGGCGGCAAGGCGCAGTTCGGCGGACAGCGCTTCGGGGAAATGGAAGTCTGGGCTCTGGAAGCATACGGCGCGGCTTACACGCTGCAGGAAATGCTCACCGTCAAGTCGGACGACGTGGCGGGCCGCACCAAGGTCTACGAGGCGATCGTCCGTGGCGACGATACCTTTGAGGCCGGTATCCCCGAGAGCTTCAACGTTCTCGTCAAGGAAATGCGGTCGCTCGGTCTTTCGGTCGAACTGGAGAACTCGAAGGTCGAGACCCAGCCCGAGGATCAGCTGCCCGACGCAGCGGAATAAAGATGAGAGAGGCGGGCGCCGTTTTGGCGCCTGCCGTTTCCCCGGCGACCAATGGTTGCCGCGGGACACTTTCGCCGCATTGTGCGGTTAATCCGTATTTAAAGCTCTGGACGGTGACCCGGGAAGAAGCCGGTCCAGATGCAAACAGGGGCAGCAGCTAGCCTCTCAAGGAGACAAGGCATGAACCAAGAGGTCATGAATCTTTTCAATCCTCAGGTGCCTGCGCAGCATTTCGATTCCATCCGGATTTCGATCGCTTCGCCGGAAAAAATCCTGTCGTGGTCCTACGGCGAGATCAAGAAGCCGGAAACCATCAACTATCGTACGTTCAAGCCGGAACGCGATGGTCTCTTCTGCGCGCGCATTTTCGGACCTATCAAGGACTACGAATGCCTGTGCGGCAAGTACAAGCGCATGAAGTACAAGGGCATCATCTGTGAAAAGTGCGGCGTTGAAGTTACGCTGTCGCGCGTTCGCCGTGAGCGCATGGGCCATATCGAGCTCGCAGCGCCCGTTGCCCATATCTGGTTCCTGAAGTCGCTTCCCTCGCGTATCTCGACCTTGCTCGACATGACGCTGAAGGATGTCGAACGCGTTCTCTATTTCGAGAACTACATCGTCACCGAACCCGGCCTCACCTCGATGAAGCAGAACCAGCTTCTGTCCGAGGAAGAGTACATGATCGCCGTTGACGAGTTCGGCGAAGACCAGTTCACCGCCATGATCGGCGCTGAAGCCATCTACGAGATGCTGGCTTCGATGAACCTCGAAAAGATCGCCGGTGACCTGCGTGCCGAGCTTGCCGAGACCACCTCGGATCTCAAGCAGAAGAAGTTCATGAAGCGTCTCAAGATCGTTGAGAACTTCATGGAATCCGGCAATCGTCCGGAATGGATGATCATGAAGGTCGTTCCGGTTATTCCGCCGGACCTTCGTCCGCTGGTTCCGCTGGATGGTGGCCGTTTCGCGACGTCCGACCTCAACGATCTCTATCGCCGCGTCATCAACCGTAACAACCGTCTGAAGCGCCTGATCGAGCTCCGCGCGCCTGGTATCATCATCCGCAACGAAAAGCGTATGTTGCAGGAATCCGTCGATGCGCTGTTCGATAACGGCCGTCGCGGTCGCGTCATCACGGGTGCGAACAAGCGTCCGCTGAAGTCGCTTTCCGACATGCTCAAGGGCAAGCAGGGCCGCTTCCGCCAGAACCTTCTCGGCAAGCGCGTCGACTATTCAGGCCGTTCGGTCATCGTGACCGGTCCGGAGCTGAAGCTGCACCAGTGCGGCCTGCCGAAGAAGATGGCGCTCGAGCTGTTCAAGCCGTTCATCTATGCCCGCCTCGACGCCAAGGGTTACTCCTCGACCGTCAAGCAGGCCAAGAAGCTGGTTGAAAAGGAAAAGCCTGAAGTTTGGGATATCCTCGACGAGGTTATCCGCGAGCATCCGGTCCTTCTGAACCGCGCACCGACGCTTCACCGTCTGGGTATCCAGGCCTTCGAACCCATGCTGGTTGAAGGCAAGGCCATTCAGCTGCATCCGCTCGTCTGCACGGCTTTCAACGCCGACTTCGACGGCGACCAGATGGCCGTTCACGTGCCGCTGTCGCTCGAAGCCCAGCTCGAAGCCCGCGTGCTGATGATGTCGACCAACAACATCCTGCATCCGGCAAACGGCCATCCGATCATCGTTCCTTCGCAGGACATGGTTCTCGGCCTGTATTACCTGTCGATCATGAACCAGAACGAGCCCGGCGAAGGCATGGCCTTCTCGGACATTGGCGAATTGCATCACGCGCTTGAAAACAAGGTCGTGACGCTGCATGCCAAGATCCGTGGTCGTTTCAAGACCGTGGATGCTGACGGCAAGCCGGTTTCCAAAATCCATGAAACGACGCCTGGCCGTATGCTGATCGGCGAACTTCTGCCGAAGAACGTCAACGTGCCGTTCGACGTCTGCAACCAGGAAATGACCAAGAAGAACATCTCCAAGATGATCGACACGGTCTACCGTCATTGCGGCCAGAAAGACACGGTCATCTTCTGCGACCGGATCATGCAGCTCGGCTTTGCTCACGCTTGCCGCGCCGGTATTTCGTTCGGCAAGGACGACATGGTCATTCCGGACAGCAAGGTTAAGATCGTCGGTGACACCGAAGCCTTGGTGAAGGAATACGAACAGCAGTATAACGACGGTCTCATCACCCAGGGCGAAAAGTACAACAAGGTTGTCGACGCCTGGGGTAAGGCAACCGAAAAGGTCGCCGAAGAAATGATGGCGCGCATCAAGGCTGTGGAATTCGACCCGGAAACGGGCCGCCAGAAGCCGATGAACTCCATCTACATGATGAGCCATTCGGGCGCCCGCGGTTCACCGAACCAGATGCGTCAGCTGGGCGGCATGCGCGGCCTGATGGCCAAGCCCTCGGGCGAAATCATCGAGACGCCGATCATCTCGAACTTCAAGGAAGGCCTGACCGTTAACGAGTACTTCAACTCGACCCACGGTGCCCGTAAGGGTCTTGCAGACACCGCCTTGAAGACGGCGAACTCGGGTTACCTTACCCGCCGTCTCGTCGACGTGGCACAGGATTGCATCGTCAACTCCGTGGATTGCGGCACCGACAAGGGCCTCACCATGACCGCCATCGTTGATGCCGGTCAGGTCGTTGCCTCGCTCGGCGCACGTATCCTCGGCCGTACGGCTCTTGATGACATCGACAATCCGGTAACTGGCGAAAACATCGTCAAGGCCAGAACGTTGATCGACGAAGCCGACGTTGCAATCATCGAGAAGGCTGGCATCCAGTCCGTCCGTATCCGCTCGGCACTGACCTGCGAAGTGCAGGTCGGCGTTTGCGGCGTCTGCTACGGTCGTGACCTTGCTCGCGGTACTCCGGTCAACATGGGCGAAGCCGTTGGCGTCATCGCCGCACAGTCGATCGGTGAACCGGGCACGCAGCTCACCATGCGTACCTTCCACCTTGGCGGTACGGCAAACGTGGTCGACCAGTCGTTCCTGGAAGCTTCGTACGAAGGCACGATCCAGATCAAGAACCGCAACATCCTGCGGAACTCCGATGGCGTTCTCATCGCAATGGGCCGTAACATGTCGGTCACCATTCTCGATGAGCGCGGCGTGGAACGTTCCTCGCAGCGTGTCGCTTATGGTTCGAAGATCTTCGTTGATGACGGCGACAAGGTAAAACGCGGCCAGCGTCTTGCAGAGTGGGACCCCTACACCCGTCCGATGATGACGGAAGTGGAAGGTACCGTTCACTTCGAGGACCTCGTCGACGGTCTTTCCGTTCTGGAAGCCACCGACGAATCCACCGGCATCACCAAGCGTCAGGTCATTGACTGGCGTTCGACGCCGCGCGGTTCGGACCTCAAGCCCGCGATCATCATCAAGGATGCTTCCGGCGCTGTCGCAAAGCTTAGCCGCGGTGGCGAAGCCCGCTTCCACCTCTCCGTGGACGCGATCCTGTCGGTTGAGCCTGGTTCGAAGGTCTTCCAGGGTGACGTGCTTGCACGTTCGCCGCTGGAAAGCGCCAAGACCAAGGACATCACCGGTGGTCTGCCGCGCGTTGCCGAACTGTTCGAAGCACGTCGTCCGAAGGATCATGCTGTCATCGCTGAGATCGATGGTACGATCCGCCTCGGTCGCGACTACAAGAACAAGCGTCGCGTGATGATCGAGCCTGCGGAAGATGGCGTCGAGCCGGTCGAATACCTGATCCCGAAGGGCAAGCCCTTCCATCTTCAGGAAGGCGACTACATCGAGAAGGGCGAATACATTCTCGACGGCAATCCGGCACCGCACGACATTCTGGCAATCAAGGGCGTAGAGGCTTTGGCTTCCTACCTCGTGAACGAAATCCAGGAAGTCTACCGACTGCAGGGCGTTGTGATCAACGACAAGCACATCGAGGTGATCGTTCGCCAGATGCTGCAGAAGGTCGAGATCACCGATGCGGGCGACAGCCACTACATCGTTGGCGACAATGTCGATCGTATCGAGCTTGACGACAACAACGACCGCCTGATCGAAGAAGGCAAGAAGCCCGCTTATGGCGATCCGGTTCTTCTCGGTATCACCAAGGCATCGCTGCAGACGCCGTCCTTCATCTCGGCCGCATCGTTCCAGGAAA
The DNA here is from genome assembly GCF_013318015.2 of Agrobacterium tumefaciens. Taxonomy (NCBI): domain Bacteria; kingdom Pseudomonadati; phylum Pseudomonadota; class Alphaproteobacteria; order Hyphomicrobiales; family Rhizobiaceae; genus Agrobacterium; species Agrobacterium tumefaciens. Next base: position 1,560,202 of record NZ_CP115841.1, on the reverse strand, counting down.
CCACCAAGGTTCTCACGGAAGCTGCGATCGCCGGCAAGACGGATACGCTGCAGGGCCTCAAGGAAAACGTCATCGTCGGCCGCCTCATCCCGGCCGGTACCGGCGGCACCATGACGCAGATCCGCCGCATCGCCACCTCGCGCGACGACCTCATTCTCGAGGAACGCCGCAAGGGTACGGGTGCAGGCTCTGCAACACAGATGCTGCAGGACATGACGGATCCGGCTCCGGCCGAATAAGGTCTGCTCAAGGGCAGGGGCTTTACGAAGCCACGCCAAAGTTCAGTAAAAAAACGCCCGGAGCAATCCGGGCGTTTTTTTGTTTTGGTCGGGTTAGAAGGTCAGATCTGGTCCTTCATATGGCCAGTCCCGTCTCGGGGTCTTTCCTGCTCACCGATGGTGTAGCGCGTCAAAACGGAAAGCCGGCGAACGAGATCGGTCTGGCCCGTACTGCCGGTCTTTGCATAGATAGACTTGGCGTTGCTGCGAACCGTTTCGTGCGAGATCTGAAGTTGCTTTGCCACGGAGGGAAGTGAAAGACCCTTCAGGATTTCCAGCGCGACACGGGCCTCGCCCTTGGTGAGATCGTATAACCCCTTCAGAAGCGGCGTGACGTCGGCAACGGTGTCCGATGGTTGCGATATCAGCACGATGGCGCTGCCGTTAGGGGATAAATCCAGCGCGTCCTTGCGCAGCGGTATGACGTGAAGGATGCACACCCTGTCTTCGCTTGTCGGCAGGGGTAGGGAACTGACACTGCCGCCGGCTAGCGCCTTGTAGAGCAGCCGGTTTATTCTCTCGTCCAAGATCAAGATCCTGTCGCGGGCGCGGGTGGAAATACACTTTTTGGTCGCCTCGAACAGGTTGTTTGTGGAAAGAACGCGTCCGCTTGCCTGGAGCACCGCCGCCGGCGCACCGATGGCGTTGAGGCCGAGCGTGATGGCATCTGCTTTCTGGCGTTGCAGCCCTGTTGCGAGGGTGAGGCTGCGGGCGATATGCGGCCTCAGCCGGCCAAGTGCCGCCATGGTTTCCGGACCAATGACTCCTCTGTCGAGCTTGCGTTCGAACAGGAGAGTCATTTCGGGATGATCCGGCGGCGCAACCTGCGTTGCCACCCCATATCCCAGTCCACGCGGCATCAGGAAATCGCGCACGATTGGTAGCCCCGCCCATTCGTCAGGGGTAAAGATATCGAAATCATGCACGAAGGAAAATTGGCCCTCGCGGACAGCGCGTGTGAGGCGATCGTTGCGGTGGTTCCAGCCGCCCTTCATGAAGGCTTGCATGAGCTCCTGGAAATTGGGCGGATAGAGCCATGCTTCATCCTCGCCTTTGCCCCAGGTGAGCGCGCCGCCCCAGAAATCGAGCTGTTGGCCGATTGCGGCTATCACGTTCGCCCAGCGATCGGGAAAAAGTGCTGCCTCGTAAATGTCATCTATAATGTCTGCCGAAGATATATTATCCAACCCGCCACCGAAATCATGCGCCGGGATCATTTTAATCTTATGTCTTCGTATATTTCAACGGAAATACAAATAATACTATTATATTTAAAGTATATAATCTATCAGTGACTTAATATATTGAAATTTACCAAGGTCTTTTGCAGGAAAAGGTGGCTGCACACAAGATTTCGGCCTTGGCATCAAGTCCTGGAAGACAACCGCCCTGGTGTGGGCGGGTGCCGTTTTATCGGTGGCGGTGCATTTGTCGCGGTGAGGGCGGTCCCTCAGGCGAAACGGATGATCGCGACTTCGCCCTCGAGGGCGCCCTGATAGGCGGAAGCGTGCGGCTCTTCGTCCGGAACTTCAGTCAGCATGCCGATCTGGTCGAGGTCGGCTTCGATGAAACCCTCCTCCGAAAGCGCGTTTAGCGTTTCGCGTACGGCGGTGTCGTCGTCCGGCGCCCGCAGAATGACGTGGATGTCGATGCCTTCGGAATTGTCGTGTTCGTAAGCCTTGCCGATGACGATGAAGACCATCGGCTCGTCGCGTCCGTTGTCGTTGTCGGGGAGGTTTGTCATGACGCGGTTCCTTGATATGTCGTTGTGGAGTGTGCGGGCCGGACGGAATCGGTCTTGCGCGCGGCGGTGCCAGCTCCGGCCCGCTTGAGGGAATCAATAGACGGATTTTGTGAAAAGCCAAAGGCCGGAGGTCAAAATCGCTGTTGCCGGCTGTGACTTATGTTAGAAGGAGAGGGCAAAGGGCCTGTGCGCAGGCTTTGTGGCCTCGGGTGCCAGCGCAAAATGCGGATTCGCCCTTGACGAAAGCTGGCTAAAACAGTAGTACGCCCGCCATCGGAGCCTCTATCTGTGCTGGCCGTTCGGAAACGTTTTTCCCGAACATCATCTCAAATGAAGCTTCATTGCACGTAGAAGACACGAATGTTGCACGCAAGACGCCTCATCCGGCGTCCTCTGCTCTTGGTGGTCCATCCGTGAAAACGGATCGGGCCACGTTTTGCGCATGAGGATATATGCGTGCTTCGTCGCCGGAAACGGCATAGCCGCCACCCGTGAGGGTGGCTAAAGTAGTTTTTGCAAGGGATGGTTATATGCCTACCGTAAACCAGCTGATCCGTAAGCCCCGCCAGGCACAGGTAAAGCGCAACAAGGTTCCTGCACTTCAGGAAAACCCGCAGAAGCGTGGTGTTTGCACCCGCGTTTACACGACGACCCCGAAGAAGCCGAACTCGGCTCTGCGTAAGGTTGCCAAGATCCGCCTCACCAACGGCTTCGAAGTCATCGGCTACATTCCCGGCGAAGGTCACAACCTTCAGGAACACTCCGTGGTCATGATCCGCGGCGGCCGCGTAAAGGACTTGCCGGGTGTGCGTTACCACATCATCCGCGGTGTTCTCGATACCCAAGGCGTCAAGAACCGCAAGCAGCGCCGTTCGAAGTACGGTGCGAAGCGTCCGAAGTAATTTTCGGCAACAACAATCAGGCGCTGCGCGAGGTTCTCCGCGTGGTTTAGCGTCAATAACATTGAGAGACAAAGAATATGTCCCGTCGCCATAGTGCAGAAAAGCGTGAGATCAACCCGGACCCGAAGTTCGGCGATCTGGTCGTCACCAAGTTCATGAATGCCATCATGCTTCACGGCAAGAAGTCCGTCGCGGAAAGCATCGTTTACGGCGCGTTCGACGTCGTTCAGGGCAAGACGAAGCAGGAGCCGCTCGGCGTGTTCCACTCCGCCCTCGACAACGTTGCTCCGCACGTTGAAGTGCGTTCGCGTCGCGTTGGCGGTGCTACGTACCAGGTCCCGGTCGACGTTCGTCCGGAGCGCCGTCAGGCTCTCGCCATCCGCTGGCTGATCACTGCTGCTCGCAAGCGTAACGAAACGACCATGGTCGATCGCCTCTCCGGCGAACTCATGGACGCTGCGAACAACCGCGGTTCCGCCGTCAAGAAGCGTGAAGACACGCACAAGATGGCCGACGCAAACCGCGCATTCTCGCATTACCGCTGGTAATCTTAAACGGTCGCATATCGAAAGGCAGTCCATTATGGCTCGCGAATATAAAATCGAAGACTACCGCAATTTCGGTATCATGGCGCATATCGACGCCGGTAAGACGACGACCACCGAGCGTATTCTTTATTACACCGGTAAGTCGCACAAGATCGGCGAAGTTCATGATGGCGCTGCCACGATGGACTGGATGGAACAGGAGCAGGAACGTGGTATCACCATCACGTCCGCTGCGACCACGACCTTCTGGAAGGGTCGCGATGGCAAGATGCGCCGTTTCAACATCATCGACACCCCCGGCCACGTTGACTTCACCATTGAAGTCGAGCGTTCGCTGCGCGTTCTCGATGGTGCCATCGCTCTTCTCGACGCCAACGCCGGTGTAGAGCCGCAGACGGAAACCGTCTGGCGTCAGGCTGAGAAGTACAACGTTCCGCGTATGATCTTCTGCAACAAGATGGACAAGACCGGTGCTGACTTCTACCGCTCGGTAGAAATGATCAAGTCCCGTCTCGGCGCTACCGCCGTTGTCATGCAGCTGCCGATCGGCGCTGAGACCGAGTTCAAGGGCGTTATCGACCTGATCGAGATGAACGCACTCATCTGGCGCGACGAATCGCTCGGCGCTCAGTGGGACGTCGTCGAAATTCCTGAAGACATGAAGGCCAAGGCTGAAGAATATCGCGAAAAGCTGATCGAGACCGTTGTCGAGATCGACGAAGAAGCGATGGAAGACTACCTGAACGGCATCATGCCCGACAACGAGAAGATCCGTTCGCTCGTTCGCCGCGGCACCATCGACGTGAAGTTCCACCCGATGTTCTGCGGTACCGCGTTCAAGAACAAGGGCGTTCAGCCGCTTCTCGACGCCGTCGTCGACTACCTGCCTTCGCCGCTGGACATTCCCGCGATCAAGGGCATCGACTTCAAGACCGAAGCCGAAATCGAGCGTCATGCCGATGACAGCGAGCCGCTTTCCATGCTCGCGTTCAAGATCATGAACGACCCCTTCGTCGGTTCGCTGACCTTCGCCCGCATCTACTCCGGCAAGCTCGAAAAGGGCACGTCGGTCATCAACACGGTCAAGGACAAGCGCGAGCGCGTCGGCCGTATGCTGCAGATGCATTCCAACAGCCGTGAAGACATCGAAGAAGCCTTCGCCGGCGACATCGTTGCTCTGGCTGGCCTCAAGGAAACCACCACTGGCGATACGCTCTGCGATCCGCTGAAGCCGGTTATCCTCGAGCGCATGGAATTCCCCGAGCCGGTCATCCAGATCGCCATCGAGCCGAAGACCAAGGGCGACCAGGAAAAGATGGGCCTGGCGCTCAACCGCCTGGCTGCTGAAGACCCTTCGTTCCGCGTCAAGACGGATGAAGAATCCGGTCAGACGATCATCGCAGGCATGGGCGAACTTCACCTCGACATCCTCGTTGACCGTATGCGTCGCGAGTTCAAGGTTGAAGCAACCGTCGGTGCTCCGCAGGTTGCCTACCGCGAAACCATCACGCGTCAGCACGAAGAAGACTACACGCACAAGAAGCAGTCCGGTGGTACCGGTCAGTTTGCTCGCGTGAAGATCATCTTCGAACCGAACCCTGAAGGCGAAGAATTCAAGTTCGAATCCAAGATCGTCGGCGGTGCTGTTCCGAAGGAATACATCCCGGGCGTTCAGAAGGGTATCGAAAGCGTTCTGTCTTCCGGTCCGCTCGCTGGCTTCCCGATGCTGGGCGTCAAGGCGACCCTGATCGACGGCGCATACCACGATGTCGACTCCTCGGTTCTGGCGTTCGAAATCGCATCGCGTGCCTGCTTCCGTGAAGCAGCAAAGAAGGCTGGTGCACAGCTTCTCGAGCCGATGATGAAGGTCGAAGTCGTCACCCCTGAAGATTACGTCGGTGACGTGATCGGCGATCTGAACTCGCGTCGCGGTCAGATCCAGGGTCAGGAATCGCGTGGCATCACCATCGTGATCAGCGCACACGTTCCGCTCGCGAACATGTTCAAGTACGTCGACAACCTGCGCTCCATGTCGCAGGGCCGCGCGCAGTACTCGATGACGTTCGATCACTATTCGCCGGTTCCGTCGAACGTGGCGCAGGAAATCCAGGCAAAGTACTCCGGTCAGAAGTGATCGGGGTGCGCCCCATCAGAGATTTGAAGATTATTCCCCTCAAGGGACAAGAATGGAGAGCCACTAATGGCAAAGAGCAAGTTTGAGCGCAATAAGCCGCACGTCAACATTGGCACGATCGGTCACGTCGACCACGGCAAGACGTCGTTGACTGCTGCGATCACGAAGTATTTCGGCGAGTTCAAGGCGTACGACCAGATCGACGCTGCTCCTGAAGAAAAGGCTCGCGGCATCACGATCTCGACGGCGCACGTCGAGTACGAAACGCCGAACCGTCACTACGCACACGTCGACTGCCCCGGCCACGCCGACTACGTGAAGAACATGATCACCGGTGCTGCCCAGATGGACGGCGCGATCCTGGTTTGCTCTGCAGCTGACGGCCCGATGCCGCAGACGCGCGAGCACATCCTGCTTGCTCGCCAGGTTGGCGTTCCGGCGATCGTCGTGTTCCTCAACAAGGTCGACCAGGTTGACGACGCCGAGCTTCTCGAGCTCGTCGAATTGGAAGTTCGCGAACTTCTGTCGTCCTACGACTTCCCGGGCGACGATATCCCGATCGTCAAGGGTTCGGCACTTGCTGCTCTTGAAGATTCCGACAAGAAGATCGGTGAAGATGCAATCCGCGAGCTGATGGCTGCTGTTGACGCCTACATCCCGACGCCTGAGCGTCCGATCGACCAGCCGTTCCTGATGCCGATCGAAGACGTGTTCTCGATCTCTGGCCGTGGTACGGTTGTGACGGGTCGCGTTGAGCGCGGTATCGTCAAGGTTGGTGAAGAAGTCGAAATCGTCGGCATTCGTCCGACGTCGAAGACGACGGTTACCGGCGTTGAAATGTTCCGCAAGCTGCTCGACCAGGGCCAGGCTGGCGACAACATCGGTGCTCTGGTTCGCGGCGTTACCCGTGACGGCGTTGAGCGTGGCCAGATCCTGTGCAAGCCGGGTTCGGTCAAGCCGCACAAGAAGTTCATGGCAGAAGCCTACATCCTGACGAAGGAAGAAGGCGGCCGTCATACGCCGTTCTTCACGAACTACCGTCCGCAGTTCTACTTCCGTACGACTGACGTTACCGGTATCGTTTCGCTTCCAGAAGGCACGGAAATGGTTATGCCTGGCGACAACGTCACTGTTGAAGTCGAGCTGATCGTTCCGATCGCGATGGAAGAAAAGCTGCGCTTCGCTATCCGCGAAGGCGGCCGTACCGTCGGCGCCGGCATCGTCGCTTCTATCGTCGAGTAATTTCACGACGTTGAAATTCAGACCGGCGGCGGTGTTACCCACACCGCCGCCGGGCTTTTAGTAAAAAAGCCTGGCGGCGTTGCATTTTTAGTGCTTGAAAAATTCGGTGAAAGCGCGTAAACGCGCATTCACACTCACCCGCTGGATTCGCAAGCAATTGCGGAGCGCGGTGTTTTAGCAATACAGACTACTGAAATGATTGGGGTGCGACGCGCATCCCTCTCGATTTTTGAAAATCTGCGGCGCCACGATCAATAGAAGTTCATGTGTTTCCGCGTGCGGAAACGAATAACAAAGAACAAGGACAAGACGAATGAACGGCCAGAATATCCGTATCCGCCTCAAGGCGTTCGATCACCGGATCCTCGATGCCTCTACCCGTGAAATCGTGTCGACCGCAAAGCGCACCGGCGCCAGCGTTCGCGGCCCGGTTCCGCTTCCCACCCGCATCGAAAAGTTTACCGTCAACCGCTCTCCTCACGTTGATAAGAAGAGCCGTGAACAGTTCGAAATGCGGACGCACAAGCGTCTTCTCGATATCGTTGACCCCACCCCGCAGACCGTCGATGCTCTGATGAAGCTCGACCTGGCTGCCGGCGTTGACGTGGAAATCAAGCTCTAAGACTGGCCTGACCTCATCCAAGTGAGGGCCATATAACAAGGAAGGTACGTGGAGAAATCCAACGGCTTCCAATCCGGAGACCGGAAACATCGTGAGATGTCGAAGGGCACTCCTTAACAAAGGCCAAAAAGGGTTTTCCCTTCAAGGCTCGCAAGAGGATGAACCAATGCGTTCAGGTGTGATTGCACAGAAAGTGGGTATGACCCGCGTCTACAACGACGCTGGTGAACATATTCCAGTAACAGTATTGCGGATGGATAACGTACAAGTCGTTTCCCAGCGCACGGAAGACAAGAATGGCTACACCGCAGTTCAGCTCGGTGCCGGCCAGTCCAAGGTCAAAAACACGACGAAGGCGCTTCGCGGTCATTTTGCCGCTGCCAATGTCGAACCGAAAGCAAAGCTCGTCGAGTTCCGGGTTTCCCCCGAGAACCTGATCGATATCGGTGCAACACTGACCGCAACTCATTTTCAGGCCGGCCAGCTGGTCGACGTAACGGGAACCACGATCGGTAAGGGTTTTGCCGGTGCTATGAAGCGTCACAACTTCGGTGGTGGTCGCGCTTCGCACGGTAACTCCGTATCGCACCGTGCGCACGGTTCGACTGGTAACAACCAGGATCCGGGCCGCGTGTGGAAGGGCAAGCGCATGGCTGGTCATATGGGCCAGACGCGCGTTACGACCCAGAACCTCGAAGTCGTTTCGACCGATGAAGACCGTGGCCTGATCCTCGTTAAGGGTGCAGTTCCCGGTTCCAAGGGCGCCTGGATCATCGTCCGCGACGCCGTCAAGTCGGCCGCGAAGTAAGGGAGCCTTATCATGGAATTGAACGTCAAGACCCTCGAGGGAAAAGACGCCGGCAAGGTTTCTCTGTCGGACGAGATTTTCGGCCTCGATCCCCGTCAGGATATCCTGGCCCGTATGGTTCGCTGGCAGCTTGCAAAGAAGCAGCAGGGAACGCACAAGACCAAGACCCGTGCGGAAGTTTCCCGTACTGGTGCGAAGATGTACAAGCAGAAGGGTACGGGCCGCGCTCGTCACCATTCGGCTCGCGCACCGCAGTTCCGCGGCGGCGGCAAGGCCCACGGCCCGGTCGTTCGCAGCCACGCACACGACCTTCCCAAGAAGGTTCGCGCGCTTGCTCTGCGTCACGCTCTGTCTGCAAAGCTGAAGGCTGAAGATCTGATCATCGTTGATCAGCTCGTCGCGTCCGAAGCAAAGACCAAGGCTCTGCTGGGCAGCTTCGCTTCGCTTGGCCTGACCAACGCTCTCGTTATCGGTGGCGCAGAACTTGATGGCAACTTCAAGCTCGCAGCTCAGAACATCCCGAATGTGGACGTTCTGCCGGTTCAGGGCATCAATGTTTACGACATCCTGCGTCGTGGTAAGCTCGTGCTTTCCAAGGCTGCTGTAGAGGCTCTGGAGGAGCGGTTCAAATGACGGATCTTCGCCACTACGATGTGATCGTATCTCCTTCGATCACGGAAAAGTCGACGCTGGTATCCGAACAGAACCAGGTCGTATTCAACGTCGCCAAAAGCGCTTCCAAGCCTGAAATCAAGGCTGCCGTGGAAGCTCTCTTCGGCGTCAAAGTCACGGCTGTGAACACGCTTATCCGCAAGGGTAAGACCCGTCGTTTCCGTGGGTTCGCCGGTAAGCTGAAAGACGTCAAGAAAGCCGTCGTTACGCTCGCCGAAGGTCAATCCATCGACGTGTCCACCGGACTCTAAAGGTTAGGCCCAAGCGGGCAAAGACCCAAAAGGGAACAAGAATATGGCATTGAAAAGTTTCAATCCGACCACGCCAAGCCAGCGTCAGCTGGTTATCGTGGACCGCGCTTCGCTCTACAAGGGCAAGCCGGTAAAGGCTCTCACCCAGGGCCTCAGCTCCAAGGGTGGCCGCAACAACCAGGGCCGGATCACCGTCCGGTTCCAGGGTGGTGGTCACAAGCGGACCTACCGTCTGGTGGACTTCAAGCGTCGCAAGTTCGACGTTGAAGGCACCGTTGAACGTTTGGAATACGACCCCAACCGCACCGCGTTCATCGCGCTGGTTACGTATACCGACGGCGAACAGGCTTACATTCTCGCGCCACAGCGTCTCGCTGCCGGTGACAAGGTGATCGCCTCCGACAAGGCAGTGGACGTGAAGCCCGGCAACACCATGCCGCTTCAGTACATTCCGGTCGGTTCGATCATCCACAACGTCGAGATGAAGCCAGGTAAAGGCGGTCAGATTGCCCGCTCCGCCGGTACGTACGTCCAGCTCGTCGGCCGCGATGCCGGTATGGCTATCCTGCGTCTCAACTCGGGCGAACAGCGTCTGGTGCACGGCTCCTGCCTCGCATCGATTGGCGCAGTTTCGAACTCCGATCACGGCAACACCAACGACGGCAAGGCCGGTCGTTCGCGTTGGCGTGGCAAGCGTCCGCACGTTCGCGGCGTCGTCATGAACCCGGTCGACCACCCGCACGGTGGTGGTGAAGGTCGCACGTCGGGTGGTCGTCACCCGGTTACTCCGTGGGGTAAACCCACGAAGGGCAAGCGCACCCGTTCGAACAAGTCGACCGACAAGTTCATCATGCGTTCGCGCCATCAGCGCAAGAAGTAAGAGGAGAAGTCTCAAGTGGCTCGTTCAGTTTGGAAAGGTCCGTTTGTTGACGGCTATCTTCTCACTAAGGCTGAGAAGGTGCGCGAAAGCGGACGCAATGAAGTAATCAAGATCTGGAGCCGTCGCTCCACGATCCTGCCGCAGTTCGTCGGATTGACGTTTGGCGTCTACAACGGCAGCAAGCATGTGCCCGTCTCTGTCAATGAAGACATGGTCGGACACAAGTTCGGTGAATTCTCTCCGACCCGTACCTATTACGGTCACGGCGCGGACAAGAAGGCAAAGAGGAAGTAATCATGGCGAAGGCTAAGACCGAACGCCGGCTGAAGGACAATGAGGCTCAGGCCATTGCCCGTACGCTCCGCGTCAGCCCCCAGAAACTGAACCTGGTTGCCGCTCTTATCCGTGGCAAGAAGGTTGATCGCGCTCTCGCCGAGCTCGAATTCTCCCGCAAGCGCATCGCAGGGACCGTCAAGAAGACGCTCGAATCTGCGATTGCCAATGCGGAAAACAACCATGACCTCGACGTCGACGCTCTCGTCGTCGCCGAGGCCTATGTTGGCAAGTCCATCACCATGAAGCGTTTCCACGCTCGTGGCCGTGGTCGTGCATCCCGCATTGAAAAGCCGTTCTCTCACCTCACGATCGTTGTTCGTGAAGTTGAGGAAAAAGGGGAGGCCGCATAATGGGTCAGAAAATCAATCCGATCGGCTTCCGCCTCGGCATCAACCGTACCTGGGATAGCCGCTGGTACGCTGACACCGCTGAATACGGCAAGCTGCTGCATGAAGACCTGAAGATCCGGGCTTACCTGATCAAGGAACTCAAGCAGGCCGGTATCGCCAAGGTGGTCATTGAGCGTCCGCACAAGAAGTGCCGCGTTACGATCCATTCGGCTCGTCCGGGTCTCATCATCGGCAAGAAGGGCGCGGACATCGAGAAGCTTCGCAAGAAGCTTTCCGAGATGACCAACTCCGAAACGCACCTCAACATCGTTGAAGTGCGCAAGCCGGAAATCGACGCGACTCTCGTCGCTCAGTCGATCGCCCAGCAGCTCGAGCGCCGCGTGGCTTTCCGCCGTGCGATGAAGCGTTCGGTTCAGTCCGCAATGCGTCTTGGCGCCGAAGGCATCAAGATCACCTGCGGTGGCCGTCTCGGTGGCGCCGAAATCGCTCGTACCGAATGGTACCGCGAAGGACGCGTTCCGTTGCACACGCTGCGTGCGGACATCGACTACGGCACAGCTGAAGCGGAAACCGCGTTCGGCATCTGCGGCATCAAGGTCTGGATCTTCAAGGGCGAAATCCTTGAGCACGATCCGATGGCTTCTGAGCGTCGTGGTCTCGAAGGCGATGCTCAGGGCCCTGCAAGCCGTGAGCGTGGCGATCGTCCCGATCGTCGTCGCGAAAACGCTTGATTGACGCTGGCGAAAGATAAGCTCGGAGAAGTAAGAAAATGTTGCAGCCAAAGCGTACTAAGTACCGCAAGCAGTTCAAGGGACGCATCAAGGGCGTCGCCAAGGGCGGCTTTGACCTGGCATTCGGTGAATTCGGCTTGAAGTCGCAGGAACCGAACCGCGTGAACGCACGCGAGATCGAAGCGGCCCGCCGCGCGATCACGCGTTACATGAAGCGCGCAGGTCGTGTGTGGATCCGCGTATTCCCTGACGTTCCGGTAACGGCAAAGCCGACCGAAGTTCGTATGGGTAAGGGCAAGGGTTCGGTCGAATACTGGGCATGCAAGGTCAAGCCCGGTCGTATGATGTTCGAGATCGACGGTGTGTCCGAGGAGATCGCCCGCGAGGCGCTTCGTCTCGGCGCTGCCAAGCTCTCGGTCAAGACGCGCTTCGTACAGCGCATCGCAGAGTAAGGAGCAAGGCACATGAAAGCCGATGAAGTTCGCGGCCTCAGCGCCGACCAGCTCAAGGACAAGCTCGCCGATCTGAAGAAGGAGCAGTTCAACCTGCGCTTCCAGAAGGCGACTGGCCAGCTGGAGAAGTCCTCGCGCATCAACGAAGTCCGCAAGGACATCGCCCGCGTTAAAACCATTGCCCGCCAGAAGGCGGCAGAAGCCAAGGCCTAAGGAAAAATAATATGCCGAAACGCATTCTGCAGGGCGTCGTAGTGTCCGACAAGAACGAGAAGACTGTTGTAGTCCGGGTTGAGCGCCGATTTGCTCACCCGCTGCTCCAGAAGACCGTTCGCCGTTCGAAGAAGTACAAGGCACACGACGAAAACAATCAGTATAAGGTCGGCGATGTCGTTTCCATCGAGGAATGCGCACCGATCTCCAAGGACAAGCGCTGGACGGTCGTTTCCGCCCAGGCTTAATTTCATCAGAATCGCGCCAGGTCTCTTGTACTTGGCGCGAAATACTGTATGAAGCACCGCAAGGACGCTCGTGAATCGAGCGTCTTTTGCTTTGATGCGCACGGAAGGTCCTTCGGGAAACCACCCTGTCACGACATTTCCGCGCAAAAAAAGAGACATTCATAAGCTGGGGCAGGGGGCTCACTCGGGAGAGTTTGTCCAACCGTTCCGGTAACAACAAGAAGGCGACCTGACATGATTCAGATGCAAACAAACCTCGACGTGGCGGATAATTCCGGCGCACGTCGTGTCATGTGCATCAAGGTGCTGGGCGGCTCGAAGCGCAAATATGCTTCTGTTGGCGACATTATTGTCGTTTCCATCAAGGAAGCTATTCCGCGCGGCCGCGTCAAGAAGGGCGATGTGATGAAGGCGGTTGTCGTTCGCACCGCCAAGGACATCCGTCGCGCTGACGGCAGCGTCATCCGTTTCGATAACAACGCAGCCGTTCTTATCGACAACAAGAAAGAGCCCATCGGCACCCGTATCTTCGGACCGGTTCCGCGCGAACTTCGCGCCAAGAACCACATGAAGATCATCTCGCTGGCTCCGGAAGTACTGTAAGGAGCGTATGCGATGCAGAAAATTCGTAAAGGCGACAACGTTGTCGTATTGACCGGTAAGGACAAGGGCCGTACCGGCGAAGTAATCCAGGTTTTGCCGAAGGAAGATCGGGCCGTTGTGCGTGGCGTTAACATGGTGAAGCGTCACCAGCGCCAGACCCAGGCTCAGGAAGCTGGCATCATCAACAAGGAAGCGTCCTTGCACATCTCCAACATTGCCATCGTCGATAAGGATGGCAAGCCGACCCGCGTTGGCTTTACTGTTGTAGACGGCAAGAAGGTCCGCGTGGCCAAGCGTTCGGGAGAAGTGATCGATGGCTGATAAGTACGAGCCGCGTCTCAAGACGGAGTACGTTTCCCGTATCCGTGGCGCCATGCAGGAGAAGTTCTCCTACGCCAACGTGATGATGATCCCGAAGCTTGAAAAGATCGTGATCAACATGGGTGTTGGCGAGGCAACTGCCGACTCCAAGAAGCCAACCATTGCTGCCGGTGACCTGGCTGCGATTGCCGGCCAGAAGCCGGTTGTTACCCGCGCTCGCAACTCGATCGCTGGTTTCAAGGTTCGCGAAGGCATGCCGATCGGCGCGAAGGTTACCCTTCGTGGCGCCCGCATGTATGAATTCCTTGATCGCCTGATCAACATCGCGCTGCCGCGCGTTCGCGACTTCCGGGGTCTGAACCCGAAGAGCTTTGACGGCCGTGGCAACTTCGCCATGGGCATCAAGGAACACATTGTGTTCCCTGAGATCAACTACGATAAGGTTGATCAGATGTGGGGCATGGACATCATCGTTTGCACGACGGCGACGTCGGACGACGAAGCACGGGCTCTGCTTACAGAGTTCAACTTCCCGTTCCGTCACTAACCGTAACGACGAGCGTAGAAAAGGAACTCCGATATGGCGAAAACAAGCGCAGTTGAAAAGAACAAGCGCCGCCGCAAGTCGGTCGCCCAGCAGGCCACCAAGCGGGCTGCACTGAAGGCGATCGTGATGAACCAGTCCCTTCCGATCGAAGACCGGTTCAAGGCCACTCTGAAGCTCGCTTCGCTGCCGCGTGACGGCTCGAAGACGCGTATCCGCAACCGCTGCGAAGTAACGGGCCGTCCGCGCGCGTTCTATCGCAAACTCAAGATGTCGCGTATCGCGCTTCGTGAGCTGGGCAATTCCGGCAAGGTGCCGGGCATTGTCAAGTCGAGCTGGTAAGGAGACGGGCACATGACCATGACTGATCCTTTGGGTGATATGCTCACCCGCATCCGCAATGGTGCTGCTCGCCGTAAGTCTTCGGTAAGCACGCCTGCTTCCAGCCTCCGCGCACGCGTTCTCGACGTGCTGCAGGCTGAAGGCTACATTCGCGGTTATTCCAAGGTCGATTTCGAAAACGGCAAGGCCGAATTCACGATCGAACTGAAGTACTACGAAGGCGCGTCCGTGATCCGTGAGATCGGCCGCGTTTCCAAGCCGGGCCGCCGAGTTTATGTCTCGGTTAAGTCCATTCCGCAGGTCGCGAACGGCCTCGGCATCACCATCCTTTCGACCCCGAAGGGCGTGATGGCCGATCACCAAGCTCGCGAACAGAACGTTGGTGGCGAGGTTCTTTGCTCGGTCTTCTAAGACCCGAGCACGGATCTCCATAACGAACAGACAGGATTGAACAATGTCTCGTATCGGTAAAAAGCCCGTTCAGGTTCCAGCAGGTGTTACGGCCAATGTCGACGGCCAGAAGGTCACTGCTAAGGGCCCGAAGGGTGAACTGTTTTTCGTCGCTAATGACGACATCCAGCTGAAACTCGAAGATAATGGCGTTTCCGTAACGCCGGCCAACAACACCAAGGAAGCTCGTTCGAAGTGGGGCATGTCCCGCACGATGATCGAGAACATCTTCAAGGGTGTTAAGGACGGCTACGAACGCAAGCTCGAAATCAACGGCGTCGGTTACCGTGCCGCCCTGCAGGGCAAGAACCTGCAGCTGGCTCTCGGTTTCAGCCACGATGTAGTTTACGAGCCTCCGGTCGGCATCACCATTGCCGTTCCGAAGCCGACGGAAATCATCGTTTCCGGCATCAACAAGCAGCAGGTTGGCCAGGTTGCCGCGGAAATCCGTGAATACCGTGGTCCCGAGCCCTACAAGGGTAAGGGCGTGAAGTACGCTGAAGAGCGTATCGTCCGCAAAGAAGGCAAGAAGAAGTAAGGATCACGCGAAATGGCTAGCAGGAAAGAAGCACTTGCACGTCGCGCGAGCCGTGTGCGCCGCCAGATCAAGGCGGTTGCCAATGGCCGCCCGCGCCTGTCGGTTCATCGCTCGTCGAAGAACATCTACGCTCAGATCATCGATGACGTTGCTGGCAAGACGCTTGCGTCTGCCTCCACGCTCGAAGCCGATCTGCGCGGCTCGCTCAAGACCGGCGCCGACGTTGCAGCAGCAGCTGTCGTAGGCAAGCTGGTTGCAGAGCGTGGCGTCAAGGCTGGCGTCAAGGATGTCGTATTCGACCGTGGCGCATTCATCTATCACGGCCGTATCAAGGCTGTGGCAGAAGCTGCCCGCGAAGGCGGTCTGAACTTCTGAGTGCTTGACCCTTTCGATTGTTCGCAATCGAGAGAAAGGGTCATGCACCACTCAAGATCCTGCAGCGTCCTTTGCGTGTCGGTTTCGACACGCGGCGCTGCAGTTTCCGCCCTGACAACGATCCGGGCGGAATTTCACCGGGCCATGCGGGTCTCTTCATCGAGCCCGGTGGTCTTTTCGTTTGCCGTTCCACCCGTAAAAGAAAAAGGACAAGGACAATGGCACAGGAAAAAAGAGGTTCTCGCGACGACCGCCAGAACCGTGAAGAACGCGATAGCGAATTCGTCGACAAGCTGGTCGCGATCAACCGCGTTGCAAAGGTTGTTAAGGGTGGCCGTCGCTTTGGCTTCGCCGCTCTCGTCGTCGTCGGCGACCAGAAGGGCCGCGTTGGCTTCGGTCACGGCAAGGCTCGCGAAGTTCCGGAAGCCATCCGTAAGGCAACCGAGAGCGCAAAGCGCGATCTGATCTTCGTTCCGCTGCGCGATGGCCGCACGCTGCATCACGACGTCAATGGCCGTCACGGCGCAGGCAAGGTTCTGCTGCGTTCGGCCAAGGCCGGTACCGGTATCATCGCCGGTGGTCCGATGCGCGCTGTTTTCGAAACGCTGGGCGTTCATGACGTTGTTGCCAAGTCGACCGGTTCTTCGAACCCGTACAACATGGTTCGCGCAACGTTCGACGCTCTGAAGCATCAGGTTCATCCTAAGGACATCGCTGCACAGCGTGGTCTCAAGTATGCGACCCTTCAGTCTCGTCGTGCCGCTTCCGGCAACGCTTCTGAAGAATAAGGAGCTGGATCATGGCCAAGAAGACTACTGAAGCCAAAAAGACTGTTACGGTCGAACAGATCGGCAGCCCTATCCGCCGCCCGGCAATCCAGCGTCAGACGCTGGTCGGTCTGGGTCTCAACAAGATGCACCGTCAGCGCACCCTGGAAGATACTCCTGCGGTTCGCGGCATGATCCGTGCGGTCCAGCATCTCGTTCGCGTCGTTGACGAGAAGTGAGACGGAGTAACCTATCATGAAACTCAATGAAATCAGAGACAACGAAGGCTCCACCAAGGACCGTATCCGCGTAGGTCGCGGTATCGGTTCCGGCAAGGGCAAGACCGGTGGTCGCGGTGTGAAGGGTCAGAAGGCTCGTTCGGGCGTCGCCATCAACGGTTTTGAAGGCGGTCAGATGCCAATCTACCGTCGTCTTCCGAAGCGCGGTTTCAACAACATTTTCGCTTCCGAATTTGCTGTTGTATCGCTCGGCCGCATTCAGACCGCCATCGACGCCAAGAAGCTCGACGCTTCCGCAACGATCGATGCTGCTGCTCTCAAGGCTGCTGGCGTTATCCGTCGCACCAAGGACGGCGTTCGCATTCTCGCTGACGGCGAACTGACGAGCAAGGTTGCTTTTGAAGTTGCCGGCGCTTCCAAGCCTGCACTCGAAAAGATTGAGAAGGCCGGCAGCTCTATCAAGCTTCTCGCAGTTGCAGCTGAAGCTTCCGAGTAATATATAGACTTCAGACGCCCGGGGCATAGTCGCTCCGGGCGTTTGCGCTCCCTGGCTTATGGTGCTCTCGATTTAAATCGATTTATTGTGGCATCATGGCAAACTCTTCGCGGTGCAGCTGTTATGCGCGCCACATGCGGCATAAAGTGCCGCAGGGAGAGCCTCACAGTTCTTGAACTTCCTTGAGGGAGGGGATAGGACATAAAAAAACAGGGTGAGGCATGATGGCGGCGCAACGCCGTGTTCGTCCGAAGCCCGTTTTTGAACCGGTATTTTTAGACCTTTCCGCATTGGCCGGTTTCGCTGGCCGGCAAGGGTCATTCGGAGAAATTTATGGCTTCAGCAGCGGAACAACTGGCTTCGAACCTGAATTTTTCGACCTTCGCTAAGGCGGAGGATCTGAAAAAGCGTCTCTGGTTTACTCTTGCCGCACTTCTCGTCTACCGTCTTGGTACCCACATTCCGCTTCCGGGTCTGAACCCAGAAGCCTATGCGCAGGCCTTCCGTGGCCAGGCCAACGGTATTCTCGGTCTTTTCAACATGTTTGCGGGTGGCGCAGTCGAGCGTATGGCGATCTTCGCCCTCGGCATCATGCCTTACATCTCCGCTTCGATCATCGTGCAGCTCATGACCTCGGTCGTGCCTTCGCTCGAAGCGTTGAAGAAGGAAGGCGAAGCCGGACGCAAGATCATCAACCAGTACACGCGCTACGGCACGGTACTGCTTGGCACCCTGCAGGCCTACGGCATCGCTGTCGGCCTTGAGAGTGGCAACGGCCTCGTGGTCGATCCTGGCCTGTTCTTCCGTATTTCCACCGTCATCACGCTGCTCGGCGGCACGATGTTCCTGATGTGGCTTGGCGAACAGATTACCTCGCGCGGCATCGGCAACGGTATTTCGCTCATCATCTTTGCCGGTATTGCCGCAGGTCTGCCCAAGGCGCTTGCCGGCACGCTGGAACTCGGCCGCACCGGTGCGCTGTCGACGACGCTCATCCTCATGGTCGTTATCGTGGCAATCGGCGTCATCGCGCTGATCGTTTTCGTGGAGCGCGCCCAGCGCCGTCTGCTGATACAATATCCGAAACGCCAGGTCGGCAACCGGATGTTCCAGGGCGATACCTCGCATCTGCCGCTGAAGCTCAACACGGCTGGCGTTATTCCCGCGATCTTCGCATCCTCGCTGCTGCTTCTGCCTGCGACGGCTGCCGGTTTTGCCGGAAACACCAACCTGCCGGGCTGGGCAACCTCGATCATCGCGTCGTTGCAGCATGGACAGCCGCTGTTCATGGCGCTCTACGGCCTGCTCATCGCGTTCTTTGCATTTTTCTACACGGCTATCGTCTTCAATCCGAAGGACACGGCCGATAACCTCAAGAAGCATGGCGGCTTTATTCCGGGCATTCGTCCGGGCGAGCGCACCGCGGAGTACATCGATTACGTTCTGACCCGTATCACGGTTGTCGGCGCTGTTTATCTTGTCTTCGTGTGTATCCTTCCTGAGACACTTATCGCACGTACGGGCATTCCATTAGCCCTTGGTGGTACTTCGCTTTTGATCGTTGTCAGTGTAACTCTGGACACGGTTGCGCAAATTCAGGGACACCTGATCGCGCAGCAGTATGAAGGACTGATCAAGAAGTCGAAGTTGCGTGGAGGAAAGAGGGGACGATGAGACTGATATTTTTAGGTCCGCCGGGTGCGGGCAAGGGAACCCAGGCCAAACGCCTGACTGACAAGTACGGGATCCCGCAGCTTTCCACCGGTGACATGCTTCGCGCTGCGGTTAGCGCGGGCACGGAAATAGGCAAGCGCGCCAAGGCCGTCATGGACGCCGGCGGGCTCGTTTCCGACGATATCGTCAATCAGATTGTTTCCGAACGCATCGAAGCTCCGGACTGTGCCAAGGGTTTCATTCTCGATGGCTATCCGCGCACCGTTCCGCAGGCCAAGGCGCTTGCCGAGAACATGCACAAGAAGAATGTCGCCCTCGATGCCGTCATCGAACTGAAGGTGGACGAGGAGGCGCTGATTCGCCGAATCGAAAATCGCGTTGCGGAGACCATCGCTGCCGGTGGCACGGTTCGTTCCGACGACAATCCGGAAGCCTTCCGCAAGCGGTTGACGGAGTATCGCGAGAAGACTGCGCCGCTGTCGCAATATTACAGCGAGCAGGGCGAACTTGTGACACTGGATGGCATGGCTGATGTCGATGCCGTCACTGCGGCCATCGAACGGGTTCTGGAAAAGGCCTCGGCCTGATGGTTGGAGCGGGACGGTGAAAACCGCAGGCGGTTTTCCCGGCAAATCCTGGGCTCCTGATACGGCGTATCCTTTGGATCGCAAAAGAATCTTGGCGGAGCCGGTTGCTTTTTAGCGCTGATTCCGTTAAACACCGCGCCAACTCGCGACATCCCAAGCGACTGGCGCGGATTTCCCTTAAGGGAGGGAAATCCGGGTTCGGTCGTTTTGACTTGTCACGGACATCAATTTTGAACTGGCGGTCGTGTCGGCCGCTCGAATGGAATCACCACTTGCCGGATGGCAACTGGAACCAAGGAGAAAAGACGTGGCACGTATCGCTGGCGTCAACATCCCGACTGCAAAGCGCGTTGTTATTGCGCTGACGTATATTCACGGGATTGGTCCGAAATTCGCGCAGGAAATCATGGACAAGGTCGGTCTTCCGGCTGACAAGCGCGTTCATCAGCTTACGGATGCTGAAGTTCTTCAGATCCGCGAAGCCATCGACCGCGACTATCAGGTCGAAGGCGATCTTCGTCGCGAGACCTCGATGAACATCAAGCGTCTGATGGACCTCGGCTGCTACCGCGGCCTGCGTCACCGTCGTGGCCTTCCGGTCCGCGGTCAGCGCACGCACACCAACGCCCGCACCCGTAAGGGTCCGGCGAAGGCTATCGCTGGTAAGAAGAAGTAATTTTCCGGTTCTCCGGAAAGGAGAGGCTGGTGCGGTCTGCGCCAGCCTTTCTGAGTTTGGCGTGAAGCTCGGAAACGGGTCGATCGCCGGTGTAGCCGCTGGTGTTACGGCGGTGAAGAGATCAATGAAAGGTATAAAATGGCCAAGGAAGCCGCACGCGTTCGCCGTCGCGAACGTAAAAATATCACGTCGGGCGTCGCGCATGTCAACTCGACCTTCAACAACACGATGATCACCATCACCGACGCACAGGGCAATGCTATTGCCTGGTCGTCCGCTGGTGCCAAGGGCTTCAAGGGTTCGCGCAAGTCGACCCCGTTTGCTGCCCAGATCGCTGCTGAAGATTGCGCGAAGAAGGCTCAGGAACACGGCATGAAGTCGCTTGAAGTTGAAGTTTGCGGTCCGGGTTCCGGCCGTGAATCGGCACTTCGCGCTCTGCAGGCTGCCGGTTTCATGATCACTTCCATTCGCGACGTGACGCCGATCCCGCACAACGGTTGCCGTCCGCGCAAGAAGCGCCGCGTCTGACGCGACCGTGGTTCGGAAATTCCGCCTTTCCTTCGGTCTGGCGGAATTTTCGTGTATCTGGCGTGTGCGCGTCGATTTCGATCGACGGACTTGCGCTCAAGAACCCACTGATGAACCGCGGAATTAGGTTCCTCTCAGTGTTTTCATGCTCGGTCCGTCACGATTGGATGGTGGCGGCGAACGGAAGGTTTAAAGATGATTCAGAAGAACTGGCAGGAACTTATCAAGCCGAACAAGGTCGAGTTCACCTCGTCCAGCCGCACCAAGGCAACGCTCGTTGCCGAGCCGCTGGAGCGTGGTTTCGGTCTTACCCTCGGCAACGCGCTGCGTCGCGTTCTGTTGTCTTCTCTGCGTGGTGCCGCTGTTACGGCCGTGCAGATCGACGGTGTCCTGCACGAATTCTCCTCCATCCCCGGCGTTCGGGAAGATGTGACGGATATCGTGCTCAACATCAAGGAAATCGCCATCAAGATGGATGGTGACGATTCCAAGCGCATGGTCGTGCGCAAGCAGGGTCCGGGTTCGGTAACCGCTGGTGACATCCAGACGGTTGGCGACATCGAGATCCTGAACCCCGACCACGTGATCTGCACGCTGGACGAAGGCGCTGAAATCCGCATGGAATTCACCGTCAACAACGGCAAGGGTTACGTACCGGCTGAGCGCAACCGCGCGGAAGATGCCCCGATTGGCCTCATTCCGGTGGACAGCCTGTATTCTCCGGTCAAGAAAGTGTCCTACAAGGTGGAAAACACCCGTGAAGGTCAGGTTCTCGACTATGACAAGCTGATCATGACGATCGAGACCAACGGTTCGGTTTCCGGCGAAGACGCCGTTGCCTTCGCCGCTCGCATTCTTCAGGACCAGCTCGGCGTCTTCGTCAACTTCGACGAGCCGCAGAAGGAAGCAGAAGAAGAATCGGTTACCGAACTCGCGTTCAACCCGGCGCTTCTCAAGAAGGTCGACGAGCTGGAACTGTCCGTTCGTTCGGCAAACTGCCTGAAGAACGACAACATCGTCTATATCGGCGACCTGATCCAGAAGACCGAAGCCGAAATGCTTCGCACGCCGAACTTTGGTCGCAAGTCGCTGAACGAAATCAAGGAAGTTCTCGCTTCCATGGGTCTGCACCTCGGTATGGAAGTACCGGCATGGCCGCCTGAGAACATCGAAGATCTCGCAAAGCGTTACGAAGACCAATACTAACAAACAAGAAGGCAGACCTTAAAGACTGCCTTTCCCCGTCAAACAGCAGGTAAGTCACCTGCATGTGCCAGGAAACGGCAGGCCTTAGAGAAGGCACCTGCGTAGAAGGAGAATAGCAATGCGCCACGGTAATTCAGGCCGCAAGCTCAATAGAACCGCCAGCCACCGCAAGGCAATGTTTGCCAACATGGCTGCTTCGCTCATCACCCATGAGCAGATCGTCACCACCCTTCCTAAGGCGAAGGAAATCCGTCCGATCGTCGAGCGTCTCGTGACGCTTGGCAAGCGCGGCGACCTGCACGCTCGTCGTCAGGCGATCTCGCAGATCAAGGATCAGGACGCTGTTCGCAAGCTGTTCGACGCAATCGCTTCGCGTTACGCAACCCGCAACGGCGGCTACCTGCGCATCATGAAGGCTGGCTTCCGCCAGGGCGACAACGCGGCTCTGGCCGTTGTTGAATTCGTCGAGCGTGACGTTGACGCCAAGGGCGCAGCCGACAAGGCTCGCGTTGCTGCGGAAGCTGCTGCTGCCGAAGCTGCGTAAGGTCTGACGCCGTTCAGGCGTCGTGAATTAAAAAGCCGGGTGAGAAATCAC
Organism: Agrobacterium tumefaciens; assembly: GCF_013318015.2. Classification (NCBI taxonomy): domain Bacteria; kingdom Pseudomonadati; phylum Pseudomonadota; class Alphaproteobacteria; order Hyphomicrobiales; family Rhizobiaceae; genus Agrobacterium; species Agrobacterium tumefaciens. Next base: position 1,537,850 of record NZ_CP115841.1, on the reverse strand, counting down.
CCGGCTTTTTTATTTTCCAAAAGAATAGTCATGAACGACGCAGATAGTAACCGTCAGTGCCGTCGTCACCTTCGATCAACTCGACGGTCCGGTTGAGAAGCCATCTAATTCCCTTACCTTCGGCACCAAATTCAGCATTGGATGTGTTCCAAAGATTTCCAATCAAGCTATCTGAAACATCAGAGCGCAACAGGGATGCAAGGAATGTATTGAGCTCATTCCGCTCCTTTTTAGTTAAGTGATACAAACCTAAGAGTAAGACGCCATCCAAGCTTTCGAACATTTCGAAGTCTTGGATCATATAGCCTGTAAATTTCAGGAATACGGGTGCGGGTGTAATGGTCTTTTTCACAATATCGGCGTTCTGAGGGTAAGCTGTATCAACATAGAAGCCATTAGGACGGCTGGCGTCGTGAAAAATAAATACGCCAATTTCGTAATTTTCGCTTGTCTTGTATATCGCTCGATAGATTTTTGGCAGGATTTACTTAATGATATCTAAGTTATTACTCTCTATCGGCTCGATGTCCTGCAATCGTCGTTTTTAACGATGCTTGGAAAGCGCTCGCTTCACTCCGGAACGTGGATGCGGGCCTTGATGTGCTTGAGTTGCGCGACAATCGTAAACGTCATGATGACCAGCAGCGACCACGAACTCCACTTGCCGATATGCACCACGGACCAGGCGCCGATCTGATCGGGATATTTCCAGATACCGAAGAATGTGGAGATGTTTTCCGCGAGCCAGACGAAAAACCCTATCAGGACGAAGGAGAGAAGCAGCGGCATCTTTCGATCCCGATCATAGGGGCGGTAGACCACCGTTGCGCGGGAATAGAGGCCGATGGCGCAGGCGGCGATGTACCAGCGGTAGTCACCGATAAAGTGGTGGGTGAAGAAGTTGGCGTAGATGGCGATGCCGATCAGCGTTGCCATCCAATAGGTGGGATAATTGCGAATGCGCACATCCAGCAGGCGCCACGCCTGGATGATGTAGCTGCCGACGGCGGCGTACATGAAGCCGGAAAAGAGCGGCACGCCGAGGACCTTGCTATAGGCGAAGTCGGGGTAGGACCAGGACTGGATAGCGCTTGACGTCTTGAACACCTCAAGCGCGAAGCCGACGATATGGAACAGCAGGATGGCCTTGGCCTCGTCAAGCGTTTCCAGCCTGCTCCAGATCATGAAGAACTGGATGCCGAGCGCGACGATCAGCAGCACGTCATAACGCGGAATGCCAAATACCCCACCATGCGGCACCACGAAGATGGAAATGAAGAACAATCCCGCAAACATGCAGGCACGAGCTTCCTTGATGCCGAAATAGAGAAATTCGATGACAAAGCGCCTGATGCCCTTGAGTTCGCCCCAAGGATAGGTATCGCACAGAAGATTGTCCAAAACCGAGAGGCGGGTTGCGGCTCGGCCTGTTGCTGTGCTCATGTTCGCGCCTCGATTTGTATCCGTTAAATTTTCATACGAAAACCGGAAGGAACTCGCATGGGTCCGTCACGCCTTTCCCCGCCTTATTTTGCCCGCATCCGGCTTTTGGCGGCGGCCATGATGGTGATCATTGGCGGTCTTTGCTTGCGGGCGTTCGGCTACGAGGTGGGATTGCCGTTCGTGGCGGTAAAATATGGCGGATCCGTGCTCTGGGGGGCGATGGTCTATCTGCTGCTGGCGGCCATCCTTCCTTCCCGCTGGTACGGTTACAAGGTTCACATCGCCGTCATCGCCGTCGTCGTCGTGGAATTGATCCGGCTCGTTCATTTCCCGGCGCTGGACGCGTTTCGCGCAACGGCGGCCGGAGCTTTGCTGCTTGGCCGCGTTTTCTCGGTGTGGAATATCGTTTGCTATATCGGCGGGATCGCGGTGGCGTCCTTTACGTCCGGACGGGGCTTGCGCGCCTTGCCCTCTTCGCCGCCATGATCGATGGCCGCACCAGCCGATACCCGAGCAACACCACCATCGTACTGATATAAAACACCGGCTCGAGCGTGATCGATTTTCGCGCCAGCACGAAATGCAGTACGCCGACGATGAGCACGAGATAGACGAGCTTGTGCAGCGTGTTCCAGCGGCTGCCGAGCTTGCGGATCGACCAGCGGTTGGAGGTGAGCGCGAGCGGCAGCAGCATGACGAGCCCCGCCATGCCGAACATGATATAGGGCCGCTTGAGAATATCAGCGGCGATGGAGCTGAAGACCAGCCCGCGATCCAGAACCAGATAGACGCTGAAATGTGCCAGCACGTAATAGAAGGCGATCAGTCCCAGCGCCCGGCGATAGGCGATGAGGTTGACGTTGAAGAGATCGCGCAGCGGCGTCACCAGCAAGCCGAGGCAGAGAAAGCGCAGGGCCCAGATGCCGAGCAGGTGCTCGAAATCCTTGACTGGGTTGAAGCCGAGGCCGCCCGTCGCGGCGAGGTAAAAATACCACAGGCCGGGACAGAGGCCGATGACATAAAGCGACCAGATGGCTGCCGGCTGGTAACGCTTCGGCAGTGAGGGAAGCGAAAAGGCGAGGGCCATGATCAGTAATTCGCCTTTAGATCGAGGCCGGTATAGAGACTTGCCACCTCGTCATAGCCGTTGAACATCAGGGTAGGGCGGTTCTGGGTGCCGAAAAAGCCGCCTTCGCCGATTCGCTGTTCCGTCGCCTGGCTCCAGCGCGGATGGTCCACATGCGGATTGACGTTGGAATAGAAACCGTATTCGCGGGCGTTGGAGTTTTTCCACGTCGTTTCCGGCTGTTTCTCGACAAGCGAAATACGGACGATGGATTTGATGCCCTTGAAGCCGTATTTCCAGGGAACGACGAGGCGAATGGGCGCGCCATTCTGGTTCGGCAGGGTTTCGCCGTATAGTCCGACGGCAAGAATGGTCAGAGGATGGCGGGCCTCATCTAGGCGCAGACCCTCGACATAGGGCCAGGACAGAGGCTGGAACAGGCCGCTCTGGCCCGGCATTTCCTCCGGCCGCACCACGGTTTCGAAGGACACGTATTTCGCGCTGCCGAGTGGCTCCACCTTGTCGAGAAGTGCGGCGAGAGGGAAACCGATCCACGGAATGACCATCGACCAGCCCTCGACGCAGCGCATGCGATAGGTGCGCTCCTCTAGCTGATATTTCATCAGCTCTTCGATACCGAATTCCTGCGGTTTGGAGACAAGGCCATCCACTTTTACCGTCCAGGGGGTGGGCTTGAACTTGCGGGAATTTTCCTTCGGGTCGGATTTGCCCACTCCGAACTCATAGAAATTATTGTAGCTGGTGACGGCATCGAGCGGGGTGAGCTTCTCATCCAGCTTGTAGGCGCCTGCTTTGGCAGCAAGCGGAGTGGCGACAGCCTCGCGGCCGGAAAGCCCGATTGCCGCAAGCCCCGCCGCCGTGCCCAGGAAGCCACGTCTCGAGAGGTAGATATTCTTCGGCGTGATTTCTCGTGCCGGGATGAGGGGCGGACGATAGGCGGGCATTTCAACCTCCACAAAAGCCGGGTGCATCGGCGATAAATCGATTATGATAGGCTATACGGCCGCTGCACAGATATGTTTCAGCACTCTGCGCAAAAACAGCGGCCGGGCGGCAAAAATCGCGCATTTGTGATGACAAGCCGCGCGAATTGCAACATTCAAACCGGGCGTACCGTACCGAACCGTACTGTTTTGCTCGAAGGTGACAGTGACATGGCTTACGGTTTGCGCTAGAAAAACCGCAAAATAGGGCGAGGGCATTTTGACCGCGGTGCGGGAATGCGCTCTTCTGCCCAAGAGATCGAGGAAAACACCATGCCAGTCTATCGCTCCAGAACGACAACCCACGGCCGCAACATGGCGGGCGCGCGCGGCCTATGGCGCGCCACCGGCATGAAGGACAGCGATTTCGGCAAGCCCATCATCGCGGTGGTCAATTCCTTCACGCAGTTTGTGCCGGGCCATGTGCATCTGAAGGATCTCGGCCAGCTCGTTGCGCGTGAAATCGAAGCGGCCGGTGGCGTTGCCAAGGAATTCAACACCATCGCTGTCGATGACGGCATCGCCATGGGCCATGACGGCATGCTTTATTCGCTGCCGTCGCGCGAAATCATCGCTGACTCGGTCGAATACATGGTCAATGCCCATTGCGCCGACGCGATGGTTTGCATCTCCAACTGCGACAAGATCACCCCCGGCATGCTGAATGCGGCGATGCGCCTCAACATCCCCGCCGTCTTCGTTTCCGGTGGTCCGATGGAAGCGGGCAAGGTCGTTCTGCATGGCAAGACGGTCGCGCTCGATCTGGTTGACGCCATGGTCGCAGCTGCCGATGACAAGATTTCCGATGAGGACGTCAAGATCATCGAGCGTTCCGCTTGCCCGACCTGCGGTTCCTGTTCCGGCATGTTCACTGCCAATTCCATGAACTGTCTGACCGAGGCGCTCGGCCTGTCATTGCCCGGCAACGGTTCGACGCTTGCCACCCATTCGGACCGCAAACGCCTGTTCGTCGAGGCCGGTCACCTGATCGTCGATCTGGCGCGCCGTTATTACGAGCAGGACGACGAGACCGTTCTGCCGCGCACCATTGCCAACAAGGCTGCGTTTGAAAACGCCATGTCGCTGGATATCGCCATGGGCGGTTCCACCAACACGGTGCTGCATATTCTGGCGGCAGCGCATGAGGGCGGTGTCGATTTCGGCATGGAAGACATCGACCGTCTTTCCCGCAAGGTTCCCTGCCTTTCCAAGGTCGCGCCTGCCAAGCAGGACGTGCACATGGAAGACGTTCACCGCGCCGGCGGCATCATGCGCATTCTCGGCGAGCTGGATCGTGGCGGTCTCCTCAATCGCGATACCTACACGGTGCACGAGGCGACGCTGGGCGACGCCATCGACCGTTGGGACATCACCCGCACCAACAGCGAAACCGTGCGGCAGTTCTTCAAGGCTGCCCCTGGCGGCGTGCCGACGCAGGTGGCCTTCAGCCAGTCGTCGCGCTGGGACGATCTGGATACGGACGGTGAAAACGGCGTTATCCGCTCGGTTGAAAAGCCTTTCTCCAAGGATGGCGGTCTGGCCGTGCTTTATGGCAACATCGCTCTTGATGGCTGCATCGTGAAGACGGCGGGTGTCGACGAATCCATCCTGAAATTCAGCGGTCCGGCGGTTGTTTACGAAAGCCAGGACGCGGCGGTGAAGGGTATTCTTTCCAACGAGGTCAAGGCAGGTGATGTCGTCGTCATTCGTTACGAAGGACCGAAGGGCGGACCCGGAATGCAGGAAATGCTCTATCCGACCAGCTACCTCAAGTCCAAGGGCCTCGGCAAAGCCTGCGCGCTGATCACCGACGGACGTTTTTCGGGCGGCACATCCGGCCTGTCCATCGGCCATGCCTCGCCGGAAGCGGCGCAGGGCGGCGCTATCGGCCTCGTGCGTCAAGGCGACTTGATCGAGATCGATATTCCCAACCGCACGATCAACCTCAAAGTTACAGATGCGGAACTGGCAGCCCGCCGCGCCGAGCAGGATCAGCTCGGCTGGAAGCCTGCGGAGTTCCGCAAGCGCAACGTCACGACAGCGCTGAAGGCCTATGCGGCTTTTGCGTCCAGTGCCGACAAGGGTGCTGTTCGGATTTTGCCGGAGTAATCTGGCGGGCAGGGTCCTACATTGCAGGGAGCCTGAGCCGCTCTTCTGAGCGGCTTTTTCTTGTTCTGATCCAGATTACGCGCGTCGTTAAGAAACAGATTCAATTGCCTCAGAGCTTGATTCTCCAAGCTCGCGCAACACGCTGTTTCTCCACCGTAAATTCTAACCATCCGGCCGTCCACCCGCCGTGCTGGCAGTCACATTGGAGTGATGTTCCGTCACCTGCCCTTTTCCAACGCGCTGCGATGCCTAACTTCAGCACCATGAAAAGACGAACCGCACTCGGCCTTATCGCATCCCTGCCTTTCGCCCGCCTTGCCCACGGGCAAACGGCAGGCAATGGCGCCCGCTTCAGTCCATTGCTCAACGAGGCGGATGGGCTTTCGAGCCTTAAAGCCGCCATCGTCAGTATTGACGGCCAGGAGGTGGCCAGCCGTGCCTATCACGGCGCCAGCCTTATGGGTTCCACCAACATCAAGTCGGCCTCGAAATCTGTGATTTCCGCGCTGGTCGGCATGGCGATCGACCGCAAGATATTGGCCGGGGCGGATCAGCCGATTGCCACGATCCTGCGCAGCGATTTTCCGCCGAACCCCGATGCGCGTCTGGAAAGGGTGACCATCGGCAACCTGCTTTCCATGCAATCCGGTCTGGAACGAATGTCCGGCCCGAACTACGGCCGCTGGGTCGCCAGCCGCAACTGGGTGCGAATGGCGCTGGGGTCGGGTTTTGCCGGAGAGCCGGGCGGTGGCATGCTTTACTCCACCGGTTCCACGCATCTGCTTTCGGCGATTTTGACCAAGGCATCCGGCCGTTCGACGCTGTCGCTGGCGCGCGACTGGTTCCGGCCGCTGGAGGGCTTCTCAATCGGCGGCTGGGAGCGCGATCCGCAGGGCATCTATCTCGGCGGCAACCAGATGGCGATGACGGCGCGGTCGCTGCTGGCTTTCGGCGAGCTTTACCGGCTGGGCGGGGTAACGCCAGGCGGCGAGCGTTTGATTTCGCAGAGCTGGATCGATCAATCCTGGCAACAACGCACCAATTCCGTCTTCAACGGCGATGGTTACGGCTATTGCTGGTTCATCAAGGAGATGGCGGGCGAGACGGTTTATTATGCCTGGGGCTACGGCGGGCAGATGCTCTATATCGTCCCCGCCAAACGGCTTTCGGTGGTTACGACGTCCCGTGAGGATGCGCCTTCGGCGAGAACCGGTTATCGCGACCAATTGCATGGGTTGATGGAGAATATCATTCGCGTTGCGTGAAAATCAGAGCGGTCTGTTTATGCTCTGGAAAGCTTCCCCGAGCCGCTTCATGCGCTCCTCATAGGCACTTGTAATGCAGGCGACATCCGCATTGCATTCCTGACGCTTTTTCAACCATTGGCTCTGTTCTTCGCGCAAGGTGTCGCGTGCGCCCATCGCCATGAGTTGTGTCAGGATGTCGAAGGTGGTGACCATCTTCACGTCCTGATCGTTGAGGGCTCGGTTGTCGCAGATCGCCTTTTCATCCGCGGCCAGATCAGGCTTCGTGCAATCGAAGCTGGCGGCGTTGGCGGGCGAACCCAGTGAAGCGCAGGCGAGGAGGATGCCGGAGGCAAGGATTGTCTGTTTCATGTGCATGGGTCGTCTCATTTTGAGGACAGGCTCGTTTGGGTGAAACCGAAATGGGGTGCTGTTGGTTCCACCTGCACAAGCCGGTCAACGCATGAAAAAGATCGGCCATCATCTTGCCGCGCTTTGCTTTATAGGCTTTCGCGTTATAACTCCATCATACTGATGAGGATGAGGAATCACATGCAGAGCGTGCTGAAGTATCTGTCCACCGGCTTTCTTGCGGCGCTGCTTCTCGTTCCGGTCGGAGCGCAGGCGCAGGACAACAAGACCGTGCCCGCAAGCCACACGGAAATGCAGCTTTCCTTCGCGCCGCTGGTCAAGCGTACCGCGGGCGCTGTGGTGAATGTCTATGCCGAACGCATCGTGCAGCGGCGCTCGTCGCCCTTCGCCGGCGACCCGTTCTTCGAACAGTTCTTCGGCCAGCAGATGCCGAACCGCACGGAGAAACAGTCCTCGCTCGGATCGGGTGTGATCGTAACCGCCGGCGGCCTCGTGGTGACCAATAATCACGTCATCGATGGCGCCGACGACATCAAGGTGGCGCTGGCGGATGGGCGTGAATTCTCCTCCAAGGTGCTGCTGAAGGACGACCGGGTCGATCTTGCCATTCTGCAGATCGACGCGAAGGAACAGTTTCCGGTGCTTTCGCTTGGCAATTCGGATGCCATTGAAGTCGGCGATCTCGTGCTTGCCATCGGCAACCCCTTCGGTGTCGGCCAGACGGTAACGAGCGGCATCGTCTCGGGGCTGGCGCGCAACCAGGTGACGCAGGGCGATTTCGGCTTCTTCATCCAGACCGACGCCTCCATCAACCCCGGCAATTCCGGCGGTGCGCTGATGAACATGGCGGGTGAGTTGATCGGCATCAACACCGCCATCTTCTCCAAGGGCGGCGGGTCGAACGGCATCGGTTTTGCCATTCCCGCCAATCTGGTCCGCGTTTTCGTTGCCGCCGCCGAGCGTGGCGACGCGAACTTCCAGCGGCCCTATATCGGCGCGACCTTCGATCCCGTCACCTCCGATGTCGCCGAGGCGCTTGGCCTGCACCGCGCGCGCGGTGCGCTCGTCGTCAGCGTCGTCAAGGGCGGCCCGGCGGAGAAAGCTGGCATCGAGCCGGGGCAGGTCGTAACGGCGGTCAACGGTTTGGAGGTGGAGCATCCCGATGCACTCGGTTATCGCCTCACGACGGCTGGCATCGGCAAGTCTGCCGAATTGACGCTGGTGGAGAAGGGTAAAGAGAAGAAGGTGACCATTGCGCTCGACACGGCGCCGGAAACCGCGCCGCGTGACGAACGGCTGCTGGAGGGACGCAATCCCTTGGCGGGCGCGACTGTCGCCAATCTCTCGCCGAAGCTTGCGGATGAGCTGCGCATGCCTTCCCAGGTGACCGGCGTCGTCGTCACCGATGTGAAGCGCGGTTCGCCGGCCTATCGGGTCGGTTTCCAGCCGAAGGACGTCATCCTGTCGCTGAACGGCTCGGATATCGGCTCCACGGCTGCGGTCGAAAAGGCGCTGGATGACAATCCCGGCTTCTGGCGGGTGGAAATCCTGCGTGACGGTCAACGCATCCGGCAGTTCCTGCGATGAGCGATGACCTCTTTGCCCCACAGGTGCCTGTCGAGGTCGCCAACCGGCGGCCTCTTGCCGACCGCCTGCGTCCGAAGACGCTGGCGGAGGTGACCGGGCAGCCGCATCTGACGGGTGAAGAGGGCGTGCTGCGCCGAATGATCGATAGCGGCTCACTCGGATCGATGATCTTCTGGGGACCGCCCGGCACCGGCAAGACGACGGTCGCCCGTCTGCTTTCGGGCGAGGCCGGGCTGGCTTTCGAGCAGATTTCGGCGATCTTTTCCGGTGTTGCCGATCTCAAGAAGGTCTTCGAGGCAGCACGCACACGCCGGATGAATGGCCGGCAGACGCTGCTTTTTGTTGACGAGATCCATCGTTTCAACCGTGCCCAGCAGGACAGCTTCCTGCCGGTCATGGAAGACGGCACCATCATTCTTGTGGGTGCAACCACCGAAAACCCGTCCTTTGAACTGAATGCCGCTCTTTTGTCGCGGGCGCGTGTCCTCACGTTCGGTTCGCATGACGAAGAGAGCCTGGGCGAGCTTTTGAAGCGCGCCGAAGAGGCGGAGGGCAAGCCTCTGCCGCTGACCGAGGAGGCGCGTGTCAGCCTGATCCGGATGGCCGATGGCGATGGCCGCGCCGTGCTGACGCTTGCCGAAGAGGTCTGGCGTGCGGCGCGCAAGGACGAGACTTTCGATACCGAAGGGCTGACGCGCATCGTGCAGCGGCGCGCGCCGGTTTACGACAAGGGACAGGACGGCCACTACAATCTGATTTCCGCGCTGCATAAATCGGTGCGCGGTTCGGACCCGGATGCGGCGCTTTATTATCTCTGCCGCATGTTTGACGCCGGCGAAGACCCGCTCTTTATCGGGAGGCGGCTGGTGCGCATGGCGGTGGAGGATATCGGCCTTGCCGATCCGCAGGCGCTTGCCGTCTGCAATGCCGCCAAGGACGCCTATGATTATCTGGGGTCACCGGAAGGCGAACTGGCGCTGGCGCAGGCCTGCGTCTATCTCGCCACCGCGCCGAAATCGAATGCTGTTTATACAGCCTTCAAATCGGCGATGCGGGCGGCCAAGGAAAACGGCTCGCTGGTGCCGCCAAAACATATTCTGAACGCGCCGACAAAGCTGATGAAGGGCGAGGGTTACGGTGACGGTTACCGTTACGACCATGACGAGCCGGATGCCTTTTCGGGACAGGACTATTTTCCGGAAAAAATGGGTCGCAAGACGTTTTACGATCCGCCCGACAGGGGTTTCGAGCGGGACATCCGCAAGCGTCTCGACTGGTGGGCGAAGCTGCGCCGCGAGCGCGGTTCGCGTTAAAAAGCTTTCTTCACAAAAAGAATCAGGCGCTTGCCAAAGTGAGTCGTAAAAACGCGCCATCCAACTGTTTCCAAAGGGAAATCAGGATGCCTTCCGGTGTTGCATGACCTGCGACGGCGCAGGCAGCATCTTGACCGAGGATTCCGCCAGACCGCTATGCCCTTCGGCATCGATCACCAGATGCCAGTGCAAGGTCTCGGGAATGCTGATGCGGATCGGCGATTTTTTCGCGACGCCGCCGAGATATTTGAAATCGAGCAATTCGGTGAAACGCTGGAAGTTTGCGCCTGTCATCAGCCGTACATTGTTGACGGCCGACAGGGACACCTCAATGGTCGTCCCAGCCCGCAATTCCTTCAGGTCATAGTGTGTAAAGCGGAAATTCGGCCGTGACATTGCGCGTCTCCCTGTACCTGTATTTTGGCAAAAGAGGATAGGACGTCAGGGTTAACGAGCTCTTTAAAACGGCAGCACCCTGTAGAATTTCGGGTCGCTGCGCCGGCTTTTAAGGGCCGTGGAGAGTATTGGCGGGTTGGGAGGAGGAGGTCTGGAATAATACTAACGTATAATAAGCGTATTCAGTTATAATAAATTTTTTAACTCTAACATACGCTGGTCGAAGTGCCGTCAGCGGCGTTGGGGGGAATATGAAAAACGTCACGATATCTATGCGCCTTTATGCGCTCGTTGCATTGTTTCTGGCAATATTGACTGCGGCACTTACATTCAGCCTGTTCGAGACCTTTCATGAGATGGAACGCGAGCGTAAAGCGGGGCTCGCATCCATGAACGAAACGGCTGTCGCCATTCTTGAGCAATATTACCGGCTGGAGCAGGGTGGCACCCTGACGCGTGAGGCTGCGCAGCAACAAGCCAAGACCACGATTGCGGCGATGCGCTATGGCAACGGCAGCGGCTATTTTTGGATCAACGACATGCATCCCAAGATGGTGATGCATCCGATCAAGCCCGAGATGAACGGCAGCGATCTCACTGCCAACAAGGATCCGAACGGCAAGGCGCTGTTCGTCGAATTCGTCAATACGGTGAAGGCGAGCGGCCAGGGTTTTGTCGATTATTATTGGCCCAAGCCCGGCGCGCCGGACCCAGTCGAGAAATTTTCCCATGTCGCCGGTTTCGCGCCCTGGGGATGGATTGTCGGCACTGGCGTTTATGTCGACGATCTTGAGGCGGTTTTCTGGAGCAATGCCTATTTCAACATCGCAGTGTGTGTTCTGTCCGGCCTTCTGGTGATCGGCGTGGCTGCAGCCGTCGTGCGCAGCGTGACACGGCCTATCGATCGCATCCGGCAGAGTATGAAGCGGATCGCTGATGGTGACGGCGAGGCTGAAATTGAATTCGCCGACCGTCGCAACGAAATCGGCGCCATTGCAAAGACGTTGCTGGTGCTGCGTGACAGCGTCAACGAGCGCAGCGCCTTGCAGGCCCGCGAGGCGGGGCAGCAGCGGGCGCTGGAGGAGGCGCGGCATGGCAACGAGATGGCGTTGCGCTCCGCATCCGAGCGTCAGGCTCATGCCATGAACGAGCTCGGCAGTTCGCTGGAAGCACTCGCCAATGGCGATCTGACTGTCGAGCTTGCCGATATCGGCGGCGAATATGAAAAGCTGCGCATGGATTTCAACCGCGCCGTCGGCGCGCTGCATGGGGCGATCGAGGCGATCGCCAGAACCGGCCATGTCGTCAACGATAGCGCATCTGACATCAGCGGTGCGACCGGCAATCTTTCGCGCCGGACAGAGCAGCAGGCAGCGGCGCTGGAGGAGACGGCGGCGGCTCTTGACGAAATCACCGCGACGGTGCGCACCGCTTCCGAACGGGCGAACGAGGCCCGACAAATGGTGCAGGATACAAAAACGAGCGCAGGCCGCTCGGGCGAGATCGTGCGCAATGCCGTCGATGCGATGGGCCGTATTGAGGAATCTTCGCGGCGCATCGGGCAGATCATTTCCGTCATCGACGAAATCGCGTTCCAGACCAACCTTCTGGCGCTGAATGCCGGTGTCGAGGCCGCAAGGGCAGGCGAAGCGGGACGCGGTTTTGCCGTGGTGGCGCAGGAGGTTCGCGAACTCGCGCAACGCTCTGCCAATGCTGCCAAGGAGATCAAGACCCTTATCAATCGTTCGGCGGAAGAGGTCGGCGGCGGTGTCGCACTCGTTCGCTCCACAGGTGACGCGCTGGATGAGATCGTGACGCTGGTCAACCGGGTCGACGGCCACGTCAATTCCATCGCCACGGCGGCGCGGGAACAGGCCACCGGCTTGCAGGAGATCAACACCTCCGTCAACCACATGGACCAGATGACCCAGCAGAACGCCGCCATGGTGGAAGAGACGACGGCGGCCAGCCAGACGCTGGCCGAAGAAAGCCGGCAGCTCCGCGCGCTGCTGTCCCGTTTCGAACTCGGGCATGGGGCAGGGCGCGAGGTTTCGCGGGCGGCTTGATTTTTATCCGCTTGAGATAGTTTACAGGGCGCGGCTTTGGCTGCGCCCTTTCTGTTTCGAGGAAGTGAGACAACATTTCCTCCGTCGTGCCGGACCCGTGTGGTGTGTCTGCGTCGTGAGAGGCGTTAGTTTGCGGAGCTTTGCTGACACCTTTGGTATGATTTCGGTCGAGGCTCCCGTATTTCCCGCTTCACGGAACAGCCCGGTTCGTTATTTCTCCCAACCAATAAGGATTCGTTTACCCCGTTTCTTTAAAATTTACCTGTATTGCCGCGGGTAGCGGCCGCTGAAGGTACAGGTTCTCGTATGGCGTATGTTTCCCTTCCGCGTCGTCTTGTGACGTTGTTGATGATTTCCACGGTCATGGTGTCGTGTTCGGCGGAGGGCCTGGTGCCGCCGGCCGAGGTTGACGGCACGACGCGTGTCGGCGCCATCCGGTCGTCGCGACAGCAAGGCTACAGCGCGCCGCCGGGTGCGGTCTATCAGGCCGAGCGGACCGGGCAGGCCACCAATTATCCCGCAGCCGTGTCACAACCGATGCCGGAGCCTTATGCCTCGCAGGATCCCCTGCTGCAATCGCCACAGGGCGGCCAGGGCTATTCCACGCTGGATGGCCAGCATCAGGCGCGGATGGCCGCGAACGGCCAAAGCATGGCCTCCCCAGCCATGCCCAACCATCAGGGCGCCGCAAATCAGATCGCCGAAGGCGAGGGCGGGGTGAACATGGATTCCATGCTGGGCGTGGAGCCGGTTCGCGGACTTGCGGAAGAGCAGGACGCCGATATTGCCGAAGGCGCTTCTGCCCAGCCGGTGGTGGACGGCATCGGCACCGACAATCCGGTTGCCGTTTCTCCGGCTCGCCGGCAACAAAGTGCGGGTCAGTCGCGGTTGATACCGCCACCGCCGCCCGGGTCTTCTTCCCGCCGCCAGCCGGTGGAGGAGGTCGCCATGTTGATGCCTAATGATCCGATGGCCCGCGACGGATTGCAAAGCAACCGCTCGGCCATGCCGCCCGGCGTCATGCCATCCTCGGAAGTGGCCTGTCGCTCCGAGCTGCGCCGTCTCGGCGTCGCCTTCCGCGATGTTGCGCGCATTGCAGATGGACCGACCTGCGGTATCGACTATCCGATCGAACTCAGCGGGCTTGCCAGCGGCGTTGCCATCCGCCCGGCAGTGAAGCTCAATTGCCAGGTCACGCTTGCCTTCGCCAAATGGGTGAAGTTCGAACTCGTGCCGTCCTCCCGCTTCCGTTACCTCTCAGGCGTCGGACGCATCACGCCCATGGGCGGTTATTCCTGCCGCAAGATGAATTCGCGCTCAAGCAATCCGTGGTCCGAACATGCGCGTGGCAACGCTATCGATATCGGCACCATAACGCTGAACAACGGCAAGGAGATCGACGTTCGCAGCAAGAACTTCTTCGCCTTCCGGGAAAAGGCGCTGCTGAAGGCAGTGAGGTCCGATAGCTGCAAATATTTCTCCACGGTTCTCGGGCCAGGCAGCGATCCCAACCACTGGAACCATTTCCACTTCGATTTGCGCACCCGCAAGTCCGGTTACAGGCATTGCGATTAGGGGGCGACGAGACGACACCGTGGTGCATGACGAGAGGCGTGAGGCATTAGTTGTGGTGCGTCACGTCGACCCGTAACTTCCCGTCCGTCCCGGCGCTACCCTGAATGACGGAGTGGGGATGTGGCCACATTACAATTTGGGCCTGTTGGGTTTGGTGCTAGCCGCCCAAAAAAAGACCGGCCCTAAGGCCGGTTGAAGAAGACTGCCTAAATCGGGGGATATCGGCGTCTTTGCAAGGGCATGCAATGGGAAGAAATCCCATAAAACGGTCCATCCGGTGCGGATATCCGGCAAAAAACATCGCGCCGTACTGACCTGCGGCCAACATGGCTTGCCGCCCTTTTCTGATACGCTATGAGCGTCACATGTTTGTGACAACGGCCCGCTGGAGCCTGCTTTCATGCCCCCTGTTTCAGAGATACTGATCTTTGCTTCGGCGCTTGCGGCCGCGGGCGTGGTCGCTGGACTTCTGGCGGGGCTGTTCGGCATTGGCGGCGGTGCTGTGCTGGTGCCGGTGTTCTACCATGTGTTCGGGCTTCTGGATGTGCCGGAGGCGGTGCGCATGCATCTGTCGCTTGGGACTTCGCTCGCCATCATCGTGCCGACCTCCATTCGTTCCTTCCTGACGCATCGCCAGAAAGGTGCCGTTGATATCGATCTCCTGAAGGGCTGGATCGTCGCCGTGCCCCTCGGCACCATCCTCGCATCTGTGGTGGCTGCGCATGCCTCGAGCGTCGCCCTGCGGCTGATCTTCGCTTTCATTGCGCTTGCGCTCGCCTTCCGGATGATCTTCAACCGGGCGAGCTGGCATCTCGGTTCAGACCTGCCGAAAAATCCGGTCCGCTTTCTGGTCGGCACCGGCATCGGCCTTCTGTCTGGCCTGATGGGTGTGGGCGGCGGGGTGATGAACAATACTTTCATGACGCTTTACGGACGCACCATCCATCAGGCGGTTGCCACATCCTCCGGTGTCGGAGTGCTTATTTCGCTGCCGGGTCTCCTCGGCTATATCTGGGCCGGCTGGGGTGATGCAGGTCTGCCGCCTTTTTCCACCGGCTTCATCAACTGGATCGCCGTCGCGCTGCTGATCCCCATCACGCTTGTCGTCGCGCCCTATGGCGCGCGGCTGGCCCATGCACTCAGCAAGAAGCAGCTGGAGCGGGCCTTCGGGGTGTTTCTGGTCTTCGTCGCGGCCCAGTTTTTCTACAGCGTCTACAGCTGATTTTCCCTCTCCGCCGAATGCAGTGTTCAGGCCGTTGGGCTGGCAATTGCGGGTTGTACGGCCTATATGGCGTGCATCTTACTCGTTTTTTCGAAAGATTCGCGATGAATGCCATTGTTTCGATACGGAATCTGACCAAATCCTACTCAAATGGCTTTCAGGCGCTCAAAGGTGTCAGCCTCGATATCAGAGAGGGGGAAATCCTTGCTCTTCTCGGGCCTAACGGAGCCGGCAAGACGACGTTGATCTCGATCATCTGCGGGCTTGTCAATCCGGGTGAAGGCTCGGTTCTCGTTGGCGGATATGATGTGGTGAAGGATTTTCGCCAGACGCGTGCCCTGATCGGCCTTGTGCCACAGGAACTGACGACAGACCAGTTCGAGACCGTGTGGAACACCGTCAGCTTCTCGCGCGGTCTGCATGGGCAGAAGAAGAACCCGGAACTGATCGAGCGCGTCCTGAAATCGCTGTCGCTCTGGGACAAGAAGGACAATATGCTGCGGGAGCTTTCCGGCGGCATGAAGCGACGCGTGCTGATCGCCAAGGCGCTTGCGCACGAACCGAAGGTCCTCTTCCTCGACGAGCCGACGGCGGGTGTGGATGTTACCTTGCGCCGCGACATGTGGAATGTCGTTTCCGAGCTGCGCTCCAAGGGCGTCACAATCATTTTGACCACGCATTACATCGAGGAGGCGGAAGAGATCGCCGATCGAGTGGGCGTTATCAATGGCGGCCAATTGTTGCTGGTGGAAGAAAAGACCGCGCTGATGAAGAAGCTCGGCCGCAAGCAGCTTTTCCTTGAACTTTCGCAGCCGGTGGAGGCGTTGCCGGATAGTCTCTCATCCTTCGGCCTTTCGCTCTCGGATGACCGCAACACCATCACCTACGAGATCGAGGACAACGGCGAGCAGGGGCGCATTGCCGATCTGCTGACTGCGCTTTCCGGTGCCAACATCCATTTCAAGGATATTTCGACACGTCAAAGCTCTCTTGAGGATATTTTCGTCTCGCTGGTAGGAGACCAGAAATGAATTTCGAAGCTGTCAAGTCCATCTACCTGTTCGAAATGGCGCGCACCCGCCGCACCCTGTTGCAGAGTGTCGTGTCGCCGGTCATTTCCACCTCTCTCTATTTCATCGTTTTCGGAACGGCGATCGGTTCAAGGATTCAGGAGGTTGGCGGGGTTTCCTATGGCGCGTTCATAACGCCCGGCCTGATCATGCTGACGCTTTTGACGCAATGCATCAGCAACGGCTCTTTCGGCATCTATTTTCCGAAATTCACCGGCACGGTCTACGAGATATTGTCTGCGCCAGTGGCGATGACGGAAATTGTTGCCGGTTATGTCGGGGCGGCGGCGACCAAGGGGCTGATGATCGGCACGATCATCCTGATAACGGCCTCCTTCTTCGTGGATATCACCATCGCCCATCCGTTTATGATGATCCTGTTCTTTGTGCTGACGGCGGTGAGCTTCAGCCTGTTCGGCTTCATCATCGGCATCTGGGCCACGAATTTCGAGCAGCTGAACCTCATCCCGATGCTGGTGGTGCCGCCTCTGACATTCCTTGGCGGCAGCTTCTACTCCATCGACATGCTGCCGCCCTTCTGGCAGACGGTCAGTCATTTCAACCCGGTGCTCTACCTCATCAGCGGTTTCCGCTGGAGCTTCTACGAGATCGCCGACGTCAATCCCGTCATCAGCCTGGCGATGATCACGCTGTTCCTTGCGCTCTGCCTCGGTGTCGTCGGCTGGATGTTCAAGACCGGTTACCGGCTGCGCAACTGACCGGAAAGAGGTTTGCCGTGAATGTGATACGCCCGGTTTGCACCGGGCGTTTTCGTATTCGGACAGCGAGACGTTATTTTTTGATCTCGAGCAGGAACTGTCTGCCCGGCAGGTTTTACCTGTCTCGCAATCTCAACTCATCGGTCTGCATCTGCATCGAACCAAGCGTCGACAGGAAGCTCATGCCGAGCAGGCTCTGGCCCAGTTGGCCATCCTGCGCGACGAGGGCGGGGATGTTGTTCCGCGCGATCGGGCCGATGCCGATCTCGGACAGGGTGACGGGCGCTGCCGCCGTGCGGCCGTTCGCGGTCATCACCGGCACGGTGTAGCGCAGTTTCGTGGTGTCGATGCCGATGGCGGCGGCATCGGCATTGGCCAGCACCACGGAGCTCGCGCCGGTATCGACCAGCATGTGGATCGTTTTGCCTTCAATGCTGACATTCGCCTCGAAATGGCCGCTCATCGATTTGTGCAGTATGATCTCCTGTTCGCCGCCAGCGGTCGTCACCACCACCGCGCGGCCGGGCATCAGGCCACCCAGCAGCCGGTCGGCGAAGGATTGCAGGTCGTAGCGATAGAGATAGACGGATACGAGGCCGAGGATAATCACGAGCCAGATGGCGAGTTGCCGGACAACGCTTGCGAAGCTGCCGCGGCTTCCCGCCAGAATGCCGACGGATAGCAAGCCCGCAATCGGCAGGAGATAGACGATCTGCCCGAATTTCTCGTTGTCGATGCCGAAGGTGCGGCCGCTGTCGTGATTGACGAGAAGCAGGCCGAGACCCACGGCCAGCAAGAGGAGAACGAAAGTCAGCCTGTTCATGCGGTGTGCGTCTCCCTGGAGGTGTCCTTGCCTGTTTTTGCCAGTCTTTCGGGAAGCGCCTGCATGATCATGCGGCGCTTTTCGTCGCTATAGGTTGCCCAGCCGCCGATCTCGTCCAGCGTGCGTCCGCAACCGATACAGAGGCTGTTTGTGGCGTCGAGGGAGCAGATATGAATGCAGGGTGTTTCCATGGGGATCTATATCAGTCTGTCACGTCGCAAGGGCAAGAGCGACGAGAGTAACGATCTCCGTGATCTGCTGGCTGGCGCCGATGGTGTCGCCGGTGTGGCCGCCGATCTTGCTGACACAGAGCCTGCCGCACAGCATCGTCGCGAGGCAGGCAGCCGCCAGAACGACTACGATCGACACAAAGGGCAGGGCATGCAGCGTGAAAAGCACAAGCAGCAGCAACCCTGTTGCGAGCGCGATGTTGCGCTCGCTTTCCCCGGGTTGGCCGGCGCCGGCGGCGATGCCGGAGGTTTTGGCGGCGGGCAGTGACTGCCAGTGCCATACCATCAGGGCGCGGCTCACCACCAGCGCGGCAATCAGGCAGGCGGCGGCGGTTTTGGCAGGCAGGGTTTCTATAAGCGATGCGAGTGCCGTGGCGCGCAGTGCAAAGGACAGGACCATGGCGATCGTGCCATAGCTGCCAATGCGACTGTCCTTCATGATCTCAAGCGTTTTCGACTTGTCCTTGCCGCTGCCGAAGCCATCGGCCATATCCGCCAAGCCGTCTTCGTGCAACGCACCGGTTATGAGCGCGGTGACGGCGATGGCAAGCCAGCCGGTGAGCTGCGGTGAGGCGTCGAACTTCGCTAATGCCACCACGAGCACAGCAGCGGGCAGGGCGATCAGGAGGCCTGCTGCGGGAAAAGCGCGTGCTGTCCGGCGCATCGATGGACCGTCACCTTCACCGAAAAAGCGCGATGGGACCGGCAGGCGGCTGAGAAAGGCAACGGAATGCATGACATCTGTTATAAAATCCCCGGCCTTCATGCTCTCTCCGCTGCTGTGCTTGCATTTCCGGTTGTTCCGCGGCGCGTCCGCGATTATGAGAGGCGCAACAAAGACCGATTTGCCGGAAAACACAAGTTTCCGCCAACCCGACGACGAGAAAGACAGATACCATGAGCATGAGCGGATTGCCCTTCGACGATTTCCGCGCGCTGCTGCGCGAGCTTCCCGGCCCGGATACGCATGCGCTGGTCGCGGCCAAGGAGCGCAATGCGCAACTGACGAAACCGGCCGGTTCGCTCGGTCGGCTGGAAGAAATCGCAATGTGGCTTGCCGCATGGTCGGGCCGTTCGCCCGCCGTCACCCGTCCGCTGGTGGCGATTTTCGCCGGTAATCATGGCGTCACCCGGCACGGCATCACGCCCTATCCGACATCCGTGACGCAGCAGATGGTGGAGAATTTTGCGGCAGGCGGTGCGGCGATCAACCAGATTTGCGTCACCAACGATCTCGGTCTGAAGATTTTCGATCTGGCACTTGACTACCCGACCGGCGACATCACCTGCGAGCCTGCCCTTTCTGAGCGTGATTGCGCCGCCACCATGGCCTTCGGCATGGAGGCGATTGCTGGCGGTACCGACCTTCTCTGCGTTGGCGAAATGGGCATCGGCAACACGACCATCGCAGCGGCGATCAATCTGGCGCTCTATGGCGGTACGGCGGAAGAATGGACCGGTCCCGGCACTGGCTCTGAAGGCGAGGTCATGGCGCGCAAGATCGCGGCGGTGAAGGCTGCCGTGGAGTTCCACAAGGACCATCTGTCCGATCCGCTCGAAATCATGCGCCGTCTCGGTGGCCGTGAGATTGCGGCGATTGCCGGCGCGATCCTTGCCGCCCGCGTGCAGCGCATTCCCGTGCTGATCGACGGTTATGTGGCGACTGCCGCTGCAGCACTTCTGAAGGCTGCCAATCCTTCGGCGCTTGACCATTGCCTGATCGGCCATGTCTCCGGTGAACCGGGCCATCTGGCTGCCGTCGAGAAACTTGGCAAGACGCCGCTGCTGGCGCTGGGCATGCGGCTTGGCGAGGGCACGGGTGCCGCTTTGGCCGCCGGCATCGTCAAGGCTGCCGCCGCCTGCCATTCCGGCATGGCGACTTTCGAAGCTGCCGGTGTCGATACTGGTACCCATTCCCACACTGAGCATTGAGGCCGAAGATGGACGCAACGCCGCAGAAGAAGCAACCGGAACCTGCCTTCCGCAAGGAAAAGGGATGGCGGCATCTTTTTGCCGCCGCCCGCTATTCCTTGCAGGGGCTTGGACGGCTGTGGCAGGAAGCGGCGTTCCGGCACGAGGTTCTCGCCTTCGGCGTCGGCCTTGCCCTGCTTCTGGTCGCCCGCGCGCCGTTTGCGCATCTTCTCGTCTTTACGGTGCTGATGCTGCTTTTGTTCGCGGTCGAGGCGCTCAATACCGCGATTGAGGAGTTGGTGGATCGCATCTCGCCGGAAATTTCTTCCGTCGGGCGGCACGCCAAGGATCTCGGTTCCTTCGCCGTCTTCTGCCTTTTGACGGCAAACGGATTTTTCGTGCTTTATTCGCTGGTGACGACGCTGTTCTTCTGAACGGCAGATTTGACGCTTAGGCGAAGGACCGGCGGCGTGGCTGGATGGCGTGGGTTTCCTCCACGGCTGGCAGGCTTTGCAGCACGCGTTTTGCCGGCAGAATGGCGATGCCTTCGGTGCCTTCGCGCAATTTCGATTTCAGGATGAACTGGCCGTCATGCTTGGCAAGGATGGCCTGAACGATGGGCAGGCCGAGCCCGGTTCCCTGTTCGGCGCTCTTGATCGCGATCGATCCCTGACCGAAGGCCGACAGCACCACGGGGATCTCTTCCTCTGGAATGCCG
Source organism: Agrobacterium tumefaciens (assembly GCF_013318015.2). NCBI lineage: Bacteria > Pseudomonadati > Pseudomonadota > Alphaproteobacteria > Hyphomicrobiales > Rhizobiaceae > Agrobacterium > Agrobacterium tumefaciens. The sequence continues at coordinate 1,516,982 of NZ_CP115841.1, read as the reverse complement.
GGGCCGTTGTCCTTGATCGACACATATTGCCCGCCACCCGCCGTCCAGCCTGCCTTCACGAGGATTTCACCGCCCTGCGGGGTGAATTTGACGGCGTTGGAGAGCAGGTTGAGGATGACCTGGCGGATCGATTTTTCATCCGCCCAGACCTGCGGCAGGCTGCTCTCGAACTGCTGCGAAATCCTGATGGTCTTGGCGCGGGCGCGAAGCTGGATCATGCCGATGCAATCTTCGGCGATCTCAAGCATCGAGACCGCTTCTTCGTTGAGGTCGTAGCGGCCGGCCTCGATACGCGACAGGTCGAGGATTTCGTTGATGAGGTCGAGCAGATGCTGGCCGGAACGGTGGATGTCGCCGGAATATTCCTTATAGAGCGGATTGTTGAGCGGACCGAGTACCTCTGCGGACATGACTTCGGAGAAGCCGAGAATGGCGTTGAGCGGGGTTCGCAGCTCGTGCGACATGGAGGCGAGAAAGCGCGATTTCGCCAGGTTGGCCTCTTCCGCACGCCGCCGCGCCTCATCCGACATCGAGTTGGCGACTTCGAGTTCGGCGATCAGATCATCTTTTTCAGTCTGCGACGACAGCAGCTTGATGCTGGTCTGGTAAAGCCTGCTGGTGATGCGATGACAGAAAAGAATCGCCATGCCGAACATCAGGGCGAGGCCAACATCGAAGGGATCGCGGGAGACGACGGAGGTGACGCACAGCGCCGCCAGCACCGGCAGGAAGGTCATGAAGGTGGCCCGCCGCAGCATGAAATTGGCCATGGCGGTAAGCGAAAGCGCGATCAGCAGCGTCGCGCCCTTGAAGAAAAGAACGAGTGTCGGGTTGTTGCGCACCGGTTCGGCCAAGGCGAACATTGCCCAGGCGCAACCGATGAGTATCTGCATGGCAAGGAAGAGATTGCGCCACTTCGGCAGATTTTCGGCCGTGATCCCCTGTTTGGCGGCTCTTTTGGCCAGCACCAGAGACATGGCATGGAAACTCAGCGCAATGAGCGACCAGATGATCAGCCCTATGTCACCCGTGATATACAAACCGATGATAGAGGCGAATACGATGAAAAGCGGCATGACCATCGCGCCCTGAAGGGCTTCTGCGATGTGCATCGTCAGCATTTCACGTTCATAGGCTTCGCTGCCGCCAGCGCCTTGCTGCAAGCGTTCACGCGTCGTCTTCACCGTGTCGAAAACAGCCTTGTTACGGTGCTTTCGTGAACGGTCGACGATGATCTTATCGGTGGACGTGCTGACGCTTTTACTCATTGTTACAACGCAGGTGACATGAACCCTTTGCAGGCTACGCACAAAATCTTAAGAAGATGCTGCCGTGAAAGGATTTGTTTGCCATTTCTGACAAGGGTTTGTTGTGACATGAGACGAAATGGAGGCAGGCGCGGCTTTTTCTCGATTTTTCGCGACGGCGGGCTTTTCCTTGCCACCGTTTTTCTCGGCATTCTGATTGCCGCCAAGCTCGATCAGATCAATAGCGAGACCCATACCGGCCGTTTCTTTGTGATCGATGGCGATACGCTTTCAAAGGGCGAGGACCGGTTCCGGCTGCTCGGCATCGATGCGCCGGAGCTTTCGCAGACGTGCCGGCGCGGCAGCGAAACCTGGCCATGCGGCGCGGAGGCGCGCCGCGTTCTGCAACAGATGATCGAAGGCACGACCTTTTCCTGTTCCGGCAGTTCCAAGGACCGTTACGGACGGCTGCTGGTCTATTGCTCGGCGGGAGACCGGGATGTGTCCTCGGAAATGGTGGCGTCGGGTTTTGCCATCGCTTCAGGTTATTTCCAGTTCTCCGGCGAACAGGCGCTGGCGCGCAAGGAAGCTCGCGGCATATGGGCCGGAGAATTCGAAAAACCGGCGGAGTGGCGGCGCGAACATCGCGCAGCGGATTTGCAAACGCCCGCAGCGGGTTTCCTCACCATCATCCGTCATCTTCTGGGATGGAATCATGGCTGAGGCGGATCGAGCGCTGCCGATGAATGACGACGGGTTGGACGGGCTGAGGGGCGCGATTGCCCTCTGTCGCATCTGTCGCGACACCCCAACCTACGGACGCCTGCCGCACGAACCCCGACCGGTCGTGGTGATGTCGACCAAGGCGCGTATCCTGATTGCAGGGCAGGCGCCCGGGCTTCGCGTGCATGAAACGGGTGTGCCTTTCAACGATGCCTCCGGCGACAGGCTGCGCCAGTGGCTGAATGTTGATCGTGAGACATTCTACGATCCGGACCGCTTCGCTATTGTGCCCATGGGGTTCTGTTTCCCCGGCTATGACGACAAGGGCAGTGACCTGCCGCCTCGACGCGAATGTGCGCTGCAGTGGCGGGAGAAGGTGCTGGCGGCGATGCCGCAGGTAGAGTTGGTCCTTGCCATCGGTCAATATGCCCAGGCCTTTCATCTCGGCGAAAGACGGCGGAAAACCATGACCTCGACCGTGTACGACTGGCGCAGCTATTTTCATTCAAATTCGGGACCGGCCATTTTGCCGCTGCCGCATCCAAGCTGGCGCAACACCGGCTGGCTGAAGAAGAATCCGTGGTTTACCGAGGAGCTGCTTCCTGTTCTGCGAGAACATGTGGAAATGCGACTTTAGTGAAACAATTTTCTGTTTTTCTCTAAAAATTAGTGTATTGAAAGGAAATTAATTCAGGAGGGTAGACGCATTGGATCGCCTAGACCGTAAGATTTTGCGCATTCTGCAAGAGGATTCCACGCTGGCTGTCGCTGATCTGGCGAAAAAGGTCGGCCTTTCCACGACGCCCTGTTGGCGGCGTATCCAGAAGATGGAAGAGGACGGTGTCATCCGCCGGCGCGTTGCGCTGCTGGATCCGGTCAAGGTCAACACCAAGGTCACCGTTTTCGTCTCCATCCGCACTGCCTCCCATTCCATCGAATGGCTGAAGCGGTTTTCCGAGGTGGTGTCCGAGTTCCCCGAAGTCGTCGAGTTTTACCGCATGAGCGGCGATGTCGATTATCTGCTGCGCGTTGTCGTGCCTGACATCGCGGCTTATGACGCCTTCTACAAGCGGATGATCGCCAAGATCGAAATTCGTGACGTGTCGTCTGCCTTTGCGATGGAACAGATCAAATATACGACGGAACTGCCGCTCGATTACATGTTGCTGGATAATCCCAAATCCGGCGAGGAATGATCCCGGCTGATCAGGCTTTTTGAACAATGCCCTTTCCGGCTGCCGGGGAGGGCATTTTTCGTTGCGCAGTTTGCTTTTCCGCAAGCACTCAAGTCGGCCATCCGGCGGTTGTCCGGGGAATGCACACTCCTGGCGTGCCGAGGCGGCCAGGCAATCTTATTCCGCCTGCGACGGCAAATTAGCACATTCAATTCTCTTTGCACTCGCGCCGCGCAAAGTGGGATTTTGATAAAATCACTCGAATATCTACGCTTTGTATATCTGATGATGGCAAAAGCGAAGGATATCCACATGCTCACACGACGCGGAACATTGGGACTGATTGCGGGTGCAACGGGGGCGGCGTTCCTGCCGCATATCCGGCGGGCTGGAGCCGCGACCACCACGTTACGGATCGGCTGGCAGAAGAATGGCGTGATCGCGTTGGCAAAGAGCCAGGGCGCGCTTGAAGCGCTGTTGAAGGATCGTGGCATTGAGGTCAAATGGTCGGAGTTCTCCTCCGGGCCGCCGCTTCTTGAAGCGTTGGGCGCAGGTGCGCTGGATATCGGACCGACGGGCGATGTGCCGCCACTTTTCGCGCAGGCTGCCGGTGGCAATCTGCGCTATGTGGGAACTTACAAGGGCGCTGCCGGCGGATCGGCAATCCTTGTGCAGAAGGATTCGCCGCTGAAGACGCTGGCCGACCTCAAGGGCAAGAAGGTGGCGTTCAAGCGCGGCTCCAGCGCCCATAACGTCACTGTCAAAGCATTGCGAAAGGCCGGTCTGACGCTGAACGACATAACATCCATCGACCTTGCCCCGCCGGATGCGGCGGCCGCTTTCCGAAGCGGCAGCATCGATGCCTGGTCGATCTGGGATCCTTATTTTGCCGTGGCGGAAAAGGAGCCGACGACACGGGTTCTCACGACTGCCGAAGGTATTGTCGATCCCTGGAGCTATTTCCTTGCCAATGGCGACTTCGTGGAAGGCAATCCCGACCTCGTGCCGCTGATCCTTAAGGAACTCGCAAGCGTCGGCGCAAAGGCTCAGGCCAATATCGATGAGACTGCAAAATTGCTGGCGGCGATAACCGGCGTCCCGCAGGATGTCACCAAGGTGTCGCTGACGCGTCCGGGAGCGGATCTGGGGCGTGTCTCGCTGGTTTCGGATGAGGCCATCAGCTATCAGCAGGCGCTGGCCGACGAGTTCTACGATCTGAAAATCGTGCCGAAGAAACTCAAGGTTACCGATATCGTCTGGCGTCCGAAAGCGAGTTGAGCCGGACGAAAGCTGAGTCTCTTCAATCGTCTGGCTGTTGTTGCTGAGAGATTGATTCAGGCAAGCGCTCCATTTCAGGAGCGCTTGCCTCTGCCTCAGCCCTTGAGCCTGGCAATCACCAGATGGCCGGGTGTGGGGTTGCCGTCCTGCATGCGCACGTTAATATCGGTGACTTCGACTATGTCGAAACCGGTCGCTGCCAGTCTTTCCCGAACATAGGTTTCCGCGTGGGCGAAACGCTGGTGCGGGCCGACCATATAGGGGCGTCCGGCCATGGTTGCCTCGGGCAGCGTTTCCGACGAGAAGATCAGCAGGCCACCAGGGACGAGGTTTTCAGCGGCGCCGAAAAACAGCGGTTCCAGCGCGCCGAGATAGGGCAGCACATCGGTTGCGGTGATGATGTCGAAGGGCTCGTCGTCATTGTCTTCGAGAAAGTCCTCGGCTTCGGCGACATAGAGCGTCTCGTAGAGGTCCTTCTCGTGGGCGATCTCGACCATGTTTTCGGAAATGTCGATGCCGGTGATGTCATCAGCCATGTCGCGCAGCGCTTCGCCGGTGAGGCCGGTGCCGCAGCCGAGATCGAGCAGGCGCTTGAAGGGGCCGAGATCGAGCGTTTGCAGGCGCTGGCGCACCATCATCGGCACTGCATAACCGAGCTGTTCGACAAGAATATCCTCGAAGGCTTCGGCGTGCTGGTCGAACAGGGTTTCGACATAGGCGTCGGGCGCTTTGGAAGGCGGTTCGCCGCGGCCCATGGCGGCGATGCGAACGGCTGCGCCGCCGTGATCGTCCGGGTCGATGGCCAGAACCTCTTCATAGGCCTTCACCGCCGCGTCAACATCGCCGGCTTTTTCAAGCGCGAGCGCGCGGTTATAGGCTTCGGCAAGCGCCTCTTCGTCAATTTTCTGGTTCTTCGTCATCGTGCGGTATCCGTCAGCATCTTCAGTTGAAGTCTGCTGTAAGCCGCAAGACGGACGGGCGCAATGCTTATGTGGCGATGGGCCTCAGTGGAGAATGAACTCTCCTTTCAGTGCGCGCCATTCCTGCGCCGAGATCACCTGCCGGTGCACATAGCGGACCGAGTGCAACGGACCGTCTAGCTTTTCCTGCCAGAATTTGAGGAAACCGTGCATTTCGGGGAAATCCGGGGCGAGATCATAGTCCTGCCAGACATAGGTCTGGAGAACCAGCGGATGGTCCGGCATGCGATAAAAAATCTGGGCGGTGGTGAGGCCGTAGCCCCTCAGCATCATTTCCATTTCCTTGTTCATGTCGGCTGTTCCCGTTCTCATGATTGCCGATCACAGCGTTGTCGCTGTATCTGATATGGGAACACGACAGGGTTAACCCAACCTTGCCAAAGATCTGGGTTGTCACAAAATAGTTATATTTTTCAGAATGTTGGCAGTCTTCTCTGTTGAGTGCTGCCAACCGTGCCCCTAGCGCTTGAGATGGCGCGTCAGGCGGGCTTCGAGCCATGCCCAGACATGCCGGAGCGTCTCGACGATCGTCAGGTAGAAGATCGCCGCCCAGAGATAGGCCTGATAATCGAATGTGCGGGAGAAGGCGTAGCGCGTCTGTCCCATCAGGTCGAAGACCGTGACGATGGAGACCACTGCCGAACCTTTGATCATCAGGATGATCTCGTTGCCGTAGGGGCGCAGAGCCACGATGAGGGCCTGCGGCAGAATGACCTTGCGGAAGGTGATGAATTTCGACAGGCCGAGCGAGGCGGCACCTTCAATCTGGCCGCGTGGCACGCTTCGGATCGCGCCCCTCAGAATTTCGGCCTGATAGGCGGCGGTGTTGAGGGTGAGCGACAAGAGGCCGCAATACCAGGCCTCGCGGAAGAACCACCACAGGCCAACGGTTTCCAGCCCCTGACGGAAACTGCCGAGGCCGTAATAGATCAGGAAAAGCTGCGCCAGCAGCGGGGTGCTGCGAAAGACGTAGACATAGGCATAGGCCAGCGCGCTGATGACGCGATTTTCCGACATGCGGGCGAAGGCGATCGGCACCGAGAGAAGTGCGCCGAGGATGATCGAACTGCCAACCAGCGTAACGGTGGTGATGAGGCCATCGATATAACGCGGCCCGTAACGTTCGAATTTCGCCCAGTCCCAGCCTTCGATCATCGCAAAAATCAGCCCGGCGGCCAGCAGCAGCCAGAGCGTTATGACGCCGATGCCGACGACGCGCGATATGTTGAGGGGCTTGTCTGTGGCGACCGGCGCGGGGCGCGGCGGGATGAGTTCCTGAACATGGCTCATCGGCTTGCCTCCGACTTGCGCGACCAGCGATCGATGAAGCCGATGCCGATGGAGGAGAGCAGAGCGAGGATGAGGTAGAGCAGGCAGGCGATGCCGTAGAAGAAGAAGGCTTCCTTGCTGACGCGGGCAGCGATGCCGGTCTGGCGCACGATATCGGCAAGGCCGATGATCGAGACGTAAGAGGTATCCTTGAGCAGGATGACCCAAAGGTTGGTCATGCCGGGCAGGGCGATCCTGACCAGCTGCGGGATGATGACAAGCACCATGGTGTGGCCGCGCGAGAGGCCGAGTGCATGTCCAGCCTCATATTGGCCCTTTGGGATGGCCTTGAAGGCGGATAGCAACACTTCCGAGGAATAGGACGAAAACACCACTGACAGCGCGACCATGCCCGCCACGAAGGCGTTGATCTCTACCGGGCCGGTTATCCCGACATAACCGGCGGCCGATTGCAGCAGCATCTGTATGCCGTAATAGACGATGAACAGGGTTAGGAGTTCCGGCAGGCCGCGGAAGATGGTGGTATAGACACCGGCCGCCAGTCGCAGCGATTTTTCCTCCGATTGCGCGGCGAGCGCAATGAGGAAACCGATCACAAGCCCGACGGGCAGGGTGGCGAGCGCCAGCGAGATCGTGACCTTGACGCCGAAGGCGATTTCGTCGCCCCAGCCGGCATCGCCACAGGTGACGAGGGTGCCGTTTCCGAAAAGCGTGAAGAGACCGACCGGCCCACAGAAAGGGTCGAGAAGTGTCGAGACATAGGTCCAGAACGCACCTATGGCGGAAAATGCTCCGCTCATGCCAGTTTTCCCCCGCGGTCTTAAGCCGCCGTGATTGTTATGGTTACGTTTTCAAACAAAAATGGCGGAAGGGCAAGCCTTCCGCCACCAGATTTCAACAGGCGACGCGCCGCTTACTGGCCGTAAACGTCGAAATCGAAGTATTTCTTGTTGATTTCCTGGTACTTGCCGTTTGCGCGGATACCGGCGATGGCAGCCGTGAACTTGTCGGCGAGCGCCGTATCGCCCTTGCGAACGGCTACGCCTGCACCATTGCCGTTGATCTCGACATCCACCGGAAGCGGCGTCAGGATCTTGCAGCACTTGCCTGCATCCGACTTCAGCCACTCCGACAGGACGACGATATCGTCGATGACGGCGTCGATGCGGCCGTTGGCGATGTCGAGCTTATATTCGTCGGCGGTCGGGTACATTTTCAGGTCGGAACCCGGGAAGTGCTTTTCGGCATAGTTGGAGTGGGTCGTGGAACCCTGCGCGCCGAGCGACTTGCCCTTCAGGTCGTCGACGGACTTGATCGGCGAATCCTTCGGTACGGCGATTGCCGGCGGGGTGTTGTAATATTTCTTGGAGAAATCGACCTTCTGGAGACGCTCCGGCGTGATCGACATGGACGCGATGATGGCGTCGAACTTCTTTGCCTGCAGGGCGGGGATGATGCCGTCCCAGTCATTGGTGACGAAGGTGCATTCAGCCTTCATTTCGACGCACAGCGCCTTGGCGATGTCGATGTCGAAGCCGGTCAACGTACCGTCGGCTTCCAGATTGTTGAAGGGCGGGTAGGCGCCTTCCGTGCCGATGACGATCTTGTCCTGCGCGAGGGCCGCGCCGGAAAACAGGGAGATGGCGGCAATCGATACGGCTGCGAGCAGACGGGTGGAAATAGGCATTTCGATCCTCTCTTTTGGTCGTTCATCCGCAGTCTGTTGTTGTTTTCAGTGCGGACGTCGTGAGCGCAGGCGCAACAGAACGGGTTGCCATTCGTGGCCTTCAGCGCGCGGCAATTATTCGTCCGGTTGGTCAAAAAATGCAACTGCAATATTAGCGCCCTCTTTTTCGTCGCGGAGCTTTCACGAAATGGCCTTGATCTGTTCATTTCCGGTACAGAACGCTTTGGTCATCATGGGAACCGAAGCGTATGCAAGGCGTTGACCAGCGCCTGCACGCGCGGCCGGATTCACAATGTCGCGGCATAAGCGGCGTACAACGATTGGCAGATGAGGAAGCACCGATGCTGAAGAAGAACACATTGCTGACGGGGGTGGTTTTCCCCCTCATGTCGCTGGCGATCGCGGTGGAGCCGGCCGCCGCCGGTTATGCCGGCGCCGCACGGACGCAAACGCAAATGCCCCAGGCACAGGCCCCGGTGATATTGGCGCAGGCGCAGCCGCAGGCGGAGGAGCAAAACCCGGAAGAGCTGCTGCGCAAGCAACGCCAGCAAGCAGAAGAGGCGCAGCCGAAGCCAGAGCCAGAGCCGAAAAAGCAGGAGCAGGCTCCGGAACCGCAGCGCGAACAGCCGAAGGCTGAAACCGCACCGGTCGAACCGCGTCCTGAACCCAAGCGTGAAGCTCAGCCCGAGCCGCAACGCGAGCCTCAGCCGGAACCGAAACGGCAACCGCAGCAGCGCGAAGCCCAACCGGAACCGGCGCCAGCTGAACAGCCACCCGCCCGCAAGCAGCGCCCGCAGCCTGAGCCCGAAGCCGCACCTGCACCCGCGGAGCAGCAGCCGCAGGAACGGCCGCGCAAACCGGCTAGAGCCGAGCAGCCGGCAGGCGAGGGCGAGCAACGCCCCGCACGTCCACGCAAGCCGGAGCCGGCGACCGAGCAGCCAGCCGCACGCCCTGAAAATACCGAGCAGCCGGCGAAACAGCGCGAGCCCGCCGCCGAGAAAAAGCCGGTAGAGGAAAAGGCGCCCGCTCCAGCACCGGAACCGAAATCGGAACCCGCCGAAAAGGCCGTTCCGGAGAAAAAGCCAGCGGCTCCTGAGCCAGCTGTAAAGGAGGCTCCTGTTCCAACGGAAGCGCCGACACCGGCACGGCCACCGGCTCCGGAAGCTCAGCCCAATCCTGCGCCCGGCCAGCAGCCTTCTGAGAAGCAGCCGGTAGAAGGCCAGGGCAAGACGGAGCCTGCAGCGCCGCTGCCGGGTACTCCGACACCTCCGCCGCCAAGCGGTGCCACGACAGGACAGGCGCCTGCCGGCGAAGCCGTTCCCAATCAGGTCGCCATTCCGCAGACGGAAGCGCCTCCGACGACGAAGCAGGAACTGGACAAGGCCAAGGCTATCGCCAAGGACCCGTCCAAGACTGCCGACACCGTCATTCTGCCCGTCGACAAGGGTGCCGCCGTTCTCGACAGCGACAAGGAAGTGGAGCGCTCCGGTAACAACCAGGCACGCGAGCAACGCCGCCGCGAGCGTGAGCAGGCCGGTGACGTGAAGGTGCCGACTTCCGACGCCGAAGCGCAGCGCGCCGGTGCTGCCGGAGGCAAGGCTCCGCCGCCCGTGAAGATGGAGGCGATTACCTCTCAGCAGGGCGAGCGTGTCGACCGCCGTCCGCAATATGACCGGCCGGAAGGTGCGCGGGAATGGCAGCCGCGCGAAGGCGGCCGGCGCGATCAGGATCGCGATGCGCCGATCATCCTGCAGTTTGGCGACCGCGTGGTTGTGCGCGGCGACGACAATCAGCGCTTCATCCGCGATGGCGGCGAGCCCTATTACGAGCGCCTGCCCGGCGGACGTGTCCGCGAGACCGTCGAGCGTCGCGACGGCACGCAGGTGGTGACGATCCGCAACCGCTATGGCGACGTCATCCAGCGTTCGCGCATCGATGACCGTGGCCGGGAATATGTGCTGTTCTATGCACCGGAGCTGATGGACGAGCCGGACCGTGAATATGTCTATCGCGATCCCGGCCTCGACCTGCCGCCGATGCGTCTGCGCATTCCGGTTCGTGACTACATCATCGACACGTCGAGCGATCCGGACCGCGATTACTACCGCTTCCTGGAGCAGCCGCCGGTCGAGCCGGTGGAGCGTGTCTACTCGCTGGATGAAGTGCGTTATTCGGCCCGTATCCGCGACAAGGTGCGCCGTATCGACCTCGATACGATCACATTTGCCACTGGAAGCGCTGACATTCCGATGGCGCAGGCCCGTTCGCTGCGGAAGGTAGCGGATGCGATCAACAAGGCGCTGGCAAAGAACCCGGCGGAAACCTTCCTGATCGAAGGCCACACCGATGCCGTTGGTTCGGATGAAAGCAACCTCGTTCTTTCTGACGAGCGTGCCGCTTCCGTCGCCAATGTCCTGACCGATGTTTACGGCATTCCGCCGGAAAACCTGGCGACGCAAGGCTACGGCGAGCGTTACCTGAAGGTTCAGACACTCGGCCCGGAACAGCAGAACCGCCGCGTCACCATCCGCCGCGTGACACCGCTGGTAAGACCGGTCGCCCAGAACTGATAAGGTTCAGGAACTGAAAAATGAAAGCCCGGAAAGCGCAAAGCTTTCCGGGCTTTTTTATTGGTAGCAAAGTTCCCAGGCCGACACATTATCCGTAACGCCGGACCAGATCCGGGGTCCAGCGTGATCAAGTCCGGCATGACTGGGATGCTTCTCACCCTGCCATCATCCTCAAATTTGAGGATAATCCAGCCTCTAACGCTTAGTTAAGCGCCACAGCAATCTCTGCTGCGAGCTCGGCATTGTTGCGTACCAGCGCGATATTGGTCGCGAGGCTGCGGCCGTCGGTCAGGCGGAAGATATCACCGAGCAGGAAGGGCGTGACGGCCTTGCCGGTGATGTCCTCGCGCTCGGCGTGGGAAATGGCGCGATTGATGTAGATTTCCATCTCCTCGCGCGGAATTTCGTCCTCTTCCGGCACGGGATTGGCTATCAGCATACCGCCATCGATGCCGAGCTGTTCGCGGGTCGTCTGGAAATTGGCGATGGCTGCAGGGCTGTTGAGCGACAGCGGGCTGGGAAGGCCCGAAGAACGCGACCAGAAAGCCGGGAACTCTTCCGAACCGAAAGTCACGACAGGCACGCCGTTGGTTTCGAGAACTTCCAGCGTCTTCGGGATGTCAAGAATGGCCTTGGCGCCGGCGCAGACAACGATCACGCCGGTTTTGGCAAGCTCGGTCAGATCGGCGGAAATATCGAAGGTTTCCTCCGCGCCCTTGTGCACACCGCCGATGCCGCCGGTGGCGAAAACGCGGATGCCGGCGCGGGCAGCGGCAATCATGGTGGCTGCCACTGTCGTGGCACCGGTGCGGCGCTCGGCAATCGCAAAGGCAATATCAGCGCGCGAGACCTTCATGGCGTCGGTGGTCTGGGCAAGCGCTTCGAGCTGCTCCTTCTCGAGGCCGATATGCAGCGTGCCGTGAATGACGGCGATGGTTGCCGGAACGGCTCCCTGATCGCGGATGATCTGTTCGACGCCTTCAGCCATCTCGATATTGCCGGGATAGGGCATGCCGTGGGTGATGATGGTCGATTCCAGCGCGACGATCGGCGCGCCGCGCTGTTTTGCAGCGGCAACCTCTTGCGAATAGACGATGGGCAGGAGCGGGGAGATGGGGCGGGTCATTCTGTTTGTTCCAGACTATAAAAAAACGGGTTCATGCCAGCATTTCGGCCTTGGGGACAAGCCCCAACATGGTCTCGACACTGTCTTTTGACAGGTCTTGGGCGGTGGCGAAAGGCGATTGCACGGTGATGGCGGCCGCCGCGGCACCCAGTCGCAGGGCCTCAGTGATGGCTTTGCCCTCCGTAATCGCCGCGAGATAACCGGACGCCATGGCGTCTCCGGCGCCGGTTACGTCTTTCACCTCGCGGATGATGGGTGGGTGGAGGCTTGCGGTTTGCGTCGCGTTGAAGGCTACCACTTCGCTTGCGCCACGGGTGATGACGCCGCCGGCAAGGCCTGCCCTGCGGAGAATGCCCGGCCAGTCGCGAACATTGTCTGCCGTCTGTCCCGTCAGCGCGCGCGCCTCTGCCTCGTTCATGAAGAGAATGTCGATATCGGCGAGCATGTCCTTCAGCTTCACCGCCTTGGCGGGCGAAATGGCGATGGCCGCGAGCGGCTTTTGGCAGGCGCGGGCAATGAGACCGAGCGCCTTCAACGTATCCTCCGGCAGATTGGCATCGCAAAGCAGAAGGTCGCTCGCGGTAATCGCTTCACGCACCGCGCGAACTTTGAGTCGGCGCGGCGAAAACAGCTTGTAGAGGTCCATATCCGCGAGTGCGATGACAAGATTGCCGTCGCGCTCCAGAATGGCGGTGTAGCTTGGCGTGCGGCGATCGAGGAAAACGAAGGGCGTATCTTCCACGCCCGCCTGCCTTGCTGCCTCGGCCACCGCTTCGCCGGTCACGTCACCGCCGCGCGGTGCGATGATACGGACGGCAAAACCGAGCCGGGAAAGATTGCGCGCCGCGTTGAAACCGCCGCCGCCAGCCTCTTCCATCCATGAGCCAGGATTGCTGGCGCCGGGCGCCGTTTCAGTCTCGATCATGCCGCGCCTGTCTATATGCGCGCCGCCCAGAACGAGTATTTTCTTCACGCTTGTGTTTCCCTCTTTCGCGGATGGAAAAGGTGGACGATTCGTCCCAATCTTCTGTTTGTTCCCCTTCACATCCGGTTCGCAGCGATAGGCCGGACACGGAAAAACGAAAGCAGAACAAACCACTTATCGCTATTTGTTTTCAATATGCTGGCTGCGCCTTGCGATATGAGAACAAATAGAGTACATCCTATTTCCATACTGCTTCATTGCCTGTGCGGCTTCAATAACCTAAAGGTGGATCGGATGGCACAAAATTCTTTGCGTCTCGTAGAGGATAAATCGGTGGATAAAAGCAAGGCACTGGAAGCGGCGCTCTCCCAGATCGAACGGTCGTTCGGCAAGGGATCGATCATGAAGCTCGGTTCCAATGAAAACGTGGTTGAAGTAGAGACCATTTCGACGGGTTCTCTCAGCCTGGATATAGCGCTCGGTATCGGCGGTTTGCCGAAGGGGCGTATCGTTGAGATTTACGGCCCGGAAAGCTCCGGTAAGACGACGCTTGCGTTGCAGACGATCGCGGAAGCCCAGAAGAAGGGCGGCATCTGCGCCTTCGTGGATGCCGAGCACGCGCTCGATCCGGTCTATGCCCGCAAGCTCGGTGTGGATTTGCAGAACCTTCTGATCTCGCAGCCGGATACGGGCGAGCAGGCGCTTGAAATCACCGATACGCTGGTGCGCTCCGGTGCCGTCGACATTCTGGTGGTGGACTCGGTTGCGGCGCTGACGCCGCGTGCCGAAATCGAAGGTGAGATGGGCGACAGCCTGCCGGGCCTTCAGGCACGTCTGATGAGCCAGGCGCTGCGCAAGCTGACCGCCTCGATCTCCAAGTCGAAGTGCATGGTGATCTTCATCAACCAGATCCGCATGAAGATCGGCGTCATGTTCGGTTCGCCGGAAACGACGACGGGTGGTAATGCGCTTAAATTCTACGCCTCGGTGCGTCTCGACATTCGCCGTATCGGCGCCGTCAAGGAGCGTGAAGAGGTTGTCGGCAACCAGACCCGCGTCAAGGTCGTCAAGAACAAGATGGCACCGCCTTTCAAGCAGGTGGAATTCGACATCATGTATGGCGAAGGTGTTTCCAAGACCGGCGAGCTTGTCGATCTCGGCGTGAAAGCCGGTATCGTCGAGAAATCCGGTGCATGGTTCTCCTATAACAGCCAGCGTTTGGGGCAGGGGCGTGAAAATGCCAAGACCTTCCTGCGCGACAATCCGGAAATGGCAAGCGAGATCGAACTGGCGCTGCGCCAGAACGCCGGTCTGATCGCCGATCGGTTCCTGCAGAATGGCGGCCCGGAAGCCGGCGAAAGCGACGACGGTCCCGACGAGGGCTGATGCATTCGAAGGTCCGGGCGTTCGCGCCCGGTGGCTTTGCCGGCGTGAGCCGGTATGGATCAAAAGGGTCGTGCGATTTTCCTCGCGTGGCCCTTTTTCTTTGCCTAGACGCCTTGGTGCGCCTCCATGGCTGGACAGGGCAGGATGCGGACGATAAAAGCCTTTGATTTTGCAAGATAGCCATCATTCGGGATGGCGGTGATGGACTCCAGCTGTGAGCGGTGTGTGGGCATGAGCGGTGTGAATGAAATTCGGTCGACCTTTCTCGACTACTTCAAGAAGAACGGACACGAGATTGTGCCCTCCAGTCCGCTGGTGCCGCGCAACGATCCGACGCTGATGTTCACCAATGCCGGCATGGTGCAGTTCAAGAACGTCTTCACCGGTCTCGAAAGCCGTCCTTATTCCACGGCCGCTTCCGCGCAGAAATGTGTGCGCGCCGGTGGCAAGCATAACGACCTCGACAATGTCGGTTATACGGCGCGTCACCATACGTTCTTCGAAATGCTCGGCAATTTCTCCTTTGGCGACTATTTCAAGGAAGAGGCGATTACCCATGCCTGGAACCTGATCACCAAGGAATTCGGCATCGATCGCAACCGTCTGCTGGTCACGGTCTATCACACCGACGACGAGGCTTTTAATCTCTGGAAGAAGATCGCCGGTTTCTCTGACGATCGCATCATCCGTATTCCGACCAGCGATAATTTCTGGGCCATGGGCGATACCGGTCCGTGCGGTCCCTGCTCGGAAATCTTCTATGACCACGGCGATCATATCTGGGGCGGACCGCCCGGTTCACCGGAAGAGGATGGCGACCGTTTCATCGAAATCTGGAACCTCGTCTTCATGCAATATGAGCAGCTGACGAAGGAAGAGCGCATCGATCTGCCGCGCCCGTCTATCGACACCGGCATGGGTCTCGAGCGCATTTCGGCGTTGTTGCAGGGCAAACACGACAATTACGACACCGATCTGTTCCGGGCGCTGATTTCGGCCTCCGTCGAAGCGACCGGCGTTCCGGCAGAGGGCGAGAAGCGCGCCAGCCACCGCGTCATTGCCGATCATCTGCGCTCCTCCGCTTTCCTGATCGCCGATGGCGTCCTGCCGTCAAATGAGGGCCGTGGTTACGTTCTGCGCCGCATCATGCGCCGCGCCATGCGCCATGCCGAGCTTCTCGGTTCGCGCGAGCCGCTGATCTACAAGCTGCTGCCGGCGCTGATACAGCAGATGGGCCGCGCCTATCCGGAACTGGTTCGCGCCGAGGCGCTGATCTCCGAGACGCTGAAGCTTGAGGAAACCCGTTTCCGCAAGACGCTGGAACGCGGCCTGTCGCTGCTGTCTGACGCGACCTCGACCCTGCACAAGGGCGACATGCTGGACGGCGAAACCGCCTTCAAGCTTTACGATACCTATGGCTTTCCGCTCGATCTGACGCAGGATGCGCTGCGCGCCCGCGAAATCGGCGTCGATATTTCCGGCTTCACCGATGCCATGCAGCGCCAGAAGGCGGAAGCACGCTCGCACTGGGCTGGTTCTGGCGACAAGGCGACCGAAACGGTGTGGTTCGAACTGAAGGAAAAGCTCGGCGCGACCGAATTCCTTGGTTACGACACTGAAACAGCCGAAGGCGTCATTCAGGCGATCGTCAAGGACGGCAAGTCGGTGGATAGTGCTGCCGAGGGCGAGACGGTGCAGATCGTCGTCAACCAGACGCCATTTTATGGCGAGTCCGGCGGTCAGATGGGCGATACCGGCGTAATCTCAGGCGATAACGGCACCTTTACCGTTTCAGAAACCCAGAAGAAGGGCGAGGGCCTTTTCGTGCATTCCGGCACGGTGTCCAAGGGTGGATTGAAGCTCGATGACGCCGTGCAGCTGACGGTCGATCACGACCGCCGCTCGCGTCTGCGCGCCAACCACTCCGCCACCCACCTGCTGCATGAGGCGCTGCGCGAGGTTCTTGGCACGCACGTTGCTCAGAAGGGTTCGCTGGTCGCACCCGAGCGTCTGCGCTTCGACGTTTCGCATCCGAAGCCGATGTCGGCCGAGGAGCTGAAGGTCGTCGAGGAAATGGCAAACGAGATCGTCTTGCAGAACTCGCCTGTCGTGACGCGTCTGATGAGCGTTGACGACGCCATCGCCGAGGGTGCTATGGCACTGTTTGGCGAAAAATACGGCGATGAAGTCCGCGTTGTCTCCATGGGCACCGGTGTTCACGGTGCGAAGGCCAACCGTCCGTACTCGGTCGAGCTTTGCGGCGGCACCCATGTTGCCGCAACCGGCCAGATCGGCCTTATCCGCATTCTCGGCGAAAGTGCTGTCGGTGCGGGCGTGCGCCGTCTTGAGGCCGTAACGGGTCAAGGCGCGCTTGCTTATCTCTCCGAGCAGGATGAGCGCGTAAAGGCACTGGCGTCGTCGCTGAAGGTTCAGCCGGGCGATGTGCTGTCGCGTGTCGAGGGACTTCTCGACGAGCGCAAGAAGCTGGAGCGCGAGCTTGCGGATGCCCGCAAGAAACTCGCAATGGGCGGCGGCTCGTCGGATGCCGGCGCAAACGACGTACAGCAGGTTGCGGGCGTCAATTTCCTCGCAAAATCCCTGTCCGGCATCGATGCCAAGGACCTCAAGGGTCTTGCAGATGAAGCCAAGGCAAATATCGGCTCCGGCGTCGTGCTGCTGATCGCCGTGTCCGAAGACGGCAAGGCAAGTGCTGTTGCTGCCGTGACCGAGGATCTGACTGGCCGGTTCAGCGCCGTCGATATCGTCCGCACGGCCTCTGCGGCCCTCGGCGGCAAGGGCGGCGGTGGACGCCCGGATATGGCGCAGGCCGGCGGCCCCGATGGCGCCAGGGCACAGGACGCCATCAACGCGGTGGCGGCAGCGCTCGCGGCCTGATCTGGATGAATTGAAAAAAAGGCGGGGTTCTATCCCGCCTTTTTGATTCTGGATGTTGAAATCCGAAAGGAACGTGATGCGCTTTGTAAATCCCATCCCTTTCGTGTGCGATATCAACCGCTCCAAGGAGTTTTATCGTGACAGGCTCGGCCTGAAGGTTTTGGACGATTTCGGAAATTTCGTCCTCTTTGAAAGCGGCTTTGCAATCCATGAGGGGCGTTCGCTCGAACAGACGGTCTGGCGGACATCGCCGGACACGGACAAACCTTACGGCAGACGGAACCTGCTGCTCTATTTCGAACACGAGGATGTCGATGCGGCATTTCGGAATATTGCGCCGCATGTGGAGTTGATCCATCCCGTTGAGCGGCAGGCATGGGGACAGAGAGTGTTCCGTTTTTATGATCCGGACGGGCATGCAATCGAGATCGGCGAACCACTCGCCCAGCCCAACGAATAAGCCCGCTTCCAAAATCCGTTTTGTGACCCTTGTAAGCGCTCGTGCTCCGCTTTCAGGCGAAATGCCTGTCAGTTTCCTCAACCCGCTGCCTGCATATCCTTCGCTGCCGCTTCGTCAAGCTGGGTGGCCCGCTTGAAGGCGGGGCGGTCGGTCAGATGCGCCATATAGTCCGTGAAGGCCGGACGTTTTTCGATTGTGCCGAACTGCAGGCCCCAGCCGACATGGGCACCTACATAGACATCCGCCGCAGTGAAGTGATCGCCGGCGATGAAGCGGTTTTCGCTGACGGCACGTTCGAGCGTGTTGATCGCATCCGCATAGCTGCCGCAGCCAGCCATACGCAGCTTTTCCTGCGGCACCTCGAACCCCATCGCCTTCATGCTGGTTGTCATTTCCAACGGACCGGCAGCAAAAAACATCCAGCGGTAATAAAGTCCGCGCGCTTTGGGCGTCGGCGCAAGGTTGGCACCCGGAAAGGCATCCGCCAGATAGGCGCAGATCGCTGCCGCTTCGGTGACAATGGTGTCGCCGTGTTTGATGGCGGGCACCTTGGCCATCGGGTTGATCAGCCGATAGGCCGGCGATTTCATCGACGTCGAGAAGCCCAGTATCTCTGTCTTGTAGGGAACGCCCACTTCCTCGAGCATCCATCGCGCAATGCGTCCGCGCGACATGGGATTGGTGTAGAAGATCAATTCACTCATTGCTTTGCCTCCCCAAGCAAAATTGCAAAAGCATCATTGAAAACCTGCGCGCAGTTCGCGCTGACACGGTGCGTTTTTATAGTCCACAGCATTATCTGTTTTCCCGAAGGATCGCGCTGGTAACCACATGAATTTTTGACTGTGCCGGACAAGTTATGTGTCGTTTTATGCTGTTTCAGCTATATATTTTTATTTTTCTGACTGCGGCACGCTGTGGAATCGAAGTCTGCGCCTAGTGCAACATCTAAGCAAGATACTGTGAACAAAAAAAGAAACCCGGCGTTGCGGCCGGGTTTCCTTTTGTCGATATTTCAAACGGGCAGCGCCCCGTTCTTTTAAGCCGCCATCGCCGTCTTGAGGTTTTCATCGATCTTGTCGAGGAAGGCGGTGGTGGAGAGCCAGGGCTGGTCCGGACCGATGAGGAGCGCGAGGTCCTTGGTCATGAAGCCGCTTTCGACGGTGTCGACGCAGACGGTTTCGAGCGTTGCTGCGAACTTTGCGAGTTCTGCATTGTCGTCCAGCTTGGCGCGGTGGGCGAGGCCACGGGTCCAGGCGAAGATCGAAGCGATCGAGTTGGTCGAAGTTTCCTGACCCTTCTGGTGCTGGCGGTAGTGGCGCGTGACCGTGCCGTGTGCCGCTTCAGCTTCAACCGTGCGGCCGTCCGGCGACAGGAGAACGGAGGTCATCAGGCCGAGCGAACCGAAGCCCTGGGCAACCGTATCAGACTGAACGTCGCCATCGTAGTTCTTGCAGGCCCAGACGTAACCGCCGGACCACTTCAGAGCGGAGGCGACCATGTCGTCGATCAGGCGGTGTTCATAGATGATGCCGATTTCATCGAACTTCGCCTTGAACTCGGTCTGGTAGACTTCTTCGAAGATGTCCTTGAAGCGGCCGTCATAGGCCTTCAGGATGGTGTTCTTGGTGGACAGGTAAACCGGCCACTTGCGCATCAGGCCGTACATCATGGATGCGCGGGCGAATTCGCGGATGGATTCGTCAAGGTTGTACATTGCGAGTGCAACGCCAGCGCTCGGAGCGTCGAAGACGTCCTTTTCAATGACCTGACCGTCTTCGCCGACGAACTTGATCGTCAGCTTGCCCTTGCCGGGGAACTTGAAATCGGTTGCCTTGTACTGGTCGCCGAAGGCGTGGCGGCCGACGACGATCGGCTTCGTCCAGCCGGGAACGAGGCGGGGAACGTTCTTGCAGATGATCGGCTCGCGGAAGATGACGCCGCCCAGAATGTTGCGGATCGTGCCGTTCGGGCTCTTCCACATCTGCTTCAGGCCGAATTCCTCGACGCGCTGCTCGTCCGGTGTGATCGTCGCGCACTTGATGCCGACGCCGTGCTTCTTGATGGCGTGTGCCGCATCGACTGTTACCTGGTCGTTGGTAGCATCGCGGTTTTCGACCGAGAGGTCATAATATTCGATGTCGAGATCGAGGTATGGCAGGATCAGCTTGTCCTTGATGAGCTGCCAGATGATACGGGTCATTTCGTCGCCGTCGAGATCGACGACTGGATTGGCTACCTTGATCTTTGCCATGAATTCCTCACCTTCGAAGCTGTGGCGCCTGGTGACGCCGGTATTCGGAAAAATATCCGGTGCGGCTATAGCATCGCGCGCGCCTGAGGCAAAGCCATGGGGGGCGCTTTTTTGGCGCGGTGCAATAACGCTTTGCGCATTGCCAAACCATATTGCCGGAATACAGTCAGGCGAATCGCTTCGCCCGCGCGTCGGGCCTACCTCCGGGATCACATCATGCGGAATATTCTGCTTCTGACTGCCGCCGTCCTCTTTTCCCACAGCGCCCTTGCGGCCGGCCCCGCCGATCCCGTCCAGAAGGTGATGGACATTACCGTCAAGAACTGGTCCGGCGATGCGGAAAACTGGAAATACATCTTTGACGAGGACATGCTGACCAGCCTGTTCAGCAAGGACTTCGTTGCCCAATACCGCGAAGCTTCCAAGAAGCCGGCTTACGAGGCGGAAAGCGGCGAGACCGGCGATCCCTTCGGCTACGATGTGGTGACCAACTCGCAGGATGGCTGTCCGCTGGTGGATGTTTCGGTAACGCCCGGTGAGGTGAAGGACGGCGTGACTGACGTGACGGCAAAGTTCAAGCTCTGGGCCTGCATGGATGAGGCAGAGATGAAGGCAACGGTCGACGAGGTGCATTTCGATGTCATCGAGGAAAACGGCCAGCCTGTCATCAGCGACATTCACCGGGTTGGAGACGAGGGCAGGGATTCGCTGCGCGCAGAGATGGCGGCGATCATCAAGGGCGAATAACAGGGCGTTCTGCCTGCCCCGGCTTTGATTTTGGCGCCGATCTGTGCCAGTGAAGCGCGCTTTAGAGCATTTTCAGGAAAAGCGGCGACCGGTTTTCAGTCTGGAAATGCGCGAAAACCATAAAACGCATCGGCCTGAAAATCGATGCGGCGCTTCAGAAACTGGAAAACGACGATGGCAGGCACAAACAGCGAGCTTGAACTTGTGGCGGAAGGCCCGGCGATCATTCTGGTCGAACCGCAGCTCGGCGAAAATATCGGCATGGTGGCACGGGCAATGGCCAATTTCGGTCTTGCCGAACTTCGCCTCGTCAAGCCGCGTGACGGCTGGCCGAACGAGAAGGCGCGCGCCGCCGCTTCCAAGGCCGATCATGTCATCGACGGGACGAAGGTGTTCGAGACGCTGGAAGAGGCGATCAAGGATCTCAATTTCGTCTATGCCACGACCGCGCGGGAGCGTTACGGTTTCAAACCGGTTCGTGCCCCCGTCACCGCAGCCGGCACGCTGCGCGCGAAGTTCAAGGCGGGTGAAAGAACCGGCATCCTGTTCGGGCGTGAGCGCTGGGGCCTTACCAATGAAGAAGTGGCGCTGGCCGATGAGATCGTGACATTTCCGGTCAACCCCGCCTTCGCGTCGCTCAATATCGCGCAGGCCGTGCTTTTGATGTCCTATGAGTGGATGAAATCCGGCATGGACGATCTGGACGAGACGCTTTTCCAGCCCATCGAGCAGCGGCCCTCGACCAAGGAACAGGTCTTCGGCCTGTTCGAACACATCGAGGAGGCGCTCGATGCGCGCGGATATTTTCATCCGCCCGAAAAAAAGCCGAAAATGGTGGACAATCTGCGTGCGGTGCTGTCGAGACGCGGCTTTTCCGAGCAGGAAATCAGTGTTTTCCGTGGCGTGATCAGGTCACTCGATCGTTTTCCCCGGCAGTGGCCTAAGCAGGCAGGCCGGGCTGGAACGGCGGAGGGACCATTGTCGGAGAGGGCTGGGGAGAATGCTGAAGACGACTGAGGCTCTGGCCGATGTTCTCAAACCGGTGCTGGTATTCGATTCCGGCATTGGCGGGCTGACGGTACTGCGCGAGGCGCGCGTGCTGATGCCCGAGCGCGGTTTCATCTATGTGGCCGACGACGCCGGTTTCCCCTATGGCGGCTGGGAAGAGGAGGCGCTGAAAGCGCGCATTCTTTCGCTCTTCGAAAAGCTGCTTGAAGACTATAGCCCTGAAGTCTGCATCATTGCCTGCAACACCGCCTTCACACTGGCAGGCGCCGATCTTCGGGCGCGCTTCCCTGATATGACTTTCGTCGGCACCGTTCCAGCTATCAAACCTGCGGCCGAACGCACCCGTTCCGGTCTCGTTTCCGTGCTGGCAACACCCGGCACCGTCAAGCGCGCCTATACGCGCGATCTCATCCAGTCATTCGCCACGCAATGCCATGTTCGCCTCGTGGGATCGGAAAATCTGGCGCGTATGGCCGAAAGCTGGATCAGGGGCGAACCGATCTCCGATGAAGCCGTGCTGGCGGAAATCGAGCCCTGCTTCATCGATAACGACGGCAAGCGCACCGATATCGTTGTTCTCGCCTGCACTCATTATCCCTTCATGGCCAATGTGTTTCGCCGGCTGGCGCCATGGCCGGTGGACTGGCTCGATCCCGCGGAAGCGATTGCCCGTCGCGCACGCCACCTGGTGCCGCTGCCGCAGGATGCGGAGCATCCAGATGGTTTCGATTTCGCCGTCTTCACTTCCGGCAAGCCGGATTTCGCCACACGGCGGCTGATGCAGGGTTTTGGCCTCAGCGTCTCGCTGAGCTGAACGGCTTGTTGCATTTTTGCATCTAT
The DNA here is from genome assembly GCF_013318015.2 of Agrobacterium tumefaciens. Taxonomy (NCBI): domain Bacteria; kingdom Pseudomonadati; phylum Pseudomonadota; class Alphaproteobacteria; order Hyphomicrobiales; family Rhizobiaceae; genus Agrobacterium; species Agrobacterium tumefaciens. The sequence continues at coordinate 1,494,391 of NZ_CP115841.1, read as the reverse complement.
TCTGCCGGACTTTTGCAATTCGAGATTGCGACCTCTTGTCGCGTCCGGCATCTCGTGTAAGATGCATCTTGTCTGTAACCGCTATAAAAAGGAGGCGTGGAATGACTGACTATATGAATATGCGCCTTACCGGCATGTCTGGCTTTTCCGGCATGGTCATCGGCGGTTACATGTCCCGAGGCATCGACCTCCGATAAGGCTTCCTGCCTGATTTCCCTGCCGTTTGGCATCTTCACTTCGTCTGACAGCTGAATTGTGCGTCCGCGCTACCGCATGTTGCGCCCGCCGTTCCTGCATGTCGTTTTATCATCGATAAAGGACCTGGCTGCTTCGCCGCGCCGGGACGGATTTCCCATGCAGAAAAATCAACCATTGGTAGCATATGCGCTGCCGGATGCGGTCGACCGCCTGTTCGTCACATTCGGCGTCTGGAAAACCCTGAAAGCGGTTCTCGTCGCGGCAATGGTGCCGCGCCCGCCGCCCACCGATCTTTCCGATCTGCCGGAGCGTCTTCTGGACGATATCGGCCTGGAGCCGTCCGACCGCAAAATGCGGCGGGAGTGGGCACCTCCTTACTGGGCGCCGCGGTTTTGATGACGACAGTCTCTCCGGCGAGAAAATGCCGGGGAGGCTCCGTCGTTCGTTTCCACTTCTAATGATGTTCGAAATGCGCGCCTCCGTCATGCGGGACTCGACCCGTCGTCCACCCACGGCGCGTCTGCGAGGAGTTCATTGCCGGAATTCAGTTTTCCGTAACGGAAGCTGCGGAAAGGCCTGGCATATAGCGCGTTGCACTATCCTCGTTAACGTCCGGGCGGGTGTTACCCCTGATCTTGCCCTGCGGCTGGAGCGGGCAGGGGTCAGCGCGGCGCGGCATGGCTTGCCATGCCGTCAAATTACGATCTTGCACAGGCGATGAAGCGGCAGCAGCAGCCCCTTCGTCCGCTGGATGACAAAGCGGCACAGCCTCCGAAAATTTGGCTTGATACCGGGCGCTTTTGGTGGCTTGCTCCAAAGACCGAACGGGGGAGATTGCATCATGCCACTGGAGAACTGGCTGGCCTTCGTGGCCGCATCCGCCATCATGCTTGCCATTCCGGGGCCGACAATCCTGCTGGTGATTTCTTATGCTCTGGGGCATGGACGCAAGGCGAGCACCGCGACGGTGACGGGTGTGGCGCTTGGTGATTTCACTGCGATGACGGCCTCCATGCTGGGGCTCGGCGCGCTGCTTGCCACATCGGCGGCCCTTTTTACCGGTCTGAAATGGATAGGCGCGGCTTACCTCATCTATCTCGGCATCAAGCTGTGGCGTTCGCCGGTTGGCGTTGAAGGTGGTGAAGCCGCAGGCGTGACCGGCCGTGAAAGGCCGCTCAAAATCTTCCTGCATGCCTATGTCGTCACGGCGCTGAACCCCAAGAGCATTGTCTTCTTCGTCGCCTTCCTGCCGCAGTTTCTGGTGCCGACTCTGCCTTTCTGGCCGCAGGTGCTGATTTTCGAAGCGACATTCCTTGTGCTTGCCAGCTGCAATGCGGCGCTTTATGGACTTCTGGCAAGTGCCGCCCGCAATACGATCCGCAAACCCAAGGTTCAGCGCGTCGTCAACCGCACGGGCGGCGGTCTCCTGATCGGCGCCGGTCTCATTACATTTGGCTGGAAGAGGGCGGTTTCGGCGTAAAACGCCCGTCGATCGCCTGAAATTCGGACATAACAAAATGGCGTTGCCGCATATTCTTCTTGCCCTGATCACCGTGTTTTTGTGGGGCTTCAACTTCGTTGCCATCAAGATCGGCGTCGCCGACATGCCGCCTCTGTTTCTGACGGGGGTGCGCTATCTGTTTGCAGCCGTGCCGTTGGTGTTCTTCCTGCCCAAACCCAATGTGCCGTGGCGGCATATGATCGTTTACGGCATGGCGATGGGTTTCGTGCAATTCGGCCTGCTTTACCCGGCCATCAAGCTCGGCCTGCCGGCTGGGCTTGCTTCGCTCGTCATGCAGTCGCAGGCCTTCTTCACGCTGGCGCTGGCCGTGGTGTTTCTCGGCGAGCGGCCGTTGCCGTCACAGATCGTCGGCGCAATCGTTGCCTTTGGCGGGCTGGCGGTCATCGGCGTGGAGCGCATGACGGCTGCAGCGTTGATACCGCTGCTGATGGGCGTCGGCTCGGCCATTGCCTGGGCCTGCGGCAACATCGTCAATCGCCGCATCGGCCAGGTGAATGCGGTCTCCTTTGTCGCGTGGACGAGCCTTGTACCCGTTCTGCCGTTGGTGCTGCTTTCGCTGGTGGTGGAAGGACCTGATGCGATTGCGGAAGGGCTGCGCAATGCGACGCCTACGATGGCTCTCGTGGTGATCTACATGGCCTATGGTGCGACCATCGTCGGCGCGGGTATCTGGAGTTACCTGCTTCTGCGTTATCCGGCCGGAACGGTGGCGCCGTTTTCGCTGCTGGTGCCGATTGTCGGTTTCGTCAGCGCCTATCTCGCTTTTGCGGAGCATATTACCGTCTTCGAAGTGGTCGGTGCCGCATTGGTCATCATCGGGCTGATGCTGAATGTGTTCGGCAGGCGGCTATCATTTTCGCGCGTCTCGTCCGGGGCCGCATAGATGTGGCGCAATTGCCTGTGCATTATCGGCACGGGGCAGACGCAATCGGTGATTTTTTGGTAAAGAGCATGTTCGGCCGCCGTTACGGGAATCGGCCGGATGACATGCAGCACGAGGAACGGAACATTGCAGGTCGGCATCGACATGGGAACCCTATCGGGCGGGCAGCAGGCCAAGCTCGATATTGAGGAATTGCTTGCAACGCGTTTGCTGGTGCAGGGCAATTCCGGGTCCGGCAAGTCACACCTTCTGCGCCGGCTCCTGGAGCAATCGGCGCAATGGGTGCAGCAGGTCATTATCGATCCCGAGGGTGATTTCGTCACGCTGTCCGACAAGTTCGGCCATGTGGTGGTGGATGGAGAGCGCACGGAAGCCGAGCTTGCGGGCATTGCCAACCGCATCCGCCAGCACCGCGTTTCCTGCGTGCTGACGCTTGAAGGTCTTGATATCGAACAGCAAATGCGGGCCGCTGCCGCTTTCCTCAACGGCCTGTTCGATGCGGATCGCGAATTCTGGTATCCCGTGCTTGTCGTTGTGGATGAGGCGCAGATGTTTGCGCCCTCCGTCGGCGGCGAGGTGACCGAGGATGCGCGCAAGGCGTCGCTGGGCGCCATGACCAATCTGATGTGCCGTGGGCGTAAACGCGGGCTTGCGGGCGTCATCGCCACGCAGCGCCTTGCCAAGCTTGCCAAGAACGTAGCGGCGGAAGCCTCGAACTTTCTGATGGGCCGCACCTTTCTCGATATCGATATGGCGCGCGCTGCCGATCTGCTCGGCATGGACCGGCGGCAGGCGGAAATGTTCCGCGATCTGCAGCGCGGCAATTTCGTGGCGCTTGGACCGGCGCTGTCGCGCCGCCCGTTGCCCATTGTCATCGGTGCGGTGGAAACCTCGGCGCGGTCTTCCTCGCCGAAACTCATGCCGCTGCCGGATGCACCGCAGGATGTGGAGGATCTGATCTTCACGCCGGACCCGGAAGAGTTCACGCGACCCGCCACGCGCCGCACGCCGCCAGCGCCGCGCCCGACAACCGATATTCTCGCTGAACTCTCCCGCTCCACCCCCGCCGCCGCCGGTCCTTCACCGGAGCAGTCGGCGCGTGCAGGTCAGCCGGAGCTGACGCCGGAGGAGCGCGAAGAGAAGATCGCGGCGGTGCTGGTCGAAATTCTCGACGATCCGCAATCGGCCTATCGTACCGACGCCGTGCTGTACCAGGATTTTCTGGTGCGCGCGCGCATGCGCCGTATTCCCGGCACGCCGATGACGTTGGCGGATTTCCGCCGGCAGGTGGCGATTGCCCGCTCCGGCGTGGATGCGGCAATGGCGGCCAGCGAAGGCTGGGAGAAAGCGCTGGAATTGTCGATGTCGGTCTCCGACGATTTGCAGGGGGTTTTCCTGCTGTTGGTCAAGGCGGCGCTCAATGAGGAGCCTTGCCCATCCGACGCCCGTATTGCCCGCGCTTACGGTACCCATTCCGCCCGCCGTGCGCGCCGTCTTCTCGGTTATTTCGAGGAGAAGGAGCTTGTGGTGGTACACGCCGATTTCTCCGGCAAGCGCATCGTGGCGTTCCCCGATCTCGACGCGAAGACCGCACCCGGCGATGCGGATGCGAATGAGGATGATGCGAGGCTGGCGGCGGAGTAAGTTGGGGCAGGGTTTCCTGCCGCCAACATTTTCAGGTGTTACTCGATAGCCTTTGTTTCCTTGCGCGTTGCAATCAGCGAACCGATGATGCCGGTTGCGAGGATGGCAACGGTGGCGCCGAGCGAGACGGCGGGCGGGATCTTGGCGATGCCCAGCATATCCGCGACGAAAATCTTCGAGCCGACGAAGACCAGAACCGCAGCCAGCGCGTATTTCAGATAGGCGAAGCGGTGGATCAGGGCGGCAAGTGCGAAATAGAGGGCGCGCAGGCCGAGGATCGCGAAGATGTTAGAGGTATAGACGATAAACGGATCGGTGGTGATCGCGAAGATCGCCGGGATCGAATCAACCGCGAAGATGAGGTCGGCGATTTCGACCATGATGAGCGCCAGAAACAGCGGCGTCACAAAGGTCTTCAGCTTGCCTGTGGCAGCATCGGTCTCCTTGACGAAGAATTTCTCGCCATGCAGCTTCTCCGTTACCGGAAGGCGGCTGCGCAGGAATTTCAGGATGCGGTTATTGCCGATGTCGTTCTCGTCATGGTCGGATGAAAACAGCATCTTGAGGCCCGTGAAGACGAGGAAGGCCGCAAAGAGATAAAGCACCCAGTGGAAGTTTTCGACAATTGCGGCGCCGCCGGCAATCATGATGCCGCGCAGAACGATCACGCCGAGGATGCCCCATAGCAGCACGCGGTGCTGATATTGGCGGGGAATGGCGAAATAGGAGAAGATCATCGCGATGATGAAGATATTGTCCATGGCGAGGCTTTTTTCGACCACGAAGCCGGTGACATATTCCATCGCTGACTGTTCACCGGACTGGTACCAGATCCATCCGCCGAAGGCCAAGCCGATGGCGATATAAAAGCCGGACATCAGCAAGCTTTCACGGATGCCGATTTCCTTGGAATTCTTGTGCAGCACGCCGAGATCGAGCGCCAAGAGGCCAAGGACGAGAGAAATGAAGACAGCCCACATCCATGTGGGGGTACCGAGAAAATCGTTGAGGAGGAACTCCATCAGTCAACCTTTAGCCGGACGAGGTTGGCTTTGCGGATGGGGACGCGTATCAGGAATAAACGTGGGCCCCAACCTTCAAGAGACTCGACATCGCGTGTTGTCCGGTAACACGCCAGAGGGGCCCGAGTCCTGATTACGGCTTAGAAGTGGGTGGGCCTTCCAGCTTTTCAAGGGCTAGTTCGAGAAAAAAAGCGGCGGGCTTTGTTTGACAAATTTGTAAAACGTGTTTAGAAGCCGCCCCAACGCCGGGCAGTCATGTCCGGTGTGTTTCGTTGACTGCCTTGCAGTTTATAAGCTGACGTTCGGCGGTCAACATCACCGACATGTCCCGTGGTCTCTCCATTCGCATGTGAGAAACCTGTCAGAGGTCCTGAAACGGGCTTCAGAGGAGGGCGTGTTTCCTCAAACCGGTTTGGCAACAAACCGGCATAACCTATTGAGAAGGAAATACGATGAGCAAGCGCGAATCGGCTAAGTATAAAATTGACCGCCGTATGGGCGAAAACATCTGGGGCCGTCCGAAGTCCCCGGTAAACCGCCGCGAATACGGCCCGGGCCAGCACGGTCAGCGCCGCAAGGGCAAGATGAGCGACTTCGGCACGCAGCTGCGCGCCAAGCAGAAGCTCAAGGGCTACTACGGCGAACTGCGCGAAAAGCAGTTCCGCGCCACCTACGACGAAGCAAACCGTCGCAAGGGCGATACCTCCGAGAACCTGATCGGCCTGCTCGAGTCGCGTCTGGACGCCATCGTCTACCGCGCCAAGTTCGTTCCGACCGTTTTCGCCTCGCGTCAGTTCATCAACCATGGCCACGTCACGGTTAACGGCGTTCGCGTCAACATCGGTTCTTACCGTTGCAAGCCGGGCGACGTTATCGAAGTTCGCCAGAAGTCCAAGCAGCTGGTGACCGTTCTCGAAGCTGTTCAGCTCGCAGAACGCGACGTTCCTGATTACATCGAAGTCGATCACAACAAGATGGTTGCGACCTATGCTCGCATCCCGGCTCTGTCTGACGTTCCGTACCCGGTCGTCATGGAACCGCATCTGGTCGTCGAATTCTACTCGCGTTAATCGGCGCGTTTCAGTATTGAGAAAGCCGCCCCTCGGGGCGGCTTTTTTGTTTGCTGGGGAAGGCTTTGCATGCAGGACATTCAGGCGATCGTCGATTCCATTTACGACAGCATGGTGCCGCGCCTGGGCGAGGGCAAGGTTGCGGATTACATTCCGGAACTCGCCAAGGTCGATCCGAACCAGTTCGGTATCGCCATCACCACTGTCGACGGAACCACCTATACGGCCGGCAATGCGCTCACGCCGTTTTCGATCCAGAGCATTTCCAAGGTCTTCATGCTGACGCTGGCGCTCGGTAAGGCGGGCGAGACGGTGTGGAACCGGGTGGGGCGTGAGCCGTCGGGGTCGTCCTTCAACTCCATCGTCCAGCTGGAGCATGAGCACGGCATTCCGCGCAATCCCTTCGTCAATGCCGGTGCCATCGTGGTGACGGATATCGTTCTTTCCGGCCACCAGCCGCGCGAGGCGATTGGCGAGCTTCTGCGTTTCGTCCGTTATCTCGCTGATGATGACACGATCAGCATTGATGACACCGTGGCGAAATCCGAGCAGGCGACGGGTTTCCGCAATTTCGCGCTTGCCAATTTCATGCGGTCCTTCGGCAATCTGCATCACCCTGTTGAATATACGCTGGGCGTCTATTTTCATCAGTGCGCGCTGTCCATGACCTGCGCGCAGCTTTCACGGGCCGGTCTTTTCCTTGCGAATCGCGGCCGCAATCCGCTGAGTGGTCATACGGTTGTGTCAGACCGACGCGCGCGGCGCATCAATGCGCTGATGTTGACCTGCGGCCATTATGACGGATCGGGCGATTTCGCCTATCATGTCGGCCTGCCGGGCAAGAGCGGCGTGGGCGGCGGCATCATGGCAGTGGCGCCGGGCAAGGCGTCGATTGCGGTCTGGTCGCCGGGTCTGAACAAGGTTGGCAATTCGGCGCTTGGGTCGCATGCACTGGAAATGCTGGCGACGAAAACCGGCTGGTCGGTATTCGGGGCTTGATATTGCGGGCGGATGCGGGCATTTCCTGCATTGAAAATGGCTGAATGCCAGAGCGGGCTAATCATGAACATTGTCACCAGCATCGCAGATGAGGTCGAGGCCGATCAGGACCTGGCCGGAGAAAATGGCGCTTCGCATCCGCTGTTCGACGCGGCACCCCGTTCTGTCTCCTTCAACAAGCTGCGCAAGCGGCTGTTGCGCAATGTACGTCAGGCCTTCGGGGATTTTGGCATGCTGAACGGCCAGAAGCGCTGGCTGGTAGGCCTTTCCGGCGGCAAGGACAGCTACGGCCTTCTGGCGCTGCTGCTTGATCTGAAGTGGCGCGGCCTTTTGCCCGTGGAACTCATTGCCTGCAATCTGGATCAGGGCCAGCCGAATTTCCCCAAGCATGTCCTGCCGGAATATCTGGCGAAGATCGGCGTCGCACATCGCATCGAATATCGCGACACTTATTCCGTTGTGAAGGAAAAGGTGCCGGCGGGTGGCACCTATTGTTCGCTCTGTTCGCGGCTGCGGCGCGGCAATCTCTACCGTATTGCGCGGGAAGAGGGCTGCGACGCGCTCGTGCTCGGCCATCACCGGGAGGATATTCTCGAGACCTTCTTCATGAACTTCTTCCATGGCGGCCGTCTGGCTGGCATGCCGGCAAAGCTGATGAACGACGAGGGCGACCTGATGGTGCTGCGCCCGCTTGCCTATTGCGCCGAAGAGGATATGGCGAAATTCGCGGCGGCGATGGAATTCCCGATTATTCCCTGTGACCTCTGCGGCTCGCAGGACGGGCTTCAGCGCAATGCCATGAAGGAGATGCTGGCTGACATCGAAAGGCGTATGCCGGGCCGCAAGGACGTGATGCTGCGGGCGCTTGCCCATGTCAATCCATCGCATCTGCTCGACCCGAAGCTTTTTGATTTCTCGGCGCTCTCTGTCACCGGCGCGTCACCTGAAGAGCGTACGGAGGCCAGCCCTCCCTTATGAAGAAGTGCCCTTAGCGATGACCCTTTCCGATAAAGATATCGACTTTCTGATTTCCACCGTTGCCGCTGCCGGCCGCCAGGAAATCATGCCCCGCTTCCGCAATCTCGACGCAGGCGCGATTTCCGAAAAGACCTCTGCGGTCGATCTCGTCACCGAGGCGGATATTCTGACGGAAAAGGCGATAACCGCCGCTCTTCTGCAACGGTTTCCGAAGGCCCATATTGTCGGCGAAGAGGCCTATGACGCGGATCAATCCGTTATTCCTGCCCTTGCCGATGCACCATTTGCCTTCGTGATCGATCCAATCGACGGCACTTTCAACTATGCTTCCGGTTTTCCAGCTTTCGGCACGCTGCTCGCCGTCACCGTCAAGGGTGAGACGGTCGCAGGCATCATCCACGATCCTGTCATGGGTGATACCATCCTTGCTCTCAAAGGCGAGGGCGCTTATCTCCACCGCAAGGACGGCTCACAGGCAAGGCTCAAGGTTGCCGATCCCCTGCCATTGTCCGAAATGGTCGGCATATTTTCCTGGGGTCACAGCCATGAAGATCGCCGCCCGGTGATCGCCGCCAATATGGCCAAGATCAAGATGGCGCTTTCAATCAATTGCTCGGCTCATGAATATTGGCTTGCCTCGACTGGCAAGCTGCACTTCATCGGCCACGAAAAGCTGATGCCCTGGGATCATCTCGCCGGCGTTCTCATTCATCAGGAAGCGGGCGGCTACACGGCCCGTTTCGACAATACGCCCTACCGGCCAGGACAGACGACAGGCGGCATCCTGTCGGCACCCGACAAGGAAAGCTGGAAGATGCTGCGCCGGGAAATCGTGGCCTTATAATATTGATGCTTAAATAGAAGGATACCGCCCATGGCTATCGAACTCGACATCGCCTCTCTCGCCAATGCGCTTCAGGAGGCGGCGGCAGTGGAAATCCTGCCGAGGTTCCGTAATCTGGGTGAGGGCGACGTCAGGATAAAGAGCGAGGCGATAGACCTCGTAACCGAGGCTGACGAGGCTGCTGAGCGGCTGATCCGCGCCCGCGTGCAGGAAATCATGCCGCAGGCGCTGTTCATCGGTGAAGAGGCCGTTGCGGCGGATGCCTCGCTGCTTGGCAAGCTTGCGGATGCGGATCTTGCCGTGGTGGTCGATCCGATCGATGGCACCTACAACTTCGCGTCGGGCCTGCCGCTGTTTGGCGTGATGATGAGCGTCATCTCCAAGGGCGAGACCGTTGCCGGTCTCATTTTCGATCCGATGGGCAATGACTGGGCGATTGCCGAAAAGGGTTCCGGCGCATGGCTTTGTGCCGCCGATGGTTCGCAGACGCAGATGTCCGTCGTGCCCGCACCGGCACTGTCGCAGATGGTCGGCATCGCCAACACCGGTTATTTTGACGTGGAGACCCGCCGCAAGATTCTCATGAACCTCGCGGATGTGCGGCTCTTCACCAGCTACCGTTGTGCTGCGCATGAATACCGCGTGTTCTGCGGCGGCCACATGCATTTCCTGATGTACAACAAGCTTATGCCCTGGGATCATCTCGCTGGCACCCTGCTTTCGCAGGAAGCGGGCGCCTACGCCGCCCGTTTTGACGGCTCGCCTTACCTGCCGCGCCACCTTGAAGGTGGCCTGCTGCTTGCTCCTGATCAGGAGACATGGGAATTGCTGCGCGAGAAGATTTTCACGGTTTGAGTGAAGTTCGGCTTTGATCAACAAAAAAGGGCGCGGAACCGAGTTCCGCGCCCTTTTTATTTGTCTGTCCGCCCTTAGTGCGTCGGCTTGTTGTGGGCCTGAAACAGTACGCCCTTTTCTCCGATAAGCACGAAGACGAGGCCTATAATGGAGACGGCGAAGAAGCCGGCTACCATTGGCAGCGCCGTGCCATCAAAAGCCTGACCGATAACGGCACCGATCAGCGAACCGCCGACGGTTCCCATGAAGCCAATAACGGACGAGGCCGTGCCGGCGACATGGCCGAGCGGCTCCATGGCGAGCGAGTTGAAGTTCGAGCCGATCCAGCCGAACTGGAACATGGCAAGCGCGAAGAACACGATGAAGATCGCAAAGGGCATCGGTTCCGGCCCGACCATCTGTACCACCAGCCACACGAAGGTGATGGCGATGAAGCCGAGCAGCGACCCGTGCGACAGCTTGCGCATGCCAAACCTGCCGACAAGCCTTGCATTGATGAAGGACGAGAAGGCCATGAACAGGGCGACGCCCGCAAAAGCGGCCGCAAACCATGCGCCCAGGCCGTAGATGCCCTTATAGACCTGTTCGGCGGAATTGATGAAGCCGAACAGCGCACCGAAGATGAATGTGCTGGAGAGCGTGTAACAGAGCGCAATACGGTTGGTGAGCACGATCTTGAAGCCACCGAGGATCGAACGAACCGTGAAAGGCCTGACGTCATCGGCATGCAGGGTTTCCGGCAGGCGGAAATACATCCAGGCGGTCACGACGGCGGCAATTCCGGCCATGAAGGCGAAGATAAGGTGCCAGTCACCGAAAAACAGCACGATCTGGCCAGTGCCGGGTGCGATGACCGGAACGACCATGAATACCATCATGATCAGCGACATGACTTCCGCCATCTGACGTCCGCCATAGATGTCGCGCACGATCGAAATGGTGATGACGCGCGTCGCCGCAGAGCCGATGCCCTGAATGAAGCGCAGAACCAGCAGGCCAGTGAATGACGGTACGAAGACGACGGCAATGGCCGAGACGATGTAGATTGCCAGCCCGACGAGCATCGGCTTGCGGCGCCCGAAACGGTCCGAGATCGGTCCGTACAGAAGCTGGGCAATGCCGAAGCCTAGAAGATAGCTGGAAATGACGTATTGACGGTGGTTTTCATTCACGACGCCAAGTGACGCGCCGATTTCCTGAAGGCCGGGAAGCATGATGTCGATGGCAAGCGCATTCAGCGCCATCAGCATCGCGGCAAGCGCGATGAATTCCGTGCGCCCCATCGAAACGGCGCGCGAAGTGGTGGATTGTGAAAGTTCTGTCACAGGATTGCCCCAAAAAGAACGGCAAAGGCGTTGCATGAAGCAACGCCTGGCATAAGTTTTCTGACAATCAGGGTGGGCCGGATGAACCGGCCGAAATCAGGCCGCGCCGCGGACGCTGATACCCTGTTCTTGGAAGTGATTTTGAAGTTCACCGGACTGGAACATCTCTCTTACGATGTCACAGCCGCCGACGAATTCGCCCTTGACGTAGAGCTGCGGGATGGTCGGCCAGTTGGAATAATCCTTGATGCCCTGACGGATGTCGGCATCGGCGAGCACATTGACGCCCTTGTAGTCGACGCCAAGATAGTCGAGAATCTGTACGACCTGACCGGAAAAACCGCACTGCGGGAATTGCGGGGTGCCCTTCATGAAAAGAACGATGTCGTTGCTCTTCACTTCACTGTCGATCATATCGTGAATGCCGCTCATAGGCCTATTCCTTTCACATGCGGTTCAAGGCCGCTGCTTTGACTTTGTCCCTAAATAACATGTCGCGGCGCGATTTCCACCCGGGAAGCGTAAAAAATACGCTGCTGTGTAGTCGCAAAGTGACGGCCGAAACCTTGGCTACCAGGTGGGAAGCACGCTGAGGTGATGCATCATCGAAGCCGCTGTCTGCTGCGCGCGGCGGCGGTGCGTCTTTTGCTCACCTGTTTTTTGGCCGGCTTGGGTTTGACGGCTGCTTTGATTGCCGCTTCCAGCACGGAGCCGACGATGCCGCCTGCGAGGGACGTGTTACTTTTGGTCCGGCGGCGGATGCGGCGGGTTTTGCGAAGGCCTGTCTTGGCGAGGACTTCGGACAGAGCGCCTTTGACGACGCCGTTTAGCAATTGATCGACGATCCCAGACAAAATTCCCTCGCAACAAATAAATCATATTTCCGTCGCGTTTTTTACTATACGTGCATCGCCCACTGTATCAAGCGATCCTTTCGGGTGTCTCCAGCCCGAGGGTTTATGCATGCCGACCGTCAAGTCACGACTTGTTCTTTATTTCCCGGGCTTCGATCCGCTCGATGCGGCTGCGCATCATCTGCGCTATCAGCGGGCGGCAGCGCTTGCTGGCAAGACGTGGGATGTCAATTATGCCGTGGGTGCGCTGGAGAACTCGCCGGCTGGCGAAACATTCTCGGTGGAGGCCTCGGCCGGCGACTGGCGGACGCGTTCCACCATCTTCGTCTACGACCACAATGCTGTGATATCGCGCCTGCGGGATGCGCCACTCTGGCGGCAGATCGCACTAGGCTTTGCGGCTGCGGCCGGTATCGTCGCGGAAGGTGGTGCAGGGCGTTACCTCCGTCATGCCTGGCGTTTCGGCCTGTTCTTCATTTTCCCGTTTCTGCTGATGCTGGTGGGGGGTGCGCTTGCGGCGGGGATCGCGCTCTCGCCATGGCTGTTCGGTTTGCCGCTCTGGTTGCTTGCGATCAGTCTTCCCGCTGCGGCCTTGTTCTTCGTGAAGGCGTTTCTGCCTTTCGCCGAGCGGTTTCATACGTTGCATCTTTATGCCGATTGGCGCTTTGCGCTGGCCGTCGGGCGCGATGAGCCGATTGCCCGCAACTGGATCGAAGAGAAGGCAGCCCTCGTTCTCAAGGCGCTGGAGCAGCCGTCTGAGGAGGTTCTGGTCGTGTCGCATAGCATGGGCGCCAGCCTGGCGCTCGCCGTGATAGGCCGTGTGCTGGAACTGCGGCCAGATGCGCTGGATGGCCGGAAGCTTTCCTTTGCGACGCTCGGTGGCGCTGCGCTGCAATGCGCGCTGCTGTCGAGTGCGGACAGGCTTCGCCAGAGCGTCGGCGTGATTGCGCGTCACCCTGAAGTGACATGGTTCGATATCCAGTGCCTGACGGATCCGATCCACCTCTACCGCTGCAACACCGTGGCGCTGACCGGGCACAAGGATGCGCCGCAGCCGAAGATCGTGCCGATCCGTTTCAAGCACTCGCTTTCACCCGACCGCTACAAAAAGAACAAGCGCAACTTCCTGCGCATGCACCGGCAATATGTTCTGGGGCCGGACCGCAAGTCCGGTTACGATTTTACCCTGCTGACGGCTGGGCCGTTGCCGGCTGCCTCCTTTGCCGATCTGGAATCGCAGCAGCCACCTGTTTTGTAAGCGGCACGCGCCATTTGCCGGAAAAGAAAAGGCCCGCGTGACAGTCTCCCGCGGGCCTTTTTCAATCCATGGCTTCAAGCGTTGCCGCGGCAAGGACAGTGAAACCGTCCTGCCGGAGACGCTTTTCCGGGCGCAGTCATTCGGGAGCCGAGGTCTGCAGGGCAAGGGCGTGCAGAACACCGCCCATATTGCCCTTCAGCGCGTCATAGACCATCTGGTGCTGCTGCACGCGGGTCTTGCCCTTGAAAGCATCCGCGACGACTTCCGCCGCGTAATGATCGCCATCACCGGCCAGATCGCGGATCGTGACCTTTGCCCCGGGAATTCCCGCCTTAATCATGTCTTCAATGTCGCCGGGTTTCATGGGCATGGTGTATCTCCTTAATTCATTCTGCGGCGATTAGAGTTTCGCCATCCATGAATTGAGGGAACCACGATTCATAGGCCAAGTGCAATTCTTTAATCTCGATAGCGCGTGCCGTGCCCAGCTTTACGCTTGAGCCGCCGGTGACGCCGATCGCCGGGCAGGAAACGCCCGCTGCCTTCGCTGCCGCGCGCACTTCATCCAGATCGCTCTTCTTGACGGTCAGCACATAACGGCCCTGATCTTCGCCATAGAAGGTGAGGACGGGATTATGGCCCTCGACCGCGTCGATCGTCGCGCCGATGCCGGAGGAAATTGCCATTTCGGCAACCGCGAGAGCCAGGCCGCCCGAGGAGCAGTCGTGAACCGCTGTGGCAAGACCGTCTGCGATAAGGGCGCGGACGAAATCGCCATTTCTCTTTTCAGCTTCCAGATCGACATGCGGTGCCGGGCCATCGATGCGGCCATGCACGTCGCGCATGTAGACGGACTGGGCAATATGGGTGCCAAGACCGGCAGGCGCGCCCGCCAGCAGCACGACTTCGTCCGCGGCGGCAAAGCGGATGCGCGCCATACGGCCCCAGTCCTTCAGCAGGCCAACGCCGCCGATGGTGGGGGTGGGCAGGATCGCCTGACCGTTGGTCTCGTTGTAGAGCGAGACGTTGCCGGAAACGATCGGGAATTCCAGTACGCGGCAGGCTTCGCCGATGCCCTTGATGGCATGGACGAGCTGGCTCATGATCTCGGGCTTTTCCGGATTGCCGAAATTGAGGTTGTCGGTGGCCGCGAGCGGCAAAGCGCCGGTTGCGGTGATGTTGCGCCAGCATTCGGCCACGGCCTGCTTGCCGCCTTCAAAGGCGTCTGCCTCGACATAACGCGGTGTCACGTCGGAGGAGAAGGCGAGCGCCTTCTTGTCATGGCCTTCAACGCGGACAACGCCGGCATCGCCACCCGGCAGCTGCAGGGAATTGCCCTGGATCAGCGTGTCATACTGTTCGTAGACCCAGCGGCGCGAGGAGTTGTTGGCCGAACCGACCAGTGACACCAATGCGTCGGCAATGTCTGCATCAGGAACGTCGTTCTCCGCAAGCGGAGCCTGAACCTTGGCGGGCGTCCACGGGCGGTCGTATTCCGGAGCCTGATCACCGAGATCCTTGATCGGAAGGTTGGCGACTTCCTCGCCATTGTGCAGCACGCGGAAACGCAGGTCGTCGGTGGTCTTGCCGACGATGGCGAAGTCCAGGCCCCATTTGACGAAGATCGCCTTGGCGACTTCTTCCTTGGAGGGCTCGAGAACCATGAGCATGCGCTCCTGGCTTTCCGACAGCATCATTTCGTAGGCCGTCATGCGCTCTTCGCGCACCGGTACGGCGTTGAGATCAAGTTCGATGCCGAGATCGCCCTTGGCGCCCATTTCGACGGCCGAGCAGGTAAGGCCGGCGGCACCCATGTCCTGAATGGCGATGACTGCGCCTGTTTTCATCAGTTCGAGGCAGGCTTCCAGCAGGCACTTTTCGGTGAAGGGGTCGCCGACCTGAACGGTTGGGCGCTTTTCTTCGATCGACTCATCAAATTCGGCAGAGGCCATGGTCGCGCCGCCGACGCCGTCGCGGCCGGTCTTCGCACCGAGATACACCACCGGCAGGCCGACGCCCTTGGCTTCCGAAAGGAAGATCGCATCGGACTTGGCAAGTCCGGCGGCAAAGGCGTTGACGAGGATGTTGCCGTTATAGCGGGGATCGAATTCCACTTCGCCGCCGACGGTCGGCACGCCGAAGGAGTTGCCGTAACCGCCGACACCGGCGACGACGCCAGCCACGAGGTGGCGGGTCTTCGGATGGTCGGGTGCGCCGAAACGTAGCGCATTCATGGCTGCGATCGGGCGTGCGCCCATGGTGAAGACATCGCGCAGGATGCCGCCGACGCCGGTTGCCGCACCCTGATAGGGCTCGATGTAGGACGGATGGTTGTGGCTTTCCATCTTGAAGACGACGCAGTCGCCATCATCGATATCCACCACGCCGGCATTTTCGCCGGGGCCTTGAATGACGCGCGGGCCCGTGGTGGGCAGGGTCTTCAGCCATTTCTTGGAGGACTTGTAGGAGCAGTGCTCGTTCCACATGGCCGAGAAAATGCCAAGCTCGGTAAAGCTCGGCTCCCGTCCGATCAGGTCGAGGATACGCTGGTATTCGTCGGGCTTCAGCCCGTGGGATGCAACGAGTTCCGGGGTGATCTTGATGGAGTTTGGAATCGACATAGGTCTCACGCGGTTCGAGCCGAGGAAAGTTTCCGGTTCTTTAGCGCAAGAGGCCTCTCCGTGCGACAGGAAAATGCGCAGTTTTGCCAGCAAAACGCTGCTTTGTTGGGTTATTCAGAACTTGTAGCCGACCATAAGTCCGACACGCGTCAGCCCGTCATTGGGGCCGTCGCACAGATTGGCATGGGAGGCATGTTCGATCTGGGTCGAAATATTCCAGTTGCTATTGAAGCGATATCCGATGGCGGCATATTCATGAAAAAGCACGCGGCAACCGAATTCCGCGCCAGTTTCGCCCGGACCATTTCTCAGCCTGCCGTCATGCCACAGGCCGCCAAAGCCGAGGTCGACGAAAATCTTCGGATTGAGGTCGAAGGTCCAGTTGATACCGCCGTAAATGGTATTTGCTTCGCCCTCGGTGCCGATTTCCGCACCGAGATGCAGACGCGGTCGGGCAAGTTTTTCGCTAAAAGTGACAGCCGAGGCGCTCGCGAAAGGATCGAAATAGGCAGTGAAGGCCGGGAATACACCATCTTCGCCGCCACCATTGCGATCGGCGAGCGAGGTTGTGACCCCGAAACGCAATTCATCGAACACCGTGCCGTCTGCGGCGGCGGCCGGCGTTATGTCACTCAACACACATGCTGCGAAAACCATCGCGAGAGCAACAAATGCCCTGGCGGATATGGAACTGAATGCTGCCATCGAATCATTCCCCGCTCCGAAGTAGGGAAAGGATGGCAGATTCGTCGGCGTGGTAAATAATGAGTTACTGAATTAAGGGGGCGTGTTGCAGGAAAGACTCGTTCCCGCTCACGCCTCGCTTTCGTAGCCGGCTGAACCATTGTCGAGCAAATGCCGCAGGATACCCAGGGCATGCTTCAGTTCTTCCTGGTTTGACGGCCCGGAAAGGCTGATGCGGACACGGTGGTAAACCTTCTCCGTGCGCCCGGCCTTAAACTCGTCCTCGTCGTCTATCAGCACACCTTCCTTCATGGCAGCGCTGCGGAAGGTTCCAGACAGCCACGGTTCAGGCAGCCTCAGCCACAGAAAGGCGATGTCTGGCAGGGAGTTGAATTCCAGCCCTGCAAAGATGCGTCTGGCGAGGGCCTCGCGCTGGTTGATCTCGGCGATACAGTCCTTGCGGATGTCGTCTGCGTCGCCGCTGTTGACGAGGCGTGCATTCAGTTCGGCGAGCATGAACGGCAGTCCGCCGGTTATCATCGAATGCGAAATGCGAATTCTCGAGGCGAATTGCGCCGGGCAGGCGACCCAGCCACCCCTGACGCCGGCGGAAACGGATTTCGACAGGCCGCCGACAACGAAGGTAAGATCGGGCGCGAATTCCGCAATGAGTGGGATCGCATCCCGCGTCATGGCGCCATAGAGATTGTCCTCCACGATCCATACGCCGTATCTGCGGGCGATATCGGCGATCGCCCGCCGCCGCTCCTCGGGCAGGGTGGCGCAGGTCGGGTTCTGGCCCGCCGACATCAGGAAGATCATCTTTGGATGCTGTTGGGCGCAAACGCGCTCGAAATCATCGGGGAGAATGCCTTTCTCATCCACTTCCACCAGTGTTACCCGCCGTCCGGCAAGGGCGGCGCTGCGGCTGATATGGGAATAGGTGAGGGGTTCGAAAACGATACGGTCGCCCGGCGCGGTCATTGCCGTCACCACACTCATCACCGCAGCATGGGCGCCAAGCGTCGAAACGATGTTTTCCGGTTTCGGCGACCAGCCATTCTGGGAAAGCCAGCGAACGCCCGCCATGCACCAGTTGTCGGGAAAGGAGCGGGTGTAGTTGGAAATTTCGAACGAATGCTCTCTCGTCACGGCCTCGACGTGTTTGCTGACCAGCGCGCTCTGCCCGACATCGGGAGCAGCCGTGGTGTTCAGGCGGAATTCGGCGCTGGTGTCCACCGCGTAGCGCGTGCCGCCGAATGCCGATGCCGTCGGTTCCACGCGTGATAATGGGGCGGCAGCCTTACGCTCGTTGACATAGGTGCCACGGCCGACTTCGCCGCTGACGAGGCCGCGTTCGTGGATGAGGGCATATGCCCGGCTGATTGTACCGATTGTAACGCCCAGATCGAAAGCGAGATTGCGTTGCGGCGGCAATTTCGACCCGGCCTGCAAGATGCCATCCGAAATTGCGCCTTCGATCTTGTCCGCGAGGCGAAGGTAGATGGGGCCGTTGCCCTCGGTGATATCGGGAAGCCAATTTGTCATGGTGACAATTTATGCATTGTATCTGTCCGCAAGTCAATTGTATTTATCGGATGCAGTCAATGAGATCAAACGCACGGAGACAATAGGTGCAATATGCGCAAGATGGATCAATACCTTTCGACAGCGGATACGCTTTATCCTGACGGCTACGAACGGGAACGCGTGTTCCGCGATACCGGCGACATGGTCGCACCGTCGCCCTTTCCGGCCCGGATCGCTCACACGCTTATTGGCCGCCTGATTGCAGGATTGTCCAACTGGCATGGCAAACGTCAGGGACGGCTTGCCTTGCGGGAATTGTCCGACGATCTTCTGGACGATATCGGCGTTACGCGGGACGAGGCCTTGAAGGAGGCCGCGAGATCGCAGCTGTTTTCATGGCCGTCGCGGCCGCTTTGATTTTCTGCCGGAGAGCGGCGCCATCTTTCCCCGGTGCCTGAACAGCCATTCGGCAGGCCCGCCACGCCAGTCCCAACCGGCGTCGGCGGGTCTTTTTTGTATTTGGCCGGCTTTTAGCGCAGTTTTGCCCGATCAGCAGCCCTTGCCGCCATTCGCCCAGCGTTTGACGTCGGTTGCGATGCGCCCGGAGATGGCTTCGTTCATAACGGGGCCGAAAGCGTCGAGCTTTGCCGGGTTGCCTTCTGCCTGAATAACCAGCATCGGGCGCGATTCCGGGCTGTTGCGCGGTACGAGCAGAATGCGCGGACGGCCCGAGAAGGAGTTGAGTTCGGGCGCCAGGCGATAGGCCTTGAACGCCGGATCGCCCGATTTGAACCAGCAAGCATTGGCGCCAAGCGCGATTCGCTCCATCGTCGGTAATGCCGCACGGGATGCGGAGGACGATGCCGGTTGCGGCTTGGGCTGGCACGCAGCAAGCGCTGCTGCGGCGAGAAGCAATCCAGCGGCCTTCGGGGCGTGGGAACGGAGCAGGCGGTTCATCGCGTCATCCAAGGTAAGGGCCAAAAACTGGAGCCATAAAGAGCATCATCGGGAAGAGGGCAGGCGGATGGCCCGCCCGCTTGTCAGGCTGCGATAACGCCAAGCGCCGAGGCGAAGAGGCCACGGCCGTCATTGCCGCCATGGGCAGCTTCGATCAGGTTTTCCGGGTGCGGCATCATGCCGAGAACGTTGCCCTTGGCGTTGATGACGCCGGCAATGTCGTTCAGCGAACCGTTCGGATTGGTGCCATCTGCATAACGGAAAACGACCTGACCGTTGTCTTCGACGGACTTAAGCTCATCCGTATCGAGGAAATAGTTGCCATCGTGGTGGGCGACGGGGCAGCGCAGAACCTGGCCCTTGTCATAGGCGCGGGTGAATTCGGTGTCGTTGTTGACGACTTCGAGTTTCACTTCGCGGCAGACGAATTTCAGTGAGGCGTTGCGCATCAGCGCGCCCGGCAGCATGCCCGCTTCGACCAAAATCTGGAAGCCGTTGCAGACGCCGAGAACCTTGACGCCCTGCTCAGCCTTTTCGCGAATGGCCTGCATGACCGGCATGCGTGCAGCAATTGCGCCGCAACGTAGATAGTCGCCATAGGAAAAGCCGCCCGGAATGACGATCAGGTCGACATCCGGGATAGTCGTCTCCGTCTGCCAGATGGTGACGGGCGCCTTGCCGGAGATTTTCGTGAGTGCCGCGATCATGTCGCGATCGCGGTTGAGGCCGGGAAGTTGGACGACAGCGGATTTCATGGTCGGCGGCTCCTGCGGCTTTAGAGAATGGCGATAGAGTAGTTTTCGATAACCGTATTGGCCAAGAGCTTTTCGCACATCGCCTTCAGGTCGGTCTCGGCCTTGGCCTTGTCTGCACCTTCCAGTTCCAGATCGAAGACCTTGCCCTGACGGACATGGCCGACGCCACCGAAACCGAGGCTGCCGAGTGCGCCTTCGATTGCCTTGCCCTGCGGATCGAGAACGCCGTTCTTCAGCGTAACAGTCACCCGTGCCTTGATCACCTGATCTTCTCCTGATTTTACCTTGCTAGGCCGATATTATTTCACGAGGCCGAAATTACTTTACCAGGACAGGGCCGGTGCCGCGGATCGGTTCGTTTTCATTGATGATGCCGAGACGGCGTGCCACTTCGGAATAGGCTTCCACGAGGCCGCCCATGTCGCGGCGGAACAGGTCCTTGTCCATTTTTTTCTGGGTCTCGATGTCCCACAGGCGGCAGCTGTCGGGCGAAATCTCGTCGGCGAGGATGATGCGCATCATGTCGCCTTCAAACAGGCGGCCGCATTCGATTTTGAAGTCGACCAGCTGGATGCCGACGCCCAAGAACAGGCCGGACAGGAAGTCGTTGACACGGATTGCCAGTGCCATGATGTCGTCAAGCTCGGCAGGGTTGGCCCAGCCGAAGGCCGTGATGTGCTCTTCGGAGACCATCGGGTCTTCCAGCTCGTCGGACTTGTAGTAGAACTCGATGATGGAGCGCGGCAGAACCACGCCTTCATCGATGCCAAGTCGCTTCGACAGCGAGCCGGCGGCGACATTGCGCACGACGATCTCGAGCGGGATCATCTCGACTTCCTTGATCAACTGCTCGCGCATGTTGAGGCGGCGAATGAAGTGTGTGGGAATGCCGATCTTGTTCAGATGCGTGAAAACATATTCACAAATCCGGTTGTTCAACACACCTTTGCCGTCGATGACTTCGTGTTTTTTCTTGTTGAAGGCAGTCGCATCGTCCTTGAAGAACTGGATAAGCGTGCCTGGCTCCGGACCTTCGTAGAGGATCTTGGCCTTGCCTTCGTAAATACGGCGGCGACGGTTCATAATGGCAGGTCTCTTGGTTCACGCCGATTCTGGTGGCGTTGCGTTTCTGTCTTTGAGCGGTCCCATAAAGGAAAAGAGTGCATTCTACAATGCGGCTCGCATATCTTCCCTTCAATTCTTGTGTCGGGCGGAAGAATGTTGCCCGGCCGAAAATCGACCGGCTTCAGCGGCTGGCCGCGATGGTCAGGGCTCGTTCACCTTGAGGCGGCTCAGGAACTGGGCAAATACCATGCCACCCTCGGGCCAGGGGCCATGGCCAGACTCGGCGTTGATATGGCCGGACATGCCTGCATCCACCAACATCGCACCCCAGGCGGCGGCAATATCGTCGGCATGCTCGTAGGATCCGAAGGGATCGTTGCGGCTGGCAATTGTGATTGCCGGAAACGGCAATGGATCGCGCGGATAGGGACCGAAGGTCATCAGATGTTTCGGCCTGATATCGGGATTGGCGACATCCGGCGGCGCCACCAGAAGCGCGCCTGCAACCTTCTTGCCGATTTCCGGAAGGGCGTGGATGACGGTCGGCACACCCAGCGAATGAGCGACGATGACAACGGGCTTGGTCGAGGCGTTAACCTCTTCCACCAGCCGCGCGATCCAGTCTTCCTTCACCGGTTTTGACCATTCAGCCTGCTCGACGCGGCGCGCTGTCGAAAGCTTGCGCTCCCAGCGGGTCTGCCAGTGGTCAGGACCGGAATTGGTGTAACCCGGTACGATGAGAATATCTGCTTCTGAAACTTTCATGGGCCCTTATCTGTGGTTTCATGCCGTCGCGATCAAGGTCGCGACGGCATTAACTTCGGGAGCCTCGCCTCAGGCGTTGCCGAAGACGCGGGCGAAGATCGTGTCGACATGCTTGGTGTGGTAACCGAGGTCGAATTTTTCGCGGATGACGCTTTCGGGAAGGGCGGCGCGCACTTCCTCGTCGCCCAGCAGTTCCTCAAGGAAATCCGCACCCTGTTCCCAGACCCTCATGGCGTTGCGCTGCACCAGACGGTAGGCGTCCTCGCGGGAAACGCCGGCCTGCGTCAGCGCCAGAAGAACGCGCTGCGAGTGCACGAGGCCGCGGAACTTGTTCATGTTCTTCAGCATGTTGTCGGGATAGATCACCAGCTTTTCGATGACGCCGGCAAGGCGGTTCAGCGCAAAATCGAGGGTGACTGTGGTGTCGGGGCCGATGGCGCGCTCCACGGAGGAGTGGCTGATGTCACGCTCATGCCAGAGCGCCACGTTTTCAAGCGCGGGAACGACCGACATGCGCACCAGGCGGGCAAGGCCCGTGAGGTTTTCGGTGAGAACCGGGTTACGCTTGTGCGGCATGGCCGACGAACCCTTCTGGCCGGGAGAGAAGAACTCTTCCGCTTCCAGAACCTCGGTGCGCTGCATGTGGCGGATTTCGATGGCGACGTTTTCGATCGACGAGGCGATGACGCCGAGGATGGCGAAGAACATGGCGTGGCGGTCACGCGGGATGACCTGCGTGGAGACCGGCTCGGGCACGAGGCCGAGCTTTGCGCAGACATGTTCCTCGACGCGCGGATCGATATTGGCGAAGGTGCCGACAGCACCGGAGATCGCGCCCGTGGCGATTTCCGCGCGCGCATTGACGAGACGCTCGCGGTTGCGATGCATCTCGGCGTAGAAGCGGGCGAAGGTCAGGCCCATCGTGGTCGGCTCGGCGTGGATGCCGTGGCTGCGGCCGATGCGTACCGTGTTCTTGTGTTCGAAAGCGCGGGTCTTGAGCGCCGCCAGCACGCGGTCCATATCGGCCAGCAGCAGATCGGCGGCGCGGACGAGCTGGATGTTGAGGGTTGTGTCAAGCACGTCGGACGAGGTCATGCCCTGGTGGAT
This sequence comes from Agrobacterium tumefaciens, assembly GCF_013318015.2. NCBI lineage: Bacteria > Pseudomonadati > Pseudomonadota > Alphaproteobacteria > Hyphomicrobiales > Rhizobiaceae > Agrobacterium > Agrobacterium tumefaciens. The sequence continues at coordinate 1,471,455 of NZ_CP115841.1, read as the reverse complement.
GAAGCGGCTGTCGGGACCGACGAATTCCGCAAGGTGGGTGAGGAAGGCGATGACGTCGTGTTTGGTGACTGCCTCGATCTCGTCGATGCGGGCGACGTCGAAAGTCGCGCTGCCGCCTTTTTCCCAGATGGTCTGTGCGGCCGATTTCGGAATGACGCCGAGCTCGGCCAGCGCGTCACAGGCATGCGCCTCGATCTCGAACCAGATGCGGAATTTTGTTTCCGGCGACCAGATGGCGACCATTTCCGGCCGGGAGTAACGAGGGATCATGGCAATGACTTTCTTTGTGGAGGAATTTTGCTGCCCGTTTAGCAAAGTGTTCCGCGAATCTCAATCTATCAAGCCTGCGCATCGGCTCGATGCGTACATTCAAAATGCTAGAGCGTCCGGTGTACGTCCGAACGGACGCGTGGCGCTCTGTGCGCACGGCGGCAAAGGATTGCGCCTGCCAGCGCAAGCGGAATGGCGGCAAACGGAAAATAGAGGCCGAGGCCGAGAATGCAGAACTGGTAGATCGCGCCAAGCGAGGTGAAAAATTGCTGGAAAAACCAGATGCGGGAAAATGCCGGCGCGTGCCATTGCGCATAAAAGATGCGGTACTGGAGCGCGAAAAATGCCGCCGCAACCGCGATCGTGAAAAAAGCGATGGCAAGGCAGCTTGCCGCAAAGCGCAGCGGCAGGCTGGTGGATGCGGGCAGGAAGCGCAAGGCAACCATGGCCAGCGGCCAGCCCAGGAGACCGCCGAAGAAGAACAGCACGGCGATATCGGCGGCATGGTCGGTTTCCAGCCGGTTGCGGAGATAGAGGCCGAGGGTAGCGGTGGCTGCCGAGATGGTGGCCCAGACAAGTGGAGCGAGGAGCGAAAACAGCGCTGCCGGGATGACGTCGTGGAAATTCCGCCTGTCGCTGTTCATCAAAGCCCCCACCCAAACGCCCTGCCGTCCCGTCTCCGGTGTATCCGGCTGCTGCGGCGGGTCAGGACCGGGCGGCTTCCGACACCGAGCGCAACAACGAAACCGTCTTGCGATAGTCTGCGACGCCATCACCCTTGAAGACGGCCGAGCCGGCCACCAGTGCGTTGGCACCGGCTGCGACGATGGCGCCGGCCGTCTCCGCCGTCACGCCGCCGTCCACTTCAAGTTCGATCGGCCGGTCGCCGATCATGGCCTTTGCCGCACGGATCTTGTCGAGCATGGCCGGAATGAATTTCTGTCCGCCGAAACCGGGATTGACGCTCATGATCAGCACGAGATCGACATCGTCAAGCACGTTTTCGATGACCGAAAGCGGCGTGGCGGGGTTGAGCGTTACGCCGGCCTTCCTGCCGAGCGTGCGGATGGTCTGGAGTGAGCGATGGAGATGCGGGCCTGCCTCCGCATGGACGGTAATGCCGTCGCAGCCGGCCTTGGCGAAGGCTTCGAGGTAGGGATCGACGGGGGCAATCATCAGGTGGCAGTCGAAAAAGGCATTGCTGTGCGGGCGGAGTGCCTTGATGACGTCAGGACCGAAGGAGATGTTTGGCACGAAATGGCCGTCCATGACATCGAGGTGGATCCAGTCTGCGCCCGCTTCCGTCACATCGGCGACTTCCTGTCCCAGCTTGGCGAAATTGGACGCCAGAATGGACGGTGCGATCCGGATGGGCAGGGACATGGGGCAAACTCCTCTCGACGCGTTGCGTAAGCTGCCTTTAGCATCAAGTATCAGGGTTTGAAACGGCTTGTCGCGCGGTTGCCGCCGGTTTTCAGCCGCGGCTTACTGAATTTCCAGCGATACCGGCTTCACCTATTGTCTTTCGGCCTTGTCCGCCTGTTCGAAACGCTGGCTGTTCCAGCGCTGCAGGCGATAGGGATTGTCTGCAAGTTCATGCGAAGGGTTGAAAGCGATATCGCCGAGCACGGTTTTGAAGATGGTACCGTTCGCCAGTATCTCCGGTGCGGGTTTCCCTTGGGATTGGGCTGCTTCGGCAAGCGCCGCAGTCAGTTCCGCAGCCGCATAGGAGGGCAGGACGTAACCTTCCGGCTCGATATTGGCGGCACGCAATTCGCCGGCGACGGCCTGTGCCGAAGGTAATGTGTCATAGGCCGGGCGCGTGACCGCTAGCACATTTGCTGCAAGTGGCACGGGGTTGTTTGCCGCATTCATGGCGTCGCCGCTCATGATGGTGAGCGGAATGTTTTCGGAGCCGGCGTCTCTGGCGACAATCGCGACGTCGTTGCGTTCCGCGCCGATGAACACATGGGTGATGCCGGTGCGCCCCAGCCGGCGCACAAGCGCCACCTGTTGCTCCTGTGCCGGGCGCAGCGTATCGGTGAGTGTCGGTTTCAGCCCGTTCTCCTCCAGCGCCGAACGGATGCGATCTACCAGATCGCGACTGAAGATCGTGCCATCATCCACGAGCCCAATGGAATGTCCCTTCCAGTCGCGCAGGATGATTTCTGCAGCCCGGTCCGATTCGGCCTTGTCCGATGGCGCTAGGCGGAAAAGCGGCCAGCTATATTTCAGAGCGTCTTCCATCAGGATCGGGGCACGGCTGGAAAGCGTGATTGCTGGAATGGCGGCTGACTTCAGAGGCGGCAGAACGCCCTGAAGTGTTTCCGTGCACAAAAAACCGATTGCCGCGCTGACCTTCGCGGCCACGAGACCATCGGCAATCGCGCCGCCGCTGCCGTCTTCGCAGCTTTCATGGATTTCGACGACATCTAGCCCGAGCTTGGCGGCTGCGGCCTTCGCGCCCTGCCTGACCTGTTGCCCCAGCAGTTCGTATGGGCCGTTCTGTGGGGCAACGATGCCGATCGACGCCGCGCATGCTGAGCCCGCAAAGGCAAAACCGGCGATGATCGTTAGCAGGCGAAGTGAAAGCATGACGTGCGCGAAATCCTGTTGTCCCGGTTTGATGTTTATCGGCAACAACTGGTTTTCCAAAGGAAAAATCGCTGATACCCATCATAATCGCACATCATCGTTCACTGCACGGCCGTTTTGATCGCAACTCATCCAATTTGAAACAACAGCCTGCAATGACGCGTTATGGTTGTATATATTCAATGTGATCGCGCGCGATTGTTTTTTGCCGAGATTCATCTTTTTTAAGGTCGGCAATTCACTCTGTAATTTCATAAGAGCGGAAGTACTGCTCGTCATGGTTTAGAGCATTTTTACTTTATAAAACTGTAACATGCAGTGCGTATAAGCACAGTTTTATAAGGGCGGGTTTGCGATTTTGCCTTTTATAGTGCACCACAATAAAATGCACATTTTATTTCCACTTATCTAATTTATTGATTTAAAAAGAGAATATACATATTTCTCTGCGCGTTATTTGTGCTTTGCCATGTTTTTTTCGCATTTGCGAGAAGATCTGCTTGACGAAAAGTAAATGGTTAGATTAGATATAGGTGTTTCAGGGGACGACTGAAATTGGCTGTAAAAAGCCTCGGAAGTGTTCCGAACTTAAGCACTGCCAAACTATATTACATTCTATATTCTATTATTTTTATTACGTATAAACCGCTTCGGGCAACCGAGGCGGTTTTTTATGTGATGCTAATTTAAGCAATTTTAAATTGCATTCGAAAAGCTTCGCGAAAAGATATTCTTCCAGCATTGGGTTTTCCGAAAGCAAATCGCGCAGGAGCGTCGCGTCTGTCGCAGGCGAGGCCTGTTTTTAGTGTAGCTCAAGGCGCCGTTGAAAGCCGCGAAAAGCCCACGCCGGTCAGCGCTGATGCTGCTTCCGTCCGCTATGCGGCTTTATTTCGTCAGAGCAGCCAGCGCGTCTTTTGCAAAGGCAGAGATGGGTTCGGGAAGGTTATCGGGGTCGAACCAGCCGATATCGGAAAGCTTGTCCGGTTCTGTCAGTACCGGCTCACCCTGCGTGTCGTGGGTGACGAAGATCAGCGAGACCCAATGGTGCCGGTCTGCGACATTGATATATTCGCTATGACAGAGAAATTCGACCTTGCCGATTGTCAGCCCGGTCTCTTCTTCAGCTTCTCGCCGTGCTGCGGCGAGGGATGATTCAAGGTGATCGACTTTGCCGCCCGGAATATTCCAGTATCCGGCTTCCGGCGCTTTCAAGCGCCGGCATAAAAGCAGGCGGCCATCACGCAATATGGCAAGCCCAACGCCGACGCCTGGAAAATCTTGTCCTGGCTTGATCGTCGGTGTCATGCGTATTGTTTCCTGCGTCAGGCCGTCGGGGCTCAGCCCTTGGCGTTGGCCACGATCAGCATGAAAGCGGGAATGTCATCGCCGAAACCAACAGGCGTCGGACCATCGTCATGGTCACGGTAATGGCGGCGACGGTCGCGGTTGTCGTCATTGGCGTGCAGCGGGTTCAGGTTGCGGCTGTTGCGCTCGGAATTGCGCGGGGTCTTTTCCGGTCTGCGTTCTGCCTTCACCTTGTCTTCTCCGTGAGCCGCGATGTCCGTATCCACAGTGGTGGATTGTGCACCCTGATTGATGTTTTCGACCGGCGATGCAGGTGCATCGCGACGGTTTCTGTCGCGGCCTCTGCCGCCACGTTCCTTGGTGCCCCGGCGGCCGGTATTGCTTTCAAAGCTTTCCATGGGCGCGGGGAGGGAGGACAGGTCACCGTTCAGCCATTCGACCTTCTCGGTGATCAGCTTTTCGATCGCGTCGAGATATTTCGCATCGCTCTTGGTGACGAGGGTGAAGGCCTTGCCCGAACGGCCAGCACGACCGGTACGGCCAATGCGGTGGACATAGTCTTCGGCATGAATGGGAACGTCGAAGTTGAAGACGTGGCTGACATCGGGAATATCAAGACCGCGGGCTGCAACGTCGGAAGCGACCAGCAGCGTCAGCTGACCGTCCCGGAAGTTCTGCAGCATGGTCGTGCGCGAACGCTGGTCCATGTCGCCATGCAGCGCGCCAACGGAAAAGCCGTGACGATCCAGCGAACGGAAGAGGTCGGCAACGTCCTTTTTGCGATTGCAGAAAATGATCGCGTTCTTGAGTTCGGCTTCTTCGGCACGGACGAGATCGCGCAGGACAGCGCGTTTCTCATAGTCCTTGTTGTGCGAAGCGACGATGCGCTGGGTAACGGTCTTAGCCGTGGAGGAGGGCTTGGCAACCTCGATACGGGTCGGGTTCTGCAGGAACCTGTCGGCAAGCTTCTGAATTTCCGGCGGCATGGTGGCCGAGAAGAACAGGGTTTGCCGGGTAAAGGGAATCATCTTGGCGATGCGTTCGATATCGGGAATGAAGCCCATATCCAGCATGCGATCGGCTTCATCGATTACGAGGATTTCAACGCCGGTCATCAGGAGCTTGCCACGCTCGCAATGGTCGAGAAGGCGGCCGGGCGTGCAGATGAGAACATCGGCGCCACGCTCAAGCTTGCGGTCCTGATCTTCAAAAGAAACGCCACCAATCAGAAGGGCGACGTTCAGCTTGTGATTCTTGCCGTATTTCTCGAAGTTTTCGGCTACCTGTGCCGCCAGTTCGCGGGTCGGCTCGAGGATCAGCGTGCGCGGCATTCTTGCGCGTGCGCGGCCTTTTTCCAGCAGTGTGAGCATCGGCAGAACGAAGGATGCGGTTTTCCCCGTGCCGGTCTGTGCGATACCGCAGATATCACGCTTTTCAAGAGCGGGCGGAATTGCGCCAGCCTGAATGGGTGTCGGCGTCGTGTAGCCGGCATCTGCAATAGCGGAAAGAACTTTTTGGCTCAGGCCAAGATCAGAGAATGTTGTCAAAGGAAGAACTTTTTCCGTTCTGGTTCGGTAAGAATACCTGCGTGCCGCTGCGACACTTGCAAAGACTTGGCGCGGGGATATGCCCAAATTGCCAGAAAGTCAAGGAAACAACCGGAAATGCGCGCGAAACGGCGAGACGTTGGCGAGGCTTTTGAGCCTTGGACGAGGTTTCGGGCGATTTATCGCAAAAAGGGCGAAAAAAGCGTTAAAATCGGACTGCTATTTGAGATAGGTTTTAAGCTCGGCCCCGGCGACCAGAAACCGCATCGGATCAACAGGCGTGTCGTTGCGGCGGACCTCGTAATGTACGTGCGGACCGGTGGAGCGGCCGGTGCTGCCAGCACGGCCAACGATGTCGCCGGCCTCCACCTTGTCGCCGGCTTTGACCAGAATGGTGGAGAGATGGCCGAATCGCGTCGATACGCCTTGGCCGTGATCGATCTCGACCATATTGCCGTAGCCGCCGGAATTTTCCGCAACCGTCACCTTTCCAGCGCCCGTCGCCTTGACGTCGGCGCCTGTTTCGGCGCGAAAATCGATGCCCGTATGTAAGGCAGGCCGTCCGAGGAAAGGGTCGAGCCGGTTTCCGAATCGGCTGGTGATCGCCCTGCCGGGGGCCGGATTGCCAAAGGGCAGGGCGGTTGCGGTTTCCTTGACGATATCCAGCCGGTTGAGCGCATTGTCTAGATTGGTCAGAGACATATTGAAGGGATCGGTTTCATTCCCCTGCGGATCCGCATAGGGGCCGCCGACACCGTCCGTGCCACTTTCGTCGATTTTCAGACCCGCCTGCCGGATGATATCCTGCATCGCGCTTGCCTTGTCCTCGGCGTCGCTGGTCAGTCTGGCGATCCGTGATATCTGCTGGCGTTCGATATCCTTCAACGACAGCGTGACCTTGGAAAACACGCGGTCGGCGCGGTCGGAAGGCGTTTCGCCATTTTCGGGCACATAGGATGCCCGCTTGTCGGTTCCGGCTGCCTTTTCCGGCTGCGATGGGCGGGGCGCCATCAGATTTTCTATGGCTGAGAGGCCACCTGTCAGATCGGCGCGTTTTTCGGGTGCCATCGCGTTCGAGAGCGAGGAGGGCGCGGTTGGAATGGGGGCCGTGGCCGTGGAGGCGGCGATGCCGGAATTTTCCGCGCGCTCCAGCAATTCGCTCATGCGCCCGTGTCTGGACGTGAGTGCCGCCTGCTGTTGCAGCAGTTTTTCCACTTTCTTTTCAACCACCTGCTGGTCGAGCAATTGTCTTGAGGTAACGCGGTCCACCTGCGCCCTCAGCGCGGCGATACGGTCTTCGTAATCGTGCTGCATGCGGGTCTGGCGCGCCATGGTCGCGCCGATCAGGTCGTCACGCAGGATGAGATAGCCGGTGGCGCCCAGATAACCGAGCGAGAAAAGGCCGATCGTGCAGCCGGCAAGCGCCGTCATCCAAGGCCGGATCGTCATGTGCCGGACCTTGTCACCACTTGCCAGCACCAGAACGTGCTGCTGCCGCTTTTTGCCGAATACCCGGTTTTCCGCTGTATCAGTCAAAATCTCTCTCCGGACTGGCCGATTTCTCACAGGAAATCATACTTCGTTAAGGTTAACGAAGTTTTGCACCATGCGCCGGGCTGCGGGCGTCAGCTGCTGTTGCTCACAGCGGTGAGGGAGCGGTAAAAGGATGGCGTCAACCCGGCTTCGGCGCGGGCGAGGTCGTTGAAGGGCGGTTTCAGCGGTCCCCGGAAATTGGCACGTACCAGTTGCCTGAAGGTTGCTGCCGGGTCCTTCTTTTCGCGGGCGCACAGGAAGCGAAACCATTTGGCGCCGATGGCGACATGGCCCTTTTCGTCATTGTAGATGACATCGAGAACGGCGGCGCTTTCAAGGTCTCCGGTTTCGCGCATCTTCGCCTGCAGGGAGGGCGTCACGTCCAGTCCGCGCGCCTCGAGGATGAGCGGCACGACTGCGAGCCGCGCGGTGAGGTCGTTGCGGGTTGAATTCGCCGCCTGCCAGAGCCCGTCATGGGCGGGCAGATCGCCGTAATCCGCGCCGAGGTTTCGCAGCCTTTCCCGCACCAGCCGGAAATGTTTCGCCTCCTCGAAGGCAACCTGCATCCAGCCGTTGAAAAAGGAATGCGGCACCGGCTCGCTGGCATAACGGGCGACGATGTCGAGCGCGAGGTCAACGGCGTTCAGCTCGATGTGGGCGATGGCGTGCAGCAGCGCTATGCGACCCTTGACGCTGTGGAGGGAGCGGCGCTCCACGGCGGTCGGCGGAACGAGTTCCGGTTTATCCGGCCTGCCCGGACGTTCGGGCAGGGGTGGATCTAGGGGGGAGCGCAGCGACAGGCGGCGCTCGAACCATCGTGTCGCCGTTTCCTGCGCCAGTGCGGTTTTTCTGTCGAGATCGGCGCAGGCAATCGCCTCGGTGGCGCCGCCGCGCAGCGAGATGATCCTGAAGGTGGGCGTCACGACAGGGGCGTTTCTCAGAGCTTCCGTGCGGCGTCGAGAACGGCCTGTGCGTGGCCCGGAACCTTCACCTTGTTCCAGATTTCCGCGACCGTACCGTCAGGTGCTACGAGGACGGTGGTGCGTTCGACACCCATGTATTTTTTGCCATACATGCTTTTTTCCTTCCAGACGCCGTAGGCCTCAAGAGCCTTCCGTTCCTCGTCGGCGGCCAGCATCACCGAAAGCTTGTGTTTTGCAGCAAACTTGTCGTGGCTTTTGACGCTATCAGGGGAAATGCCGATGACGACAGTATTGGCGGCCTCGAATTCCGCGCCAAGGGCACTGAAATCTATCGCTTCGGCGGTGCAGCCGGATGTGTCGTCCTTCGGGTAGAAATAGAGAACGACCGCCTTGCCTCGCAGGCCGGACAATGTCACCGTTCCTTCACCGTTGCGGGGCAAAGTAAAATCCGGGGCAGGGCTGCCAATCGTCAGTTCTGTCATAATCATCTTTCTTTCGCCGGGATGTTGAGTGAAAGTCGCCACATTCGATATATAGCGAAACCGGGCGTCGTCCAGTGTTGAGGCGAAACAAAAGCTATTCAGGGGCAAACACGGGCGTATGGCTGAAGTAAGGGGTGAAAAGGTCAAGTTCAGCAAGCGCGATATCGTTGCGCTGCATGATCTTCCTTCGGCGCAGGCCGAAGATCCTCTCATCGTGCATTGCCCGGCGCCGCGCTCCATGGCGCGTGCTCTCATCAAGATTTTCGCTGCTCTTTTCGTACTGGCCTTCTTGTCCATCGGCGGCATCATTGTCTCCGTCGAAACCGGATCGATCGACAATGCCCTTTCCAGCCAGGCGCAGCAGGCGCTCGAACGGGCGCTCGGACCCCACTACAGCGCGCGAATCGGTTCGTCCGCCATCAGGTTCTCGACCGGGCTGCGGCTTGCGCTGGTGGCCGAGGATGTGGATATCGTCGAGAAGGAATCCGGCCAGCATTTGAGCCGGGCAAGGGCTATCGGCATGGCGCTCGATCCGCTAGCGCTTTTGACCGGACGCGTCTCCGTGCAAAGCCTCGAGGCCGACGGGATGGAACTCGATACGGCCCTTTTGCCCAAGGGTAACGGTTTCGATCTCGCCAGCATCCGGCTGGACGCGGTGCCGCAGCAGTTGCAGGCGGCGTTTTCCCAGCTAGACAAATTGGCGCAGGCGTTTTTAAGCAGCGGAACCGAGGAAATCGATATTTCCAGCGTCTCGATCCACTTGCCACCGAGCGAAGCCGGCAAGCCACGCGTCGTTGAAGTGCGCGAGCTTTCGTTGACCCCTGACCAGCAGGGCGGATATTCGCTTGAGGGTGAAACGCTGTTTAACGGCGAAATCGCCAGCCTGTCGCTAAAGACATCGGGATCAGGCGGTGTGATCGACGGTTTCGACGCGCGCATCGACGGTTTCGACATCGGTCCTTTTCTGGAAAAATTCGATCCTGAAGGCAATCTTCATGAGGGGCTGAACGTCAAGACCGGTGTCAGCATCCTCGCCCGGCGTTCCATGCCCGGACATGAGCCGCGGCTGGAAATCTCACTCGGCATGGGCAATGGAATGCTTCTTATCGGCGGCGAGGCTCAACCCTTCACTGCCGGCACCGTCAACGCGCGCTACGATTTTCAGAAAAGCAGTCTTGTCATTGGGAATTCGCGGATCGACCTTGGGCGAACGGCTATTCCGGTCACTGGGGAAATCACGGATACCCAAGAGGGCTTCGGTCTTTCGCTGCGGATCGACAATGCGGTTGCTTCGGCTGAAGCCTCTGGCGAAGAACCCGTTCCTTTCAGCTTGAAGGCGGACGGGCAATTCAATGTCGCGACCAGGCAGCTCGAGGTTCCCTCGCTATACGTTACCGGCCCTCTTGGAGACATGGCAGGCTCGCTGAAAATCCGCTTCGGCCAGGGCTCGCCTGAAATCAGTTTCGCCGGACAGATTCCCAAGATGGAGGCCACGGCGGTTAAGCAGCTTTGGCCGTTCTGGATGGCGCACAAGCCGCGCGAGTGGGTGGTGTCCAATCTTTATGGCGGCACGGTCACAAACGGCTCGATTGCGATCTTCATTCCGCAGGGACGGATGTGCGGTCCCGGTTGCCCGCTGGTGCTGGGCGAGAGCGAAATGCAGATCCGCTTCGATATCGACGGTACGCGTCTCAATACCACCGGAGACATTCCGCCGCTGCGCGACGTTGATGCGCATTTCAATCTCGTCGGCAGCCGGATGAATGTCGATCTCAAGAACGCGACATCCTATTTCGCCTCCAATCGGTCGCTTGCGCTGGAGGACAGCCGGTTCTCCATGTCCGACGTCTATGCAAAGCCCCTGCTTGGAAATCTCGAGTTGAACGTTTCGGGCTCGGCCGATGCCGTGGCGGAGCTTGCGACGCTGAAGCCTATCAATGCGCTCAAGGATACGCAGTTCAAGCCGGATGACTTCACCGGCGACGTGACGGCGAATGCAAAGCTGACCGTCGGCATGCTTTCCAGCCAAAATCCACCGCCGCCGGTGTGGACGGCCGATCTAGATCTGAAGAACCTGTCGCTGACAAAGCCGTTTGCCGGCCGCAAGGTGACCGCGCTTGACGGTTTCATGTCCATCAACGACCGGCAGCTCAAGCTTGAAGGCAAGGGCCGGGTGGACGATGTGCCGATGTCTATCGAGATGACGGAGCCGGTGCGCAAGAATAGCGACGTTGCTCCAACGCTATCGCTGAAAGCAACCCTGAACGAGACGCAGGTCGCCAAGCTTGCACCGGAACTTTCCACGGTTCTTGGCGGCACGACCGTTGTGGAAATCGATGGCGCGGATACGAAAAGTCAGGAGATACAGCTCGATCTGGCGAAGGCGTCTATCATTCTGCCGGGGCTTGGATGGAGCAAGGGCGTCGGTATTCCGGCAAAAGCGACCTTTACCCTGGAAACCAGCGATGGCCGCACGACGATCAGTGATTTCTCCCTAACCGGGGACGGCTTCGGCGCTGCCGGAGATGTCACCTTCACCAAGAACGGGCTGATTTCGGCCGATCTCAGCCGCGTGCAATTGTCACCTTCCGACAATTACGCCGTCGCCGTCACTGCCTCCAAAAACGGATACAGCATCAACGCTTCGGGAAAATCTGCCGATCTCCGGCCTTTCCTCTCAAAGCTTCGCAGTTCCTCAGGGGCAGGTGATGGCACATCGCGTTCGCAGCCGTCCCTTGCCATCAAGGCGCAACTCGACAAGGTCTACGGCTTTAATGACGAGATCCTTTCCAATGTCAGTGCCGATGTCAGTGTGCGTGACGGCAAGGTCCGTTCGGTTGATTTTCGCGGCGTCACAGGCAGGGGCCAGGCGGTTGTGGCTCAGACGACCAATCGCGGCGCGACGGGAACCGTGACGCTTACCAGCAGCGACGCCGGTTCTCTTGCCCGTTTCACCAATATCTACACCCGCATTCGCGGTGGTCTTCTCAATCTCGCACTCTCGACCGTCAACGGCAGCGACTGGAGCGGCTCGCTCGATCTGCGCAATTTCGCCGTCGTCAACGAAGCGAAGCTTCAGGATATCGTCGCCACGCCGACGGGCGATGACGGCCGGAGCCTCAACACGGCGGTCCGCCGCAATATCGATGTCAGCTCGGAGAAATTCCAGCGCGGTTTTGCCCGGCTCGTTTACGTCAACGGCTCGGTTGCGGTGGAAAACGGCGTGGTGCGCGGCGAACAGATCGGTGCGACCTTCCAGGGCCTGCTGAAAGACCAGAACGGCCGTATGGACATGACCGGCACCTTCATGCCCGCCTATGGCCTGAACCGGCTGTTCGGCGAGCTGCCCTTTATCGGCATCTTCCTCGGCAACGGCCGCGACCGGGGGCTGCTCGGCATCACCTTCAAGCTTTCCGGCCAGACGGACCAGCCGAAGCTGACTATAAACCCGCTGTCGCTGATAGCGCCCGGCGTCTTCAGGCAGATTTTCGAGTTTCAATAAAAAGGGCCGCTTCCGCGGCCCTTTATCTGATGATTTGCGCGGGTGTTACGCCGGGCGAACGAGAACGTGCTTCTTCTTGCCAACCGAAAGCTTGATGATGCCATCGCCGGTGATCTCGGCGGAACCGATCATCTGGCGATCGTCGGATACGCCCTTGTCGTTGATCTTTACCGCGCCGCCCTGAACGTGACGGCGGGCTTCGCCATTCGAGCCGGCAAGGCCAGCGCGGACGATGAGCGACAGGACGCCAACGCCGGCATCGAGTTCGGATGCCGGAACCTCGATGGAGGGCAGGTTTTCAGCAAGCGCGCCTTCCTCGAAAGTCTTGCGCGCCGTTTCGGCTGCTTCTTCGGCAGCGGCACGGCCATGCAGGATAGCCGTGACTTCGGTCGCGAGGATTTTCTTCGCCTCGTTGATCTCAGATCCGCCAAGGGCGGCGATGCGTGCGATCTCATCCATCGGCAGCGTGGTGAAGAGCTTCGCGAACCGAACCACGTCCGCGTCTTCCGTGTTGCGCCAGTATTGCCAGAAATCATAGACCGGCAGCAGGTCCTTGTTGAGCCAGACGGCACCAGACGCGGACTTGCCCATCTTCGCACCCGAAGAGGTGGTCAAAAGCGGGGAGGTCAGCGCATAGAGCTGCGGTGTCCCCATGCGGTGACCGAGGTCGATGCCGTTGATGATGTTGCCCCACTGGTCAGAGCCGCCCATCTGCAGGCGGCAGCCGGTACGCTGGTTCAGCTCCACGAAATCGTAGGCCTGGAGGATCATGTAATTGAATTCGAGGAAGGACAGCGACTGCTCGCGGTCGAGGCGCGTCTTCACGCTGTCGAAGGACAGCATGCGGTTGACCGAGAAGTGGCGGCCGACGTCGCGCAGGAATTCGAGGTAGTTGAGCCCACGCAGCCAGTCGGCATTGTTGATCATCAGCGCCGGATTTTCCGCGCGATCGTAATCGAGGTAGTTGGCGAAGACGTGCTTGAGCGAGGTGATGTTGTCCTCGATCATGTCGATCGTCATCAGCTTGCGGGCCTCCTCCTTGAAGGAGGGATCGCCGACCATGCCGGTGCCGCCGCCCATCAGCGAAATCGGCTGGTGACCGGTCTTCTGCATCCAGTGCAGCATCATGATCTGGGTGAGGTGGCCGACATGCAGGCTGGAGGCCGTCGGGTCATAGCCGATATAGGCGGTCACGGTTTCCTTGGCGAACAGTTCGTCGAGACCCGACTCGTCGGAGATCTGGTGAATGAAGCCGCGCTCATCGAGCGTGCGGAGGAAATCGGACTTGAACCTGGACATAACCTTTTTCTTTCTGGTTGGACCTTTGCCGTCATTGTCTGTCAATGAACGCGGGGGGCTTTACCATTGTTTTTTGAAAAGTGCACCCGTTTCGGCCATGAATAACGGCGATTCATCTCCGCATGATTCGATATTGAAAGGGAGCAGCGCGTGGGCGAGGTCAAAACGGCAATCGGGCTGATGAGCGGGACGTCGATGGACGGCATCGATATCGCCCTGTTGCGCACGGATGGCGAAAACGTGGTCCGGCATGGGCCGAGCGGTTATTTCCCCTATGATCCGGGCCTGCGCGCCACGTGGCAGAAGGCGCTGGTTACGGCCAAAGCCATTCGCGAACGGCGCGAGCGTCCGGGTGACCTCGCGGATGCGGAACGCAAGCTGACGCTTGCCCATGCGGCGGCAGTCAAATCCTTCCTCCACCGCCACCGGCTTGAAGCCAGCGATATAGACGTGATCGGTTTTCATGGCCAGACGGTGCTGCATCGGCCGGATGAGGCGTTGACCGTGCAGATCGGCGACGGCGCACTTCTGGCCGAGGAAACCGGTATCGATGTGGTTTACGACATGCGCGCCAACGACATGGTGCATGGCGGGCAGGGCGCACCGCTCATTCCTGCGTACCACATGGCGCTCTCCGCCAATCTGCCTGATGGCTTCGAAACGCCCGCCGTCTTCGTCAATATCGGCGGCATATCCAATCTCACCTATATCGGCGAGGGAGGGCGGCTTGCGGCTTTCGACAGCGGTCCCGGCAATATGCTGATCGACCAGTGGATCGAGGCGCATACGGGCAAAGCCTTCGACAAGGGCGGCAGGACGGCGGCGGGCGGCAGCGTCGTTGCCTCGCTGGTCACGCGCTACATGGAAAGCCCGTTCTTCTCGGCCAATATCCGCCGCTCGCTTGACCGCAGCGATTTCGTGCCGCCGCAAAAGGGCGAGGTTTCGCTGGCGGACGGCGCACGCACGCTGTCGCATCTGACGGGTGCCGCAATCCTCAAATCGGCGAGCTATCTGCCGGAAGCGGCTAAGACCTATGTGATCTGCGGCGGCGGGCGGCTCAATCCTGTTATCATGGAAGAGTTTGCGAGCCTTGCTGCCAAGCAGGGTGCGCGGGTAATCGCGGCGGAAGAGGCGGGGTTCGACGGCGGGGCAATGGAGGCGGAGGCCTGGGCCTATCTGGCGGTGCGATCGCTGAAGGGGCTGCCGCTAACCTATCCGGGGACGACCGGTGTGAATGAGCCGGTTACGGGTGGGGTTTTGGTCAGGGCGTAAATAGACGATGGCGGGCTTGGCTCCTCCCCTCTGCCCTGCCGGTCAGAGGGGGTGAGCCAAGCCCGCCGTCGATCATTGTAGGTAGATCAACACTGACCTAAGCTGCGCTCCTAAATCACCGAATGCGCTTCGCCGCCGGTTCCGGAACCAGTTCGCCATTCAGGCGGCGGTCGAGGTAGTCCTCGCATTCGCTCATCAGCTCATCAACCTTGCCGTTGAAGAAGTGGTTGGCGCCGGGAAGGGTGCGGTGGGTGATGAGGATGCCCTTCTGGGTCTTCAGCTTTTCGACCAGACCGTTGACGTCCTTTTCAGGCGCGACCTTGTCGGCGTCGCCATTGATGATGAGGCCGGAAGACGGGCAGGGGGCGAGGAAAGAGAAGTCGTAGGTGTTGGGCTGCGGCGCAATCGACATGAAACCTTCGATTTCCGGGCGACGCATCAGAAGCTGCATGCCGATCCAGGCGCCGAAGGAATAACCGGCGACCCAGCAGCTTTTCGAATCGGGATGCAGGCTCTGCACCCAGTCGAGAGCGGACGCGGCATCGGAAAGCTCGCCGGCGCCATGGTCAAACTCGCCCTGGCTGCGGCCGATGGAGCGGAAGTTGAACCGGAGCGTCGTGAAACCGCGCTTCTGGAAAAGATAGAAGAGCTGATAAACGATCTGGTTGTTCATCGTGCCGCCGAACTGCGGGTGCGGATGAAGGATGATCGCTATCGGCGCGCTCTTTTCCTTGGAGGGTTGATAACGGCCTTCGAGGCGACCCGCAGGGCCGTTAAAAATGACTTCGGGCATTGGTACTCCGGTCGTGTTTTTTCATTCTCCAACCGCATTCTTCCGACGAGAAGACTTGACGAACTGTGTCATCTTTTCTAGAACGCAGTTTAGAATAATTCGAAACTTTGCGTGTGCTTAAGCACTCGGACCGTGTCATAAGGCAAGCGCAACTGTAATTTCAAGAAAAATGCGTTTTGGCGCATGGAAGATTGAGCGAAGCTTTTCCGCGATGACGGTTTTGACGCGCACATATATGGACTGGAACGCCACGGCGCCGCTTTTGCCTGCCGTGCGGGATGCTCTTGTCCGCGCTCTCGATATCACGGGTAATCCGTCCTCCGTACACCGGGAAGGGCGCGCAGCCCGTGCGGCCGTCGAGGCCGCGCGTCGTGACGTTGCTGTGGTCTGCGGCGCCCAGGCGTCACATGTGACCTTTACGAGCGGTGCGACCGAAGCGGCCAATCTGGTGCTTTCGCCTGAATTCAAGATGGGGCGCGCTCCCGTGCGCTATGGTCGTCTTTACGTTTCGGCGATCGAACACCCGGCTTTTCGTGAAGGAGGCCGGTTCGGCAAGGCTGACGTTACGGAAATTCCCGTTACGTCAACGGGTGTCATCGATCTTGCGGCCCTTGAGGCGCTGCTGTCAGCGCACGACAAGTCCACTGGTCTGCCGATGGTCGCCTGCATGCTGGTCAATAATGAGACCGGCATTCTTCAGCCGGTGGCTGAAGCGGCGCGGCTTGCACATGCAGCTGGGGGATTGATGGTCGTCGATGCCGTGCAGGCTGCCGGCCGCGTTCCGCTCGATATCAATGCATTGGAGGCCGATTTCCTTGTGATCTCGTCCCACAAGCTTGGTGGCCCGAAGGGTGCTGGGGCGCTGGTGTCCCGCGGCGAGGTGATGATGCCGAAGCCGCTGATCCATGGTGGTGGCCAGGAAAAGGGACATCGTTCCGGTACTGAAAATACCCTGTCGGTCATCGGTTTCGGTGCCGCCGCCGCTATTGCTGCGCAAAACCTCGAGACCGAAGCGACGCGTCTTGCAGCGCTGCGCGCAAGGCTGGAAGACGGCATGCGGGCAGTCGCGCCTGACGTGATCATCTACGGTGAGGACGTCGGCCGTGTCGGCAATACCACGTTTTTCACCTTGCCCGGTTTGAAGGCGGAAACGGGCCAGATTGCATTCGATATCGAAGGCATTGCGCTCTCGGCCGGTTCGGCCTGCTCGTCCGGCAAGGTGGGTGAAAGCCATGTGCTGACGGCGATGGGACGCGATCCCAAGCTTGGCGCACTCAGGATTTCCCTTGGTCATGCGACTGATGAGGCGGATATCGAGCACGCGCTCGCAGCCTTTACGAAAATTGCCGGGCGGCGCAGGCTGACCGGTCAGGCCGCTTAAAATGCGGCAAAGAATTGCGGAATAGCAATTTTCCGCTTGCCGGGATGTGTGAAAAGCGCCATCCCGCACTTACATGGGTATAAGCTCCGCCCCGTTTATACGGGCCCGGATTATTTGCCCGAAGATGGATGAAGGCGGCTATCCGCCTTGATACGTTGACAAGCCACCGGACCTTGGCTCCGGCGAGATTGGAGAACGACATGGCAGCGGTTCAGGAAACGATCGATCAGGTTCGCCAGATCGATGTGGACCAGTATAAATACGGCTTCGAAACCGAAATTGAAGTCGACAAGGCCCCGAAGGGCCTTTCGGAAGAGGTGATCCGCTTCATCTCGGCCAAGAAGCAGGAGCCGGAATGGATGCTGGAATGGCGTCTTGAGGCTTACAAGCGCTGGCTGACGATGGAAGAGCCGACATGGGCGCGCGTCAGCTACCCCAAGATCGACTTCAACGATCTCTATTATTATGCCGCACCGAAAAGCACGCCCGGCCCGAAGTCGCTGGACGAAGTCGATCCGGAGCTGCTGAAGGTTTACGAGAAGCTGGGCATTCCGCTGAAGGAACAGGAAATCCTGGCCGGCGTGGAAAACCGTCGTGTGGCCGTGGATGCCGTGTTCGACAGCGTCTCCGTTGTCACCACCTTCAAGGCGGAACTGGCAAAGGCCGGCGTGATCTTCATGTCGATCTCCGAAGCCGTGCGCGAATATCCTGATCTGGTGAAGAAATATCTCGGTTCGGTCGTGCCGCAGACGGACAATTTCTACGCAACGCTGAACTCGGCCGTCTTTACCGATGGTTCCTTCGTGTTCGTGCCGAAAGGCGTTCGGTGCCCGATGGAGCTTTCCACCTATTTTCGCATCAACGAAAAGAACACCGGACAGTTCGAGCGCACGCTGATCATCGCTGAAGAGGGCGCCTACGTCTCCTATCTGGAAGGCTGCACCGCGCCGCAGCGCGACGAGAACCAGCTTCACGCCGCCGTGGTGGAACTGGTGGCACTCGACGATGCCGAAATCAAATATTCCACCGTCCAGAACTGGTATCCGGGCGACAAGGACGGCAAGGGCGGCATCTACAACTTCGTGACCAAGCGCGGCGATTGCCGTGGCAACCGTTCGAAGATTTCGTGGACGCAGGTTGAAACCGGCTCGGCCATCACCTGGAAATACCCGTCCTGCATTTTGCGCGGCGACGACAGCCGTGGCGAATTCTATTCGATCGCGGTTTCCAACGGCCATCAGCAGATCGACAGTGGCACCAAGATGATCCATCTCGGCAAGAACACGTCGAGCCGCATCATCGCCAAGGGCATTGCCGCCGGTTTCTCGGAAAACGTCTATCGCGGGCAGGTCTCGGCTCACCGCAAGGCGACCAACACGCGCAACTTCACGCAGTGCGACTCGCTTCTGATCGGCGACAAGTGCGGCGCGCATACCGTGCCCTATATCGAGGCGAAGAACTCGTCTGCTCATTTCGAGCATGAGGCGACCACGTCGAAGATTTCCGAAGACCAGCTGTTCTATTGCCTGCAGCGCGGCATCCCCGAGGAGTCGGCGATCGCACTGATCGTCAATGGCTTTGTGAAGGATGTTATCCAGCAGCTGCCGATGGAGTTTGCGGTTGAAGCGCAGAAGCTGATCGGCATTTCGCTGGAAGGTTCGGTCGGCTGATCGTCATACGAATACGCACTTTGAGTGCGCGGTTTCGCGCACCTTCGCTCACACTATTCTTAGGATAAAACCATGCTTGAAATCATCGACCTGCACGCAAAGATCGCCGATACCGAAACCGAGATCATCAAGGGCCTCAACCTTAAGGTTGCTGCCGGTGAAGTTGCGGCCATCATGGGCCCGAACGGTTCCGGCAAATCGACGCTGTCCTACATCCTGTCGGGCCGCGAAGACTATGAAGTCACCTCCGGTGACATCCTCTATAACGGCGAAAGCATTCTGGAACTGGATGCCGCCGAGCGCGCTGCCAAGGGTATTTTCCTGGCCTTCCAGTATCCCGTCGAAATTCCGGGTGTTGCCACCATGCAGTTCCTCAAGGTTGCTATGAACGAGCAACGCAAGGCGCGCGGCGAGGCCGAGCTTACGACGCCGGACTTCATCCGTCGCGTCAAGGAAGCTGCCGGCGATCTGAAGATCGACATGGACATGCTGAAGCGTCCGCTGAACGTCGGTTTCTCCGGCGGTGAGAAGAAGCGCGCCGAAATCCTGCAGATGGCACTGCTGGAGCCGAAGCTCTGCGTTCTCGACGAAACCGATAGCGGCCTCGACATCGACGCGCTGAAGATTGTGGCTGATGGCGTCAATGCGCTGAAGTCGCCGGATCGCGCCACTGTCGTCATCACCCACTACCAGCGCCTGCTCGATTACATCGTGCCTGATAGCGTTCACGTTCTCTACAAGGGCAAGATCATCCGTTCGGGCGACAAGGCCCTGGCGCTGGAGCTGGAAAACAATGGTTACGCCGACATCATCGGTGAAGCGGCCTAAGCCAGAGGCCAGGAGGTGATGTCCATGAACATTCAAACGACCAATCGGCTGACGCCAGCGGAAACCGCGCTGATCGACGCCTATACCGCCAAGTTCAGCGAATTGCCGGGCAATGGTGCGGTTGTCGCCGCCCGTGACGTGCTGTTCGACGATCTGAAGACCGGCGGTCTTCCGACCCGCCGCATCGAGGCGTGGCACTATACCGATCTCAAGAGCCTGTTGCGTGCCATTCCCGAGGACCAGCCCGCACCTGTTATCGAAAAGCAGGCGTCTGTTGTCGCCGGCTCGTCCGTCGCCTACGTGCTGCATGGCACGGCCAATGTCGGCAAGATCGAAGATATCAGCGTTTCCAGCTTTGCCGAGAGCCTGCTTGACGGCTCGGCCGCCACAGGCCTTGCGGAAGCCAGCAAGGACGACGTGATCGGTCGTATCAACGGCAGCTTCGTGCGCGACGGCCTGACGCTCGACATTCCCGCCGATGCCGAGATCGAAAAGCCGATCGAATTGCAGGCGATCCATGGCGCAGGTCAGGTTCACAGCCGCTTCCCGGTGCGCTTCGGCAAGGGTTCGAAGGCGACCGTCATCGAGCGTCACCTTTCGGTGACTTCGGATGCCGCCCTGGTTTCCTCCGTCACCGACATCGTTGTCGAAGACGGTGCGGAAGTGACCTGGATCATCCTGCAGCAACAGGGCGCGGCCGATATTCATCTTGGCCAGCTGCGCATGAAAATCGGTGCGGACGCCAAGATTCGTCTGTTCGTCATCAATGCCGGCGGCAAGCTGGTGCGGCAGGAACTGCGCATCGACGTGGACGGCGAGGGTACTGACCTCATCGTTCGCGGCGTCAACCTGTTGGGCGGCGAAACCCATACCGACGTGACGATGGTTCTTGGCCACAACGTGCCGAACACGACCTCGACGGAAGTGTTCCGCAACGTGGTCTTCGACCGTGCAAAGGGCATTTTCCAGGGCATGATCCGGGTTGCCCCCGATGCCCAGAAGACCGATGCGAAGATGGCGTGCAATACGCTGCTGATGTCTGACGATGGCGAGTTCTCGGCAAAGCCGGAGCTTGAAATCTTCGCCGACGACGTTCAGTGCGGTCACGGTGCGACGGTTGCCGATATTGACGACAACCATCTCTATTATCTGATGGCGCGCGGCGTGCCGCGGGCAAAGGCGCGGGCGATGCTCGTCAACGCCTTCGTCGCTGAGATCGCCGAGGAACTGGAAGAAGAAAATCTGGTAGAGGCGTTGGAGACTATCATCTCCGGCTGGCTGGAACATCATGCCTGAGAGCGAACGCGCCGCATTGGCGGCCCCTTATGACGTTGAAGCCGTGCGGAAGGATTTCCCGATCCTGTCGCGCGAGGTCTATGGCAAGCCGCTGGTCTATCTCGACAACGGCGCGTCCGCTCAAAAACCGCAGGTGGTGATCGACGCCGTTTCGCATGCCTATTCCAATGAATATGCGAATGTGCACCGTGGCCTGCATTTCCTCTCCAATGCCGCAACCGACGCCTATGAGGCGGCGCGCGAAAAGGTGCGCCGTTTCCTGAATGCCGGTTCGGTGGACGAGATCGTCTTCACCAAATCCTCCACCGAGGCGATCAATACGGTTGCTTACGGTTACGGCATGCCAAAGATCGGCGAGGGCGACGAGATCGTCATCTCGATCATGGAACATCACTCCAACATCGTGCCGTGGCATTTCATTCGCGAGCGGCAGGGCGCCAAGCTCGTCTGGGTGCCTGTCGATGACGACGGCGCGTTCCATATCGAGGCTTTCGAAAAAAGCCTGACGGAGCGCACCAAGCTCGTTGCCATCACCCATATGTCGAATGCGCTGGGCACCATCGTGCCGGTCAAGGAAATCTGCCGCATCGCCCATGAGCGCGGCATTCCGGTGCTTGTCGATGGCTCTCAGGGCGCGGTTCACATGCCGGTCGACGTGCGCGATATCGATTGCGACTGGTACGTCATGACCGGCCACAAGCTTTACGGTCCCTCGGGCATCGGCGTGCTCTACGGCAAGGCTGACCGCCTGAGCGAGATGCGGCCGTTCCAGGGCGGCGGCGAGATGATCCTCGACGTGTCCGAAGACAATGTGACCTATAACGAGCCGCCGCATCGTTTCGAAGCGGGAACGCCGCCCATCGTGCAGGCTATCGGTCTTGGCTATGCGCTTGATTATATGGACAATCTCGGCCGTGCCGCGATTGCAGCCCACGAGGCTGATCTTGCGGCCTATGCTGCCGAGCGGCTGCGCGAGGTCAACTCACTGCGAATCATCGGCAATGCGCCTGATAAGGGCGGTATCTTCTCCTTCGAACTCGAGGGCATCCATGCCCATGACGTGTCGATGGTGATAGACCGGCGCGGCGTTGCCGTGCGTGCCGGCACCCATTGTGCCATGCCGCTCTTGAAACGGTTCGGCGTCACCTCCACATGCCGGGCATCGTTCGGCCTTTACAATACCCGCGCCGAAGTAGATCGTCTTGTCGAGGCGCTTGATTATGCGCGCAAATTTTTCGCCTGATATCAGGATTGAGGTTCAGGACCATGACTGCCGAAGCCACTGCAAAGACCCATGATGTGACCGAAGACGCTGCAAAGCCGTCTTCCATTGCGCCCGACGAACTGGCGCGTCTTAGCGACGACGTGATCGCGGCGCTGAAAACCGTGTACGATCCGGAAATTCCGGCCGATATTTTCGAACTCGGTCTCGTTTACAAGATCGACATCGAGGACGACCGGATGGTCAAGATCGTCATGACGCTGACAGCACCGGGCTGCCCGGTGGCCGGCGAAATGCCGGGCTGGGTGGAAAATGCCGTCGGCGCTGTCGAAGGTGTTTCCGGTGTCGAAGTGTCGATGACCTTCGATCCGCCGTGGACGCCGGACCGTATGTCGGAAGAGGCTCAGGTCGCCGTCGGCTGGTATTGAGACTGACGTGATTTTGACAGGCGTCATCCCTTGATGGCGCCTTCAAGCGCTATTAAATTGAAATCCATAAACATCGAGCCTTGAACTCGATTGTCGAAGGAGAATTAAGCCCATGGGCTTTGCGATCATGACCATGACCGGCGCTGCTGCCTCGCGCGTTAAAGCAATCGTCGAGAATTCCGGCCCGGACGCCAAGGGTGTGCGCATCGGCATCAAGAAGGGCGGCTGCGCGGGCATGGAATATACCATCGACCTCGTGACGGAAGCGGATGCGAAGGACGATCTGGTCGAATTCGATGGAGCCAAGGTGTGGGTTCAGCCCTCCGCCGTGCTCTATCTGCTCGGCACCCAGATGGATTTTGAAGTGACCAAGATGCGCTCCGGCTTCACCTTCAACAACCCGAACCAGACGTCAGCTTGCGGCTGCGGTGAGTCGGTGGAACTGAAGCCTGCCGATCTGGCGGCGCTGGCGAAGCAGCGCGAGGCTGAAGCCAGCGTTTGATTGGCTGCGCCATTTTTCCGATCAGCGGGATGATTGCTGTTTCAGCGTATCGATAAAATCCGCCAGCGGATGAATCGATGGCGTCGTTGTCAAAAGCGGCTCGAGAGCTGCTGCAATCTTCCCGCAATCCTCCTCGGCAAGTGGTCGAAGGCTGGAGCTGACTTTGTTGTAGTCGGGCGTTCCGCGTGACGCGAGGGAGCGATTGATCACAAACAGTTCCGTTTGTCCGTCAATTCGTTCCACGAAGAGCGCAAGCGAACCGCCGTCTGCAGCAGCGGCGCTATCCGATATCGATTTGAACATCGAAACTCTCCGTAAATCATGAACCTATTCGGTCGAGGCTGTTGCAGCTTCGACGACTCGTCTCACTCGTGCCGCAGCGCCTCGATCGGGCTCAAACTCGCTGCCCGCCGCGCCGGGAAATAGCCGAAAATCACGCCGATGGCAGCCGAGAAGGCGAAGGCGAGGAAGATGATCGACGGGCTGGTGACGAAGGGCACGTTGAGGAAGCTGACGACGCCATAGGCAAGGCCAAGGCCCGTCAAGATGCCGACCGTACCGCCCAGGGCAGAGAGCATGACGGCTTCCACCAGAAACTGCGTCAGTACCTGTTTTTCCAGTGCGCCGATGGCGAGGCGAATGCCGATCTCACGGGTGCGCTCGGTTACCGAAACCAGCATGATGTTCATGATGCCGATGCCGCCGACCAGCAGGCTGACGGCTGCAACCGCACCCAGAAGCCCGGTGAGCAGCGTCGTCGTGCCGGTCATGGCAGAGGCGATCTGCGTCATGTCGTTGACGGTGAAATCATCCTCGCGGCCAATGTTGATGCGCCGCCGCTCGCGCAGCAGGTTCTGCAGGTCGCTTTGCACCTTGGCGGTGGAAACGCCGTCCTGCGCGGAGACCATGATGGAGGAAATGGTGGTGGTGCCGCCGATGCGCCGCTGGTGGATTTTGAGCGGCATGATGATGGTGTCATCCTGATCGTCACCGAGGCCGGATTGGCCTTTTCGGGCGAGAACACCAATGACGGGGCAGGAGATGTTGCTGACGCGGATCGTCTGGCCGACAGGGTTTTCCGCACCGAACAGTTCCTGCCGCACCGTTTCGCCGATGATGCAGCCTATCTGCCCTCCGCGATCTTCGGCCGGCTGGAAGTCACGTCCCAGCGCAAGCGTCCAGTCCTGTGCCACAAGATAATCATTGGTGGTGCCGATGACGCTTGTCTGGTGGTTCTTGCCGCCGAAAATGACCGTTGCGGCGGAGCTGCGGTTTTGCGGAGCAACGGCGCGCAGGCCGCTGATCTGGTTGCGGATCGCCTCGACATCGCGATCATCGAAACGTTTGGCTTCCGTGCTGGCGCGGCCGGGCCCGAACTGGCCGGGGCGCACGAACAGCATGTTGGTGCCGAGCCGCGACAATTCCGATTTCACCTGTTCGGTCGTGCCGTTGCCGATGGTTACCATGGCGATGACGGCGGCAACACCGATGACGACGCCGAGCACGGTGAGGAAGGAGCGGAGCAGGTTGCGGCTGATGGCGCGCAGCGCAAGACGCGACGTTTCAAAGAACATCGGAAGTCTCCTTGTTTTCCGCTGCGCTGTCGGAGGCGAGATGGCCGTCCACGAAACGCAGGAGGCGTCCCGCATGGGCAGCGATATCCTCTTCATGCGTGACCATGACGACCGTAATGCCCTTGTCGCGGTTGAGCGTGGTGATCAGCTCCATGATCTCGGCGCTGGTTTTGGTGTCGAGGTTGCCTGTGGGTTCGTCGGCGAGAAGCAGAGCGGGGCGGGTGACGATGGCCCGTGCAATGGCCACACGCTGCTGCTGACCGCCGGAAAGCTCCTGCGTCGTGTGGTGCTCGCGGCCCTTCAGACCCACCTGTGCAAGCGCCTCCATGGCGCGCGCGCGCCGTTGCGAGGCTTTCATGCCCCGGTACACGAGCGGCAGCTCGACATTTTCCACCGCCGAGGTTCGCGACAGGAGGTTGAAGCCCTGAAACACGAAACCCAGCATGTGGCGGCGCAGCAGCGTCAGATGTTCATTGTCGAAACCGCTGGTCGGCACGCCCTGAAACAGATATTCGCCCGATGTCGGCACATCCAGGCAGCCGATGATGTTCATCGAGGTGGATTTGCCGGAGCCGGATGGCCCCATGATGGCGACGAATTCCTTCTCGTGGATCGACAGGCTGACGCCGTCAAGTGCGCGGATCGTCGCTTCGCCCCGGCCATATTGCTTGACGACATCGCGGAATTCTATGAGCGGCGGCTGTTGCATGCGGTTTTCCTCCGTCAGCCGGCGTTGCGGGCTGAGGCGTCGGTAATCACCAGGTCGTCGGCCTTCAACTCGCCCGATTTTACCACGGTATGCTGGCCATCGGTGGAGCCGGTTTCGATCGAAACCGAGACGGGCGTGTTGTTACGCAGCACCCACACCGTTCTTTTGCCTGTCGCGGCCGGACCGGCATCGCGGTTCTGCGACCGGCCCATGCGGGGAGGGCGGAACAGGCTCATCAAGCCACCGCCACGGGAGGCGGATTCGCGCGGCGGCGTATATCGCAGCGCGGAATTCGGCACAAGCAGCGTATCCTTGATCTCCTCGACGACGATATTGGCGGTTGCCGTCATGCCGGGGCGCAGCAGCAATTCCTCATTGTCCACCGTCAATATGCCCTTGTAGGTCACTACGTTAGACACGGTCTCGGAGGCGAAACGCACGGTCTCTATTTCAGCCGGGAAGCTACGGTCGGGATAAGCATCGACGTTGAAGGTGGCCTTCTGCCCGGTCTCGACTTTGCCGACATCCGCCTCATCCACCGACACCTGCAATTCCATATGGCGCAGATCGCCAGCAATGGTGAACAGCACGGGAGCGTTGAGCGAGGAGGCAACTGTGGCGCCGGGATCGACACTGCGGGTGAGGATGACACCATCGATGGGCGAGACGATCTTCGCCTTGCCGAGATTGACCTCGGCCAGCCGCAAATCCGCTTCCGCCGAAAGCACTGTCGCCTCGTTGACCTGCAGCGTGGCGCCGGCGGCATCGTGGTTGAACTGCGCGGCATCCAGATCCTGCTGGCTGGAGACTCGGCTCTGGACGAGGGACCGCAGACGCTCCATCGATGTTTTTGCCGAGCCGAGATCGGCGCGCGCCTTCAGCACATTGGCCTTGGCGGAGGCAAGCTTGGCGCGGGCGCTCTGCACGTCGGCCTCCAGCTTGTTGGTGTCCAGTTCCGCCAGAATATCGCCTGATTTGACCGGGCTGTTATAGGTAACGTTGACCTTGCGAATGGTGCCGGACAATTCGCTCGATATGTCGACCTGATCGGTCGGCTGGACTGAGCCGGTGGAGGTTACGATGACGGAAAGGTCGCCCTGTCTCGCCGCTTCCGTGGTGTAGGTATAGGCGACGCCTGCGGCACGCGACTGGTAATAATAACCAAGGCCCCCGCCGATCAGCACCACGGCTGCTGCGGCATAGAGATAGCGGCGCGACTTCTTCTTTCTACCTGACCTGCTGGTACCCAGAATGTCCCGCAGATCGGGCTGGCTGTTTTCCGTGTCGCGGCCATTGGTGTTGGCGTCATTCATTTTCGTCACCCGCAAAATTCAAAATACTACAGAGGATTGTTTCCAACCCCTGTTTCCGGTCCGTCTGTCGCTGTTTGTATTCCTCTGATTGTGGGAAGTGACATAGCTTGCCCAAAGGGGGAAGTGAAAACTTGGTAATATTTATGATAGCTCTGGTCTGCTAGAGATAAATCCGAAAAGACCGATGTCATTGATGTGGCGCCGGTTTCAGCAGCGACATGCAGGACAATGATATAATGAACGACAATGTGGTGAAGTTCCGCAAACCGGTGCCCCCGAAAAAGCCGCGCCAGCCGCTTGGGCCAAAATCGAAAAAAGCCCTGACGATCGCCGCCATCATCGCTTTTTTTGCCGCCGC
The DNA here is from genome assembly GCF_013318015.2 of Agrobacterium tumefaciens. NCBI lineage: Bacteria > Pseudomonadati > Pseudomonadota > Alphaproteobacteria > Hyphomicrobiales > Rhizobiaceae > Agrobacterium > Agrobacterium tumefaciens. The sequence goes on along the minus strand of NZ_CP115841.1, from coordinate 1,444,653 downwards.
CTGGGGGTATTTTACGCTGTTCGGGCAGGGGTGACGCTCTGAAAGCCGTATTGGGTATAGACGCCGCATGGACTGTTACCCAGCCAAGCGGGGTCGCCTTGGTCATCAACGATGGAACAGGCTGGACGCTGCGTGCCGCCGCATCTTCCTACGTCGGCTTCCTTGCCTGTGGAACAGATATCCCGGTTCTCGCTGATCGCCCAAGGGGATCAGTTGCCGAAGCATCGGCGCTTCTGGCGGCCGCAGAAGCCCTTACGGGATGCAAGATCGATCTCGTTACGATTGATATGCCGCTCTCGCATCAACCGATTACTGCCCGCCGTGCTTCGGACAATCTGGTGTCTTCCGCCTATGGTTCCCGGCAATGCGGCACCCACACCCCAAATGCAATCAGGCCCGGCAAGGTCAGTGATGACCTCAAAATGGGGTTTGAACTTGCGGGATATCCGTTATTAACCAGGGAAATCAGCAGTCCCGGTCTGCTCGAAGTCTACCCGCACCCTGCGCTTGTTGAACTGACCAACGCCGCGAAACGGCTTCCGTATAAGCAGGGAAAAGTCAGCAGCTACTGGCGGTCGGATACGTCCGCAGACCGTCGCGCCAAACTCCTCGAGGTCTGGTCTTTCATTATCGCACATCTGGATCGACGGATAGGTGGGGTTGCTGATGCACTCATCATTCCCGCGACGAACGCAAAGGGATGGGAGATGAAGGCTTTTGAGGACAAGATGGATGCCGTCGTGTGCGCCTGGGTCGGGATTTGTGCTTTGGAGAGTGAGGCAGTGCCGTATGGCGACGACATTTCCGCGATCTGGATTCCGAAAGCGGCAGTTTAGATGAAGATGGCGACCCCTGCAGGATTCGAACCTGCGACATTCGACTTAGAAGGTCGACGCTCTATCCAGCTGAGCTAAGGGGCCGTCGTGCCGGACTATTATTGCTCCGGCTGAAAATCGTTCAGTGCGTCTTCTTCAATGCGTCCAGGGCTGGGTGCGGTTGAAGCGGAAATTATCCGTGTAGGATACAACCTTGCGGGTTGCTTCCTTTGGTTGGATGACGCGGTATTCGATGCCCTTGCGCTGCGCATAGGCTTCGGCCTGTTCCTGCGTCTCGAATGTCAGCTTGACCTGCTGCTTCATGTCGGATGTCGAGGTGTATCCCATGATCGGATCGATCTTGCGCGGGACCTCAGCGTCGAATTCCAGAACCCAGACATTGGTTTTCGCCTTGCCGGATTGCATGGCGGTCTTTGCAGGGCGGTAAATCTTCGCAGACATGTCGAAACTGCTCCGGTTGGGCGGTGGGGCATGCGCCCCGGAT